>NZ_JBVFKR010000001.1:0-986681 GCF_055484705.1 Gottfriedia sp. ABJ_BB2_2
AGTTAAAACAGTGTGGTAGTATTCATAAATCTGAGAATCTTTAATAATGTTCGAAGTGACAGATTTTTAGTAAGACTTCTACCCTTAATCCATTAAAGATATAGAATAAAAGCATCTAAGAAGAGATTTGAATAAAAAACCTAAAATAAAGAAGATTGACAGAGGTATGAAATGAATAGTTCGCTTAAGAAAATAATTAAAGTATTATTAATATCAGTTTTTTATTATTCAATAATTAGCTCATATATAATAGATGGATTGGGCTGGTCCTATTTTGAGAAGTTTTTAAAAACAGAGAAACATTTAGGTTATGATAATAGGGGTCATAAATTTGGTTGGTATGGACCCGATGGGCATTTAAATTATAAAGCAAGTAGTTTTAAAGATGGTGGAATTTTCAGAAAATATAAAGTGACTTTTCTTGATGAAAAAGGAAATAAAATTGAATATTCAGCATTTGAAATGTTTGGTATATTCTTTGATTTATCAAAAAACTAATAAAACTTATAAATATCTTATTCAACTAATTGGCGCTTTAGTTGTACAAAAATTACTTTAATAGTATTTAAAAAAGATGGTGAACTAATTGAAATTAGAGGATCAAATCAAAGTTATCAATAACTTTCATGATGGTAGTATTGTTCCACTTTCAAAAAATCCTAATTTAATAAAATTGAAGATTGAAATTGAATATTTAGCTGAGTTAATTAATAAAAATTTTAATTATTTTATATGTGAATTGATAAATTGTGAAGAAATTTATTTTAAATTTTGGGAAGAAGAAAATTTTGTTTATGATTTAGAAATTATAAATAATTATGAGTTAGAGATTCTAAGTGCGAAAGATGTTGAAGATAAACTGGTGGTAACGTGTCTAACTACTGTAAATAAAGGTGGAGAACTCTTTATAAAAACAGAAAACATAAAAATTTACGACCAAGATGAGAGAGAAATTACATATGGCGAGTTAGCTCAATTAAGCAAACAATATTGGAATACATGAACATTTTTCGTTATTTATTATATAACTAACTACAACTTGATCGACTGTATAGTCGATTTTTTTTTACACTAACTGAAGGTATAGTTGAATAAGAAATGTTATAATTGAGCTTAAAATATGAGACGAAAAATCTTTAATGTTATATATGGGAGAACAATATATTGGAATTCAAAACTAAATCAATTGAGACTAAAATTCTCTTACTTTACGGAGAATACGTTGCACCATACTATCATAGAGAAAAAATAATAAATAAATACCATAATTATTACATGCGTGATATGAATGAACCAAACTTTAACTTAGATGATTATTATGAAGTATATATTGAAGAACGGTATACTGGTTCAAAAAATAGGAACTACTATCCAACAGTTGGGGTAAGAGTAAGAAAAATATATTTTCAAAAATTTATTGAAATCTTTAAATCATTAAAAGGAAATTTAGAAATTTGTACTCGTAATCATGGTCATCCAATGGCACACATAAAAAATATTATGTATGAAGGTTATTGTTATGTATCTGATGAAAATCATGTATTTTTTATTGAGTCTTTCTCTATTGATGATAATGAGGAACAAAGCATTGATTACATTAAATGGTATAAACAGACTCCCGAAAATAAGCGATATCTTAAAGTGAAAAATAATCTTCCATTCGAGAAAGTATTCAAACAATGGATAAAGGAACTTGAGTCATTTTATAACTAAAGCAACAACTTGGATATTAATGTTATTGAACTAACGGCCGCAAGAGTTTAAGATTAGGATCATGAGCTGCATTGTTGTGAAGCCAATAACTTCAACATTACAGAAAGCAGGAACGAAATTATAAAAAGGTGATAATATGTGGGGTTGGATTGTAGCACTAATATTTCTAATTGGTGGAATTGTAGGATGTGTGAATGCATACCTTTATAATTTAGAACGACATAAAAGTGATATTCCTAAGTGGACTTCAACTTTAGTAAATGGTACTTTTATGGATGAATTTTTAAGAGTAACACTCCCTAAGTTACCCTGGTGGGTTACTAAAATTGTATATGCTTTACTTGGTTTGGCACTATTAACTATAGGAATTATTGCGATATTGGTTGAACTAAAAATTGTATAATAATAATTAGCTGTTATTAACATTATAAATATACTGTTGTACAACTAACGAAAGCGTTACTGGAATAACCAGAGTCACAGAGTGGCTCTTTTTTTGTTACCCTAAAAGGGGATTAGTTGAATAAGAAATTTTATTATTTAACCTAAATCATTAAGGAAATGTTACAATTATTTTCATAATAATTGTAAAGAAGAATTGGAGTGTACAACCAGATGAAGCTGATTTGTAAAACCTGTGGAATAAATGTTTCTAAAGAATTAGAGGAATTGAAAAATATCAAATTATTGTATAGTAATGGTGACCAAGAATATATTCGCAAAGGTTTCTATATCCTTGATTTCTCTCCAATTGGTAGGTACTTTCATGGAACTCCTTCTGTATTGAATACAAAAGATTTCTTTATTATTAATATTAAAGATTTAATTAATTCAAGACCTCACCCGAATCCAGATAGATTGAGTGGTTGTTGTGGATTAAGCGGAGATAATGGACATAATATTGTTTGTAAAAATAATCATGAAATAGGGATTAAAGAAGAAGACTGTGCTGGGCCACATTTTGTAGCACTAGATCCAGACTTAGTAAAACGTAATTAAATTAAATACAAATTCAACTAACTGGCGCGTTAGTTAAACAAGATCGCGAGTCGCTATTGCGGCTTTTTTTGTTCAATTAATTGGCAGAATAGTTCAACAAGGAATGATATAATTTATAATTAAGTAATTAATAGATAAGTTAAGGTGATGTAATGAAGAAAGAAGAAATAAACAAAAGATTCTTAGGTGCTACACTAAATGATCTAAGGTTATTGTATAAAATTTTTGGTTCTTTAAAAGTAGATACTCTTGAGACACCTGAATCTATTTTTAAAGGAATTGGAATCTTAGATGTTTTTAGCTTTTGTTTATCAGAGAACGAGGCAAGAAAATACTTATGGATTGATGATTTCGGACAAAAACATGTTGGTAAATACCTGAATTTCATCAGTGATGTTTTTCGGTTAAATCATGGTGAACCTGTCTTTGTTAAAATCGATAAATTTTTGAATGAATTTAACAAGAATAGTGTAATTAATAGAGTAATAAAGGAAGATGAACCAGAAGATCGAACAATATTTTTAAATATTTTATTAAATGATGGGTATTTCTTAAAAGTATATGATTTAAAAGTTTTATATACTCTTGTTAAGTTAATTGCAAGGGAAGATGTACTTTCGACATTCTATTTTCCAAAAACGGAAACGGTCTTGATTGGAAATTATGATCTTAGTTTACCTCTATATTCAAAAAAGGAACTAATGTTCAAAGAATACGAAAAATTGGCGCATAAAAGTAATTTGTATATAAGATGAATTTAAGTTTTTCTAATGTAACTAACTGGCGCGTTAAATAAATAAGGTTATGTTTTCTATTGCACCATTTTTAGTACCAAAATGTACAAGGATGTTTAATTGATATAGGAAATAAAGGAATTTAAAACAAGCAAATGGAAATATACTTATGTAAGAATTTGGAAATTTTATAAAGGGATTTATTACATAAGGAATGGAGTAATAGTTAATGAATAAATACAGTGTATTTTCTTTTCTATCTTTAGGTGTATTTATACTATTGTCATATTTACTAATTAATGGCTCATATGGATCATTCGGTCAATTTGGAAGATTAATAATCGTTTCATTGATTGTTTTGCCTGTAATTGGATCTTTAACAGGATTAAAGGGTAAAAAGGGGATAGTAAAATGGGTACCCATAGCTTTTAACTTTATTGCAATTTGCTCAGTAGTCTACATTTTTCTACTTGCATATGGGCTAGGAGAAAATAAATTAAACTTAGTATTTCTTATATAACTAACTGGCGCGTTAGTAAAATATAAACGGACTTATTTATTTACAAAAGGGTATTTAAATTAAAGAAGGAGTTAGTTGATGATACTTCTTAACGGTATTACAGGCAATTATGAAAAACAAGATAGGCCACCCAATAATGATGGTAAACAATTTAAAAAGATTTGTCATAGTATCATAAACAGTAATGGAGGGAAAGTGATAAAATTTACAGAACCACAAATAGATACGAATTTCTATATTGTGGAAGTTAATGTTTTCAGTAAACATTTTTACATTCTATTGAATAGCCATTATCCATTTGTAGCTTTTGCTACAAATGTTGATTTAGGTGAAATTAAATTTATTGATGAACCACGATTAGTAAATGAGTTTAACGTTTTTTATAGAGTTTTAAGTACAAATGAGCTAAACGAACCATTGAATATAAAGTTAGGATCAAAAAAGAATATTATAGAAAATGAAAATGATTTGAATAGAGCAGAATTGAAACAAATAGCCTTTTGGCAACCCAACAGAATTGGTGATGTAATTTTTAATCAGTGGGATTAAAAGGCTTTAAAATATCAAATTCTTATGTAACTAACGGATGCGTTAGTTGCATTACATGAGTTACTTCGGTAACTCTTTTTTTGTTGGTTAACTGGCAGATTCGTTTTATAAGGATAGTAGGAATAGGCTTGGATAAAATAATCAATAAATAGAAAAAGGGTGATTATGTTGAATAAGTTTATTTCTCTTATATTTATATTTTTGACATATATTTTTGTATCATTTAATGGTACGGTTTATGCAAACTCAAACCATAAAACTCGCACCTTAGAAGAATCTTATTCCGAACTTGGATATGTATCCGTCGATAAAGCTGTAAAAGCATTTGAACAACATTTTAAACATAACTTAGAACTACCATTGAGAGTCCCACCAATTCCATTTACTCATGTTTTTGGACGATTTAATGATTTGGAAGGCGAACAGAATGACTCGTTTGAAATGGAATTTATTAATGAGGAGTCATCAGGAAATCATTTCTTTATTAATGTAAGGCCTTCAGAGTATAGGATGAAAATATTTGATAAGGACGTAGTAAGAGTATATAAACTTAAGAACGGAGAAAAGGCAACATATATGAATATTAGAGGTGCCAATCTATTAGTATTTGAACGAGGTAATTTCAATTATATATTTAGTGCAAACGGAAAAATCTCGGAAAAAGTGACCCCTGAAATATTAGTTCAAATAGCCAATTCTATTGATTATTCAACAAGACAATCCAAAGAGGACTTTAACTAACGGATGCTTTATTTATATAACACGATCGACAAATAAGTCGGTCTTTTTTTTGTGTGCTGGCAATATAGTTCAATTTGAAGGACTAAATAACTAAAAATAGAATAATGAAAGAGTATGGAAAAAGGGGGAGATTTTATTAAATACGTTTATCATATGGTTCCAAAAAATATGAGTGGAGAAACACTTATGTCCTTAAATAAAATAAAGCTTATGGATTCAGAACTATATAAACATTATGCAAAAAAGTACTATGACCACCCTGAACGACCAAAACTTTTGGAAAAAGAAATTCCAAAATTGAATTGCCTGTGGAATGATGTTATTCATTTACTACCTTTACATCCACATCTTGTTTATGATGCCCTTAGAACTGTTGGTGTTAAAGTAAAAATGGATTTAATGTTTTATAAAATCCCGACTAAAAACTTAGTAAATAATAAGAATGTGGTTTATTTATACAGTAAAGAAAATTATATAGGACCTGCTGCGAGAATAAATAGCGAAGATGTTCATTTTATAGATATAGAGGAATATGAAGAAATTACTGAGTTTCCAATAGATACCCGAAATTACTATGTGGAAGAAAATAAGAAAGGCAATAAGTTTGGAGTGTTTCCATTTATTCCTCACATTCTAAGCTTAGGAGAAGTAAGTGTATTAGAAGCAGAGGTAATAAACTGGAGTGTATTCAACTAGTAATCCATATTATCCTTATGAAACTAACACTATATTTATCTGAATTAGTTTCTGTGAACGAAGATCGTTTTTTATTGACGATAATGATGATAAAGTGGGGATTAACAATGAATTGGGAAGAGTCTTATATCGGAAAACTAAGAAATCTTGTAGGTAATCAAAAATTAATAGTCCCGTCAATTAGGGCAATTATAGAAGACCAGAAGGGAAACATCCTCTTTATTGAGAGAAAAGGTGGAGGTAGGTGGGGGATGCCTGCTGGCTCAATAGAATTAGATGAATCTATTTTCGAATGTTTAGTTCGAGAGGTAAAAGAAGAAACAGGTTTAGAAGTAATTTCTGGAAAAGTAATTGCAATCTATTCTAATCCGAAGTATGGTCAGAAAAATAAGTTTGGTGATGAGTACCAATTATTTGAATTCTTGTTCTTGGTTGATAAATGGCAGGGTTCTTTGATTAAATGTACAGATGAAACAAGTGATGCCGAATTTTTTTCTATAGACGAAATTCCTCAAAACACTAATGAATTTTGGCAATTATTTCATAAGGAAGTCATTAATGACTATAAACAATTCAAAAACAATGAGAGATTAATATTAAAATAACAGGATAGGTTGGGAAAACAGAGAAAGTTTCCCCCTGATTAGTAACAGTAACAACATTAAATTCAACAGAGCTTTTATATTAAAGAAATTTCTTATTGAACTAACGGATGCGTTAGTTGTAGATCACGAGCTGCTAAAATGCAGCTTTTTTTATTAGATAACTAACAGAATAGTTCAACTTAAATTGGTATAATAAACATACACATTTAACGAGGTGACCTATGAAAAAATATGAAAAAATGTTATTAGGGATTAATGAAAAGGACCTTAACTGTTTCGCTAATAAAGGAGAATGGTTATATATAGCAAGTAAAAAGGATACAAAGAAAGGCCTATTTAGACTACCAAGTAGTTTTCATTACTTTGTCTCATTAAACAAAGAGCGTATGCCTTCTGAGATTGGAGTAGTAAAGAAAATTGATGGTCATATAACTGCGAAAGATTTAGCAGAGCTTGATTTTATAAGTAGAAAAAAAGATGTTACTACCATCAATGATGAAGTAATTGCAGAGTACGAATGGTTTCTGGATAAGGTTAATGCTCAACCCGAACATACTCCTATGGGAGTAACTTGGTTTGAAAGGATCTTTCCTAAAAAAGAAAAGGAATTGAGAGTTCATAAGAAGTTCTTTAGTGGTTTAAGTAAAGAAGAGAAAGAAGAGTTATTTGTAAATTAATATTTCTTATTGAACTAACTGGCGCTTTAGTTTCATAGCAAAACATGCTATGAGACACTTTTTTAAAGTAAGGTCAGCTAAGTAGAAAGAGTAACAGAACATCCATATTGAGGATGTTCTGTTCTTATTTAATTAATGAACCTCCACTTGCACTTCCACCAATTATTCCGATGCATGTCTCTGCATCAATAATTGTATATTTAAATTCTGATTCTTTTCTGGATTCTCTTGATGTTAAAAATAAATAAACTTGTCTTTTTGAATGTATTTTTGTATCTTTCGTTAATGTTTCTAATGGTACAATACGTTTATAGACTCCTAGTTTATTTTGTAGTAAACCTGGTAAGTCTTTATATAAGATTAAAGCTCTTATATTTATGGTTGCATTTGAATATTCGGTGTAAGCATTTGGATCATTTGAAACCATTTTTGTATAAAATTTATTAGCACTTTTAAATTTTTGATGTTCATTAGCATGTGAATAATCACCACGAGTTTGCATTGCTGAAATTGGTGTCACAATAACAAACATTAAAGATACAAATAAAATTAAAAAGCCTAGTAATTTTTTCATATACCTACTCCTTTTACTAAAGGATTTTCTAAAATGCTAAAAATTATTAATATAGCTGATTAAAATTTATTGAACTAACTTAGCGTTAGTTCAACATCAATTGACTACATCGGTAGTCTTTTTTGCTGCACTAACTGGTAGCAAAGTTCATTATAAGAGTAGTTTTTTTGATAGTAAAGGTGTAGCCTGGGGAACATAATAGCAAAAAAATACTCAAAAGGCTGTTGATTAGATGAAAACCAAATGGTATTTAACCATATTTATTTTGATATTTATAATTGTAGGTCCAGTTGCTTATGCTGCGACTCCTTTTAAGGTGTTTCTGAATGGACAGCCCGTTTTCGGAACTAATTCCATTGTACGAATCATAGAAGGGTTGCCCTTCGTTTCTATTCATTCAATAAGTAGCGAACTTAAACTAGATGTCGATTATGACGAGAAAAATAAGACGATTCATATTTCAAATAAAGGAGAACCGCAATCTGAAGTAGTGGCCACACTAAAGAAAGCAAAAGCAACTCTTTATGCTACAAAAAGGGAAGGGAATTTAGAAAAATTTAGATTGGAGATCGATGGAAAGGTTAGTTGGTATCCATATTGGAGAAATTCTGATTTTCCTTCATTTGGACCTAGATTATTTTTTGAAGATATTAACCAGGATGGAAAAGAAGAGTTAGTCATCATTTTAACCACTGGACATGGCACAGGCATTATGATTACAGAAGTTCATGTATTACATAAAACGAAGACAAATATTGGAGAAATATATGAAGAGAAATTAGTTGATAATCCAGAGGCGATTATATATAAGAATGTAAAAACTAAAAAGTTATCAAATGACAAAGTGGAAATAACAATAGGTAAGAAGAAAATAGTTGATAAGATCGATAAATCCATGGGAGAAGAGAGCGTTGAATTTTCTGTATTTAAAAACGAGCTTGTGGTTTATATGCGCGGTCATCTTTCCCCTCCTCCAGAAGGTGGGATTCTTATTTCATATCAGTTGAAGGAGAATATGTACCAATTAAAAAAGATAGAATATATAAAAAATCGTCCGGATTTTATCATGGAGGGTTCATTTCAATAAAAATAAATTGGAGAATTCTTCAATTTAGAATTCCCTTACCTCTTCAACTAACTGATGCTTTAGTTGAACAAATGATCGACTGTTTAGTCGATTTTTTTTTATGGGCAACTATCTGTTTTTGATAATTAAGTATTCAGCATTAATATTTGGGGAAAATATCTAAAACCTTATATCTAAAGGGGGCATAATTCTTGAAAAGACAAGTAATAACTGGTCTGTTTCTTTCTCTAATATTTTCTCCTATGTTATTAGTAAAGGCTGATGCCAAGCCAAGATTGAATGGAATTCGCCCACTAAAAACTGAGGAAGTTAATTCTGTACAAGTAAAGCAGTTATCTGGAGGATCTCGGATATTTCAAATAAATGATGGTTATGAAGAAGTTATTATCGGAAAGGTTATTAATTGGATTAACTCATCAAGACCAGCCAATGGTGTTACCAATTTTGAATCTTATAAATCTCCAGTACAACTTATCGTTAAAATGCAAAACGGCGATATTGCATTTATAGAACCTATTTTCCACTGTATTAAAAACGGTGGAAATACTTGCACAATAGTAGATGGTGAGGTTTTATATACCCACAATAATGTAAAAGTACCGTTAAAATCAGAAGCACTATATGATTGGCTTTTAGTGGGGTGGAAAAATGAAAGCTATGGAGCCCCTAAAGAAGAGTTATATGATGAAACATTATATTTCAGGTATTTTACTTATCTTGATAATAAATACTCTGATTTTATTATGTGTCCAAGGATAGACAGTATTGAAAGAATTGCTGGTGACACTCGAAGACATATCGTTCAAGCAAGTGCTTTAAACTATGGAGCCCATCACGGCGATGTTCCCTATGATAGAATACGTATAACGTTGTCCGATACGCCAGAAAATGGTGTTAAAATTACTAATGTCTCATTAGAAAAAGGTATCTCAGGAAAAGAAAGTCGTATTCAATGTAGGAGGTAGAGCAAAAACTCTTTTTCAAACAGTGATTCCCTTCAATAAAAAGTTAACAATGATATGTAACTAACGGATGCGTTAGTTGAACAACCAGGAACTGCTTATGCAGTTCTTTTTTTATACTAACTGCCGAATTGTTGAATTAGAATGCTATAATATGTTAGATGATAAATTTGATCAATTACATGAAATGGAAGAACGGAACGGACAAACTTGAAAAAATATTCATTTAGAGGTGTTTATTATTAAAGAAGAAGGATCGAGAGCCACGCTATATCTCGGAGATGGATACGGTTTATTAAATTTAATTTTAGTAATTTTAATTTTTTTAATTATAGTATTTTATTCTTTTTATATATTAAGAAAACTATTACTTAGATTTAGATTATATAACAGAGTTGTTTTTGTTGGAATAATATTATTGTTCATAGGAGTTATCTCCGTAGCAATTTATTCTATCTTCTTTTCTTATTGAACTATTGATAGCGTTAGTTAAAGAACATTAGCTGCTATATTGCAGCTTTTTTAAATGAAAAATCATTATTCTAGTACGTATTAAACTAACAAGCTAGGAGGCGAATTTTATTAAAATAAAAATTTTTTTCATATGTATTGGGCTAATTTTTATAGGTTTCTTAGTAAATTTTTTGTTTTTTAGCAGTGATGAACGAAAATCAATTTCTGCAGATAAGTTAGACTGGGGTTATTTAATAGATAGTGATGTAAACTCGAAAGCAGATTATGTTTTAGTAATTACAAATAATACAAAATTTAAAATAGCAGATGAAGAAGGATTTTGTAAAATAATGTATCGCAATAAAGATAAAATTTTTTATAAAAAAAATGAAAATAGTATAAAAATTTATTTTAGATTTAGTAAATCAGATCCTCTCGTACCAAACTTTGTGTATGAGCCTGATCAATATGAAGGAAAAGAATCAACCTTTTATGTAGATGAATCTTTATTATCAGAACTAGAAAAACTAAGAATAAAAACTGAATAAATTGCTTATTAACATAATTTCTTATGCAACTAACTGGCGCTTTAGTTGAATTGGAAAATCTTAGTCGGGAAAAATATCCTATAAAACTTATAGGAGGAAAATCCGTGCTAAGAGTAAGAGGTACTATCATCATTTTTTCGATTCTTTTCCTGCTTGTAATCTTAACAAGTTCTGTTCAAGCACAAAAAAAGAACGAACCGTTTAATGTCGTTAAACAATATATAAACGATATCGATAAACATAACTGGTATTCGATTCCTAACTTGTGGGTAAAAGATTCAGAGTTGCTTGGTTTTATTCAAAGTAAGCATAATCAAAAATACAAGTATGGTCTGTTTGGTAGACAGCAAGCAAAGTTGAAACTATGGAAAGAGTTACCTTATTCGTATGCTTCACAATATTTAGCGTCTGTTTATATAGAAAAATATAAGAATCCTAGAGTGTTTTATGTAGGTGTTGATTACAAAGTTTATAAAGAAAATGAGTATCAACTTAATGGAGTTAACTATATTTTTATTACCACTGTTCTGGAAAATGGTAAATGGAAAATCGTAACGGAAACCCTACCACCTATTAATTCGTTGATCAAAGATGGTTTTGGATTCGGAACTGATGATGAAAAAACATTTGATGAAAGACGAATGAAATTTATTAATTGATCTGTTAAATTTAATTAATCCATATACAACTAACTGGCGCGTTAGTTGAAGATCCAGAGCAGTTATTGGCTGCTTATTTTATTTAAGTATTTGGCAGGATTGTTAAATAAGAATTTTGAATACCTATAGAAAAGAGGATGATAAATATAAAAATTAGAGGTGAAATATTTGATAATAACTTGTGATGCAACATGTGATATGGGATTTTATTATGTAATACCACCTTCCGACGATAGACTACTTTACTTCCAAAATAAGGAAAACAAGTTGACTAATTATGTAGATAAATCAAAGTTAATTATACCTAATTCATTTAGGGATGATATTAAATACAAGTTAAGCAACATGAAATTATCTAACAAGACTTATAAGAAGGCACTTAGAGGAGAAGAAATAGACGCTGAGTTCATAAATGAACTTGATAAAAATGGTAATTTAAGAGGGATAGAATTATCTTTAACAAAGGAAAGGTTAGTTTATTTGGTAGAACACAATGCATTCAACTGTTATCGATTTAATTGGCTAGGCAAAGAGTACAAACTTCATACTCTTGATATAGAAGTCGAAGTATTCAATACTCAAAATATTATCTACCCTTTTTCAAATGAAAATGATAGCTTTGCAATTGTAAAAGTAGTAAAACGAAATAGTAACGTAGGTGTTATAGTGGGGATAATTACGATGAGGGAAGACATTTATCCAACTGAGTATATGATAAATCCGCTGTTTATATTAAGTGAATATTAGTGTTGGATCGAACTAAGAAAAGATAGAATTTTATATAACTAACTGGCGCGTTAGTTGAACAAGGATGGACTACTTCGGTAGTCCTATTTATTTTGCTAGTGGGCGTACAGTTGAATATAGAGTATAATAATTTTTGTCGCATAAAAATAAGGCTTCTAGGAGAATGATTAATGGGTAATTTTAGTTTAATAAATGCATTAATAGACTTGGCAATTTTATTTTTAATAGGGTATGCAATATTTAAGATTGTTAAAAAAATCAAGGGATTATCAAATAAAAAGATGAATGAATTAGAAAAGAGAATTAGCGATTTAGAGAAAAAATAATTAAAATCCATAATTTTAGATAGTATGAATTAAATGGTATGGAGGAAATTATGGAAAAAGAAACTGTTACAATATCAGCCATTAATTGGTTTGATATAGGTTATCAAATAGTGATTTTTGTTCTAATAATATTTGGTATTATATTTCTTACTAAGATAATCTTTAAGGAATATAGAGTAAACAAAAGTAAAAAAATAATTGAACTTGAAAATAGGATTGAAAGTCTTGAAAAACAGTTAAATAAATATAATTAAATTATACTAACGAACTAACGGATGCGTTAGTTGAATTAGAAATAGAGGATGATCATTTATCGACTATCCTCTATTCCAATATTTGGTAGTTTAATTAATAAAGGTACCATTTAGGTGCGGGACCATGCAATTCATCCAATTCTTTAAAACAATTATTTTCTAAGTAATCTATCACCACACAAAAGTTGGTAACAACTTTTTCTAATGTCTCCACATCAGATATTGGAAATGTATCACCCAAAGAATTCTCTACGCATGGTATGTGCGAATAATCGTATTTCCAACCAGGACCTTCTAAAATAACATTACAACTCAAATCATAGAACCATTTACCAGAATCGAATTCAATTACGATTCTGTTGTTATTTTCGGTAGTCTTTCCGTAAACAAGCATGCCTGAAAAACCCTCTTTAGGTAGATGTTTATATCCGAGTTTTTTTATTACACTAGAAATTGTTTTCTTCCTAGGGATATTATGTTCACTTGAACTTGACTTTTTTTCTTTTAAATCAAAAGGGTATGACATTAATTCCATTATGTTGTTTCGACTGTATGTTGTTTCTAACAGTTTATTTCCTGCAGCAGTTACCTCAGCAATTTTATTCTTTTCGTCTTCGTTAAATACACATTCAAACGTATCTCTTTTAATTCGCCCAAGATTGGTAAGAGTTTCTTTGGTGTCTTTAGACAATGATGGTAAAGTAGAACAATCAACACTTGGTAATCCCCTTGCGATTTTGGCATTCAAAAGGATGTCTCTTTTTGGGGTCCACCAGTTATTAACCAAAATAATTGAATTATCGTCTAAAGCAGAATCGTTATTCTTTTCATCAGACCAATCTAATCCGCAAAAAGCAAATAATGATTTATGGCAAGGGTAAGATCGAGGTATTCCAAGTGCAATTTTCTTTAACACCTCAAAACTAACATCCTCAAAACACTTTCCATTAAATTCTGGATATAATGAGAATTTATTGTGAGAAGGTAAATTTGTTAGCGCTTTGAATCTACTGATTTTATCTGGGTTATTTTCTTCTAAAACGATTTCAAATTTCTTTAATTCAGGAAACCTTTTAAGTATCCGACTTACCGAAGATACACTCCCTTCGTATGTGTATGAAGAATCCGAGATAAAGAAGTAGTTCTTTGTATCTTCTTTTCTATGTCTATTTAATGCATCTTCTATTTTGTCTAATATCATATCTATTTTGTCATTCTTATTCAGAGAATAGTTAATGTGTTGAATCAATTTCATGGCTTAAGATGCTCCTTTGAAAGAAAATGTCTTTAGAATAATTATAACATACCGAATTTTACGAATATTTAATATTTATAGAGGTTTTTAACAACACTCTGAAAGTAATGTTGCTGAATAGGTGTGTATGGAGTATTAAGATTTATACTTTAAAGAATTTTAGATAGAACGATAAAAAAATTAAAGATTTATATACTTCCTTATTCAACAAACGGATGCGTTAGTTGAGGACCTTGAGTATGGATAGGGATTACAAAGATAAAACTGATTTTGTAAAAGTTGAAGAAGTTAAAACATCATTGTAAATAGAAAAAAGGGCAACTTTTTCAGTTGCCCTTTTACCATCTTTAAGAGGTACGATTTTATATTATTTTTTATGATTAGTATACATTTCATTAAATGAACTTAGTTTTATTCTATGTTTATCGATGTTATTTAAAATTTCAGTTACTTTAACACTGTCTTGAAGTCCTTCAGAAAAACTACTTTTTTCTAATTTTAAGTGACTATTAAAAGCTGCTAGCCAGTTCCTTCTACCATTTGAGGTTGGGAAGAAACGGTCTTGCGAACCTGGTGGTAATACATCTCTATACGTTTCAAAATCGTTTGCTAAAATTAATAACCCCATTTTAGCAAATTCTTTCTCGGTAATGTTTCCACTCTTAAATAAATCTAAACTTAAATTTTGAATTTCTTCCTTAGTACAATTAGTAACATCAATATTTTTAGCTAACTCTCCGTATTCAATATTTGAAAAATTAAATTTGTTATCTAAAGTAGATTTCGTTATATTATTCAATGAATTACTTTCGTCATATTCAATTTTATACTTACTTTTATCAATCAAATGATTAGACTTTAGACTAGAAAATGCATGAACAGAATATGAGTTAACGCGCATAAAATACCTTCTCTCTAATTATTGAATGTTTAAAGTATCACTCATTGTGTTCCATGGTGAGTTTTGAGATGTTGCTTGATATTTAAATAGACCTGATTGTTTTCCTGAAGCATTCCATTTATATAAAAATCCGTCAACAATTGTATCCCCATCGACATCTACTGGTGTAGAAGCAATTAATGTAAGAATTGTTCCATCGAAAGTAGCAGTTTTACTTGAACTATACCCTTTTTGGAAGGTAGTAATGTACATAAAGCTTCCACCATGATCTTTTGTTGTTGTTGTTGTTGTTGTTTGAGATGCTGTAATTGATTCTGTTCCACCTAATTCAGATTGAACCTCTTTAACTTCTAAAGTAGTAAAGGTGGTGCAGAAGCTGAATTAATACTTACTCCCAATGAAACCCCTAAAAATGTTACGATACCAAAAATTTTCTTTAACATTTTATTACCCCTTATATTCTATAAATCGTACCACGGTAATCAATATTAAAGGATAATTATGGTAATTTATACAAAATAATGGAAAATAATTACAAATACCTATTTTAAGAATTAAGAAAAAACCTGATTTTTATACAACTAACTGGCGCGTTAGTTGTATAAAATCCAAATTTATATGGACGGTTAAATTATGACACTGAGTAAAAAAAGTTCAAGAAGAATAGTAGTTAATGAAGAAAATTACCTTTGGACAATCTCTCCAAGCAGTAATTATGTAGTTTTAATAGCAGAATTTGAAGGAGTTAAAGGTAGAAGGTTAGAGGTAAAAATACAAACCGATATAAATAGTTTCTGGATAAACTTTCCTGAAGTGTCTGATTTAAACTTAAAGATAGTTTATCCTTAAAAGGTTTAAGGTAAAGGGAATGTTTGAGAATGAATTATATTCTAACATTCCATCTTTATTAAAAACGTTAAAAGAACAACAATTTACTTTAGTAGTTGCAACTTCAAAACCTACTGTTTTTTCTGAGGAAATCCTAAATTATTTTAATATTGATCATTACTTTGATCTTGTTGTGGGAAGCAATCTTGATGGAACTAGAACATCAAAAACTGAAATTATACAATACATATTAGATAAGTACAAAGAGTATAAATTAAATGATTTTATAATGATTGGTGATAGGAAGCACGATATTATTGGAGCAATTAATACTGGAATAGACTCTATTGGAGTTACTTATGGATATGGTTCATTTGATGAACTAAGTCATTCAAATCCTACGTATATTGTAAAAAGTGTAGATGAGTTGGCTAAGGTATTGATTGGAAGTCTAGTAAAGTAATATACATATTTTTTGTACAACTAACTGGCGCGCTAGTTCTACAAAACGAGTTGCTTGCAGCTCGTTTTTTTGTTGCAGTAAATGGCACTTTAGTTAAAAAAATAAAGGACTGTTTCTGCAGTTCTTTTTTTATTTTACAGATTGGCAGATTAGTTAAAAAAGAGATGATATAATCAATCAAGGAATAATTAATAAAAAGTATAATATGAGGTCATTTTATGGAATTAGAAGAAAAACAATTTGCACTAAATGCATTAAAGAGAATGTTTATTGGTAGTCAATTAGATGGAATTAGATTTGGATTGAGCTCTGAAAATACATTTGTGTATTTTAAACATTACTCTAATCCAGATCCTGAATTATTATGGATCGATATCAAGGCGAAGTGGAGTATATTTCTACCTAATACAACTGATTTTCCAAATAGAGAAAAAGAAATAGAAAGTTTATCAGAAGATAAACAATATAAGTTACTTTTCGATTTAAGAAGAGAAGAAATATTAGATATAAGATTAGGAGATACTGCTCCTCACCTCTTAATAACTTTTGAATCAGGAAAAATCTTATTTATAAATGGTAACTATGAATCAAATATTTGTTGGAGAGCCGGAGATGGTGAAGGATACGGTGATAATGAGTGGTTTGTTGTACCCTTACCGGGTAATGGGATTGTAGCAGATGTTCCTAAATGGATACCATTAGATAATATAGAAAGAAACCAAATTTGGAATAATTTTGATAGGGTAATTAATTTTAATCCAAGTACTACTAATTTTCCATCATTTATTTTACCATCACCTTATATTACATTTGATATATCAGAAGGGGATTGGTCCGAAGAAGATGATGAACTGATTTTAAAAGCACTTCAAAATTGCACAAATGAAAGTGAAACAATTTATGCGTTAGATTGGAATCATACGTGCTACAAAGGAAAAGATTTATTAGATGTAAATGAATTACCAATACCTTTGTTTCCAGATGGAGATTATTACTTTTTTGTAAATGAAAATGTCACCTGGGGATATTTAGCTCATCCTTGGGAACAGTCAGTTACTATTTATGGTGAATTAGTTTCAAAAATTAAAGAGCATAGACCAGATAATTTTAAGAAAATTATAAGACAAGGATAGTAATTCAAGGCTTTTATAAAAAGTACTGAACATTTTACTAGGCTGTTCAATTAACGAGCGCGTTAGTTGAACAACATGATCGACGATTAGTCGGTCTTTTTTTATTAAACAAACAGACTGTTTATTGTAATAAGAATTACACAAATTTTTATGGTATCTTACTAATAAATGAGCATCTTGGGGGAGAACAAATGAGTTGGGCAAATTATGAAAAAGCTTTAGTACTATTGGAACAAAACAATGTTAATTGCGATTATATTGGTGAATGTTCGGACCTATTAATTGAGAAAGCAGAAATTGCTTTAGGTTTGAAATTTCCAAACACTTATCGCCATTTTATTAGAAAATATGGTGCAGGTGATTTTGCGACATGGGAAATATTAGGTATTACTAATGAAAACTTTTACAAATCTCCACATCCTGATAATCCAGATGCGATTCAGTTCACATTGTCACAAAGAAAAGAGAACAATTTACCAGAAAACTTACTTGCTATTATTGAAATTGATTACGAAATCTTATATTGCTTAGATTTTAATATACTCAATGACGAAAGTGAGCCAGCAGTTGTTTCTTTCAAAATAGGTGAAGACTGGGGTGAGCAAGAAATGATTACTGATGATTTTGGTAATTTTCTTTTAGATATTATTCAAAATGAGTTAGAATCATTAAAATTACCTCCAATTAAAATTTTTTATGATGTAGAGACTCTAAAAGGTACATGTGTAGAAATTAAACCTGGAAAAAATACAGGTAATCATTGGAATAAAGAATCTATTTACTTATCAGAGGAAACTATTACATATTTGTCTCGTGCTATTGAGAAGGAATTTAAAGACTACAGCCCTTGGGGACTTTGGGGAGTTAGTGAAATAGATAAAAATACATGGGAATTAATTATAGAACAATTAGAAAATGTGAAGCTTTTTTTAACTGACGAACCAAAAGAAGAAGAAATACAAACAATGGTTGGTTTTTTGTGGGAAGATACAGAATCAAAGTTTAAGGAAAATATTAACCAAAATATTAGTGATTTAATTGTTCTAATTGATGAATTTCAATCATGGATTAGAACTCAATGTAAGAATCATGAGTTTATCACAATTCTAGGAAACTGATATAAATTAAATAAATAATCTTCAACTAACTGGCGCGTTAGTTGAACAACACAAAGAGGGTGATCAATCGATCATCCTCTTTTTATAGTCATGTCAACTTTGCTAAATAAGATAAAGGAGTTTTAATAACATTGTTGAAATATTAAAAAGGAATATTTGGTATAAACAAATGGAGGTAAATATGATTTCTAAAAAGAGAGTCTATATAAATATCATTCAAGCTGTATCATTTTCTATCGCATATTGTTTAGTTAAAGTTTTCTTTTTTGACTCGGAAATTGATTCAGCATTAATTGGTTCTATTGGTGGTGGTTTTGTCTTATTCTTGATATCAATTATTTTAGCAAAACCAAGTGAAAATAAATTTAGTCAATAATTCTTATTGAACTAACTGGCGCATTAGTTGGAAAACGATAGACTGCTAAGGTAGTCTATTTTCTTACGATTAGTCAATGGATATTTTAATATTATTTGACTCTAATTCTTCAATTCTAATAAACTTATGATGTTAATTAAAATTGGAAATGACAAATAGACCTAGTCTTTTGGAATTTTTGAATAGGTCTAGATATATGTTAAAATGAAAGGGTGACTATGATGTGGTTGCCAGCCTGTAATCATAGTTCATATCGTGAGTGACTAAAAAGAATATATTCTTTAATAGTTTATTCACACAAGCGATGGACGCAACTTTATGACACTTGTTATAGGGTTGCGTTTTTAATTTGTCATAGTATTCCACAAGATGGTTTTGACCGAAACGTCGCATCTTTATCATGTTTTGAATGATGATATACAATAATTTTCTCAGGTGTTTATTACCACGTTTGTTGATTTTATCTTTGTAGAATGTTTTACCAGATTGGAAACGACGAATATCAATCCCTGCATATGCATTGAGTTGTTTATTATTAGAAAACCTTTTAATTTCACCTATTTCTGCCATCAGTCTAACAGCTGAATTGGGTCCAATTCCTGGAATACTAATAAGAATCTCGTATTCTTTTCTTTTTTGAGCCAGCTGAATCATCTTTTTAATACTTTTTTCCTTTTGATTTACTAAATCTTGATATCGACTTGCATAAGCTTTAACATGATCACAAAGAACATCATTTGATGAGACAGCTGGATAGGACCGTTCCGCAGCTTCAATTAGCTCTAATGCTTTTGTTTCAGCTTTTATTAAAGAAATCCGTTTGTTTGTATTTGCGATAATTCTATTTTTAATAATAGTTTTTGATTTCTTAGACACATAATCAGGGTGAGGAAATAGCTGTGCAATATTCAGGAATAAATCAGATTTTGATTTAAATATGGTTTCAAGTTCTGGAAAGGTTTCCTGCATAACTTTATGTAGACGATTTCGAATCACACTTAACTCATCATCAAGTTCACTGTAAAAACGAGAAAGAGATTTAAGTTGGCTAAAAATAGTGTCTGATTGAACTTCCGTTCTTCTCTCTAAAGTAAAATGCGTTAAAGCTAGCTTGTGAGCATCACTTCTATCTGTCTTATAAATCCGTAAGGATTCGCATTGCATTTTAGCTTCTAATGGATTTAATAAACAATATGAGAAGTTGTTCTCCTTCATAAAACGTTCTAAAGGTTTTGAGTAGACACCAGTTGACTCAAATACGATTTCGGGAAGTTCTCCATACGCTTGAATTAAATGTTCAATTTTCTCTTTCAAATTAATCAAATCTACCCGAGAATGATTGATTTCTCCTTCAAATACACACTGCTTTAAAGGGTTGTAAATAACCATAAAACTTTTCCCCATACTTATGTCAAACGCAATAACATGTTTCATAAAATCTCTCCTAACGCCAAGAATCTTTTGAAGTCTTCAACTTACACTTATCGATTCCCATTTCTTATACACGATCTCAAAGGATCCAACATACTTAAACCTGATTCAAATAAGGTAAGTGAAGTAGGTCAGTTTTTATTACAGATTCAAAGATCCCATAGACTACCCGACCTATTCTTCACTTCTACTATATAAAAAATAGTAGTGCTAACCAATGCCTTGGTTTACACTACTAATCTTAGTATGTTTTTTTTGAAACCTTTACATTAAAAAGTATTATTCAAAAATGGTAATATTATTTTAATAACTAAATGGCTTTTTTAGGAGGATAAAAAGTTGGACTTGTTCGGAAGTATATTTTTAATTTTACTATTAATATTTTTTTACTTTGCTAACAGTGTAAATAAAAGAAACAGAGAGTTTGTCATAAATCACATCATTAAATTAAATAAGGAATTAAAAATAGTCATAAAAACAATTCCTAATGATAAGTTGACAGATCTAGTGAATACTGTAGAATTTTACAAGAATCAAGAACTAATAGATTCCTCGATAACCCAATTTAAAGAATTTTATAGATTATATTATTTTAAAGGGGAAAAAGGATACTACATTTATGATAAATTATTAAAAAAACTAAATCTCTATTCAAATTTTGAATCTCTTAATAAAAAACAACAACAAGTTGTAAAAAGATATTTAGAATAATTAATTTGAGTAACCTTATGCAACTAACGGATGCGTTAGATGTACAATGGTGGGCTGCTTCGGTAACTCATTTTTTATTTTCTAACTGGTAGAATAAATCAGTAAAGTTTTAAAACTGTTATAATAGATCGAAAGCTTTATTTAATATTAGGAGAAGTTTATTTATATGAAAATAAAACTAAGCACTATACTTTACATACTTTCTTTTTTTGTTGTATTCCCTTTAAGTCATGCATTATTCCTGTTGATTGGGTTCGCAAGTGATGATCCTTCAACGCCTACTTCAACTTTAAATATGATATATATTGCTTACCTATTAATAATAAGTATTTTAGGATTGGTTATATTAAATTTTATTTTTCGCATTTTTTCGTTCGAAGAGAATAATAAATTTACTTGGATGATATTTATGGATCATTTAATTTTAATTCCATTAAGCGTTAATATATGGCTTTATATTGATTAGATAAACATTATGAAATTGATTTTAAAAGTAAACCTAATTCGACTAACTGGCGCATTAGTTTTATAACTTGAGTTGCTTCGGCAACTCATTTTTTATTTAACTCTTAAACAGGATAACTGAGGAGGGATGATATAATAGAAAGATGAGAATTGATACTTCGGTAGGAGAAAATTCAATTCATTCAATTGATATAGGAAGTGAAAATAATGTTAATGTATTACCTTATGCTCATAATAGGGATATTAATAGTAGTAGGAACTGTATATTCCTTTATAGCGATGTGGGTTGATAAAGAGTATCCATTAGCAACTGTAGCTAAAAGCCTTGGAGGCTTTCTACTGGGAAGTTTACTCTTATGGATTACACTTCCAAGCCTTAAATATGTTGTGCTAAAGCAATATGATGTTGTCAGTGGACGATGTGTTATTGAAATAGATTCATCAAGCCGTTCATCAACCGCGGACTTTGAAATGATGGATACTGATGAAATCTTTACTTTCAGTGATATCCCTACCCTGGATGCTTATGGAAAAGCAATACCTTATTATTGTAAAGTGACAGTTACAAAGGACCATATGTTTGAAATTAGCTACAAAATTTATAATGTTAAAACACGAAAGTTAATTTTAACTGGTAAATAGTTAATTTTTTATAATTGTTCTTAAGTAACTAACGTTTGTTAAAACCTTATGAAACTATCTGGCGCGTTAGTGAAACAATACGAGCTGCTATTAAGCAGCTATTTTATATTATTGTGTTATTTGTCAAGTTAGTAGAATTAGTTTGAGGAATAAATGGTATTATTTGCCTTGGAAATATGAGGGCATTAATTGTTAAAATTAAGTAAAATATCTTAGCAAATATCTTTAAATTTGAAAGATTGGTAGCTAGAAAGAGAGAAACATTTGAAAAAGTATAAAATATTATTTAGTGCAATTTTCGTGAAAACTAAAAATAAACTATTAGCTCTAACAGTTTTAGCTATATGTGTTTCGTTATTAGGATGTTCTATCGAAAAACACAAACCTTTTAAGTTCTTACCTAATATGCCAACTGTATATCGGTATCAAATTCCATTTGATACTTATGGAGATAATGATTTTGGTGGGATTTTTAAAGAAGAAAATTTAGAAACTATGACAGCTTCAGGTTCAATGGAGGAACATTATCTGTATTTTAATAAGGGATTTGTTCAATCAACTGTTATATCAGACGGTCAAAAAATGACACATATTTATTATGAAGATAAAAATGGTTTATATGAATTAATGAATAAAGATTCAACAAATATGTTTCCTTATAGTAAAAAAAATGTAATTGATAAATACAAAAATAATAAAAAAGAACTCAT
Organism: Gottfriedia sp. ABJ_BB2_2; assembly: GCF_055484705.1. Taxonomy (NCBI): domain Bacteria; kingdom Bacillati; phylum Bacillota; class Bacilli; order Caryophanales; family Bacillaceae; genus Gottfriedia; species Gottfriedia sp. ABJ_BB2_2. The sequence goes on from NZ_JBVFKR010000001.1 coordinate 22,878, forward strand.
CATTAATTTAAATATCAAAAAGGGCGAAGAGTGGAAAACGGATTCTAGAAAGTTTAAGTTAGAATTAAAAAATGGTTCGATGAAATTGAATAAACGGAAAATAAACAACTTATATGTTATTACGGATAAATCAGATGAGTCTGCAATTACTCATTATTACTATCAAGAAGGAAAAGGTTTGATCAATACAAGACTCTTATTTATAGATATGCCTCTTATTGAAGGAAATAATAAAGATAAAGTTAAAAATGAAGATTATACAACAACCGATGAACAAGTTACATATCATCATACTACTAGTTACATGCCAAAAGAAGATAAGCAATTTGTTATGGAGACGTATTCTCCTGAAATTAAAGAAGATAGATTTTATTCAGTAGTAAATGTTAGACACATTAATGATAATTATAGTAATTTTATTGATGGTGATACATCAGGGGACTCGGATGAGTCTTTCTCGGTAAAAGATGTATTTGCATTTGAAGAAACAGAAAAAGGTCTATTTAAATATCAACTAGGTGAAATCGAGAATACTAGCCAATATGATAGAGTATTTAATAAAGAAATTAAAATAGCCAGAAGTAAATCTACCAGCAAACAACAAGTTATTAAGTTCCCAATCAAGAAGAACTTAGAGTGGCAGATTATAGAAGGTAATAATTTTTCCATTAAATATAAGATTTTAGACAATAATGCTACTATTAAAATACCAATGGGTACTTTTTCTAATGTTCTTAAAGTCAGAAACGAATATATTTACACAGGTCAATCGGATCAAGAAGACTCTGATTATATAATAGACTATTATGCAAAAGGAATAGGTCTAATAAAAAGAGAATTTTATAATAGTGATGGAACTCTTAACCAAGTGCAACAACTTTTTAATGATAAAGGAATTGTCCCAAAACAAGATGAAGAATAAAAGGTAGTAAAAATAATATTGAAAATAACATAGAAGCACCTTTTGGTGCTTCTTAATTATTTTAGTAACAAATTTAATTAACTACTTACTACTCTTAAAGTTAAATTAACATGCAAGGGATCAAAATATAAATATATATTTTATTAACTGGCGCGTTAGTTGAACAACAAGAGTAGCCAATGGCAACTTTTTTTGTTGTTCAACTGGTAGAATACTTGAATAAGAAGGGGACCTATATAAAGTATTAAATAAAAAAATTCTGTTCTCCCTATAAGTTATAAGTTAAAATAGGGAAGATTTCGTTGACAACATTAGAAGAAATAGGAGAACAACATGAGAAGAATTGTCTTATTATTTGCAATAATTATAACTATTGTAAGTTTAGTTTTATGGAATGGAAGTAAGAGCTCCGCTCTGAAAACTACAAATGATTTCTTAGAAAATATTCAAAAAGGCAAATGGAAAAGTGCCTCAAGTTATATCGAAAATCTAGATGCAAAAGAGTATTTCCTTGAGGAAACGCATAATAAATATAATCGCGTCGTATTTGAGAAAACGGAATATAAAATTGGTAACATAAAAAAAGATGAAAAACATGCTTCGATTAATGTAAAGTTAACAACAATTGACAAACGAAAAGCTCAAGATAAAGTAATTGACTTATTAAGGAAAGAACAACCAAGTATTGGATCCCGTGTAGTGGATTCAATTCCTTATCTTATAAAGATTGCAGAAAGTCAATCAGCTGAAAAAGTGACTATACCAGTCAAATTAAAATTAGTAAAACTAGGAGATACATGGAAGGTAGACTTAACTGAAGAATTTATGGACGCATTAACTGGTACATATGATCGAAGTACTGATACGCATATAATATTTGAAAGAACCGATTCTAAGTGAATTTAAGTTAATAAAGAATAGTTTTGATGAAAATAGATTAAAAGTAGGTAATTTTATGAAATATTTAGGAATTGTATTTATATTTTTAGGGCTTAGTTTTGTAGGGTTAAGTGGATTAGAAAAGATTCTGATTTTCTTAGCTTATAAAGGTAGTAATTATCAAGAAATACAAGTTATTAAAGATTTAACACCACCTTATATTTGGAGAATAACAAATATTACTTTTATTTTTGGAGTGTTATTTTTCATTTTTGGATTACGTGTATTTTTCTCAAAAGAATGGAAGACATGGTTAGATAAATATCTAATGTAGAGTTAAATATCAAATAACACGATAGGAAGTGAACCGTAGTATGAGTTTTGTAAGTTTTATATATTACCTTACTACATATAAAGAATGTTAGAGAGTATTATTTTATATGGAATTATTGCGATTTTCGTTTTATCTGCAATTTTACTTTTCACCAAAGCAGAAAAAATTAAAAATACAAATAGAAAAATGTCGCTAGTACTGAAAAATTTAAGCCTAAATGTATGTGCTATCCCATTTGCCCTTTTTATTGGCGGAATGGGTACAGACTCACCATATAGTACTACTTTAGATTTTTATAAAGGATTTTTATTTATTCAAGGAATTCCTTTGATCTTACTAATTAGAAGTTTTGTTTTTTTATTTGTTAAAAAAAAAGAAATAATTATTAACTGAAAATGTGAATTTATTTGTTTAAATTAATTATATCGTTATACAACTAACTGGCGCGTTAGTTGAACCACAATATTTTAATTATAAAAAAAGTTAAGAGGTAACAAAACGATGAAAAACTATCAATTCAAAATTGCATCATTTTCAATTTTTACTCTTTCTTTCTAATTAATACTCACTATGTTTATAGATATAGTCCTTACCTATCTTAACTACTTAGAGCATCCAGAATGGTCAGCACCTTTTTCAGCGTTTTTATTAGTTAGAGTAATTTCTTAGGGTTGTAGGATTGGTATTATCTTATATTTTTAACAAGAAGGCAAAAAATCAAAAAGTGTGAGGTTTCTAATAAAACTAACTGGCGCGTTAGTTGAACAAAAAGGGTTACCATTGGTAACCTTTTTCATGTTGAATCTATGTAGTTTAGTTAAAGCAGGAGAACTGCAAAGATATGGTGAATAATATCATGTATAAGTAAGTTAAAGGTGGGTTTTATTTTTATGTGGAAAAATTATATATCTGATATATCTAAGGAATATCAGTTTAAAGCACCTGCTACAAATGCAGAACTAGCATCAATAAAAAATGAATTAAATGTTGAATTACCGAAAAAGTTAGAAGATCTATATAGTGAAACAAATGGCGTATTTGGTGAATTTGGAATTTATTTGATTTGGTCAACGGAACAAATAGTAAAAGAAAATTTGCTTTTTAGGACTATACATGATTTTAGAGATAATATGATTCCATTAGATAATTTTTTATTTTTTTCAGATGCAGGCAATGGAGATTTATTTGGCTATCAGTTAATAAATGGTTGTATTCAAAATGAAGAAATATATGTATGGGATCATGAAGATGATACACGTACAGTGGTCGCATCTTCGCTCGAGGATTTTATCAGTAGAATGATAAACGGAGGTATTTCTGTATAAAGAAATACCTTTTTTGTGCAACTAAGACAGTTTTTTTGGGGGTACATATTATTGAGATGAGGGAAAGAAATGAATGGTTCAATTGGGCTAAGTTACTCTACAAGTTTTTTTGAAACAATTGGAACGCTAATAGCAGGAATAATTTTGGGAGTAATCTTATTAATCTATAGCAAGAAAAAGGGAGTTAGAAAAATAGGGTTCTTTGGATTTAGTGCATGTGTAGCGAGCAGTTTTATCCTCGGACTGTATGTGCAAATTCCTTTTTTTTTAATCTTTTTATTTTCGATTAAAGTTTCTTCTAAAAAACAAATAAATACGTAAGTTATTTAAATAGAATTTATATCCTTATCGAACTAACTTGTTCGTTAGTTGAACTGCTTCAGCAGTGAAATATGAATTGTTGAGCTAACTTAGATAGATAGCTCAATAGTGTATTTTTCTATTGGGCGTTCGGGGGAACATGGGGCATTAATAATGTTCTGCCTAAAGGTACAAAACTGGAGCAACAACCAGTTTTTGTTACCAGTAAAAAGGCGACGCTGGTTGTCTCGTTACTTGTATTTTCTGCAGCATTGCTCCTTATGTTACAAGGGGGAATCATGGTGAATCAGCCTAACTTATTGGTTAAATGGGGATGCTGGGCATGTATTACTGCTTTCGGTTTTAGGGTGGTTGGAGATTTCAAGTACTTCGGGTTGTTTAAAAAAGTAAGGAATTCACGTTTTTCCAATTATGATACTTATTTGTTTACACCAATTTGTGCCTGGTTTTGTTTCATCTTTTATTTAGCCATTAAAATTTGGGGATAAAGAATCAATATTGTTATATAAAAAGAAATCGATTGTTCCAGTTAGATAAGGGCGAGCTTTAATAATTTGTTGTACAACTAACTGGCGCGTTAGTTGTACAAGAAATGCATTGAAATTCCTAAATACTATATCTGACCAAGTGTTTGATTAAAAAAATATAACATAATAAACAGAGGGAAAACGAATGCTTCCCACTGTTTATTATGTTATTTAGCTGTTTTGCTCATTAGTAGTTTTGAAAATTTCATTGATTGATTTTCGCTAACAAATGTGGAACCTAGTAAAAATGCTCCACCAATTATTTGGATAATCGTCATTTGTTCTTGTAAGATTACCCCTGAAATCAATATAGCTACAAATGGATCAACATAACTTAGCATAGCAATACTTTGACCCTTTAAATTTTGCATACCCGAGAAAAATAACCAAAACCCAACACCGGTGTTTATAATGCCTAACAGTATAATAAAGAGAATGGATGATTTTGGTACTTCTAAAATAGCGAACCCTTCCATAAAAAGAACGTATGGGAAGAGAAGTATAGCAGTAATTCCAAGTTGAATGATTGTAATTTCTAACTTTGGAATGTTTTTAATAAATTTATTCAATAACATTAATGCAGCATAAAATGCTGCTGCAACTAATCCAAAAAAGATTCCAAGGAAATCACTTTTACCAGATGCACTTATACCATTTCCAACAATTAATAACATACCTAATATTGCAACACCAATACAAATAACCTTTTGAAAAGGTAAGTGTTCTTTAAGGATTAATGGTGAGAGAATCATGAGAATAACAGGTGCAAAGTAGTACGCTAATGTTGCATTGGTAACTGTTGTATAATCGTAGGATTTATAAAGAAAGATCCAGTTTCCACCTAATGCAATTCCAGAAAGAAATATAATGAAAGCATTCACTTTAACTAATTTCCACGGAATAGATTTTTTCATCACAAAAAATACGAACATTAAAAATAAACATCCAATTGAACTGCTTAGTAAAGCTGTCTCACTTGAAGATAAATCAATGTATCTTACAACTAAACCAATTGTTCCAAAAATAATCATTGATAAAATAAACTGAATTTTAGATTTCATCGGGCACTCTTGGTGCTTTTTCAATAATATCACACACATAAAACATCATTTATTCCCCATCCCTTTCAAACTTGAATTTTGAATAGAATTAGCATAGCATACTCATAAATATTACAAAATTGAATGTTTATCATGTTATCTATGACAAAATCGAATGTAAATGAGGTAGAGTTATGAATATCCAAAAATATATGGCATTTGTCAAAGCAGTTGATTATGGAAGTTTTACTAGAGCAGCTGATGCATTAAATTATACCCAGTCTGGCATCAGTCGTATGATTAGTGATTTAGAATCAGAATGGGGAATTACTCTTTTTGAAAGGGGACGTACAGGAATCAATTTAACATCTGACGGTTTAAAATTACTGCCTCAGTTAAAGCGAATCTGTAATGAACATGAAATTTTACGGATGCAGGTCGAAGACTTACACGATATGAAATCAGGAATGATCCGTATCGGAACATTTTCAAGCGTGGCAACACATTGGTTACCCAATATGATTAAATTCTTTAAAAAGGACTATCCAAATATTGATTTTGAATTATTGTTAGGCGATTATACGGAAATTGAAAACTGGATTGTAGAAGGACGAGTCGACTTTGGATTTTTAAGGCTGCCAACAAAAGTAGAAATTGAAACAATCTTTGTGGAGCAAGACCGTTTGCTTGTAGTAATTCCTCATGACCACCCATTTGCTAATTGTGACAAGTTTCCAATCAGCGAATTATTGAACAGTCCATTTATGCTACTGGAAAAAGGAGGAAAAGCAGAAATCTCTGAAATTTTCGAAAAACACCAAATATCACCATTAGTACATTTTACAACATGGGATGACTATGCAATTTTATCTATGGTAGAAAACGGTTTAGGTATCAGTATATTACCAGAATTAATTTTACAACGTATTCCATACAAAGTAATATCGAAAGAGCTTGAAGTTCCTGCATTTCGAAGCATTGGTATAGCTATGAGAGAGGAAAAATCATTGTCTCTTGCTGCCAAGAGATTTTTAGAATATTTATCACTTAGAAGATTGATAAGTGAACAGTCTGATTAAGACATCTCTTAGTTGTAATTAATATCGTTTTTCTTATTGATCTAACTGACGCGTTTGTTGTAAAAAATAAGAATAAAACATGCTATAGTAATGTTAACTTGAAATTAAGAACTTACTCTTCTAGGAGAATTACAAATGAAAAAGGGAATTATTATTTGTGTAATTTTAGCTGTTTTATTACTTAGTGGGGTAGACATTACATTTAAAGATGCATTATTATATGCTGTTATTTTTCTTATTGGGAAGAGTCTAATCTATTATTTCGAATCTAAAAAAATAAATTGGAAGCAAAATATTAGAGATTTTGCTTTTTTCGTTATTTTTACCTTTTCATATCATACTTGTTATCTAATATTAGAATCGTTTGGGTTTAGATCTATTAAACTTTTTTCAAGTGGGTTCGGATTAATAATGGGAATTTTAGGAGGATTATCATTTATTTATATTGTATTTGTAATTCCTTATAAAATTTTAACTCAAAAAAAGGAAAGAAAATAAGTAAGCTTATTCAACTAACTGGCGCGTTAGTTTGATAACTTGATCGACAGTTGTGTCGGTCTTTTATAAAATTTTGTTAACTGTCAGAATGGTTCAATAAGGAATTACATTATTAGATTTGCTTTATCACATGAATAACCACTTATATGAAATTAAGTCATAGCTTGGAAAGATGAATTTAATTTATTGTGTAAAAGGATTATTCACCTTTAACATTTAATATCTATAAATTAGGTCTTATATTTCCAAGGAGTGATCATGATTATGGCTGTAGTTGAAAGGAAAAAAGGTGTTAATAAAGGTATTTTACTAGTGGTAGTTATTGTTGTTATTATTTTAGCTGCGAGCTTTCCTACGATTCTAATTGCTTATAGCAAAAATAACATTCAAAAGACGAAGGAAGAGACAACTGTTACCAAAACTCTAACTCAAGATGAAATTTACAAAATCGGACGTTACCAACGAGAACTAGCTTTAAAATATCATGAGAAAAACGAATGGTTGTACAAAGAAATTACAAATGCTGCAAGCATGGTGTTGAATAACTATGATTTCATGTATCAACATCCTGAATACGATTCGGTTAAGATAACATTTCCAGTAACTAAATACAAAGTCGATGGAAAAACAATTGAATTTTTGTCAGATGAAGGAAAAATAACTCAAGTACATTCAGAAAGCGGTTGGGAAGATAAATAAAATTAAAAAACCTTATAAGAACTAACTGGCGCGTTAGTTGAACAAAACTATGGAGCTGAGCGATCAGTTCCTATTTCACTTTTTGACAGTTTAATTGAATAAGAACGACCTTGATTTCGTGTGAAATTTCCCATTTTTCATTATATTAGAATCTGTATGTATTTAGATGTTGTATAATAGTTTTACATATCAAGGGAAGTTGGAAATTAAATGAGTAAATTTATTCTTTATTTATTCTATATCAAATTTACATGGGATTTCATTCATTTAATCTATGGGAATTGGCATCATTATTATCTACAATCTCTAGTTTATGATTCACTTACAATAATCGTAGATTTGTTTATTATTTGGCTTATTCTAAGAGCAAATAAACCTAGAAAAACATTAACAAAGTTTGAGCATTTCCATAATGAAGCATTTAAAGCTGAAACAAGAAAAGAATACGAGAAGGCACTGCAAATAAGAAAAGAAGGTATAAAATTAATAACACTAAATGACCTACAAAGAGCAGATTTGCATTTGGGGAATGGAGGGACATATCTTCATTTAAATGATTATATAAATGCTACCATTTGCTTTGATAAAGCTTTTGAACTAACTAAACAAGAGGAGTTTCCATACGATGAACAGTATAAAAAAATTATTGAAAGTTATGTAAAAGCTAATAGAAAAGAAGATGCTATTAGATTGGTTGAAGAATTGCTAAAAAGACAATCTTATAATAAAAAATTCAAAAGGTTAGAACCTTTGAAGGATAAATTATTAACTTAATTAATTAAATTCTAAAAGAATAGTAATTAACATTATATTCATTAGTAAAAAAGGCTCCTCGATGAAGAGCCTTTTTTACTGCTATGCAACTAACTGGCGCGTTAGTTATATACTTAGTAAACCCATAATAAAGAATTGGAGAATAATAATGAATCAATGGAAAGTAATGAATGACGTAGAAATAGATCAGATTTATGATAAAATGAGCAAACAATTAAATTATAATTTTAGCAATGACTTAGTCTTTGATATTCCTTATTTGTTTATTACTTTTGATATTTCTAAAGTTTTTGAAGGAAAATTAAGTTGGACAGATAATGACGATTTTCTAATACTAGATGCAATTAACAAATGTATAAAAGGTAATGAAATAATATATGCAATAGATGAGGAGCACGAGTATTTTATAGGTACTATTGTAGAAGAATTGAAAACTATTGATGAAATTCCCATTTCAATTTTTCCAGATGGCGACTTTTACTATATATTTGATAGTAATCTAAAGTGGGGCTATTTGGCTAATCCAAGGGAAGAATCCATTACAATATTTGGTGAGTTAGTAAACAATATTATTGAAAATAAGCCAGGGGTTTTTAAAAATGTAATTCGAAAGTCAATTTAAACATCCTTATGCAACTAGTTGACGCGTTAGTTGTATAAGGGAAGTGGAACCTCGAATGAAACTATCGGGTTCTCTATGAGGAGTTTTGTATTAAAAACATAACTTTCGCACTCAATTTAGTAAGTTCTATGACACAAAAAAAACGTAATTAAAAGAGCATCGATTTCGATGCTCTTTTTTTATAACTTAAAGTTTTACTTATTCTCCTAGATATTCAATTTTCGTCCAGTTCACACTTTTATCCATTTCGTATGTCTCAGATGACTTCTGATAATTAACTTGTAATTTTTTATTGTTAAGCCATTTGATTTTGAATTGCTTATCTGAAACGAATGTATTTCCTCCTTCATTAGGCAGCTTTTCATCTTCATCAATAAGTGATAATTGATACGATATTCCAGTTGTGGCACCACAATCTCGTTGGAAAATATAAGCCACCTTATCTCCATTCGGAGATGCTACCTTTTGATCAATCTCGTTTACGCACAAATCACCAAATAGTTCATCTAGTGTATATTTTCCCGCAATATAGAACCCTGATAGAACTACCGCAGTTATCAAAAATAGTTTTAAACGTTTTATCCATTTATTTCTCATTGCTTTCCCCATCCAATTAATATAATTCTACCTTGAATTTATTATATCATTAATGTCGAATACCTTGTTTGTTCATCCTAATAAGATACCTTGCTTTAATTACTCTTATTCCTTTTGCAATTTCTTTTTACAGTTGCATTGATGAAATTAGGTGTACCTTATCCCAACTAACTGGCACGTTAGTTAAAATCAAGAGTTGCTTGCAGCTCGTTTTTTTATTGTGGTAAAGGCAGAATAGTTCAATTAGAATATTCTAAATTCAATTGAACATATGCTAAGATATGATAGTAATAAATATTGATAATTAAATATTAAGGAAGAGTTGTGCATCATGAACAAGAAATTTACATTGATATTCTTATCATTTATCATTTTTTACATTTTTTCTTTGTGGTTAGTAGATTCAAACAGGGAGTATGCAATTATGAATGGATCTGGTGCTAACCCTGTAATAGACATTAATTATTTTTACGATAAATATGAATATCTAAGTTGGTCGTATAAAGTAATAAAATTTGACCGTATTATTGTTTTTATATATACAATTATCTTTTTTATTATTTGTTTAATTAAAAAACATTCAAAGGTATATGAAACAATCTAATACAACTATCGTAGAGCGATAGTCCAAGAAGGAATTCACCAATATAAGAAAGCTTTTAATGTGAATTTACAAATAGGAGGACTCTAATGACCAATTTTATAAGTATTAAAGATTTTAAAAAGTGGGTAATTGAAAAGGACTTAGAAAATGAAGCTATAGAAGCATGTTTATGGGTCATTAGTAATTTAAAGGAAACATTCCCAGATGAATATAAAGAAATGTTTAAGAAAGGTATTGAACTAGAAAAACTTTCTATTAAAATTGATTCAGTTTCAATGACAATTAGTGACTGGGCAGATGAGGATTATAATCGGTTGTTTATTGTTATACGACTTAATATTGAATATGATGGTTCAACAATAGGGGAACATAAAAGTTTTTTTGACTCTGAAACAGGCGAAAAATATGATGATAGGTTTGAGATTTATTAAATTTTTGCCATTTTCTTATACAACTAACTGGCGCTTTAGATTAATAAGAATCTTTCTTTTTTGGGAGGAAATTTAAAATGTTAAAATGGTTCATAGGAGCAATTGCAAGCATAATTGTTCTTTACCTTATTGGTTTCTTAATTATTGCTGCAACAAAATATGCTTATTTAACTAACTGGCGCGTTAGTTGAACAACGAGGAACTGCTTAGGTAGTTCTTTTTTTATTGTTCTAACTGGCAGTTTAGTTGAACATGGAATGATATAATTATCGTAAATAGTACCATGATTTTTATATAATTTAGATAACTCGTTACTTTAATAAGGAGGGTTTATTATTGAGATTAAATTCTGAAGATATAATGAAACAATTACTTGATACAGAATATATTGATGCAAATTTAAAGGACTTATCATATGACCATTTATCTCATACTGTAGTAATGAAATATGGTGAATATAACAACGAGGTACCTGATTGTACAGTAATTTTCAAAGACTGTTTTTCAGTTAAATTAAATACTTGGATAGAGGGAATGAAGGGAACTGTTCCCAAAAAACCAGGAGAGTTAGACTTCTTTTTTCATGATATAGAGATAGAAGATATAGAAATTAATGGAATAAAACTTTATAAATGTTCAATGGTAATACCAATGATGGACTGCCAAATTATTTGTGTGGATATCGAAATTTTAAATCATTAAGTAACTAACTGGCGCATTAGTTGAAAATTGCAGAGTTGTTAATTCAGTTTTATTTTTATTTACGGGAAGGACAATTGTTCTGTCAATATCATACAATATATAGAATAAATAATAAATTGGTTGGTTTAGGAGTGAACAAATGGCATTCATTCTTTTAGGTTTTATCGTTTGGGGATTAATTAGTTTTGGATTGATTCTTCTGATATGGGGGCTTTGGAAAAAATCTTGGAAATCATTCCTATGGAGTGGAATTGCTTTACTACCGACACTATTTTATATTGGTGGAGAGAGTTGGGAAAGGTTAATCGCACTATTTCCTCTGATTCCATTTGCACTTGCTTTTTATACAAAAAGCGCAAAAATAAAGTAAACATAATAATATTCCTAATGCAATTAACTGGTGCGTTAGTTCATATCATGAGCTGCTTAATTGCAGCTATTTTTTTTGTAAATGGCAGAAAATTGATTAAACTTTTTATTTTAATAACCTTAATCTAAATTTTTATATATAATTAGCAGGACATCAATTAGAGTGTTATGCAAAGAGGAGATAGTTTAAATTGCAGAATAACATTATTTTACTTATATATGGTGATAATTTGCCTCCCAAAAAACATATTGAGAAGATCGCGAATAAGTATGGATATTATTATCAGATTGAACGAGATAAAAAAAATTTTAATGAAGCTGACTTTTACAATATTACGATTGAAGAAAGGTATACTGGTTTAGAATCTAGACAAGGAATATATCCAACCACTGTGAGAGTTAGAAAAGAATATTTAACCAACTTCTTTAAAATTTTTAAAGCTTTAACTTGTAATTTGAGTTTGTGTAAGGATATTCATTCACACCCAATTGCAGTTTTTCACGGTAAAGAATATGAAGGATATTGTTATTATTTTTACCAAGAAGACAAAAAGATTATTTTCTTTGAGGACTATGGGTTAGAAGCAAATAGTATAAATATAGACGATTTATATAAAATGTTGTTAGAGATGCCAGAAATTGATATTAATGATGAAGATTCACTAAAAAAGGTAGATTGGAATAAATTTATCCCATTAAATGAACGATTTTGTGTTGAAAAACTAGAATGGTATAGACAAACACCAAAAGAAAAAAGATGGTTGATAGTAGATGCTAATAGGAATACCGATAAAGCTTTTAAACAATGGATCAAGGAACTTATGCAGTTCGAAAATAAGTAAATATTTTAATGCACTGTAGGAACACAGAAAGTATAAAGATTTAAACTATTATATTAAATTTTATAAAGCCTTGTTTCACTAACTGGCGCTTTAGTCGAAAAAAATGATCGGCATCTTTGCCGGTCTTTTTTTATTTTTCGATTTGGAGGATTTAGTAAAAACTTGTCGTATAAAATAGTTATTAAAATTTAGGAGTTGTTATTAGTGGCAAATGGTGTTGAGGATTTTTATTGTGATGAAGTATTAAGTGGAAAGACGGCTGTAAAAAAAGTGTTGGAAACTGATAATACATTAGCCTTTTATCATACTCGTCCTTTTTATGAGGTACATATCGTGGTTATTCCCAAAAAACATGTAACTTCATTAATCGATGTTAAACCAGAAGATAAAGACTTGTTAGCCGATTTGTTTGCAGTACTTCAGGAAGTATCAAAACAAGTTAACGAAAAATACGGTGCATGTACGGAATCGACTAATATAGGTGAGTATCAAAGTAATAAACATATGCATTGGCATGTACACTTTGGAAATCGTATAAAGTTATTAGACGGTACCTGGTGTTAAAGAGATATAATACGAAGATTTTGAAAGATAAATTAGAATTTCTTGTATAACTAACTGGCGTGTTAGTTAAAAAATTATTTGCTTTGTAATAACTGGTACAAATGAGATTCCTATGTAGATGGAAAGGGTGTTGCCTAAATGAAAAATAAACAAGCAGTAATATGGGGAGTAATTGCTGTCGTGTTGTTAGCGATTTGGTTTTTTATCAGGTAAATTTACACTTCTAATTTAAAGTATGTTTTACTTAAATTCTTAAGAACACGGTGAAGATTTTGATGACGAATAAAATCAAACTTATTAAACTAAAGAGAGCGTTAATTGAATATGAATATAGGAATTCGTATATTATTTGGTAAAATATACTACAAAGGGGAGCGGGAAAATGAAAAAATCAGATATTTTTTTTATAGCATTAGTTGCTCTCATTGGTGCAATACTCTCTACTTTCCTTCAAGGAAAAATAAGCAATATTTATATCTCATTAATAGTTTTAACTTTTGGATTGGTGGTAGGTTTAATTTCTAGATACGTTACTGCAAGACAAAAAAAATAAAACCTCACTATTCAACTAAAGGAGGCATTAGTTAAACAACTAGGAACTGCATATGTAGTTCTTTTTTTGCACTAACTGGTATAAAAGTTGAACCACATTAGACAAGTTATTTAAGTTAATCGTATTATTATATTTATAACATCAAAATAAAATCATGAACCTAATCAGCGAGGTGAAACCAGTAAACAATCATAGGATTGGAACTGAAAAATGTATGAAAAAAACACAAAGAGACCTTAAAGTTTCAAGATACATCCAAGTTTATAGCGATATATTAAAAATGATTTTGAATGGAATCTATCCACAAGATAGCAGACTCCCATCCGAAAACGAACTCTCAGCTATGTTCGGCGTTAGTAGAATGACGCTAAGGCAAGCACTATTGCTACTCCAAGAGGACGGTTATATTGAAATGCGGCATGGTTCGGGAAGTTATGTGTGTAAATCAAAGGATAGTCAAGCCAATGGACTGGAAATGAAGACAAACCCTATTTACAAATGTTGTTCTAAAAATGTTGTATTGGAAAAATTTAAATACAGAATTGGAGCACCAAATGAATACACGGTGGACACCTTGGGAAGAGAGGTGCAAGTCATGGGAATTGAAAGAGTTTATGAGCAAGAAGGAATTCCATCTGCATATGCCTTTACCACTCTACCCATTGATACCCTGGAGATTTGCAGCATCAATCATAACAAAAAAGAGGAACTTCAACGTTTTGTCGAGGAATCCATTTACGAAATCGCACATGTTACAAAAATAGACATCAGATTTGTTAAGGGAAATGAACTCATCAAGGATCTAAAAATACCTACAGAAACCAACAATTACGTGCTTTTACTGGAATCTGTCTATGACAACAAAGGTGTAATGCTAATTCATAACAAATTCTTTATACCAGCGGAACATGCAAAGCTTAGTGTTTTTACGCATTAACATAAAACTCGCACCAGAATGGGGGATCTGGTACGAGTCTTCTTTTTTAGACTATAGTTTTTCTTTAAACCATTTTGTTGTTAAATCGAGTAGTTTTTCAGGTGTTGATTGGTCTGGATTCAGTTTCCCATCCTTGAAGATGAGGAAACCATGATCGGCATTTTCAATCATGTTTAATGAGATATCGTTACTGCCTGCTTGTTTAATCAACTCTCTGGATTTTGATGGCGAAACAATAACATCTTTTGTGCCGTGAATGACAAGCAAGGGGTTTTTATATTGCTTAACCTCGGTAAGCGCTTTCGATTTTTTCATTGCAACATACCAATTGCTTCCAAGTCTAAGACTTGTTCCCCAAGGTAATTTATAGTCATAATAACCATATTTCATAGCTTTCTGTTCATATCTGAACATACCTTCGAAATCTTTCTTACCGTTGGATGAAGCTGATGCCCAAACAGCCAACGCTTTGACACTCTTGTTTCTTGCTGCTTCAACTTGTGCGATTCTTCCTCCCTGACTCCATCCGAGCATTCCAATTCTATTCTTGTTAATTGCATTATTGCTTTGAAGAAACTTCACCGCTTTGTCCGCATCTTTAACTGAATCATCAAAGTTATTTTTCACGTGTGGTACTTTGCTGTCACCACAGCCAACGAAATCAATTCTGAGTGACGCATACCCTTGTTCAGCAAGTTTTGCGGCTAGACGCTTGTAGATATCGCCAAGCTCATTTTTATTGCCCCCTGTTCCATGCAATAGGACTACCGCGGGCACTGGCGTATCTTTTGTGGCACCTGCTGGTAGGGTTAGGATGCCTGGGATATTATAATTAGTATTAGGAATAGTAACTTTAGTTTCAGTAAAAGATACATCACTTTGTGCGTATGCTGGTGTTTTGAACAGCGTTCCAAATGCTGAACCAATAGTTACACTGAGCACCATAACAATTACTAGACAAAGAGAGACTTTATTTTGAGAAATTTTGATAGCTTTCATATACCCTCCTAGTATCATGTGGATTTAAATTGCTTCCCCCAAATATGCAATTAAAGCTATACAAATAACAAAAAAGTTGTATAGTTAGTAATATATTAAAATCTTCATGATGTATTGTCAATGAAATCTGTTCCTTCCACGAAAAGATTTCATTAGTAGATTCTAAATTTCCTAAACTAGATTTAGAGTGGCAAATAGAGAGGGGCTAAAGAGAAGCTATTATGGAATTAAGACATCTAAAAACCTTCAATTTCGCAGCAGATTACTTAAATTTTACAAAGACTGCACAAAAGTTAAACTTCACTCAACCTGCTGTAACTTCACATATTCAGACGCTCGAAAATGAATTGAAACAGCAGCTATTTGTTCGGATAGGAAAGAAGACTTATTTGACGCCTGAAGGAGAAATTCTTAAAGCATATACGAATCAGCTTTTTTACTTAGTAGAGGAGATTGAATCATCATTCGCCGAACTTTCAAATTCGTATGGAAATGTAAAGATTGCCGCTTGTGAATGTTATTGTACGAATTATTTTCCTTATGTTATTTCTGAGTACCTGAAGCTATATCCGCATGTACAGATTAAGTTGTTTTCCTGTAAAAGGGATGAAATTATAAAGGGGATCGAATCAAACAAATATGATATAGGGATTATTTCGGGTGAATTAAATCAAAATGGAATAACAAACATCGTAATTGCCGAGGACGACATAGTTCTAGTTGTTTCTAAAGATTTATATACTAGATATCCGGAAGACCAATTACTGAAGAAATTTCCATTAATTAAATATCAAGCTGACGGATATTTTGAATCAATGATGAGTGAATATTTGAGGCAATCAAAGCTCTCATCACAGAACGTAATAGAATTTGGAAGTTTAGATGGGATTAAAAAGGCTGTATTGAATAAAATTGGGGTAGGGTTAGGAATAAGTGTCTGCATAAAAAAAGAAATTAGCAATGGTGATTTAGTCCCGATTCTAGTTGCAGAGAATAAGATAAAAGTAAGAAGCTCTATCATTACCTTGAAGGAAAAAGAAAATAAAGTAACAATTCAATCTTTTATTAGCGTAATCCAAAAAATTTGGAATAGCATTCCTACTATGGAGTAAAGCCTTGTGATGTCTGCATTTTATTAAAAATTTAGGACTCCTGTCATCATCTCAAACAAATAAATGACGAATGGAGAGCGGACAAAACGTACATCAAAGTAATAGGACAATGGTTGTAGTTATATCGCTCATTCGTTTCAGAAGGAAATAATATTGGCTTTATACTAAGTAAAGCAAGATATGCCAATCAGCCAAGCGCTTCTAAAAAAAGCCTTGGCTTTTTCGTTTGTTGCCAGAGCTCTTGTATAAGAGAAGAGCCCTTCCTATATTATGATTCGGGTCTTTTGACACAGTTACATCCATTTATAGAGTAGTGTTGAACATCGATAAAATAACGTTATGGTTTCAATAATATTTCATGATTTTACAATAAACGCGTAAAAACTTAAAGTTTTGATATAAGATATAGCAGCCGAGAAAACGAACTCAGCAACTTGTATCGCATTAAAAATTCAGAATCTTAAGAAAGGGTAAACTATTGTGAATTTAATTCATTAATTTTAGAAGGCAACTGCTATGTCTTTTTCAGAAGGCTTAATAATCTAACCAATTCATCGGTACTTTCCACTGAAGCAGTAGGACAAGAAATTAATACAGAGGACGTTCTGTTATCTTTGACAAAAGAACAGCGTGAAGCATTGCAGCAATTGCAAGTGAATAAGTCTTCAGATCTTGAAGGATTCCATGGTGGAGTTAAAGTCGAAAAAGATATTTCCATCATTGAAGAATTCAAATCAAATCCTAGTAAAGTTGCTGTATTTAAGGAGCTTCAAAATGCAACAAATTAACAAATAAAGACGATGCTATTTAAACGTCTTTAAAGAAAAAAACATTTGTCTCAAGTGAACTCAAAATCAAAAGTATTTCAAATACCATCATCCTGACCTTTACGAATGATCCTGTTAATCCTATTAAAGGAAAACTGGTATGACATCGTTATTAATAAGGTATTATCTTATTGCTTGGAGGTGTTAAACCTTATTTACCTAAAAAATAGAGAGAAAGGTGAAGTGATATTCTTTTTTAAACTACATCATTACTAAAAAATTATTATCTTAAAAGCGAGAGGGAGAGAGAGATTGAAGAATCATCAAAAATTGAAAAAGTTCACGGCAATTGGGTTGGCATCATTATTAACTGTATCAGGCTCAAATACTTTTGTAATGGCTACAAAGGCAGATACGTTGAATCATGAAAATCTAGTTGTCCCAGATAGAACAGAACAAAAGAGAATTACTCCTACACCAGAGCCTAAAGAACATGAGAAAGTTAGAGTAGTTGTTGAATTAGAAGGGGAACCTGCAATATCTTATTCTATTAAAAAAGGCATTAAATATAAAGATCTACCTGAAACGAAAAAATTAGAGTTGCAATCAGAAGTTAAAGATGAGCAAAAAGAGTTTTTAACAGACGTTAAAGATGAGAACCTCGATTTTAAAGTTGAGAATACCTTTACAACAGTTGTAAACGGTGTCAGTGGTGAAATCGAATATGGTCAGATTGATGAACTTGAGAGATTACCAAATATAGAATCTATTAATCTTGTAAATGAATATGAAAGACCAAATGAAAAACCAGATATGTTGTCAAGTAAAACAATGGTTCAAGCCATTCAAACATGGAATGCTGGTTATACTGGAAGAGGCATGGTTGTTGGAATCATTGACACTGGGATTGATCCTTCTCATCCAGATATGACATTAAATGAAGATCCTAAGAATAAGTTAACAAAAACCCAAACAGATGAAGTTATCTCAGTAAATAATTTGCAAGGAAAATATTTTACTACAAAAGTTCCATATGGCTATAACTATGCAGATAAAAATCAAGAAATTCTAGATCTTGGACCAAATGCATCAATGCATGGGATGCACGTTGCTGGAACTGTTGGAGCAAATGGTGATGAGAGTGGGAATGGTATTAAAGGTGTTGCTCCAGAAGCACAACTATTAGCACTAAAAGTATTCGGTAACGATCCAGCTATGCCATCTACATATGGTGACATTTATGTAAAAGCGATTGATGATGGTATAAAACTTGGAGCGGATGTTTTAAATATGAGCTTAGGCTCAACAGCAGGATTTGTTAACTCTGATAGTATGGAGCAAAAAGCAGTTGAAAGAGCAGTTAATAGTGGTGTATTAATGTCAATTTCTGCTGGAAACTCTGATCAAATTGGAAGTGGTGGTGCTAATCCGTACGCATCTAATCCTGATATCGGACTAGTTGGAGAACCTAGTGTTGCTACTAACTCAATTTCAGTAGCAAATATTGAAAATGACTTTATTACATTAGATGATATGAAATTAAAAATTGGAGATGAAACACTTCCAATCGCTTTTAAACAACAATCCTCTCCTAATCCGATTGAGGTATTTGGAAAGAATAAGGAACTTGATGTTGTCTATGTGGGCAATGGGTATAGTTCACGGTATGATGGTAAGGATGTAAAAGGTAAAATTGTTTATGCAGTAAGAACAGCAGATGTACCGAACTATGCTGCAATTCAAAAAACTGCTGAAGCTGCAGGTGCGGCTGGAGTCATTATTCGAGGTCATGTAAGTCATGGTGATTATGTCAGTATGGCATTATCAAACCCGACTATTCCTGTAGTTTCAATAGTATTAGTGAAGGGAATACTCTTGAGTCTAAACTTATTTCTGCAGGAGGTACCGGGAAAGTTACATTTACCGGAAATAAAAAGCAAGTTGTAAACAGTGCTGCTGGTAGAATGGACACATCAACTTCTTGGGGTGTAACTCCAAGTTTAGAATTAAAACCTGAAATTACTGCCCCAGGTGGACAAATTTACTCAACCTTAAATGACGGAAAATATGGTGTAATGAGTGGAACTTCGATGTCTGCACCTCACGTGTCAGGTGGATCTGCATTAGTACTACAAAAAGTACAACAATTATTTCCAAATTTACAAGGTGCGGATAAAGTAAAAAGAGTAAAAACGCTATTAATGAATACAGCAAAACCAGTTCAGGATCCAGATAACAATAATAATTACTATTCTCCACGTAGACAAGGTGCTGGACTAATGCAACTACATTCAGCTATTAATACACCTGTTTATGTTGTGCGTAAAGACACTAATGATGCGAAGGTTGAATTAAAAGAAATCAAGTCCGACAAAATTGAAATGACTTTAACGGCAACTAACTTTAGTGATAAGGATGTAACGTACAAAGTTGACACATCGGTTTTAACAGATGCTATCTCAAATGGCAGAAATGCTTTAAAATCACAGGTAATATCAAAAGCTGTCGTTACAACAGATTCACCAAATTTAACAATATTCCCAGGTCAATCGAAAGATTTTACAATAAGAATCGATCTTACAAATGCAAAAGCAGAGTTAGAAGGAGTAATGAAAAATGGTTATTTTGTAGAAGGATTTATCACTTTAAAAAATGATTCTCAAGATGCAGCACTTCCAGATATTTCTGTGCCTTATGTAGGCTTTAAAGGTGATTGGAATGCACCTCCAATCCTAGACGCTACATTATATGATCTTTCATCTTCATACTTCAGTAAATTGTTAAATGGCACGGGATTTGCTGATCAAACAGGAATAATGATTGGTAATAATTATGGGACACCAGGTACTTTCCGTAAAGAAAAAGTTGCTATTTCTCCAAATGGAGATGGGAATAAGGATGCACTTGCTCCAGTTCTTTCATTATTAAGAAATAGCAAAACAGTTGAATACAGCATAACAGACAAAACTGGCAATACACTTCGTAAGTTAAGCACTGATAAAGATCAACGTAAAAATTATTTTGCACAAAGTGGGAAGTATTACTACAATCCTAGTTTTACTCAATGGGATGGAAAAGTAAATAACAAACTTGTTCCAGAAGGTTTATATTACTATACTATTAAAACCCAAGTTGACTACCCTGGTAAGCCTCAGCAAGTTGTAAATTTCCCTGTAGTTGTTGATAACACTGCTCCAGTTATCTCAAATGCTACTTACAGTAAAAATAAGCTATATTTTAATGTTCAAGATAATGGTAGTGGTATTAATGACATTTGGATTTTAACTAATACTAGTAAAGGTAAAGTATTTTTATATGACTTTAAAGAAGTCAACCCTACTGATAAAAAGGAATACGTACTTAATTTAAAAGAACTTAAAGAAAAATACAATATTGATATCAAAGATATTGAAATCGGGGTATGGGACAACGCAGATAATCAATCTTATGTTTCATTAACTTCTCCTGATAACACGATTCCATATGTTACTTCGGATTCACCAGCACCTATGGCTGGATATAATAAACGTCAAATTCCTGTTACAGGTTACGTAAAAGACGATTCACTTATAAAATATTTACAGGTAAGAAGTGACAAACTTGTTGGCGGTCCAGTAAAGAAATTAGATTTAATTTATAATCCAACCCTAAAGCGTTATGATTTTACATCACAAATCAATTTCAGTGAAGATGGAGTACATGATGTCTACTTTGAAGGCGAGGATGTAGTTGGAAATAAAATTGAATTTCGTCGTGAAATTTATATTGACACACAGTCGGCTAATATTGATATTAAAGGTTTACCAGTAAATAATTATGTAGCAAAAGACGGTGTAGATCCAGAAATAACAGTTTTAATTTCTGATAACTTTGATGCATTCCGTTTAACAGTGAATGGTAATGAAGAAGCTAAGCGACTTTTTGAAAAACCATACCAGCAAAGACAGTTAAATTATGAACATAAAATGACTCTTAAATTATCAGATGGTAGAAATGATTTCCAATTTTATGCAACTGATCTTACAGGACATATTACGTTTAAGACTATTTCGATTTATAAAGGTGTTACTCCACCTACATCATTCATTACATCATTAACAGGTACTCACGACAAGGATGTAAGTATAAATGAACCATTTACATTCAAAGCTGTGGCATCTAAACCAATTGTTTGGGACGTTAAAGTGATTGATCCTGACGGGAATGAAATCAATATTGATTCCTCAAAGGATCCGAGTTCAACATATAATGGAAGCTTTACACCAAATGGGTCTGCTGCTAGTGGGGTATACAAAGCAATTCTATCTCCTGTAGGTGGCTCAAATGCAGATAGACAAATCGTAAAATTTAATGTAACAAACAATGAAAACTCCGGATCAGGTAGTACAAATCCTAGTAACATTGTGGTAGTAAATGAAGTAAGTGATAAAGATAATTTAGTAACTGGTAGTGCTGAAGCTAAT
The DNA here is from genome assembly GCF_055484705.1 of Gottfriedia sp. ABJ_BB2_2. Taxonomy (NCBI): domain Bacteria; kingdom Bacillati; phylum Bacillota; class Bacilli; order Caryophanales; family Bacillaceae; genus Gottfriedia; species Gottfriedia sp. ABJ_BB2_2. Next base: position 44,838 of record NZ_JBVFKR010000001.1, read on the forward strand.
TCAAAAGTGACGATAAAAGTTGGGAAAGTTATTCTTGCTTCAGGAACTGTTAATACTTCAGAAACTTTTGCACTTCCAATCAATGTTCAAAAAGCTGGAACAATTCTTGAGGTAACTGTGATTGACCAAGCTGGTAATGAGAGTAAAACTAATATTACTGTAAAAGACAAGACAGCACCAACTATTCCTTCTGTAAATAAAGTTACATATACAAAAATATCTGGAACAGCAGAAATAGGTACTAAAGTATATGCTAAATCAGGAAAAGAAATCATAGGATCTTCTGTTGTTAACAGTAATGGAAAATTCTCTATTAGCTTCACAAAACAAAAAGTGGGAACAATCATTTATGTTTACGCAGTAGACAAATCGGGGAATATTGGAACTGATAAACGAGTTATAGTAAAAGATATAACACCACCAGCAATTCAATCCGTTAGTAGTATATCTAAAACAAAAATGAGTGGAAAAGCTGAAGCAGGCGCAAAAATTTATGTGAAATCAGGAAAAGTAATTCTTGGTACAACTACTGCTAACAGTAAAGGAAAATATACTGTTAATTACAAAAAGCAAAAAGCCGGAACAACTCTTTACGTTTATGCAAAGGATGAAGCAGGGAATATTGGTCATGTTAAAAAAGTTGTAGTGAAAAAATAATGACGGTGAACATAATAATACAGCTCGGTTCAGCTTTACTACAATTTATCGTATTAGGCATTGGTTTACCAGAATCCACGATAAATATGCAGGCGTAATTTTCTATGTTAGTAATGGGACTTGCATCAGTTAACTAAACTGCCTTATCAGATTCTATTAGTATTAGGTTTTGGTTTTTAGTGATTCATTCTGGTACAAATACATTGGTAGGATATACAAAGGCGAAACGTTACTTAGTGGAATCTATTTATAGATACTGATAAATTTGGAACAATTTTTATGGGGGAATTAATGTGAAAAAGTTTATGAAGAAAGCAGGCCCATTTTTAGCATTATCAACATTAGTATTTACTTCTATTGCAGGGTATAGTGTGAAAGATTCGAATGAAATAGTTGTAGAGGCTGGGACAAAAATTAAAAATGTAATTGTTTTAATTGGGGACGGGATGGGTCCTTCTTCCACGGTAGCGTACCGTTATATGAAAGATGATCCAAAGACAAAAGCAATGGAGAAAACAGTATTTGATAAATATTTCGTTGGAACGCAAATGACATATTCAGAAGATGAAAATGAAAATATTACAGATTCAGCTTCAGCTGCAACTGCGATGTCTTCAGGGGTTAAAACATATAATGATGCAATTGCGGTGGATAATGATAAACAGCCAGTAAAAACAGTATTGGAACAAGCTAAGGAAAAAGGAAAAGCAACAGGGTTAGTTGCGACTTCTGAAATTACACATGCAACACCAGCCGCATTTGGTGCACACGATATAAGCCGTAAAAATATGAATGAAATTGCGAATGATTACTTTGATGAAAGAGTGAAAGGTAATCATAAAGTAGATGTTCTTCTAGGTGGTGGTGTAAATAATTTTATTCGTGATGACCGTAACTTAACAGAGGAGTTTAAAAAAGCTGGTTATAGCTATGTAACAAATCGTGAACAACTATTAAATGACAAAAATAAGCGAGTGTTAGGTTTATTTGCATCAGGTGGTTTAGATAAAGCAATTGATCGAGGTACAGAAATACCTTCTTTAGAAGATATGACAAAAACAGCAATCGACCGTTTAAAGAAAGACAAAGATGGATTCTTCTTAATGGTTGAAGGTAGCCAAATAGACTGGGCTAATCATGATAATGATGTAGTTGCAGCAATGAGTGAAATGGAAGACTTTGAAAAAGCATTCAAAGCTGTCATTGATTTCGCAAAGAAAGATAAAGAAACGTTAGTTATAGCTACTGCAGATCATGCTACAGGTGGTTTTACTGCTGGAGCAAATGGCATCTACAACTTTGATGCAAACGTTTTAAAAGCAGCAAAACGTACGCCAGACTTTATGGCAAAAGAAATTGCGAATGGCGCAAGTGTAGAAGAAACATTAAAAATGAATGTTAATTTAGAGTTTACACCGAAAGAAATTGCGTCAGTAAACGAAGCAGCTCTAACAAAAGATGTAAAGAAAATTGATAATGCAATTGAGAAAATCTTTGATGTACGCTCATATTCAGGGTGGACGACAAGTGGTCATACTGCTGAAGATGTAGGTATATATGCATTTGGTCCAGGAAAGAACCTTTTCTCTGGTTTACAAGAAAATACAAACATCGCGAAACGTGTATTTGATATAATTGGTGGCGGTGACCCTAATAAAAGTCGCTATTAATAAGATGAAAAAGCGAGGCATTGTTGTCTCGCTTTTGTTTTATATTTAATAGAGAAAAAAGAAATATAATCTTTACTAAGATTATATTAGTGGTTATTATATTCTTTAAATACCTTTTGATAAGATTCACAGGTAATTAACAACCATTTATTCCTTATGTAACTAACTGGCGCGTTAGTTACATAACACGATCGACAATTTAGTCGGTCTTTTTTTTGTTCTAACTCGCATTGAGGTTGAACAAGGTTTTTATCTATTATTGGAGAATACTTTATTTTAGATTAAATTCATAAGATGAAAAAATATTAATGGGGGGTGTAGGTTTGAAAAAGTTTTTTCTGATAGCCCTATCTTCCGTTCCTTTATTTTGTGCTCTTTCCGGTTGTCAAAAAAAATCTTCAAACAAATTTGAACATCATCAAGTGAAGGAAGCAAATAGTAATGAAAGACAAGAATTAGATGTCAGAGAAAATGTATGGAATCAACTTACTATTGAGGATAAAAAGCATATCGATGGGAATTGGAAAGGTGCAAGTGTTCAGAAAATAATCCTTCGAGAATCAATGGGAATTATAAAAGACAAAAAGTTTATTGGAAAAGAAGTTTTCATTGTAGACTATCCTTCAAATGATAATCCCACATTAGGTGGGTTCGCAGTTTACGCAGATACAAAATCACATGAAATAATTGGGTATGGATATCGAGATTAATATAAACAAAAGATTTCAAAATCTTGTTCAACTTACTGGCGCGTTAGTTGAACAGGACTTAGGAGCTGATAAATCAGCTCCTATTTCAATATCTAGCACTTTAGTTGAAGAAGGATTTCAATAGTACTTTAGGGAATATGGATATTTATAAGATCAAAACTATTGGCTTGAAGGGAGATAACAATGAAAACGATGGGCATTATAGTAGCTACTATCGTAGTAAGCCTAGGACTAATAGTAAGTATTGTTTTTTTTTATCTTTATCGTGTAAAAGAACACCCAACTGTAATCAACAATACTCAGCCGAAAAATATCAATACCGCAAATGAAAAAAAGGACCCCATAAAAGAGGTTACAAGCTTACATACTTTTAAGTGCGAAGTTGTTGAAGTTGCTAATGAAGAAAATAAATTCCATCAAATCGGTTGTGAAGATGGTAGTAAAGATGGATTTACTGATACCGATATTGTAGGCAAACACTCAAAGCTTAAAGTCGGTGATACTGTTGTTGTAACAAGATCCAAGGATGGTATATTAAATGTCCGTATTGAAACTGAATAGCTAAATTTTGGGTTAAAACGTCCATGTTCAACTAACTGGCGCGTTTGTTAAAAAACCTTGGGAGTCCTGACCGGCTCTTTTTTTACTAATATGGAGGTTAGCTAATTAATGAATAAAGGAATAATCCAATTTGAAACGAATAATTTATATGATTCAATTTGAATTGGAGTGAAGTAGATTGAGTGAATCCATAGCTGGGAAAATTATTATGTTTATTTTAGCAATTCCTATTTATGCTATTTTAATATGGACAATAATTGATACTAGAGAAAGCTTATTATGGGGAAAAAGATGGATGTATAATGAAGAACCTGACCTATCCGATGGATATATTCGTTATACAAAAATTGTAACGGTAGTTTTTACGATAATCATTACCATTTTTTTGATTGGTTTCTTTTTTTAGATCATAAGCGAACATAGAAAATAGAAACAAATTTCAACTTAACGAGTATTCCTAATTCAACTAACTGGTGCGTTAGTTCTATAAGAAAAAATGCTACCCTTTCGGTTGTTTCATATTATAATTATATTGAAAATTACTAAAGGGAAAGCAGGAAAAGTATGAGTAATATTATTTGGTTATGTTACTTAGGATTTCTAGCACTGGCTGCAATTGGAATACTTATAAAAGTTAGCTATAAAACTAGATTAGGTAGAATAGATTTTCTAATTTCCATAATTACTTGGGTAGGTTTATTTGGTTATGTTAATAATATTCATTTTCTCACTACTCTTATTTGGAAATTTGTATTTATCTTTGGTTTATTATGGGATGCAATTTTTAGTTTCAAAAAGTTTAACGAAGAAACAAATGATGAAGATGATGAGCCACATGCAATTAAACTAGCTATTTTCATTATTACGTCAATAATTTTACTAGGACCCTTATATTATGGATTATTTAATTATGCATTCAAATAATGGTACAAATTCCAAAGTGAAGTGTTCCAGTAAAAAAGATACATAATATTTCTTATGTAACTAACTGGCGAGTTAGTTGAAGAAAACGAGTTGCTTGCAGCTCGTTTTTTTAATGCAGCTAATGTCACACATTAGGTTAAATAAGAATGGTATTATTAATAGACAACAAGAATTGTGGAGAAATTAATGATTTAGTATATTAATATTGGTTTTATTTATGTAATGGTGATTGGATTAACAATAGGTCTATTTAAATTACCGTATAAAATCATAGAGAGTGATGGTTATGGTACAACTTACTCAACATTTATGAATCACTTAGATTATTTAGTTCCATTAATTAGAGTAATCCTAGTAATAGGTATTCTAGGTGCAATTGTGGGCTTAGGAGTATTTGTATTGCAGAATAAAAAAATTCTTTAAATAAAGTATTACTAAGAATATGGTTTCAAGTCTTGAAAAATGGAATAGTAATCAAGGTATAAATTTGTCCTTAAAAAAGAGGTGAGAATTTGTGAAAAAAACTATAATTCTTATTATATTTGTTACAATGATAGGCTATTTGATTTACTATAATAGCCAATTTAATGTGAAACATAATAATAAATCGATTCAAAGTAATGTAATGAAATTTTTGAATCACGGAGAAAATAGTAAAATGATTCCGAAGATAGTTGACGTTGATCAATTGGGAGATTCAAATACTGTTATAGCTACATTTAAATTAAGTACAACACAAAATGGCTATGCAGTTCTTAAAAAAGGACTAAATCATAAAATGAAGATTGTAAGTACAAGATATGGTAACGGTAAAGTTGCGTATTCTGGAATTGAAACAGATAAAGGTAAATACGGTTTGTTAACGGGAATTAACGTAGGATTAAAAGTGGATCATGTTACAGCCAAATTATTGAACCATGATTACTCTTTTACAGTAACCGTCCCGAAGCAACAATATTTTATAACATTTAAAAAGTTACCAAAAGAAATTAAAGAACCATTTCCTGCTGATCTAATCTTTTATGATAATAATAATAAGATTCTAAAAAACAAGGATGTACAGTAAGAAGTAAAAACGAGTTGCTTTTGCACCTCGTTTTTTTAATTGCACAAGTAGAAGTTTATAGTAATCATACGATTACTATAAGTAATTTCAAGGGAGAACTAACCAATGTATATCGAAAACTTAATTACTTCTTCAACTAACGGATGCGTTAGTTGACCAACGTTGGACTGCTTCGTTGGTCATTTTTTTTGCTCTATTTGGCAGGAAAAACGGATTGACTGATCAAAATATTTTAGGAAAACAGGAACACGCTACACTTAAAGTTGGTGATAGTGTTGTAGCAACATTTTTTGAAGATGGCATATTAAACGTCAAATTGTAGATAAATAACCGAAGGATTGGCGAGGGACATGGAAATTAACTACTACATCACAGAAAAAGATTTTAAAAATAGCGTACAAACTATTACTAAAAAGCAAAAATACTATATTTGGTAGAAAGAAATCTAGTAAATAAAGTTTTTACAAATATTAGTAGAAATAGTATTAAAATCCAAACAGGCTTGTCCTCTATTAAATAATATAAACAGTACGACAATTATTTTATGGAGGTGTATCTATTTGCCATTTCCACCGGGACCACCAGGACCAACGGCGCCGCCGGGTCCAACAGGAGTAACAGGCCCAACAGGCCCAACAGGAGCAACAGGGGCAACAGGAGTAACAGGCCCAACAGGCCCAACAGGAGCAACAGGGGCAACAGGAGTAACAGGCCCAACTGGGGCAACAGGAGCAACGGGGGCAACAGGAGCAACGGGGGCAACAGGAGTAACAGGAGTAACAGGCCCAACAGGGGCAACAGGAGCAACGGGGGCAACAGGAGCAACAGGGGCAACAGGAGTAACAGGCCCAACAGGCCCAACAGGGGCAACAGGAGCAACGGGGGCAACAGGAGCAACAGGGGCAACAGGAGTAACAGGCCCAACAGGCCCAACAGGGGCAACAGGAGCAACGGGGGCAACAGGAGCAACAGGAGTAACAGGCCCAACAGGCCCAACAGGGGCAACAGGAGCAACGGGGGCAACAGGAGCAACAGGAGCAACAGGGGCAACAGGAGCAACAGGAGCAACGGGGGCAACAGGAGCAACGGGGGCAACAGGAGCAACGGGGGCAACAGGAGCAACGGGGGCAACAGGAGCAACAGGAGCAACAGGGGTAACAGGAGTAACAGGAGTAACAGGAGTAACAGGAGTAACAGGTGAAACAGGAGCAACGGGGGCAACAGGAGCAACAGGTGAAACAGGGGCAACAGGAGTAACAGGAGCAACGGGGGTAACAGGAGTAACAGGACCAGCGTTCCCAACATCAGTTAACCGAATTTATGTGTCTAACACAAACAGTAATGATGTTACAGTAATTGATGGAAGTACAAACTCTGTGATTACTACTGTCTCAGTAGGCACTTCTCCAAGAGGTGTATCGGTAAATCCAGTTACTAATCGAATTTATGTTGCAAATTTCTCTAGTGATAATGTCTCAGTTATTGATGGAGATACAAATACAATTATAGCTACAATCCCGGTAGGAACTGGTCCAGATGAAGTAGCTGTAAATCCTATTACAAACAGACTATACGTTGCGAACCAAGGATCAGATAATGTTACTGTAATTGATGGAAGTACAAATTTATTAATTACGACAGTGACAGTAGGTGATGGACCATCTGGTATTAAAGTCAATACGAATACGAATGAAATTTACGTTGCAAACCAGTTTAGTAATAATGTCAGTGTTATTGATGGAAACTTTAATACAGTCATAACTACCATTACAGTTGGTACTGCACCAGAAGATGTAGGAGTAAATCCAAACACGAATAGAATTTACGTTGCAAATTCAGGTAGCAATGATGTTACAGTAATCGATGGAAATACGAATACTGTTTTAACAACAGTTGCAGTTGGTACTGTACCTATTGCTTTAGGTGTAAATAAAAATTCAAACCGTATATATGTAGCAAACCAAACCGCTTTTACTGTTTCTGTAATAGATGGAAATAGTAATACAGTTATTGCTACTTTAAATACAGGTCTTGGCCCACGTGGTGTTGGTATTAATCCAAATACAAACAAAATTTACGTGGCGGACGAGAATGCTGACAATTTAGGAGTGTACAGTGGACCTTCTAATACTGCCGAAACTTTTATAGGAACCGGAGATGGTCCATTTGGTGTAGATGTTAATCCATAACACAATTTTTAGATGGAATAAAGGATTAACGGTTTTAATTACCAGGATAATGAAAGTATTATAGAAGAAATAAATAGGTAGTTAAATTGCTCTTTATTACGATTAATTTTTTATTAATGTAATAGAGCTTTTTTTATTCCTCTTTTATTAAGTTATATTTAGGAACTTAGCAGTATGGATACCATGAATGTTCCAGAGTTTTTAAGATTAAGTAAACATCTTAGTAACCAAGTTAACATAGACGATAATGAAGAACATCTTAAAAAAATTATTGATATGTTAATTTAATATCTATTAAAACTAAAAGATTAAACGTAATTCCTTATTTAACTAACTGGCGCGATAGTTCAACAAACTTAGGGGTCGAAATGATTGACTCTTTTTTGTATTTAATAAAATATTTTATTAGGGATTTATATTATAGGATTTGAAGGTACTTTTAGTATTTAAGTAGAAAAACCTGACCAATTTTTTAATGCCTAATCGTATTTGGTAATAGTAGTAGTTACAACTGCAATATAGTTTAACTCTACGATATAAATACCAGAGTTTTTACTTATTTGAAGAGGAAATTCCCAAATTTTGTCGAAAATCACAAAAGGCACATAAATTTAGGAAGTAGGGAACAGTATGTGGGAGTCAATCCAAAGCATGTGCTTGCATGTGGTCTTCATTCTTTTTACAATCCTCATCTATCAAATTTTTTTAAAAGAAAGAGAAAGGAAACAGAAAAAAATTCGTTCGAAATTTTTTCTATTCATGCTGATTATTTTAGTTTTTACAATGACCCAGCCAGTCCCTTATTCAGAAATTTATAAGTATGACTTTAAAGCAGTCGCTATAATCCTGTCTTTTATATACGGTAGTAAACGGGTAGGATTTGCAGCCTTTATGGCACTGCTTGTAATCGCTATTTTTACCGACCAGAGGCTGTTGATTCTTTTAGGCAATTATACAGTGTTTTGTCTATTGCTAATGCCTGTAACAAGTGCGTTTCACCGATATAGAATAAAAGGTAAAGTCTTAGTAATCAGCTTATTTTATATGATGATTCCAATCACAAGAGGGATCTTTCTTCTATTAAAAGGAGACTATAAGCAAACTATTTTTGAATTTAGCTCTTCTCTTATTGTTTTGGCAACCCTAATTGTGATCATTTATTTAATTGAAAACATGAATGAGCAAATTGAAATGAAGCATGAGTTAATTAGAATGGAAAAAATGAATGTTGTCAGTCAACTGGCTGCTTCGGTTGCACATGAAATTCGCAATCCAATGACATCTGTCCGGGGGTTCATGCAATTAATGCTGAAAGAAAATTTAACCAAGGAACAGCAAATGTACATTAACATTTCGATTGATGAATTAGACCGCGCACAAGGAATCATTAATCAATATTTAGCTCTAGCAAAGCCACAAATCGAACATTATGAAACCATTGATTTAACTTCAGTCATTCAACAAACGATTGATGTGATGCATTCATACGCTATTTTAAACAGTATTCATATTTCACAGCAAGTGGAATCATCACTCGAAGTTGAGGGACTTAAACTAGAAATTCAACAATTGTTAATTAACCTCATTAAAAATGCGATTGAAGCAATTAAAAGTGAAGGAGAAATCTGGATTTCTGCTGAAAAAAATTCCGATGGCTTCGTATCTATTCAAATTAGAGATAACGGTGTTGGAATGACCGAAGACCAGTTGAAAAAAATAGGTAGCCCTTATTATTCAACAAAAGAAAAAGGAACAGGGCTAGGGTTATCAGTATGTTATCAAATCGTGAAGCAAATGGGTGGAAAAATTATGATTAAGAGCGAATTAAAAAAAGGTACATGTTTTATCATAAATCTGCCATCGAAAAATTGAGTAAAAACAGAATTCCAGTTTGAACTAGATTAGTATTAATTATTATTTTAATTGCAGTTTTTGCACTATTTTATAGATGATAAAAAAATTATTTGAAATTACCTTATGTAACTAACGGATGCGTTTGTTAAACAATGGTAGGCTACTACGGTAGTCTATTTTTTTGGCACTAGCTTGCTATTAGTTAAATAGATAAAGGGTTTATTAACTTTTAATCGAATAAATTCATTAACATATTATGGAAATTAGACATTATTAAAAAGAACAGACAAGCGATGTAAAGTTTATTATTTGGAGTTGATTAAATGAAAAAATTCGGTGTTTTTTTAATTCTAATTTTGTTGACTAGCACTTCAACATTAACATTAAAACCACGTGCAACTTTTGCTTGTTCATGCGTGAAAGAACAAACTGTACAAGAGGAATTCTCTCAATCTAAGGCTGTATTCAGTGGTAAAGTAATTGATATTAAAAAGACTAAATTTTCAAACCCTAACTATAAAAAAGTGCTTTTTAAAGTATCCAAAACGTGGAAAGGCATTAGTGATTCTCAAGTAATTATTAAAACAGGGCAAGGTGACGGTGACTGTGGAATTAACTTCATCAAAGGGCAAAATTATCTTGTTTATGCCAGTTCTTCTAAAATGTATGGAGAAAACTCTCAATCGCTTACAACTACCATATGCGATTCTACAAAAGAGTTTAGCTTAGCACAAAAAGACCTAACAATTCTAGGTAATGGAAAAAAACCAACCAAAAATGTAAATTTCCAAGAAAACTTTCAAAGAAATATTTTTGATACTCTATTTAAATCTATAGTAATTGGATGTATTTGTACGATTATTTTAGTCATCTTTTTTAGAATACGAAAGAATAAAGCCTAAAATTGTTCGTTTTAAGTAGTGTTTCCTGAATTTTCGACTGTGTACTTAATCAACTAACTGGCGCGTTAGTTACATTGGAAAGAGCATCCATTCAAATATGAGTTTTTGATAAAACAATTTAGTAACCAGCATCAAGAATAGACAATGCAAAAATCAAGTTTTAAATATTTTAGAACATCCTAAGAATAACTCGGGTTGTTTTTTTTTTATATAAATTTTTTTAAAAAAAGTAAAGCCAAATAAAAGTTTTGCTAGTCTAATTAAAGAAGGGATTTTGATCTTTAGGCAAATAAAATATCTAAATATTAAATTATGCAAAATTTTACAAGGGGGTTATGTATGAAAAAACTTTTTTTGTTGTTAACAATGATATCTATATTGATTTTATCAAGTTGTACAATAAATAAAGAAACAAAACAGAAAGAGTCAGTTTTGGATAAATATAATGCAATGAATACTAAGTCTGAAGTTAGAGTAAGAGACTTCATTTATCGTATTGTTTCTGAAAAACAAGAGTATGAAAATGGTGAAAAAGTTAAGATTTATGCAGAATTGGAGTATGTTGGAAATCAGGAAAAAGTAAACATATTTCATGCGTCTTCACCTTTTTATTTTGATGTGACAGAGAAAACTAGAAATTATGATTTAACCTATGCTATGACACAACCACTAATTAAAACAACATTATATAAAGGTAAGCCACTTCGCGAAGAATACAAAGAAGGTGGCGGGGGGTACGGTGAAGATGACACAGAAGATTACATTAACTTTGTTAAAAAAGTTTGGAAAACAAAGAGATTTCCTTCAGGTTACTACTTATTAAATGGTAGGGCTGATTTTTATATTGAAACAGAGCAGAATGGCAAGGAAATAGAACGAAATTATTATATAAACTCTCAAATTGATTTTAAGGTTCGAGAGAAAAATAATTAAAATGATATCGTAGAAAAAATTTCATTCTTTAGGTAAATTACTGAGATTTTGAGGAAACAACCTGGGACTAACGCAGGATGTTTTTTTTTGTAAAATAAAAAAAGTGAAAGCCAAATTAAAGATTTTACAATCTAATTTGTGAAAGGGATGAATGATCTTGGTTCACAAAATACTTCAATTAGTGAAAAAAGCTCAAAAAGGTAATGAACAATCATTTTTATCATTATTTAATGAATATGAAACAGTTGTATACAGAACTGCATTTATTTATGTCAAAAACCAGGATGATGCTCTTGAGATTGTACAAGAAACAGCGTATCGATCATTTAAAGCTATAAAAAATTTGAAAGAACCAAAACTTTTTAAAACATGGTTGATAAGAATTACGATTAATTGTGCATTAAGCTTAATCAAAAAACAAAAAAATGATATTAATTTATCACAAGAATGTATACATACGATTGCAGAAGAGAATGTAAATGACATAGATTTAGTTATTACGATTCAAGATTTAATTGACCAATTAAATGAACAAGAAAAAAGTGTAATAATTTTAAGATATTATCAAGGATTAACAATAAAAGAGGTTGCAGAAACATTAAAAATTCCATTAGGGACAGCTAAAACAATATTGTATAGAGCTTTAGGGAAACTTCGAAATGAATTGAAGGGAGATGTATACAATGAGAAATAATATTAAGGAAGAAATCGATAAAATTGAGATACCTAAAGAAATAAGAGAAAGAAGTAAAGCAGGTGTTTTGAAGGCAAAAAGTGAAATGAAAAAACAAAAATCTAAGTGGTTTCTTTATGGAATGCCGATGATTGCAGCCTCAGTGTTAATCATTATTATAAGTGCAACATCTTCATCAATTTTTACAACTGAAAATAAAAGGAATCTTGCTAATTCTTCAAGTTTAAAGAAAGAAACAAGTGATTATACAAAAAGCTCAAAAGATCAATCTACACATTTTACAGCAGAAACGAAAAAGATTAATTTAAGTGATCCTAATGAGCTGGTCGAGTTCGGCGACAATGTTTTTATTGGTGAAGTAATTAAAAAAACAGGTGAAAAAAAATTTGATCCTAGATATCCACAAACTCAATATAACGTGAAAGTTAAACACAATATAAAGGGAAAAGTATCGAATACTGTTACTGTCAACCAGCAAGGTGGATACCTAAATGGAAAACTAGTCTTATCTAACAAGGATCAATTACTTCAAGAGGGTAAAACATATTTATTTATAACAAGTTACATGACTAATTTTAAGTGGCATAATATAGCATTTCCCGTTCATGGAGATATTTTAATTAGAAATGAAGATGAGCAAAAAAAATTAATCGAAGAATATACTAAGGCTATCGAAAAGTAACACATTTGTTGCTTTATTAACTTTGAGTAATAGTTAAATAACAAGTTGAACGAATTTCAAGTAGTAGAGTTAAAATAAATTCTTGGGATATATTTTGAATTATTTACCAAAAAATTTATTTGTATTATCAAAAAAGTGTAATAATTGTTGTGATAAAATAGTTTGATGGGAAAATTTTCTATAATTTCATAATTAACAAAAGGGGAAGTCAACATGAAAATCAAAAAGTTTGTAATTTATTTCTTAGTTTTTTTTCTAGCACTCGGAATTTTTATTGATGCAAAAGCAATTTCAATTGAGAAAACTGATTCTGAATTATCAAATCACTCAGGATTACTTACTACATCATATGACACAAGTAATCAATTACATTTAAACTATGTTATTTTTAACGGAAAAAGCAATGAATCTATTCGAGACCTAAATACGAATAAGATAATTAATACAAAAATAAATCCTTTATTTAATAACCCGAAGCAATCTACTTCTGAAAGATCAAGTTTTCTTTCGCCGTTTGCCTATTACTATTTTCAACACTATGTGTTGGCTGAAGAACTCTTTCCAGGGAGTTTGTTTATTAAAGATGTAGAAGGTAATAAATTATTTAGCGCGGTATATAGCGAAAATTCAAAAAATAAATACATAGTTTCTTGGACAACACAAGAAAATGTTAAACCTTACAAGATCGATATTAAGCTACCTTTATCTGTAAATAGTGTTGAAAATATGATTATTCAACCAACTACTAATAGTATCCTTGCTTTTGGGGGTGGAAAGGGTTACAAAATTGATTTAGGAACTGGTAAAATTAAGCAAACTTTTACTACTCTTAAGAATATTAAATCACTTGAACTATCTCAAAATGGGAAATGGTTAATCGTTCTTTCAAACGATAATAATCTTCAAATTTTAGACACAAAGCATTCATTTAAAGATGTTACAAGTATAGAGTTAAAAAATTATGTATTAAAAAATCAAATCAAAAAAGTATATTTTGATAAATGGAATAAGCATATCTATCTTCAAATTGACCATGCTGAAAAAAATGATTCTTTGTCGGTAATTAATTTTCCGGACTTTAAGATTTTAGAAGAATTATCTAATATTTATAAAGTAGAGATGAATGAAAATCGAACAATTCTACAAATTGATAATGATAACACTAGTTATTTTTTCTCTACTGAAGGTTTTTTCTCTGAGTTTTCATCCATTAGAATTAATCCATCAAACATTAATGTTGGAAATAGGAATGCAATTAACTTGAAGGTTGAAGGTATTAAGCGAGATTCTACAGTTGTAGAAATTCCCTTAAAAGATGTTTCCTTATCTTTAACTTATGATAATCAATATGGTAAATACTCAGTAAATCCATCAAAACAATTAATTCCTGAAGAAGTAGGCAATGCAACACTGATTGCAACTTATAAAGGAATGAAAGCTTTTTCGCCTATTAACCCTACTTCAGATGGACTAAAGTTTCCATTAACACTAGGAGAATTACCATTCAATGGTAAAGAGGTTTATGGAAAAACTCATCCCAATTCAGAAGTAACATTAACTTTTACAGAACAAGGAACATCTAATAAACTTATTAAAAAGATTAAATCAAATGAAGAAGGTTATTTTAATTTAATATTAAATAAGCCTTTTGCTAAGAAATTTGAAGTAAGTGCTCAAGCAAAATACCGAATTGGTGAAGGGCAAGAATTTTCCTCATTCCAAGTTAGTAAAAGCAATGTAAATAAATTAAACAATTGGAAACCAACCATAAGTAATGTGAAAATTGATCCAGTTACAGACTCAAGTCCACTTGTTAAAGGTCATACAGTACCATTTGCAACTGTTAACGTAAAGTCTAAGACTAAAACATTTGTCGGAAAAGCAGATAAATACGGAAATTTCATAGTGAATATAGGAAAAGAATCAATTGAAAAAGCGGGTATCTTTCTAAAAGTTTCAATTGGTAAAACAGGATATCTTCCAAGTAAAGTAAAATCAATTAAAGTTTTAAAAGATACAATTCCACCAACTGTAAAATGGACGAAGATTGGTGGAACAATGATTGGTAAAACCGAGCCATATACATTAGTGGAAATATTCAATGGTTCAATTCGAATGGCGAAGAAGACTTCTGATCGATATGGAAATATCCAATTATCAAAAGTATATTTTAGTTCTGGTAATGAACTGTTTTATAGTGCAACCGATCGTAATGGAAATAAAACGCCATTTAAGTTTATTCAGTATTAAGATTTAAATGATTTAAATAGTTATTTTTTATTATTGTTTATTGTATTATAAAAAAGCACATCAACTGTTAAAAACAGTTAACGAGTGAAGGTGCTTTTTATATCATTGATAAGTTTTTTCTTCAACTAACTTTGCACGTTAGTTAAAGATCATTGAGTTGCTTCGGCAACTCTTTTTCTTATTCAAAAAATATGGAAGTATCCTTCATTAAGGATTGTTATAATGAGAAAGAAAATAAGTTGTCTTCTAAAGGAGTTTCACAGATGAATACGAACAATTTACGAAAATGGGCGGTAGAAAAGGCGATTGAACAACAGACGATTGAAGGATTTTGGGAATGTTTTCATTCGTATAAAGAGGGTAGTAAAAGACAATTTAACAAGCATTTCGGTCGAGATTTTGATGAAAATCAATTAACTGTTGAAATGAGTGGTATTTCGTTACATATTGATGAGTGGGATTGTTCTAAACATTATCACAAAATCGTTTATGGATTTGATTTTGTTGTTTCATTCGTACCGATTGTCTACAAAAACGAACGTTTAGGGGATTACCGAATGTTGTTTAATTTGGTTGGTGAAAGCTTTGATGATTATTTTGTAATAGATTGATACTATCTAACTCCTTATTCAACTAGCTGGCGCGTTTGTTCAATAACAAGAAAGGCTGCTTAGGCGCCTATTTTTATTTCTCGAATTGGCAAATTATTGTAGTAAGTTATTACAATAAATACCACTTTCCAGCATTTTCAATTAAACTTAAAATTATAGGTAAATAACAAATGGAGCTTAAAAATGAAAAAAATATTATTACTTAGTTTGACTTTAATCTTAATACTGTTTGGATGTGAGAAACGTATGAATCAATCATTAGATACTTCTAAATTAAAAAAGTTTGAGCAACCAAATAATCTTACAAAAGAGCAAAGAAAGATGATACCGATCACCTATGAAGCCTCATCGCTAGAAGAAGGTTTAAATTCTCTTCCTTTTAAAATAAAGATTCCTAAAAATTTGCCTCTTAAGGTTGTACCTAGTGAATCATTACAAATAGATGATTATAATCATAATGGTAGGAAATTAGGCGTACGTTATAGTCTTTCTCAAATTGACAATTCAAAGCTATTTGTAATTAATGTTTCAATTTATAATTACAAGCATGAACTTGAATCTGGTTTTGAGTCTGGTGAGGATGTAGACCTTGATTATGAAGTTGATGAGTCTAATGGACTTGTAGAACTTGATACTGATGAACCTGAAGAAATTGTTCAATTAAAAGGTGGGGTAAGTGGTAATTATACTGGTTATTCAACTTTAGGAGTATCATTTGAACTTGGTAAAACTCAAGAGGTTGGCGAACTAATAGAAAATACACTTATCTTTTCAAAAGGTGGTATTTATTATGAACTTACATTTGTTGCAAATTTTGGTAATTCTAAAATAATTAAACAATATGTCAATAATATTGCAAACCAGATGTTGTAATATTGCAAAATGGATTGCTTACTTGGCTGCGCATTTAATATAAATGCGTTTTACTCTAAGAGAATATTAATTTCTTGTTTAACTAACTGGCGCATTAGTTACATAAAGTGGACTGCTTCAGCGGTCTTATTTTTTACTCTCAAAATAGAATATGAAAAAAGGCTATTTTGATCGAGGTGAAAAATGAAAACTTATATAATAAAAAGGGTCAAACAATTTTTAGTTATTTTAACTGGTGTATTAATTGCAATCTTATTGACCTTATTGATAAATCAAAAAATACCTTTTGATTCGAATAAAATCTATATATTTATATGGATAGCAGTTGTATATTTGATAACTGAAGTCGTTCTTTTTTTTCATTGGTATAAAAAAGGGGATAAAAGCTAATTCAACTAACTGGCGCGTTAGTTGAAATCATTAAAGGCTGTTTTGGAGCATTTTTATTATGCTAACAAGCAGTATAGTTTAAGTGAAAATATTTACAAATGAAGAAAGAAATTTACAAAGGAACAAGTCAGACATTTTTTACGATGGTACTTACCAAAATTCCGGCGTTTGAAGAAGATTATTGATAGAAATGTTTAGATCTTAGATCCAGTTAATAGAATTTAAGAAAAATTTAAGATTTACCCCACTCTTTTTTTAAATAGTTCTTCCTATTCTTAAAGTATAAAACATTTCGTGACAAGAATTGGAGAAGAAATATTAGGAAATAAAAAATTGATATTCGTATTAGATTGAAAAATAAGTTTTATTTTTAATAAAGAGTTAATCAAAATATACTAAGGTGTGAAACAAATGAATAAGGAACAAAAGATTATAATCATTGGAACTTTTGGCACATTAATAATCGTGTTTATTATTTTGGCACTATTTAGCCTTCATCATCCTGAAAAAGGTTTTTTGTGGGAATGGTATTTCAATAGCTAATTAAAATTGTAGTAATTAATTATTGAAATGGGGGTTAGAAATAAATGGGAAAATTGATTACAGGCAAATTAAAGAAAAAAATATATTATTGGATATCTTTAACACTTTTTCTACTTGGTTTACTTTCATGGATTCCTTATGTGGTATCTAATGTTCAAGAACCTTATGGATTGTTAACATTCATTCTTAATCCAATTGGATTTTTTATAGGTTGCTATTCCAAGAATAGATTATTAGCTTTAAGTAATCTTGCTATGGTCTTTAGTTTCATTCCTGTTGTAATATATATTTACCTTTCAAAAGGATACATACCAATGTAAATAATTAACGATTAGATTCGCTAACTTATCAAACTAACAGCACATTAGTTGATGATCAAAAGCAGCATTGAGCTGCTTTTTTATTTACGTATTTGGCAGTTTAGTTAAACATGGAAATACGCTAAAATTAATTAAACGAAAATATATTTTAATCAATGCTCTATAAAATGATTGGAGACACAAGCTATGTTTTTAGAGAAACATGAACCATCTACTATTGAAGAATATAATTGGTTTGATGAAATTGGAAATATTATAGATTCAGAAGCACCATTAACTAAAATGCAATTATCGAAAATAAATAGATACATTATAGAATTAGATGAGCACAGAGCATTAACACAATTCATAAATTGGTTGTTTCATAACAAGTACAAGATTTATTGTCTCGATGATCTTAAATTTGAAGTTAGAAATTTGACTAATATACAAAGAATACTCTTTGAAAAGGAGAAATCTAAAGAAAATTGGAAACAAATTAATGAAAAGAATATTTACTATAAAGAATTTAAATCCGAAGATGATGTAACATATGGATGGAATCGTTTATTCTTTTTTTCAAAAGAAAGTTTTAACTGTATTACTTTATGGAATCTATATAATGAGTTGAATCTTAATAAATCAAGATTTCCAAACTTAAGTTTTACCAAAATATTGCCTAAAAATAAAGATTTTATAATTGGTAGAGTTTCTCTGGGAGAATCATATTTTAAGCCAGGAACTAATGAAGAGACAGATGTATTAATTTGTTATACAGCACAAAAGATTTAAGAATCTTATTGAACTAACGGACGCGTTAGTTGAAAATCATTAAAAACTATTTAAACAGTTAAAACGGAGGCGTAGAAATGATTACTGTTAAAAATGCTGAAAATTAAATTGTCATTAAAATATAACTTAATATAACTGATCAACGAAAGACTTTGAATAATAATTTATTTGCATAGTCCTTCGTTTATTCATATCGAATACTTTCAGAAATTTGGTCGAGAGCTGACCTATTATAGACAAGTAGTAACTACTGGTTACAAATATGTTGATGCGTAAGTCTACATTATTGATACGCCGGGAAAATGTTAAGTTAACATTCAATAGAAATTTGAAGTTTTGTATTTACTTATCGAAATAATAATAGACAAGGAGCAATTCATCTGAATTGCTCCTTGTCTATTATTATTGAACTTAACTTTTGATTATGATCTTAGAACCATGAATTTACGACTTTTAACGCTTTATTATACTTAGCGATATATGAAGTAGCTTTTCCTGTTCGTTCATAACCACCAACACCTTTATTGTAAGCACTTAAAATGGCTTCTGTTAATTTTACGCCACGATATCCTTTTGCTTTATACTTCTTTTGTAAAGAAGAAAGCATATATGTACCCCATTTGATATTAATGTAAGGATCTGTTGGTTTGTTTGCAGTGTTTAGAGTTTTGGCCAGACTTTTATGGTTTACTTTTGCAATTTGGAAGTAACCGTAGCTTTCCTTATTTCGAGCGTTTGCATGAAAATTACTTTCTATTTTAATGATTGCAAGTGCCGATCGATATGATATCCCCCGTTGTTTACACAGATTATATAAATACTCTTGGTGGGCTTTTGGTAATGGCACTTTCGAATTATAATTAAATGCTGTATAGGTATTTGCTGATACATGTAATGTAGAAAATGAAGTGAGACTTAAAATTAGTAAACATACTGTAAGGAACCCCTTTATGATAGTGGTAAAAGGGAAATTTATGTAGGTTCTGTTCATGATGGTTCCTTTCTATTCTGCTTTTATTTAACTTTTATTCAATTTATCACATTTAACTTTGATATGGATCAATAACATCATCTATTTATGGCTTTGTAATGAAAATATCATCTTGCAATATTTTTGTAATAAAACAAATAGAATTAATAGATTTTGACAAAATTAAGCTAAATGTTGGCAGAACACATCAAAAATAGATGAATGTATCGAGCAAAAGATTTAGAACGGGATAATTTATAGTTTTGATATGATAAAGTAAGTTTTCTTTATTGAACTAACTGGCGCGTTACTTGAATAACCAGAGTCACAGAGTGGCTCTTTTTTGTTTCACAAACAGGGGATTAGTTGAATAAGAAATGTTACATTTATTTTTATAGTAATTGTAAAGATGAATTGGAGTCGAAGATCACATAAGGCTGTTTTTCAGTCTTTTTATTTTGATAAATAATAGGATAGTTGAACAAGGATTTATATTATACAATAAAGAAAAATAAGAAAATGAGTATTTGGGGTTTGGGAGTTAGTGCAACATAATATTAATTTGATGGGGTGTTTTTTGTGAAACCGAATATAACTTTAATTTCATCTCTAATTTTAGGGATATCTATTATTACTGCATCACTAATTATTTCAAATACAGTTCAAGACAATAAAATGGAGTCTGAAAACTCTCTAAATAAAGAATTTATGAATGAAAAGCAATTACTGACTGGTCCTGAACTTGCCAAATATTTAGGACTTTCAGAGCAAGAGCTAAGTCGATTACTAGCTTCCATTAACACCAAAAATTCTGATGGTTCGAGAGAATTCGGATTAAGCTTTATAGAAATTAACAATAAAATGTATTTTCCTAAAAAAGCTGTGGATGAATGGTTATTAACTGGCCAAGGAAGATATTCACAAATTGTCCAGTAAGTTATTTTAATTCAACAAACTGGCGCGTTAGTTTCATTAGTAAAATATAAAAAGCCTGTATCTAGATTACTTGGTAATCATGTTACAGGCTTTTTATATCGTTAGTAAGAACATTATAAATAGGTTTTAATATTATTTTTTAAAAAAGTGAAACCTTATTGCTCGTTCATCAGTCTAAAGAGTGGTCGAAGGGAGGAAATTAAATGATCAATAAAAATTTAAATCGATTTAGATATGAAGTCGAAAACGAAGAGAATTGTCTAGATAAAGATTTGTTGATAGCAAATCTAATGGATACATATACCAAAAAAGTATATTTAATTGCATTTTCATATGTAAAAGACCAACTCGAAGCAGAGGATATTTCACAAGAAGTCTTTTTAAAATGTTATAAACATATTGAAAATTTTAGAGGAGATGCCACAATCAAGACTTGGCTTTATCGAATTACAGTTAATACGGCAAAAGATTTTTTAAAGAAAAAAAGCTTAAATTTATTAAAGTATCCAACCTTTTTCTTTGAGAATAGTAGAAGGAAAGAGAGTACGGAAGATACATATATAAAAATAAGCCAAAATGAGTATCTTTTACAGGTTGTTCATGCTTTACCCGTAAAATATCGTGAAGTCATTGTTCTTCATTATTTTCATGAACTTAAAATCGAAGAAATTGGAGAAACATTAGATATTAATCTAAACACTATTAAAACGAGACTAGCAAGAGGTAGATCTATGTTACGAAAAAAACTTGATTCCAAGAAGGGAGAAATACCTAATGGATAAAGAAATAAAACGTTCGAATGATAATTACAATAATTTATATAATGAAGAAATTGCAAATCGAATTAAAAATAAAGTTTTATCATCAATTGAAGATGAGAAAAAGATTTCAAGTAGGAGACCATCACCTATTAAATTGAAGAAAACAAAGAGTAGTATTGGTCGAAAAGCAGTTATGATTAGTGGATTAGCAGCAATCATTTTTGCATTAGTGTTTAGTAGTGCTTATGTTTCTCCTTCTATGGCTAAGGTAGTATCTAAAATCCCGTATTTAGGTAAATTGTTTGTCCAAAAACCAATAATGACAATCCTTACTGAAGAATTAAATAATAAAGGTTATAAAATAGACTCATTAGGAGTTGTTTATCAACCTAAGAAGGAAATAGCTATCTCATTGGCAGGTTCAAAAAAGTATTATGAAGATGTAAAAGATGAAGTTCAAGAAACAGTAAAAAATATTTTAAAGAAGTACAATTATGATACCTATTCAATAAACGTCGAAAGAAAAAGAGAAATAATAATGAATGAAAGTAAGGATGATCAAAAGAGAATTGATGAAAATGAACGTATTACTACTGCAATTAATAATGAACTTAGTAAACATAAATTTAATATTCTCAATACAATGGTTCGAAATAATAAATTTGACCGTTATATTGGTCTGGAAATCCCTGATACGGTTGGAAAATCACAAATAGATGAAATAAAAAGTGTGATTAATCAAGCTGTTGAAAAGTTGAATGTGGAACACTACCCGATAAAGGTAAGGAAAGTAAATTTAATAAAACAAGAACAGGATGCTAGATGGGGAGATAATCTATCATTAATTGGAGAAATAATTCTAAGTAAAAGTGAATACAAAGTAAAGGGTATTGGTTATTCTGTTTATCCTAAAATTGAATTATTTATAAGAACGACTGTTAAAAGCACGGATGATAATTCAAATGAGTTCGGAAACAATCTTGCACGAGTAATAGATGAATTTTTAAAATCAGATGAGATGAAATCAAAAGTCAAGGATGACATTTACCAAATCAATATATTAAGCAAAGATAAAAAGAAGTTAAACAAAAAATAATAAAATAGTATCACTACCAGTATATAGAAGATGCTAAAAGATAATACGAATAATTCTTATTAAATGCTAGGTTTTTAATATATTAAGCTATTCATTATGCATAATAATCCTTTTTTTATAGACTAAATGTCAGTAGAAAGTATTCAAATGGATATTTCAATAAAATAAGATACTAGTAAAATTGTATGGTTACATAATGAAATCCAGATGGAGAAGATACTGTAATGAAAGGACTTTAAGGAACATTTAAAGAAATATTATAGAGGTTAATAATTTAACAGAGCACACATATGAAAGGTGATTATAAAGTGAACAAACTTATAGACGAAAAATTAATTAAATTTGCTGAAGAACTTCAACTACCGGATAGAGTATTTGATACTGAGGAAATTCATTGGATTCCTTTCGATGATGGAACTTGTCACTTTAAACCAGTTAGGTTTGATTTTTCTACCGGAACATGGATATATCTATTTAAAATTAAAAAGAATAAAACCTTAACACGACACAGACATACAGGTGGAAATGTTATTGGGTTTAACCTAAAGGGTAAATGGAGATATGCTGAGCGAAGTTGGGTTGCAAAACCTGGAACGTTCATATTTGAACCACCAGGGGATATACATACTTTAATCACTGAGGAAGAGGAGGTTATTACTCTTTTTATCTTAGGAGGTTCACTTCAATATTTTGATGAAGAAGAACAAGTAGTTGGTCAGGATGATATATATTCTGTTTATAAACGATACTGTGATTATTGTAATGAAAATGGACTTCAAATAAATGATGATTTGCTTTATTAAATGGAGATTTAGACTAACATAATCGTTCAACTAACTAGCGGGTTAGTTGAAAAGTGTGAACAGCCTTTGGCTGTTTTTTTATTTAAATAACTGTCAAATAAGAACCTTCAAAAAAAGTGTTGCAAATTCCAAAATATGGTAAAATTAATTTATCCAGAAAGTAGTTTGATAGGATGTTCTACAAATGAAAAAGAAGACATTGAAACAATTTTTATTATCTAAGGCATTCGTTTTTACTTACTTAGTAATTGCCCTACTCATATACTTTATAAGCATAGAGAATGACTATCATTTTTTTACCCATATTCAATTATCATACATTATTGTTAGGTGCTTTCTATTTTTCAATTTTATTACATAGCATATTTATTTTTTTTAAGAAATTTTTATTTTAAACCTTCTTAACCTTTAAAGGAGTTGTAAATATATGAAAAAGAACTATATATTAATATTTCTTATGTTTTTTGTCGCATCAATTGCTGGTGGATTAGCATTAAAGAATATCTTTGATTATTCAATGATAGTGGGAGCCGGTTTAGGAACAGTCTTCCTTCTATGTTCAGCATTTTTTGCAGGGCAGAACCAAAAGACTCCGAAGGCACAGTAATTATTATAATTGCACTGTCTTTTTTTTAAGATATGATCATTGACCTGTATTATCACAAGTAGAACTTAATTACTTTAGTTCGTATTTGGAGGAGAAGTATGAAAAAAGGTACTATTTTATTTTTAATCGGATTAATAATGTTTATGTTTGGTATATACTTATCCACCTATTGGACTGTAATTGGTATGTTAATAGGTATTGCAGGGGGAATTGTAATGGGGAGTAGCACTTATTTCTTGGTTGCTAAAAAAACTAATTCCTAATTCAACTAACGCATGAGTTTAGTTGAATAGTACATTCAAAAGACAAAGATAGAAAAAGGGAAATTACGGGGGAAAGCAAATGAACATAGCAACGGAAAGATTAATAATACGTAAATTTACATATGAGGATTGGCGATGTGTACATGAGTATACATCTGATATTGATGTTATGAAATATATGCCAGAAGGTGTTTTTTCTGAAAAATATTCAAAGGAATTTGTAATTAAAAACAGTAGTGAAAATGCTAGGAATTTCGCTGTGTTATTAAAGAAAGACCAAACATTGATTGGTCACATTGAGTTCCATAAGTATTTTGGTGAACATACGTATGACATAGGTTGGGTGTTCAATCCAAAATATTATAATAAAGGGTATGCATCTGAAGCAGCATATTCTCTATTGAAATATGGTTTTGAGACAATGAAATTACATAGGATTATAGCGACTTGTCAGCCTGAGAATATTCCCTCATATCGAGTTATGGAGAAAATTGGTATGAGAAGAGAAGGTTTTTTCAAAAAGTGTATACCGCAAGGAAACGAATGGTGGGACGAGTATTATTACGCACTCTTAGATGAGGAGTGGAAATCTTAGCTTATTCCACTAACGGACGCATTAGTTGAACAAAGATCGACTGCTTCGGCAGTCTTTTTTGTTGGGTTAAACGAAAGTTAAGTTCAAAAGGAAATGATATACTTTAATTATAACCAATAAGGAGTGATCAGTTTAAATAGATTTTTACATTAATAGGGGGATAAAAATGGAAATTCGTTCAGTTAAAGGTTCAGACTACTATGTAATTTCACCTCTAATCAATGAGTGGTGGGGTGGCAGGAATATGTCTGATATGTTACCAAAATTATTCTTCGACCATTTTACACAAACAAGTTACATTGCAGAAAAGGATGGTAAACTTGTGGGTTTTCTAATAGGATTCCTTTCCCAAACTCATTCAAATGAGGCGTATATTCATTTTGTTGGAGTTCATCCTGAATACAGAAAGCATAATATTGGAAAATATTTATACAATACATTTTTTAATGCGGTAAAGCAAAATGATCGGAGTATTGTTCGTTGTGTAACGTCACCTGTCAATAAAGTTTCAATTGTCTATCATACCAAGATGGGTTTTGAAATTGAAGATGGAGATACAATTGTTGATGGTCTATCAATAAATGCAGACTATGACGGACCAAATCAAGACAGAGTTTTATTTGTAAAAAAATTAGATTAATAGTTTCTTATTGAACTAACGGATGCGTTAGTTATATAAGTTCATGAGCCGCATGTGGGCTTTTTTATTATTTTTTTTAATATAGTTTAATTTGATTGAAGTAGAGATGATTCCCCTGGAAAATTTAAAGAGAGATATTCCTAATATTGAATCAATATTTCCGAATACTTACTTTGTAGTATGATAAAATTAAAAATTGTCTTTTACAATCAATCTCATAAAATCCTCACACTCTAAAGAATTCATAGGCGTCATTGTATGTGAATACAATGAATTGACTGAATTATTAAGGGGTGAATATATGCCATATAATCCATTAACAAATGAGCAAATGATATCTATTATTAGAAACGGTTTGAGAAAAACACAATTCCCCAAGAAAATAATTATTATAGGTGCAGGTATGGCAGGACTAACCACCGCTTCATTATTAAAAAATGCTGGACATAATGTCGTCATCCTAGAAGCAAATGATAGAGTGGGAGGACGAACGTATACTTTGCGTTCCCCTTTCAGTAAAGGTCTCTACTTAAATGCAGGGCCATTACGAATCCCAAATATTCATCACTTGACTTTAGAGTATATTAAAAAATTTAAGTTACCAATAAATGAATTTATTAATAAAACTCCTAGAGATTTTATTTATGCAAATGGAATTAAAACAAATAATACTGACTATGAAAGATATCCAGGTATACTAAACTATCCGGTTACATTGAATGAAAGAGGTAAGACAGCAGATGAGCTGTTAGATCAATCTTTGCAACCAATCATCGATTTTATAAATCAAGATCCAGCGAGAAACTGGTTTATAGTAGAAAATAAGTATAAGAATCACTCATTTGGTTCATTTTTAAAAATGCATTTTTCAGTAGGAGCTATCGACATGATTGGCGTTCTGTTGGATTTTGAGGCATTCATGGGAATGTCATTTCTTGAAGTATTGAAAGAACAGATAGCTTTTAAATCGTCAAAACACTTTTATGAAATAACGGGCGGAATGGACCTATTACCAAAAGCATTTTTACCCCAATTAAAGGATTATATTATGTATCATCAAAAGGTGCTAAAAATTATTCAATACAAGAATAGTGTAACAATACAAACTGTTAATACTCATACTTCCGAACATTCTATGATGAACGCGGATCTTGTAATAGTAACTATTCCTTTCTCTCTTTTAAGATTTGTGGAAATTGAGCCATACCATTCGTTTTCTTACAACAAACACAAAGCGATTAGAGAAATTAACTATATGTCGGCAACGAAAATTGGTATCGAATTTAAAAACAGATTTTGGGAACGAGAAGGTCAATTAGGCGGTCAAACAATAACTGATTTGCCAATTCGATTAACAATGTATCCTAGCGTTGGAATTGGCACGACTGGTCCAGCAGTAGTAAAAGTAAGCTATGCATGGGCAGATGAAGCTCTAACATTAAGTAGCTTAACTAACGAAGAACGTATTCAGTATGCCTTGCAGAACTTGTCAAAAATATGGGGAAATCAAGTGTATTCTGAATTTATTACTGGAACTTCTTTTAGTTGGAGTCAAAATCCATTTTCTTGTGGAGCTTTCTCGTTTTTTGAACCAGGGCAAGAAGAGGAGTTCAACCCATATATAGCTTCACCTGAAGGAAGGGTGCACTTTGCTGGTGAACATACTTCTAATTACCATGCTTGGATCCAAGGGGCAATTGAGTCTGGAATTCGGGTAGCAAATGAGGTTAATGAATTTCCAATCTGAAATAGAAAAAAGTAATAAAGACTACTTTAGAATATCCTTATCTTTAACGCATGCGTTAGTGGAAATAGTCTTGATTGATTGAACTTGAACTTCATTTTTATGAAGGAAAATTGGATAAAAAAATCAAATGTATTACTAAAACCTTTATTGTTGCTAAAGTAATTGATGCTCTAAATTTTTTTGAATTTTTCACTCTTAAAGTATTTATGTAAACTAGAAATGAATAGTTTATAAAGTGGCATCAATAAGAAAATAAATTGTTAAGGGGAGAAAATTTATTTGGCACCGTTTATTATCCTAATTTTTTCATTTTTTATTTTTCGTATAACTGGTGTTTTAGGAATAGATTATTTTGACGAGTGGAAATCTTCTTTACGAGTTGCTGTTGCTCTGATGTTTTTATTTACGGCTTCTGCTCACTGGGGAAAGAGACGTCCCGATCTTATTAAAATGGTACCCTCAAGAGTCCCAAATGCTGGACTCATGGTGACAATAACTGGAATACTTGAGGTTATTGGGGCTATATGTTTACTGATTCCATTTACTTCTAATATTGCTTCAATTGGTTTGGCATTACTTCTAATTATTTTGTTTCCAGCAAATATAAATGCTAGTAGAAAAGGCCTCACAATTGCTGGAAAGCCTACTACCCCTTTATTTCTACGAACTATCTTACAAATCATATTTTTAGTAGCTCTTTTATTAATTGGTGAAATCTTTTAACAGTATTTTTTTTGAACTGAGTTATAAAACTAAAGTATTTCATTCAAAATGGACATCTTGGTAAAAGCTTTTTGGATTGAATATGATCAAAGTTACTTCCATTTCGTTATTGAACTAACTTGCGCGTTTGTTACATAAAATTTGGGTTCACTTCATTATTTGCTCCCATTTTACATTCAAGCAGATTAGATAAATATGCATGATAAAATTAATAATATCTCTTTAGGCATTAAAAATTGTTATGATCAATGAAAAATCATCTTTACATGATAAATAAGTCTCCTCCTGCTTTTCTTCAGATCATTCATTCGCAAGTAAATTATATGAACCAAATAGACTAAATTGAAGAAAAATACAACCAATTCACACATTATCTGTATTTTCTACATCTAAAGTTGAGGCAGAAATCAAACGATTGATGTATGTGTTTCCTTATTTTATTTATATATATTTATCTTAAGAAAACAAATAAATTATAATAAAAGAAATGAGGAACAAAAATGATTAAAAGCTTATATGAATCTCATTTAGAGGTAAGTAATTTAGAAAAATCCATCGAGTTTTATGAGAGAATAGGGATCAAGCTTGTTAATAAAATTGAAGCAAGAAGAGTTGCATTCTTTTTCATTGGTGAACAAAATCAAATGTTAGGATTATGGGAAACTGAAAAAGGAAAAGAAGTAAAAACAGGTCATTTTGCATTTGGAGTTAATCTTGATGACTTAGAAAAAAGTATTGATTGGTTAAAAGAAAAGGGAATACTGCCAACAGAGAATTTCTTTGGAAGAGAGCCAATTGAACCAATCGTTCATACATGGATGCCAGCTGCATCTGTTTATTTCAATGACCCAGATAATAATAGTTTAGAATTTATTACATTACTAGATGAGGAACCTGTAAAAACGAATAATGCTCCTTACTTAAGTGAATGGAAAGAAATGTACTTTAATTCAAAATAACTATTTTTCTATGATTATCTAACCACCTATTATTGGTGGTTTTTGTATGTAAGTAGGGTTTTTATTATAATCCGACTAAAGTATATAGAAGAAGAATTTGAATCTAAATTTGATGAAGTATTAAAACGCTTATTCAACTGATATGAACGAAACTGTCAAACCACCAGACCCAAAAGGTCTAATATCTATTATTTTTGTTTTTTTAGACAGACTTAAATAAAGACTACCAACCTAGAATTCAAAATTAAATCTCTAAGTCTGTGAACGACTACAATATAATAGTAGAAATGCTTAGTTTTTAAGGTAAAGATAATGTCTTAAAAGCTTGGCACGAAGGCAAATAAATTAACGGTGATTTACAGTCTGATATGCGTGGGTTGGTTACCACATTTCATTATATTCGTTATGGAGCTACCTCGATCTAACGGCGCATGTTCAGTAATTTTACCTAATGCATAGTTGAACAAGAGGGTTCTCCTTACCGAGTTTGCCTCCGAGCCAAAATTTCAATTTTAAATCTAATATTCTTTTAAAATGTTTATGTTAATTAAGCAATTTTAGTTTGATTGATTTGAGAATCTTCGATACTACAACCAATCGCCCATATGAATCCAATTAGTTCTCTAGCAACTGCGACTACTGCAAATTTACCAGTTTTTCCTCTAGAGGTTATTCGGTTGTACTTTAAATTGAGACGGTGTTGGGCTTTCCAGGCAATTCGTTGGGCTTCAATTGGTTGATTAGCTTGTCTTTTCAATAATTCACCTTTAAGAGAAGGACGATGTCGATATGACCAAGAACATTCCACTAAAGCACGACGAATATGGGAATTTCCAACTTTCGTAATGGATCCTTGCCAACGGTTTGATCCACTTGAATATTCTTTTGGGACAAGTCCTGCATAAGACATTAAATGTCTTGGGTTTGAAAAACGAGAAAATTGACCAACCTCAGCCACGAGAGTTACAGCTGTTACTTCAGCTATACCTCTTAAAGTTTGAAGTGCTTGGATGACAGGCGCATGTTCACTCGCAATTGCTTCTTCGTGAATTTGAGCTTCGATACGCTTCATTCTTTCTTCGACCTCATAAATTGAATGATAATATTCTTGGAATACAATTCTTAATGATGGTTTATCAAACGTAAGTGAATTTAACCAAGTACGATATTTGACCGTCCAATTCTTAACACCTTGCGGTGGACGAATTTCATGACGAAGTAAGAAGTGAACTAGTCTTTGACGTACTCTTTGTAGATCTTCACGAGTATCAAAACGAGCACGAATTAAATCTCTCAATGCTTCATGTGTTTCATCAGGTACCCAAACAGAAGTTAGCTCTCCAGCTCGAAGAAGCTGAGCTAGTCTTAGTGCATCACGACGGTCAGTTTTTACTCGATCACCAGCTCTTTTCGGAATTATAGTAGGTGCAACTACTATACATTCGATATCCATTGATAAAAGCTGACGGTAAATACTATACCCGCAAGAACCTGCTTCGTAGCACACAAGTAGATTCTCAGGATCACCTAACTTCTTAAAAAGTTTACGAATACTTTCAGGTGTGTTTTGAATATTACCGTGAAAACGTGGTTCGCCACGCCCTTCTTCAGCAATACCAACAGAAATAATGTCCTTTGATACGTCTAAACCAATAAATTTTTGACTATCCTTCATAATATAAACGGCTCCTTTTTGTTTGTAGCTCTACATTTGGTTTGGGTAGGCTTTTGAATCACTCCCATTATTGCCAAGTGCAACCTACGCTAAGCAAAAGGAGCCGTTTCGTTCATTATGACTAACTGGCGCGTTAATTGTACAAGAAGAGCGACAATTTAGTCCTTTTAATAATGAAAAATAAAAAAGCTGTAGTTGTTGATTCCAAAACAATGCAGCTTTTATTATTTAATTTTTTAATAAATAAACAGAATTAAAAAAACTAAATAAGTAGTGTTGTATTATACTTAAATTAATAATTTGAGGGAGTATTTTACAGAAATGAAAAATAAAGCGGCAAAGTTATACGAAGTTGATTTATATAGGCCAATTCAAAATTATTTTATTCAACGAGAATATGAGGTTTATGGGGAGGTCAACCATTGTGATTTGATTGCTGTGAAAGAGAACGAACTTATTATTGTTGAATTAAAACTTAATTTAAGTGTGGAACTTTTAATACAGGCTACCAAAAGACAGCGTTTATCGGAAAATGTTTATATAGCTATTCCTAAGCCAAATTACAGTCTACACTCTAAGAAATGGAAAAATATATGTTATTTAATAAGAAGGCTTGAGTTAGGTCTGATAATCGTTTCATTTCAAAAAAGCAAAGGTCAGGTGGATATAAAAATTACACCTTCGCATTTCGATCGTAAAAAAAGTATGCAAATGAGTAGGAATGAAAAGGAAAGACTTCTAAATGAAATAAAGGGTAGAAATGGAGACCATAATATCGGTGGGAGTAACAAAACTAAAATTATGACAGCTTATAAAGAAAGTTGTATTCATATTGCTTGCTGCCTTGAACGTTTTGGCCCATTATCTCCTAAAGCACTACGTACTATTGGTACTGGGAATAAGACATTATCAATCTTAAATAAAAACTATTATGGATGGTTTACTAGGATTAAAAGGGGAACTTATAGTATTAGCGAAGTAGGTAAAAAAGAGGTAAAAGAGTATCCTCAGCTTGTTCATTATTATTCTGAATTAATTGCTAGCTCTTCTGAAATTAATTAATCAGATTTTCGCTAAAAGAAGGAGAGACTTTTTAAAAGAAATAATTTTACTACATCAACTTATTAAATTATCTGGGTCATTAGTTGAACCACTTAAAGAGGGTGATCAATCGATAAATCCTCTATTTAAATTCATGTAAACTTTGCTAAATAGGATGAAAAGGAATTTTAATAGCATTGTTAAAATATTAAAAAGGGATATTTGGTATAAACAAATGGAGGTAAATATGATTTCTAAAAAGAGAGTCTATATAAATATCATTCAAGCTGTATCATTTTCTATCGCATATTGTATAGTTGAAGTTTTCTTTTTTGACTCGGAAATTGATTCAGCATTAATTGGTTCTATTGGTGGTAGTTTTGTCTTATTCTTAATATCAATTATTTTAGCAAAACCAAGTGAAAATAAATTTAGTCAATAATTCTTATTGAACAAACGCATGCGTTAGTTGGATAAAGCTAGGCTGCTACGGTAGTCTATTTTTTTTGTACTAATTGACAGTTTAGGTTAGTTAAGAATGTTATAATTACAAAGAAATATCGCTAATTTATTATATCTATAAAAATAAATAACTAAAAAAGAGGAAACAACATGAAGCAACACGCAAAAGGAAAATGGATTATTTTAGTTCTAATTTTACTAATCTTATTAGGGAATACATATCTTTATCCCTATTCTAATTTCAGTTTATATAATACATATTCATATAATCCTGATAATGTAATGGTTAAAGAATATGTTAGGGACTTACAAAATTTCAAAAAGATTTACAAAAATGATCTTATAGAAAATGTTTTTTCAGAAAATATAACTTCAACTACGGATTATTTATTAAAAATGACTGAGCAGAAGTGGTTAGTGAAGGAAGATGCATCGAAAATGAAACGACACAAACTTTATGGTCTTTATTATGATGTGAAATTTTTAAGGGAAATTTTAATGAAATTAGAATCGGAAAAAAACTATACTCCATATACAGAATCCTTATTGACGTATACTATTGGTGCTTGTCGTACGATTGAAAAGGATATCATTGATTTACAAAACTCAAAAAATGCTCCAAGATCACAATTACAAACGCAATATCATAATCTACATGTTCATTTTATGAACTGTTTCAGAATTTTTACTTCCTATTATGAAGCTGCTAAACAAGAAGAATTAAATAATTAAAGTTTTATCAAATAGGATTTTTTTAGGTAGCTTACAATCGCGTTAGTTAAAAAAACTTGGTGCTGAATGATCGGCTCCTTTTTAACCATTGGGAGTATATCAAAATAAGATTAAAGGATATGAATCTACTTTGTTGAAATAAATACCAATAACGTACAATGATTTCTGAGGTGAAAATATTGAAATATAAAATGACAAGCTTTATGTTTTTGTGTGTAGTACTTTTAATTTCAAATGGTTGTAATAAAGTAGAAGTTTCTAAAGAAATAAAAAAGAAAGAATCTTCTGTATCACTAATAAGTTTAAATACATTTGAAAAGACATCATTAAGATATACAGAGCAACAAGATATACTTTCACAATCTGCAATAAATAACATAGGCTACGAGATCAAAGAATTATCAAATAAGAATACTAAGAAATATTATTATGTATTAAATTTGAGTAATAAATCATTATCTAGTATTGATAAAAAAAATGGAATAGTTCCTTATGATGTTATTAAAATTTCAATCGGCGCAAAATCAGTAAAGAATTCTAATATATTTAGTAAATCGGCAACATCTCCAGTATTTATTAACTATAAAAACCCAAGATTAGAGGGGAATTCTTACTATCTATTTGATAGTAAATTACCTATTAGAAAAGATGATTTTAGAATAGATGCATTTTTTGTAAATGCTGAACCTTTTACGTTAAAAAATAATACTGTGAAAAAAGGGACTCAATCCTACCATTTTATTGAAGATACAAAGGATAAAAGGGGAGTTATAACAGAGTAATCGTGTTATCAATATATACTACCTTATTCAACTGATATGAACGAAACTGTCAAACCACCAGACCCAAAAGGTTTGAAAAAGGAGGAGGAAATGATTAAAGCTGTTATTTTTGATTTAGATGGAACATTATTAGATCGAGATAGTTCCTTAAAGCTCTTTATTAAAAATCAGTATAAAAGGTACATGAGTGATTTAAAACATGTATCTGAACAACAGTATACTGAACGATTCATTGAATTAGATAATAAGGGGTACGTATGGAAAGACAAGGTATATCAACAAATAGTTCAAGAATACTCTATTTCTAATTTAACCTGGGAAAGGCTACTAGAAGATTACATAAATTCATTTCAATATAGTTGTATCCCTTTTCCAAATATGGAGTATGTACTAAAAGAACTTAAATATAAAGGAATACTATTAGGTATGATTACCAATGGGTTTACTAAATTTCAAAACCTAAACCTTAAAGCATTAGGAATTCATAATTTAATTGATACAATACTAATTTCAGAGCAAGAAGGAATTAAAAAACCTCAACCTAAAATTTTTTTAAGGGCATTAGAGAAACTGGGTGTTACTCCAGAAGAAAGTTTGTATGTAGGCGATCATCCAGAAAATGACGTAATTGGGGCTCAGAATGTTGGAATGAAAGCTGTGTGGAAGAAAGATCCGTTTTGGAGCAGCTCAATTAAAATAGAACATTCAATTAAAGATTTAGAAGAACTTTTACCCCTAATCGACTCATTTGGATGATTTCATTTGGAACTACCTTATTGAACTAACTGGCGCGTTAGTCCAACTGTAACAAATAAAATTGGAGTTTAATTTAAATGGATGTAAAAGAATTATTACCAAAATTAAATTGGGATCACTCAGAAGAGTTTCAACTATTGGCAATAGAAGAACTATCAAAAGTAACTCAATATGATGACTTATTATTATTAGTGAGACATTCCGAACTCAATAATAAAACGGGTTGGAATAATTGTGCAATTGTATTAAAAAATATTGGTTACCCTGTCATTGGAGCAGTTTTACATGATATAGTAAACGACTGGACAATGGATATGAATTGGCCAGGTTATTTAACAATAATAGAATTACTGCGCACTGTACCAATAGAAGAGTTAGCAGAAGTTGTTACATTTGTCTTATCAAAAGTAATTACATATAGAAGTACTGATGATACATGGTTATATGGTTTATATTATTTAATTGATGCAATTGGTATAGAAACGAATATTAATAAGGAACTTTACAATAAACTTAAAAATCTAATCGACGCTTATTAAACTAACTGGCGCGTTAGTTGAAGATCACGAGCTGCTTTCGGCTCGTTTTTTATTTGTGTAAAGGGTAATATAGTTGAATTAGAGAAGGGATATAAAAATTCTTGTCGAATAGTTTTTAGATTATGATGTTAGAAGGTGATTCCTATAAAGCATGTAGTTTATTTAACAAGACCAACAATAGAATTAAAGTCTGAATATCTTTCTTTTTATCAAGAATGGAAAGATAGTGGAGAAGAAATGGTACCTTGAGTTATCAGTAAAGATCCTTCACATTTCCAAGAAATGATTCAATCTTTACTTGAATCCGAGGAAGGCAAGAATCTACATGATAATTGGGTGCCAGACTCTACATTCTGGCTAGTTAATGAGAGTAATAAGATTATTGGGGTAGTTAATATTCGTCATCGTTTAACGGATAATTTATTTACTATTTCTGTATTTAGCAGTCTAGATGAACAAATTGCAATTTAATATTTTAATGTAAAAACATTTCCTTGAAATAAGAAATGTTTTTTATTTTGATTTAAAAAAAGATATTAAATAACAATAATAATTTAATGAAAAAAGATATAAATTTATTGTAAAGCAATAAAAAATACGTTAAAGTCGTATTATCATCACAAGTGAGGTGTTTTAAATGAATGTTAATCGAGTTTCTGCCACTTTCTTAAAGGTCATTATTTTTCTGGTTGGAATTGCAGTATTTACTTTGTGTATTTATTGGATGCCTGTATTAACCATTAAAGACATAAAAGCACATCCAGGTGGGGATTACTCGCTATATCCCCTTTTAGTATGTGCTTATGGAATCTGTATTACATTTTCTTTTACGTTGTATCAAGTATATAAACTATTAACCTATATCGAAATGAACAACGCTTTCTCCGAGTTATCTCTTAAATCTTTAAAGATTATAAAAAAATGTGCTCTTACAGCCATTTTCTTCATTGTGTTGATGATAATAAGCTTAAAGGTGATTTCTAAAATAACAGGAGATGATCCAGCAGGTCCTATATCGATAAGTCTGATAGCTATTTTAGCAACAAGTATCATAACAGCCTTTGTGGACGTACTTCAAAAGCCATTAAAAAATTTCCTGGATAAAAAATTGGTATAACTTGTTGTGGTGGTTGGACTATTGATAGAGAGAAGGACGAACCAATAATTGAATTATGCAACGGAGTTACATTTAAAGGAAGACTTTTATGTGATGAGTACTTACCACCGAATCATCAATGGGCTTTCTAATGTAACTAACAGATGCGTTAGTTTTATAAGATAAAGAGTCGTTGAAGTGGCTTTTACAAAGTAGATTATTATATTTCTAATAAGAGAAACCTAATGGTTTTTGAAAGATAATTAATATGGGGAGCTTGAGATTGTGATTAGTTTGATATTTAAATTCGTAATTATAGTTGTCGGTATCTATATTATTTTTTGCATTTTTAATCTTAAAAGGAACAAGGGTAAGTTCAATAAACCACATTGGACATTAATTATATCACTGTTTTTTCAAGTTTTGCTTTTTGTAATGTTTTTTTCAAGTCAATTAGAAAAATTTCCTGAATCAATAGTTGATATTATATGGTGGGGAACCGTATTATTTGGTTTTATTTTTGGAGTAATGAACTTTAAGAATAATATTAATCTATCTACATTTACTCTAATTCTTAGTTTTGCTTTGTCTGGACTTATACTTCTTATGATTGGGATTACTTCGATGTAACTGAATCTAATTTATGTCGAATCCATATTATTGCTATGATTATGCTCATACTTATCTCTTTGTATAAGTTCATTTCCTTATTGACCTAACTAGACCGTTAATTGAAATTTAAGAGTAGCCAGTGGCTGCTTTTTTTAAGTAAATACTAGTTGGATAGATAAACGCGTTAGTTCAACATTCAATGTAGTCATTGGTTGCATTTTTCACTATATGTAAAAAAAATTTATATTTCTGAATATTATCAGTATAATTGAACTATTGATTGCTAAAAAATGGAACAATAAATGAAATTCTGTTCAGAATGTAGGACAAAAAGATTTTATAGCTTAGAATCTGATTCCTTGTTCAAATTAAGGAGGGAAATAATGATAAAAAAGACAAAGTGGGGATTTATCATAGTATTGGTATTATTATTAAGTTCAAACTATTTAATTTCACCTAGTGGTGCAGCTGTTGATGTCAAAAAGCTACAAAAAGAAATTGTTCGTTTGAATGCTATCATCACATCTAAGAATAAAGAAATAAAAGCATTAAAAGCTGAAAATGCTAAATTAAAACAAAATAGTTATAAAGTTTCGAATACCAAAGTTCAGTATAAATTAACTGTATTAAATACAAGGTATATTGAAAATAATGTGTCTGTTCCTTCACTAGTTGAAATAAAGGGAGTAAGATATTCTCCCGTTAAAATGGTAACAAATACACTAGGTTATCCAACTGTATACAATAAGAAAAAAAATACATTATATATGGGTTTTAATCCTGATGGAATGTATATAAAATAAAACCTGTTGGATCAGTATGTTATTGACCGTTAGTTTAGTTTAAGAAATAAAAGGGTTTTAAGACATCAAATTGAATACTATTTATATAAAAAGGCAGTCCTTTAAATAGTTTTTAAGGTGGTGAGGAAATGATGGTGCATCCAATTGCTTTTTTTGAATACTCATTAGCAATAGGATTAATCATATTATCTATATTTCTATCTTATATTGTTTTAAAAAAAACTAGAAAAAATATTTTCAAGTTTGTTGGTTTACTCTTAATAGTAGAAGTATTGTTTTTTATTGTTCGACCTTATTATATAAATTATAGAGTTTCAATAAAAACAGATCAGCTTAATGCTTATTTAAATGAAAAGTATCAGAACGAAAAATGGAAAATAAGTAGTAATAGAGGCAGAGAATATAATCCTTATCACTTAAGAGTGACTTTTCTGAATGAAGAAAATTGGACATATAGCTATTATGTAAGAGATGAAAATACAATTACTCAAAATGGTTATATTGTACCTGATGGGCAATCAAAGATACTAGGAAAACATATTGAAAAAACAAAGTAGCAACATAAAATTGGTTAGGTTAACTAAATTCTTATTCAACTAACTGGCACATTAGTTGAATTACATAACCGACAGGGCTGTCGGTTTTTTTTTTGTGAACATAGAGATAGGACCAAACATAGATAAAAATTTTTAAAGGTGGTTTAATATCAGAATTTAAGGAGGTTCTTTATGAAATTAAGATTTATCTTTATAACTTTTATTGTTATTTTATTAGCAGGGTGTAATAAAGAAATAACGTATAAACCCTTAAATTCTCATTCAAACTTTCCGATTCCTAAAAATGCAAAAGTAACAAAAGGAAATGCGAACAATCAAAATATAGAAAAATACGTAAAGTATAAATGGAAAGAGGCAGATGAAATCAAAAGTATTCCAACAAGCTACTTAAAAGAAATTAAAAGTAAAGAATGGGTGGAGCTTGAGGAAGATCAATTAGGAGCTGTTCGCTTTTTTGAAAAGAATGGAACGGTGGTTGCATTATCAACTCACGATGGTTTCATTACTTTGTCAAAAATGAAAAAAGATACAGAATAACACACTATTCCAATTTAATTAACTGGCAGATTATTGTTGAATTTATAAAAGAATTTACAAAAAAATAAATTCCTTAATCTACTAACTGGCACTTTAGTTAAATAAGAATCTTTCTTTTTTGGGAGGAAATCTAAAATGTTAAAATGGTTGATAGGAGCAATTGCAAGCCTAATTATTCTTTACCTTATTGGATTTCTAATTATTGCTGCAACAAAATATGCTTATTGAACTAACTAGCGCGTTAGTTGAAGACCAAGAGCAACCTGGCTTATTAAGAAATGATAAAATAAAGGATTAAAAAGTTAGGTATTAAGGGTATATGATGAATAAACAAACCTGTCAAGTTGGCAATATTACCACGATTTATTGATAATACCTTATATAATCGCTTATTTATATATTTGGGGTTTATTGGACAGGAGAAAATCATTTTCCATATTTAATTAGGATTAGTGGAAATTACTCAGGCTTTGTCTTAGTTAAATTGATAGAAACAGAAATAAAATCCTATTTTTCAGTTGCTGAATTCTTTATTATGAAAAAATATCGAAGAACCGGTTTAGGCAAATCAGTAGCCAAAGATATATTTCGTTTATATAAGGGGAATTGGGAAGTTTTCCAAATAAATAAAAATGAACCAGCACAAACTTTTTGGAGAAACGTAATAAAGGAATTTACAGGTGGACAATTTACTGAACGAATTGAGGAGGTAAAAGAGTAACGCAAGTGTTTGTCAGTCAACAGTAATATTATGAAGGATTATACTTAAGAAACGGGTGCGTTAGTTGAAAAATATAGAATACTTCGGTGGTCTATTTTTTTTATTGGGCAAAATAATGTTTATACTATCTAATTTGTTAGGGAGAAAGAAGGCGACGACAATATGTCAGAAGATGAATTATTCTCAAATAAGGGATCTAATGTTAATGAAATATATTCAAAAATACTCGATTTATTGAAAGAAATAGGACCATTTGAAATTGAGTTTAAAAAGACTTCTATTCATCTTTTGAATAAATCTTCTTTTGGAGGAGTACATCCAAAAAAGAAATGGCTAGATTTTAATTTGGTTACAAACCATCATATTGACCATGAAAAGATTACTAAAATTGAACAGGTTTCCAAAAATAGATTTCATAATAACTTTAGATTCCATAGTGTTGAAGACATAAATCAAGAGTTTTTAGTTCTTTTAAAAGAATCATATCAATTAATGGGTTAATTAGAGAAAGGATGTCTATATCTACTGAATTCTATCTGAGAAATTTATAATACAAATACCGAATGGATTTTAGAATATGAAAGAGTAGTGATTGATTGAGTTTTAAGTAACTTTTGTTATCCCTAAGTGAACTAACTGGTGCGTAGTAAAGTAATACCACTTTTAAATTAATTTCAATAACCATACAAGTTCTGCGATACAAATTTTCCAAAATATTTAAAGGGGTTTCTCCCTCTTCATCGAATTTGTAAAATTGAATTACAATAAAAAGGTGGAATGTCTATGAATTCTATTTCTTCTCCTATCGCCTGTAAGGTAAACAATGTTTTCATCCATGTTAGTAACCTAGAAAAATCAGCAAAATGGTACAGTGACTTACTTGCTCTCCCATTCAATAAGGCTGACGTTTCATCACCAGTATATAACATTCCCATTACTGCTGAGACTGGACTTACGTTGGACGACCATACTTTTGATCCAGGATTTACATTAAGTCCTTCAGAACATGTTTTATTTAACTTCTTCGTCAAGGATATTGATGAAGCATATGAATTTGTTAAAAGCAAAGGAATTACAATTGTTAGAGAAATGGAACGTATTGGGGATTTTGCCTATTTTAACTTTAAAGACTTAGACGGAAATGTGTTAATGATTTGTAATTGTTAAGGATCTGTACCATGGTTATATAACCATGGCTTTTTTATGCACATTATCGAGCAATTATGACAAACTAACTCAATGCGTTTTATTAAAGGTAATGACGGAATTGTTGAAGAAGGAAAGTTAAATTTTAACGAATAAAAGAAAGTTGTCAAATTGAGAGGAATGGATTAAATGGACAAAGAAATGGTTGTGCAAATTAGTGTTTGTAAACTATATGCTAAATTGCTGGGAGAAAATAATGGAAAACCAACGATTGTAATGGATGCTGGATATGGAGATTTTTCCGAGGTTTGGGATCCTATTATTGGAGATGTTTCAATGCTCTCTAATGTGTTAGTTTATGATAGGGCAGGACTTGGGAAAAGCGAAGCAAGTTCTAACCCCAGAACCAGTGATGAGATGGTTAAGGAATTGAAGGAACTTCTTATTGAAGCCAAGATAGAACCTCCATACATATTAGTGGGGCACTCTTTTGGTGGAGTTAATATGAGGATGTATGCTACTAAATATCAAAATGAAGTTTGTGGACTTGTCCTGATCGACTCTACGCCTGAAGATTACAGAGAAAGATTTCTTCCAACTATGTCACAAGATTTTCAAAAAGCTTACAATAATCAATTCATTTCCGAAGGGAATTTAGAAGAATTTATAGAGAGTCTAACGCAGTTAAAAGAAACAAGAAGGAAATTAACAGTTCCATTAATTGTTCTTTCAGCTGGTAAGAAAGCTCATTATTCGAATGAATCACAAGAGTTATGGAATAAAATGCAGAAAGAAATTCTTGAAATTTCCACAAATGGTGAAATGGAAATTGTTAAAAAAAGTGCACATTATATACAAAATGATGATTCAGAAGTGGTAGTCAGTGCTATAAAAAGGTTGATTGACAGAACTAAAGATTAGATAGTGATGAATTTTACTTCAAATATCGTGAGCGTTAGTTGAACAAGATATAGGGGCTAATTATGGCTCCTATTTTACTATTTGGCAGTTGAATAGGTAAAGGTCTATTAATTTTAGTTAAGATATTGATATCCCAGATAATTAAACACCATAAGTTTTAAAGGATTTCAAACCGCTGTTATTAAAAATAAACGTCGCAATATATTACTTTAAGAAAGCCCATTTTATTTCAAGAAACATGCACTAGAAAAATTATGAATCATATATAGGTGATATCCCATTTAAATGGTTGAGGAGGATTATCATGAAGCCTATGTTACCTAGTGAAAAATATTTCGGTAATTTTGAACTAGTTTATGAATTTCATGGGGCTATGCCTACAGGTGTTACTGTTTCAGAAACCGGTCGTATTTTCATTTGCTTTCCGAAATGGGGAGACGATGTTAAATTTACGGTGGGGGAAATTGTTGGCGATAAATTGCAGCCTTATCCTAATTTACAAACCAATTTGGTTAACCCCGAGAATATCACAATGACTTTCATCAGTGTCCAAAGTGTAGTTTCTGATGGTAGGGGAACGCTTTGGATATTAGATACAGCGGCTCCCAATTTCTCTGAACCTATTAAGGGGGCGGCAAAATTAGTCGCTGTTGATTTAGAAACCAATACAATAAGTAAAGTATATACCTTTACAGAAGAGGTTGTCCTGCCTACAACTTATCTGAATGATGTCCGTTTTGATTTTCGTGTTGGAAAAGCAGGTTATGCCTATATAACGGATTCTTCTTCAAGAGGACCAGGAGCTATTATCGTCGTAGATTTATCAAATGGAAATGCGTTTAGACGGTTAAATGGGGCAAATTCAACTTCACCCGATCCCTATTTTTTACCGAAAGTAGAAGGTCGAATTTTAATGAATCGAAACAAAGACGGTTCAACTTCCCCATTTAGATTGGCCTCTGATAGTCTTGCTATTTCCCCCGATGGAAAGATTTTATTTTTTGCTCCACTAACCAGTCGTCATTTGTTCTCGATTTCAACAGAAGCCCTGAGAGACAGAACGATTTCGGATATGGATGTATCTTATCATGTGAAGTATTGGGGAGAAAAAGGTGCGTCTGATGGAATGATCACCGATGCAAAGGGAACTGTATATGCTGGAGATTATGAAAACAACAGTATCCGTAAGATATTTCCAAATGGCAAAATGGAAACTATCGCACATGATCCGAGAATTTTGTGGCCAGATACTTTTTCAATTGGTCCGGATCAATATTTGTATGTCATTGTGAACCAATTACATCGACAGCCTAGATTTCATTATGGAGAAGACTTAAGACAGAAACCTTATAGTTTACTTCGTATCAAAATTGATGAGTTCCCTTCTCCGACCTTTTCAACTAACGGATCCCATAGTTAAACAAATTATTTGAATTAAAAAGGATTTTCAACTAGTAATATATGTTTTCTTACGTGAGTATCTTATTGCAGAGACCAACTTTACTAAACGGAGGAATCTGTGTGGGATACTATATTACTGTAGAACCAGGTGTAAATATATATGTAGAGGATGTAAATCCGGAGGGGAATAAAACAATTCTATTTATACATGGGTGGCCTTTAAACCATAAGCAATTTGAATATCAGTTTAATATTCTTCCAGCAATGGGGTATCGATGTATAGGCGTTGACTGGAGGGGATACGGTAATTCGGATAAACCTTTCAGAGGCTACAATTTTGATAGATTAGCAGATGATATAAGTATAGTAATAGCATCGTTGCAGTTAAAAGATATCACATTAGCAGGACACTCAACTGGAGGAGCAATTTCGATTCGATATATGGCTCGCTATCAAGGTTATGGAGTTTCCAAACTTGTTCTTATAGGCGCTGCATCTCCGACTAGTGTTGAGAAAGAAATTGCAAATAATTTTATTACAGAATCACTTAATGATCGCCCTAAAATGTTGCAGGGTGTAACAGAACTCTTTTTCTTCCAGAAAATTTCCAGCCCATTCTCGGAATGGATATTTCAGTTAGGATTACAAGCAGCTGGTTGGTCGACTACTGCAATCATGAGTACATTAAGAGATGAGAACGTGTACAATGATCTCGATAAAATATTGGTGCCTACACTAATTATTCATGGCATCCATGATAAAATCGTTCCGTTTACAAAAGCACAGGAAACAAATAATTTAATAAAAAATTCACAGCTTGTACCATTTCAATACAGCGGTCATGGTTCATTTTGGGAAGAACGTGACAAGTTTAACCAGCTATTGATACAATTTATTGATTAATATAAGATAACGAATAATTAAATTGGGGCTGTTCCATCAGCTCCTACGTGTTGTACAACTAACTGGTGCTTTAGTTGAACAACGCATTTAATAAAGGTTTTTTTTCTATTCTTGTTGAAATTTAATATAAATAAAATAAGATTAGGATAGGTATTTCACATGGATTTAAAAAAACAACAGATACATAGTTCATTAAAGGTTTTACTTGTAACTAATTTAGAAAAATCAAAAGAGTTTTACCAGGATGTCTTAGGATGTGAAGTGACAGAATGGTGGGTAATAAGAGATGGATTTTCTGGTTTAGGAATAAAGCTATTACAAGCAAATTCTCCTGAAGATGTACAGCCAAATAAACCTGGGAAAGACTCTAATGTTGCCTTCGATATATACTGTTATGTTGAAGATTGGTCATCTCTTGATAAACTATATGAAGAGTTTAGGGGAAAAGGGGCAGAAATATCAATTGAACCTTGGATTGATTATGATGCTGGTCCTTGGAAAGAATTCGCAATTAAAGACATTGATAATTATTGTATAGGGTTTGGTGGAACAAATAAAAATTAAGACAATATTTTAAATTCCTAATTAACTAACTGTCGCATTAGTTCAATATTGAGAACAGCCTTTGGCTGTTCTTTTTTATATAAAAATCAGAATGAACTAACTGTCACAAAAGTTACATAACAGGAATCGTTTATTCGGCTCTTTTTAAAACACATGCAGGAACTGGAAAGTATTTTTTATTCTTAATAGCTAAAAAGAATGTTAAGATAAATTGACCAATAATTTTAAAAATTGGTTCATCTAAGAAAAACATAAAGGAAGCGGGAGAGAAAGTTGGCATTCAAAAGAATAAAATTGAAATTAGGATTCACCTTAATGTTTATAGCATCGTTTGCATTGATGTTACTAAACCATTATCCAGAAGTAGAAGCTGAAACAGGAACAATTGTAGACTATGACAGGATAAACGATGATAGAACCTGGGGAATAGAAGGTTCACCTTACCATCTGAGAGATGAAGTTTGGATCGAATATAATGGGAATTTAAAAATTGACCCAGGTGTTGAAATAATTGGAGAAGGTGGGGGCTTTGTCTTAAAAGGTAATTTAAATTTAATTGGAACACCTGAAAAGCCTATCAATCTTACTAATTTATTCTTCGCAAGATCTGTTCCATCACTTGGAGAATTAACAATTGATAATGCGTTATTAAATAATGTAAATAGTAGTTTTTCTACTAATAAATTTACTTTAACAAATAGTGTATTAAGTCAAAGTATTATTACTACAAGTCAAAATGAAACTAAAATTGAAAATAATGCATTCAAAAATGATTCAAAACTACGTCTACAAAATAATTTTCAGTTAAGTGTTCAGAATAATACTTTTGTAAATAACTTAAAGAGCCCAGCTTTAGATAT
Organism: Gottfriedia sp. ABJ_BB2_2; assembly: GCF_055484705.1. Taxonomy (NCBI): domain Bacteria; kingdom Bacillati; phylum Bacillota; class Bacilli; order Caryophanales; family Bacillaceae; genus Gottfriedia; species Gottfriedia sp. ABJ_BB2_2. The sequence goes on from NZ_JBVFKR010000001.1 coordinate 89,646, forward strand.
TATTGGAGTTGAAGATATTCCTTCTAAATATTTATTTAAAGGAAATAACTTTATAGATGTAGGTAATGAGGTAATTAGTATATTAAATCCACCCTCTAGTAATCAAACTGCTATTATTCCATTAAATTTTGGAGATAATTATTTTGGAACAAATGATCCTTCAGTGATTAATCAGATGATAAAAGACGGAAATGACGATCCTAATAATCTAGTTATTGCAGATTACTTACCTATAAAAGAGAATTTCAGTCCTGATGCACCATTTATTTTCTATTCGAAAAATTTAACAGATCAATCGAAAATGGTTAGTGGAAACGTAGTTGGAGATCAAAATACTAGTTATTCAGTAACAGTGAAAACAGAGGATGGATCATATTTTGGTCAAACGACTCAAAATGGCATTTTTGATATTGCAATTCCTCAGCAAAAAAAAGGAACAGTTGTCTCGATAATTGTAACAAATCCTAAAACGAACAGTAGTTCCAGGGATAACATTAAGATTATAGATATTACACCGCCAAGTAAACCTATTATTTACGCCATTGGTGATAAATCCGTTACAGTGAAAGGGAGAGCCGAAGCTAGTTCAACAGTTTCTGTAAGAATAGGAACTAAGGAGTACAAAAGTATTGTAACACCAAGTGGTACTTTCCAAATAAGTATTCCTCTACAAAAAGCAGGGAAAGTTTTATCATTCTATTCGATTGACTCAAATGGAAATAAAAGTGAAGTTACAAATATTGTTATAAAGGATGTTACGGCTCCTGCTACACCAAAAATATATGCAATAACAAGTAAGTCGAAACTATTGACAGGAAAAACTGAACCATATGCATATGTAACGATTAAATATAGTAAGTATACAGTAAATGTAAGAGCTGATAAAAATGGTATATTTAAGATGAAATTAAAACCCATGAAGAAGGGTACGTTGTTTACAATTAATGCAAAAGATAAGGCTGGTAATATAAGTAAAAAAACAACTATAAAAATTAGTAAATAAGAAAAGGGTGTCCCTAAAGTTATACTTTTGAGACACCCTTTCCTCGTTTCTTATTACCTCTAAAAGCTCTTGTGCTGATTTTAATTTACTAGGTACATCTGGATCTCCTAGAAGAAAATTATACTTAACAAAAAAAGGGTAAAATATTTCTCTAGAGAAAGTGAGTAACAACCGTGATGAGGTACATACATTAATAAGCTAGTAAATTAGTTATCAATCAATATCCCTTATTCAACTCAATAAAAATTAGGAGTTGTTACTAGTGGCAAATGGTATTGAGGATTTTTATTGATGAAGTATTAAGTGGAAAGACGGCAGTAGAAAAAGTGTTGGAAACTGATAATACATTAGCCTTTTATCATACGCGTCCTTTTTATGAGGTACATATCGTGGTTATTCCCAAAAAACATGTAACTTCATTAATCGATGTTAAACCAGAAGATAAAGACTTGTTAGCCGATTTGTTTTCAGTTCTTCAGAAAGTATCAAAACAAGTAAACGAAAAATACGGTGCATGTACAGTATCGACTAATATAGGTGAGTATCAAAGCAATAAACATATGCATTGGCATGTTCACTTTGGAAAACGTATAAAGTTTTTAGACGGTACCTGGTGTTAAAAAGACATAATATGAAGATTTTGAAAGTATAAATTAGAATTTCTTGTTTAACTAACGCATGCGATAGTTCATTATTAAAAATTGTAAGGCATCCTTTTTGTAGAAGGAGGGACTTTATTTGTTAAGGAATAATTGTTTGGTGTTTGGTTTGTTACCCATCATTCTTCTGACTATTGGATGTTCAAAAATAGAATCGCCTGTAAAAGAGGAATTGAAAGTACCCCATAGCTATGGTGTTTCGAGTGAATATAACCATGCTAAAGTATTTCTAGATTTACTAACAAAACAGGGAATTAAGATTACAGAAATAAAAAACTCTAATACTATGACTCTTTTCCAAACTAAACCTAATTATGCCATGTCTGTGAAGAGTGTGATGGGTAATTTTGTACTAATTCATCTTGAGTATAAAAATGGCAAAGAATTCTCTTTTGTAAAAAAAGAATCGTCAGATGGTAGATTTAAATATTTAATTAACAAAAATGGTAAACCAGTGAGAGTATACGATTCAAACTCAGAAACATATTTTAATAAGAATGAAGAATACATTACGATAACACAATCAAAAGATTTAAATAAGATATTAAAGAAAGTTTTGGAATCAAACTGATGATAATTAGGATATTTATAGAATTTATTTAGATATAAAACTGGAGGATTATATTTAGTAATAGTTTTGTTTATTGAACTAACGGATGCTTTAGTTTAATAAGGAAATAAAGATCACTTACTATAAGAATATTTGTCTTAAAACAAACGCATCATCTCTGGGGAGGATGTATAATGTTTTTTTATGATGTAATTTGTTTTTGTTGTAAAAAGGAATTTAGATTATACGAAGGCAGTAAGGAATATAAGTTATACAAGGAAAATAGAAAGCTATTATATTGTTGTGTACAATGTCATGGTAATATTCGTTTAGAAGCTATAAAATATTTCTTTAGATAGTAAATGGCGAGATAAGTATGTTGATCTAACTGGCGCAATAGTTTAGATTAAGTAGCCCATTGGCTGCTTTTTTATTTAAGTAAATTGCAGATTAGTTGAACAAGGAAATTAATCAATTTTTGTAGAATTGTATTCTAAATATGAATCATGAAAAATGGGAGTTCTTTTATGAAAAATAAGAAAATGTTTTTTTCTATTTGTACATTATTGGTTGTTGTATTTTCTAGTAATCTATATAAACATCTAACAGATAAAGTACAGGTAAGAATTGAAAAATCAAATAAGTTTACTGAAGATGAAATTAATGCAGCAATAATTACTGTGAAGAAAAAGTTTAATTTCAAAGGATGTGAGCTTACAGACGTATGGTATTCGGAAAAAGAAGCCAATGTTTTAACCGAAGCATATTTGAAAAATGGAAGAGGCTCTGAAAATGATGTGAAGGAAAAAAATGTAATTGTTTTGCTATCTAACTTCAATGTGAATTCATCTGGTGGTGATGGAAGTTTCGAGCCAAATTCAACTCAATCCAATTGGAGTTGGACTCTAATCAGGGATCATAAAAAGGATAAATGGAGAGTTGATTCTTGGGGTTATTAACTTTTCATCTACTGATTCTAAAATTCAATCTAATTAAACCAAATTGCCCTAAACAAAATTATCTTTGTGTAACTAACTGGTGCGTTAGTTGAACAATGGGCTGCTTCAGCAGTCCTTTTATGTTGTAATTTGGCAATAGAGCTGAATAAGAAAAAGGTCGAAACTACATAACATAAAACTTATTAATTGGGGTGAGTTCAATTTGAAAGAAAAAAAGACATTTCTATTATTGATAGATACTATGATATTTATTGCTGTTTTCTTTTTATTAGATTGGATGTTAAATAAGAAAGGGGCTTTTTCATTACAATTTTTAATCCCTTTGTTCGCCACTGGGATTACTTATTATGTTGTAAGGAGATTTATTATTAAAAAAAGAACGGGTTAATCTAATTCAACTAACGTTGGTTCAATGAAAATTGGTAGTTCTATTTTTTTTCACTTACTATCAATATTAAAATTTAACAGAGCCTAAAATAAAAAAATCGAGTAATTTAATTATTATATTTAACTTAGTAGCTCATTCTACTTTTTTTCTGGTTTGTTTATAGGATATATCATTATACAGTCAAAGGTTATTAAACTATTGAAGTTAGAACAACCAACATGGTATCAAGAGTATCTTAAAATTGTATAATCTTATAGTACTAACTAGCGCGTTACTTGAACAACAAATAGAGGATGATCAATAATGATACAATCCTCTATTTCGTTAACTGGCAGATTAATTGAATAAGAAAAGGACTAATCTTTAATGTAGAATAAATAGTATAAATAACTTGTTAAATACTGGAAATAATTAAGTGCTAGTCAAAGGAGAAAAGATGATAAAATTTTTAGTGATTAGCTTGATCTTCGTACCTATTGTTGTCATTATCACAAATTTGAAATTGCAGAATATTAGTGTTTGGATACTTTTCTTGCTATTTGCACAAAGTGCTATCTATTTTATTTGGGACTATGTTGTAAAAAGAAAAAATAATAAGAAACAATTCAACTAACGTATGCGTTAGTTGAAGATTATGAGCTGCTACTATGCAGCTTTTTTTATTGAGGTATTTGGCTGTTTACTGAAAGAAGGTTATTCACTCATAGAAAGCGAAAATTGTTAAAAGTAATTTATGACGCTTTAGAAGAAATGGAGGGAATAAATTGAGTTATGAAATTATAACGTTACCGGCCTATCGTACAGTAGGATTAAAATGGGAGGGAACATTCTCTGAAATTATACCTAATTTAAAAAACGTCATTCAACAAGTTAAAGACCGTGTCGATGAATTAGAGAATAAGGTGAATCCTAATGTTCAATTAGGTCTATCCTACCATGTAATTGAGAATGGGTTCGCACATTACGCGGTGTATGAAGTGAGTGAGGAGCAGGAAATTCCTGATGGGATGATTGAAATATGGGTTCCTGAATGGACCTACGTGAAGACGACACATAATAAAGGAGAAGATATACAAAAGACGTATACGGATTTACATCAATGGTTATTTGATAGTGACTATACCGCATTTAGAGAAACTGGTGTAGATTACTATGATCCTTATATGCCGATTAAACATGAACATTATCCAGTTGATTGTGATCCGGATGATCCGCATTTTGATATTTATATACCGATTTTAAAAAAATAATATTTTTGGGCTGGCTTATAGTTGTTATTCTAGCATATATACCTATAGGTTATAGGATTCATAAACGCCTTAAGAAAATGAGGTTAAAAGATTAAACGGAGAATGAAATTTTGCAACTAACTGGCGCGTTAGTTTATTATTTTTAAATCGTATGAAAACTCTTATTTTTCAATAGAGGAGTATTTATGGCAAAGAAAATTTATGGATATATTTTGGTTTTAACTATTTTAATTGCAAATGGACTTACAATATTTGATTTTGTTAATGGTTCTAAAAATTTCAAGTTTGGGTTCATTATTTCTGTAACAATCTTAGTCGGAATCCTCTTGTTTTTATTTGATAAATTGCTTATTAAGAAAGTTAGTGTAACACGGAAGTAAATTGACTTTAAGTAAAGTTTTCAGCTCAACACCTATTCACCTAACTGGCGCGTTAGTTGTACAACCGATTTATCAATGTGAATGTAACATTAAGTTGAAATTAAGAAAATGTGCTATTACTAGAAAAGGAACACTTCCTAAAGAAGTGTTCCTTTTCTTTGAAATTTTTATCTCAGTGGTATGTTTTTAAATGTTTGAAGCTTATTAATTTTCCTCTTGAATTGACAACTACCTCGTCTACTCCATAACTGTTATGTGCACCATAATATGGGTTTACTTTTAGAGTTAATTCGTACAAACCACCTACACCATATACTTGTCTAATTTTAAGTAGTTCAGTGTCATATGAGGCCCAGCTTAGAGGAATTGGAGCATTTTTATCATTCTTATAAATTTGTTCAATTGCTTCATCTACAGGTCTAATAAGACTACTAACTAGTGCATATTTAACAGTTTCACAAAGCTCTGTGTCAGCTTCATTAATAGTTTCTGCAAAAGCTAAATGTAATGGGGGTAACCATAAGATTCCAAAGGTTAAAAACATTATTTTTTTCATTTTATCACCCAATTATATTATTGGGCTACAATCGTTTTTTATTCTTTTTGTACCATTCCGACTTTTTTGTTGTACAACGTTCAGGGATTTTAAATTATGAAAATAACGGATAGTTGCGTATTAAATATAAAAAAATTCTGTTCGCGAAATAAGTTATAAGTTAAAATAAGGAAGATTTCGTTGACAACATTAGAAGAAACAGGAGAACAACATGAAAAGAATTGTCTTATTATTTATAATAATCATAACTATTGTAGGTTTAGTTGTATGGAATGGATATAAGGACTCCCCTCAGAAAACTACAAAAACCTTCTTAGAAAGTATTCAAAAAGGCAAATGGAAAAGTGCCTCAAGTTATATTGAAAATCTAGATGCAAAAGCGTATTTCCTTGAGGAAACGTACAATAAATATAATCGAGTCGTATTTAAGAAAACGGAATATAAAATTGGTAGCATAAAAAAAGATGAAAAACATGCTTCGGTTAATGTAAAGTTAACAACAATTGACAAACGAAAAGCTCAAGATAAAGTAATTGAAATAGTAAGGAAAGAAACATTAGAAAAAGATTCAAGTATTGGATCCCATGTAGTTGATTCAATTCCTTATCTTTTAAAGGTTGCGGAAAGTCCCTCAGCTGAAAAAGTGACTATACCAGTCCAATTAAAATTAGAAAAAGTAGGAGATACGTGGAAAGTAGACTTAACAGAAGAATTTATGGATGCATTAACTGGTACATATGATCGAAGTACCGATACACATATGATATTTGAAAGAATAGATTCTACGAACTAATTAGATAAGTAGCTCACACATGCTTTAGTTCAACAACAAAAGACAAAAAAAATCAACCATTTGTAGACTCGTTATTGGAAAACGATGAACGATGTAAAGTGTTTTTTCTAAAAAGATTTGATGAAGAATCAAAAAAGTTTATTAAATATTTGTAGTAATTTTATATAAATATATTATCTAACTAACGGATGCGTTAGTTGTACAACATATGGCTGCCTATGCAGTCATTTTTTATTGAGCGAAAAAGCATGATGGTTTAAATAGGATAAAGGTCTCAATTAAAAATTGGAAATATTTGTTAAATTTATAAATAGAGTATATCTTGCTCAAACAACTGTAATAAAGGAGAATCTATGCTGAATAAAAACGTAGAACTTGTAGAACTAAATACCGACAATTGGTATGAATGCTGTCAATTAGAGGTATCTGAAGATCAAAAGAGTCATATCGAACCGAATGCAATCTCGATTGCTCAATCGAAGTTCGAATCCTCACTAAAGCCATATGCAATTTATTTAGAAGGTAAAACAGTTGGATTTTTAATGTTTAATACAATTGAAGAAGAGCTTGATGGCTATTGGATATATAGAATAATGGTTGATAAAAATTTTCAACATCAAGGCATAGGTAAAATTGCGACGCAGTTAATGATCGATGAGATTGCTAAACTACCGAATGCCCAAAAAATTGTTGTAGGTTATCATCCTGAAAACTTAGGCGCACATCATTTATATTCAAGTTTAGGCTTTATTGATCATGGTGACAGATTTGGTAAAGAAATGGCAGTAGTATTAGATATTAATAAATAAATATTCTTGTAAAAACTAACGCATGCGTTATTTAAACAACAAATAAGAGGATGATTATTAATATATCATCCTCTATTTCACTTAATATGAGTTTTGTTGCACAAAGAAATTCAAATTTGGAAAATTATATTATAATTAAAAGTGATTAATCATTATTAGGAGTCTAATATGGAAATTTCTTTGATAAGGCATGGTAAATCTCTATGGACTGAAGATAAACCAATAACAAGTAGAGAGTTTAAAAATTGGATACAAAAATATAATGAAAATGGGGTCTTTGAAGAAGAGACTTATCCATCAGAAACTCTCAAAAAAGTAGAGAATACTAAAGTAATAATGACAAGTGATTTGATAAGATCAATTAAATCAGCAGAGTTTTTAAATCCTGGTATTACATCTAAAGCAGAACCTGTGTTTCGTGAAACAGAATTACCTACTCCTTTAACAAATTTGTTTGGATTGAGGTTAAAACCCAGTATTTGGGCAGTGATATTGAGATGTTTGTGGTTTTGTGGTTATTCAAGTAACTGTGAGTCTTTTAATGAAGCAAAAATTAGAGCTGAAAAAGCATCAAATTTATTAATAAAATATGCTCAAGAACATGCTGAAATTGTATTGGTCGGCCATGGATTTTTTAATATGTTGATTGCTACAGAACTTAAAAAGACTGGTTGGAAAGCAAATAAAAAAACAAGTTCGAAACATTGGCATTTAACCACATTTTCAGTCGATGGTTAAAAGATTTTATATTTACTTCTTATTCAACTTAAACATGCAATATTGAACAATTCAGGAGTCGATGATGTTCGACTCCTTTTATGTAATTGGCAGTTTAATGTGTGATCTTAGAATTAAATTTAAGTTCGTTTTAGAAATTGGTTAATTTGTATGTAAAAAACGTTAACCGAAATGATTAACGCTTTTTACATAGTGGAAAGAAATGAAAACTTGGCGAATATTTGGTTATCAAATTATTAAATTAATAAAACTAGCGCTGATTTAGTGAAATTCCAGTTTCAGTATTTCAATATGGAGTAGGTGTTGGGGGAGAACAATAGGAGGAAACAATTTCTCTTAAAGGAACTGAATATTCATTCCATCTACCGCCGAAAAAAGCCATATATTCTGTATTCTCCTAAAGTCGTTAAAAAAAACCAGAAATTGTCCCCGTTTCTAAGCCACAAATACGTGAAGCGATTCAAACAATTCTGAAGACCCCAAGGATTAAGGGCATAGGGTCGCATTTGTTGTAAATTTATCATAATTCTAGGTTCACTCCTATTGAAAATTAGACTAATAACCAGTTTATGTTCAGGGAGAAAATTTGGTTTGGGTAATTGCCTAGTAATCTACCTAATGAAAATATGAGAATGGTGTTTTTAACTAAACGAGATTGTGAACAGTTTAAATAAGTCCATGGAGTTCTTCAACTAACGGATGCTTTAGCTCAATAACAGGAAGGGGACTGAATGGCATCCCTTTACTCTGTCAATTTGAAGGCTGTATAGTTGGTATTATTCTATTATTCTTTGTCATTGATATCATAAGGGGTGAGGAAATTGACCAAGAAAAACAAGTTTATACAGAACCTAATATATCTTCTTTGTGTCATAGTAATTTTGGGTACAATTTATATTTTTCGCCCAATAAGTGCAAATAACGTATTTCCTGAATTGGAAAATGTAGAAAAGATAGCATTCATTGTGCAGTTTGATGAGAAAAAAGATGCTGAGTTTAAAAGTATTGAAATTAAAGAAAAAGAAGTAGTAGATTATTTCATAAATTTGTTAGAGATGAACAAGTATCGAAGAGTTTTTGGTGAGACAAATATACAAAGTCAAACAAACGCGATTGATATTGTAATAGTTCATAATTCGAGCAATTATTCAATTGTTATTAATAATAAAGGGTATGTTGTCGTTGATGAAAAGAATAGTAAGAAAAAATATAAAATCTTAAGTTCCAAAAACGACACTTTGATAAAGTTAATTGAAGAGATGTTTATTGGCAAATCGTGATTAAAGAAATCTTATTCAACTAACGGACACAGTAGTTCTATAAAGTATATATATATGTCAGATTTTTGGAGGTTGTTATGAAAATTAAAAAGAATCCAGTTGAAAACCTCAATGATGCAGTTAACAATTCAATGTCTGGGGACTTAAATGGAATATCAAAAATAGGATGCTTTCCTATGATTATATTAGTGGTTATTATATTCTTTATATATCTTTTGATAAGATTCACAGGTAATTAAAAATCATTTATTCCTAATGCAATTGGCGCTTAAGTTGAAAAATGATTGACTGTTCCGGGGATTTTTTTACTATGATAACTTGCAGATTAAACGATTAATGTTAAAGGTAATTAAGCTTCATTATTGAATATAATAATCTAAAAGAAATAAAAAAAAGGAGATTATTATGAAACCTTTGATATCTGTATTGTATATTTCTTTCGGTCTATTAATTGTTACATTAACGTACTTTGAACATTTTTCTGGTCCTAAATATGTTACAGATATTGGGTGGTTACTTGTTATTGTTGGGTTAGTTTATCCGTATTACAGTAAAATTGTTAATTATTTAAAGTTAGAATTTAAAGAAGAGGAAAAGGATATTTAACATATCTTATATAACTAACTGCCGCTTTAGTTGTAATGCACCAAGGCAATTATGGCGCCTTTTTTGCTCTAAATATCAGGATAGTTTTTTAGATTGTTGAATAAATAGGATAATTTGCTTTGGATATTTGAAGGACACTACTGTTAAAATAAAAAAATACTAAGCTATCCTTGAGGTATTTTAGTGTATTAACTCAAAGACAAGTCGATTAAAAAAGATTTAGGTGCATAAGCGTTGAAAAAAATGAATAATAATATAATAATATTTGGTACTTTAATTTATTTTTTTCCTTTTTATTAGTTTTTACTGTGAGTTTACCTTTGTATATGGTAATAGGTATGGGGTCTGGAGATCCTACCCTTGAAGCCTTACTTTTAAGACTTTGATTAATAACCTTCTTTCCTTGAGAATGTAATGATCATTTCTAAAAGCGAGGTTTTTTAATGTAAAAAGTTGTGAAAAATCATATCTTGAATAAAGGGGGTTTTTCTATGACTCGAATAAAACACAATCAAAATGATGTTGAATTATTGGCACGATTAATCCGAACCGAAGCGGAAGCGGAAGGACAAAGGGGGATGTTATCTGTTGGTGCTGTCGTGATAAATCGAGCCTTGGTCAAGTGTTCAGATTTCAAAAATGTTGATACAATTCGAGAGGTCATTTATCAATATCATGGGAGCGACGCTTCCTTCGATGCGATTCAATCGCCATCTTTTTATCAAAGAGCGACCGAGCCTTATTTGAAACTTGCTAGACAAAATTTACAAAATTGGCGACTATATCCTGCTGTGTATTCTTTGTGGTACTTCAATCCATCAGGTGCGGGAGTTCAAAATACCCAGTGCCCGCCTACATGGTATGGTCAGCCTTTTGCGGGAGTTTGGAAGAATCATTGCTTTTATGAGCCGACTGGGGCGGAATGTGCGGAAATTTACGAAATATAAAATAAAAAAAAGAGGCGAAATTGGCGTTTATTTTCCTTCCGAAAGTATGTCTGCGAAGACGTTGAATGTTATATTTGAAACTCTAAATGATTCGGAAAACATGATAAAGTAAATATTTATCGAACTAATTGGCGAGATAGTTTAAAATCAAGAAGGCTGCTTTAGCAGTCTTTTTATTATGTTAATTGGCAATTTAGTTGCAATAGAAAAGGACAAAGTTTATAAATATTGAATTTATTGAGTAATCGAGTTTTAGGATATTGATTAAAGAAGGATAATTAAAAAGTAAGGAGGATGGAGGTTATTTCAGAACAATTAAAAAAACACATTCAGATTGAGCCATGGGAATATAAGGATCTAGAATTACTTTTTCGAATAAATCAACCTGAAATGATGGAGCATCTTGGAGGTCCTGAGAGTAAAGAACAGATTTTGAATCGCCACAAACGATATCTTAACCTTAGTGAAAAGGGATGTATGTTTAGTATTAAATTATTGCCATAGCTTCAACCAGTTGGTTCTGTTGGTTATTGGCAAACGGTCTGGAATGATGAAAGTGTGTATGAAATTGGTTGGAGCGTTCTACCAAGTTTTCAGGGGAAAGGAATTGCAACAAATGCAGTGAACCTAGCAATTGATAAATCAACCGCTGAAAAAAAATATAGGTATATTCACGCATTTCCTTCGGTCAATAATCCTGCTTCAAATGCAATTTGTCAGAAACTTAACTTCAATTTTATTTCAGAATGCGAATTTGAATATCCGCCTGGTAGCATTATGATATGCAATAATTGGCGTTTAGAACTTAAATGATTTCTAACATTCGGTTTGATAAATCTTCAATCAATCCATCAAACTCTTATTCAACTAATTGGCGCGTTCGTTGAATATCGTTAAGTACTATAATATCTTTTGTAGAAATGGAAAATTTACTTTTTTGTACTTGAAGTAATTTAAATTAAATAAACGAACTGTTGTAAATAACTGTGAACAATAATAGAAGTAACATATATAGGAAGTGGTTAATTGAGTTTATATTCATTTATAGCAACAAACTATGAAATGCCAGAAGTGGATAATACCAATACACGGTATATTACTGTGAAAGATGCTATTGAAATGGGGTTAAAATCTCCAAATGTACCTTGGGAGGATATGGACCCAAACGCTGAAGTATTATTATGTGAAGATGAAGACGATTTAAATAAATTGGTCATTTCTAAAGAAGCATATTTTGGAGATTGTGGGTTTACAAGTTATCCATTCATTTATGAAGTAACTTTTACTTATTCGGAATTGAATGCTTAGCAATTACTATATTTCCTTAAAGAAAATATTAGAGAAGGTCAGCTTTTAGAACTATGGTCAGTATGGATCGGTAATGATGAACTTAATATACCTTATACTAGATGTAGGTACGAGGAATTATCTCTAAATCATTTAATTCAAATGTATAATTCGCAGCATGAAAAATATAAAGAACAAAGTTGTTTAGTAATAGAAAGATAAAAATTTAATTATTTCTTATACAACTAAATGGCGCATTAGTTGTACAAAATCAATCGTCGTATATGCGATGATTTTATTGTGAAACTTTAGGATTCCTCAAGATTTTAATCCAAGTGTCCCTAAACAACTTATTGAACTAACTCATGCGTTAGTGGAACATCAAAAAGAGGTTGATCATTAATTGATCAACCTTTTTTTCGCAATAAGACAGGACAGTGCAATAAGTGTTTTATAAAATAACCCCTTAAAAATGGGTAAATATGGTAAAATAAAAGCGTGGTAAAAATTGGAGATTTACGTGCAAATGGAGCTGATTTTAATGAAAATAAACACTAATCTGATTCAATTAGCAATTACGATAATAATTATTTTTGGAGGAACTTTCCTTATTCGTTATTTTAGAACGGGTGAACTTTTAATAGACCAAATTATAGGTATTTCAATAGGCTTATTAATCTTAATTTTTTCATTTATTTGGAAAAGAACTAATAAACTATCATGAATATAATTTTTCTATTCTATTTACAACCTTATTTATAATTTTCTAATCCAACTAACGCATGCGATAGTCACTATATTGCTGAAATTCTATATGTAGGGGGGAGTTACAATGACTTCGTTAAAAAAAGGGTTGTGGTCAACCACATTGAGCATTGTAGGCATTATATTGTTTATAGTGAGTTATTCTATTTCCGATACCCCATCCAATGGGGAAAAAGTCGTCATAGGAATATTTTTTTTTACAGGAATTGCCTTTATGCTAACAAGTATAGTATTTGGTATCTTGGGAGTAAGATCTAATGAAAAAGGCTTCTTAAAATATGTTGGAATGCTAATTGTAATTCTTTTCGTTATAGGAGTGACCATTATTCCAGTGTTGTTAATGGCTATTTTTGGTATTGGAGAATCATAAAGCAACTATTATAGGAAAACAGTCTAAATATAATACTCTAGTTAACTACTAATCTTATACAATTAACGTGGGCGTTAGTTCAACAAAATCATTAGTCGCTAATGGGGCTTTTTTTGTTCATCTATTTGGGAGGATAGTCCTTTAAGAATATAGAAATATATCAAAACGAAAACATTGGAGCTTGGAGGTAAATAATTGTATAAAGTAATGAATTTAACGTCCTTTATACTCTCCATGGTTTGTTTAGGGCTATTATTTATTTCTAATATATCGCTATTTCTTGTTTTTTCATTGAGTTTTATAACAATTATTACTGGATTATTAGGTTTTCTAGGAGCTTCTACCTTGCGAGGAAAAATAAGAAGTGTATTTACTTTAATAATATCAGTAGGTTTATCACTATTTATTGGAACAGTTCTTGCTTTAGGTAATTTATTTCAGTTCACATAAATGAATCATGACTCCTATTGAGCTAACTGGCTCATTAGTTACATAAAACGAGTTGCTTGTAGCTCGTTTTTTTATTGATGTTAAAGACAGTCTAGTTGAGTAAGTAGGCATATATAAGAATTGATTTATGATGTAAAAAAAACTGTAAAATGATAAAAGGAGTAATATTTTTGAAAATTATTAGAGTTATTTTTGCGATAATTGTATTAACGATTTCAATTTATGGTTTGAAAACGGGTAACTTCAAGTATCAACCGTTTATGCTATTATTCTTAGGGGGAATGTTAATAATTAATGGCATTATTGAATTAAAGGAAAAACAAAAGAAATTTTCTTTTAAAAATCTAAATATTGTTGTAACTACATTCCTATTTGTAGTTTCAGTCATTGGATTCTTCTCCAACTAACTAGCGAGTTAGTTGAAGACGAATGCAGTGGATTGCTACTTTTTTATTTGACAGTTTAGTTGGAGAAGGATAGTAGCGATTTATGTAGAATTACAATTAAAACTATGAAAATAGGTGGATTTATATGAGCAAAATAATAAGCTACTATAATCAATTTGATGAGTGGGGAAGGCTTGAACGTGAACCGATTGAATTTCAAGTAAATTGGCACTTTATTAAAATATATTTGCCTAAAACAGGATGTATACTGGATAATGGCGCAGGACCTGGAAAATACTCAATGGAGCTTGCAAAAGAGGGGTATAAGGTAACATTAACTGATTTAACGCCAAAATTAGTTGAGATTGCTAGAAATAAAGCACAAGAATTTCAATTAGAAGAGCAATTTGATGGGTTTTATACTGCTGATGCGAGAGAACTTGATACGATCAATGATGAACAATTTGATGCATCATTAATGCTTGGTCCAATGTATCATTTACAAGAAGAAAATGACCGTATTCAAGCAGTTAAAGAGTTAAATAGAGTGACTAAAAAGAACGGACTTGTTTTTGTTGCCTTTATGCCTAGGATAAGACACATATTTACATCGCTATTATCTCCAAATAATTGGAAGCCAAATGATAATATAGATACTATACTTCAATTTTCTCAATCTGGTTGTTTCAATCACTCAGATGAGGGGCGTTTTACAGGCGCGTTTTATTTTAATATTGAAGACATCAAACCTTTTATGGAAACTCATGGATTTGAAACTTTGGATTTAATTGGTTCAAATGTAGGAGCAATTTTAAACAATGAAAGCTGGAATTACTGGAGAGACAAAGGTGAAAAAGAGGTAGAAAAAATTATTAACTTAATTAAAGAAAAAGCAACAGACCCTTATATTCTTGGAAATTCCTCTCACCTGCTTTATATTGGCAAGAAAAGATAAAATATGATAAATACAACTTATTTTTTAACTAACTGGCGCATTTAAATGGCGCGTTAGTTCAACAAAACTATGGAGCTGAGTAATCAGCTCCTATTTTATTATATGGCATAATAGTTTAAGTGAAATCATTCACAAATAGGCTCGTGTTTATTATTCTAAAGTATATTTTTTAAGTAACAGGACGATTTTTGAAGTGAACTCAAAAAAGTTAGTCAATGATAATGATGCTGATTTAATGTTAATTGCACTGAGGGGTAAGCCTATAGCTAAATTGAATTTAATTTACAACTTGTTTACAACTCTAAGTTAGAATCCTGCTAACATGTAGGTGAGGTGGATTCTTATGGCGAAAATACTGATTGTAGATGATGAGAAGGCAATTAACGATTTGATTGCCGTAAATTTAAAGATGGTAGGGCATGAATATGTCCAATTATATAGTGGAGTTCAAGTTTTGAAAACATTAGATGAAATGCGAATCGATCTAGTTATTCTAGACGTGATGCTGCCTGGCAGAGACGGCTTTGAAATCGTACAGGATATAGTGAAACGAAATGTACCGGTTATCTTCTTGACTGCAAGAAATACGGTTACTGATAAAGTGCATGGCTTGGAGATCGGAGCGGAAGATTATATAGTCAAGCCTTTTGAAGCAGTGGAGCTCATCGCTCGTATCCATGTCGTTTTAAGAAGAAACCAAACGGTCACAAACGAATTTAGACTGGATGACACCGTTGTTGAATTGGAAAAGCATATTGTGACTGTACATGGACAAGCAATCGAAATAACAAATAAGGAATTCCAATTATTAGATCTTCTTATACAAAATAAAAATATCGCGCTTTCCCGTGAGAAAATTATTGAGCAAACCTGGGGCTATGATTTTTATGGGGACACAAGAACTGTAGACGTGCATATTCAGAAGATTAGAAAGAAACTAAACTGGGAGAACCGGATCAAAACTGTTTATAAATATGGTTACAGGCTAGAGGTGTAAAGATGAAATTTTGGCAGAAAACGTATCTGTGTGTGTTGATTGTATTTTTGATCGCTTTCGACCTTGGAGCCTATGGACTTTTAAAAAAGAGTTACCAACTAAACGAACAGCAGGATATCTCTAGAGGAGTGACTGAGTTCAGGAGCATCGAAAAATCATTAAGCTATATTTTGAGTGAATATACTGAAGATACTGGAAATGTCAACTATGAACCAGTGATTGCTAGTTTCGCTGCACATTATTATAAAGATGATATCCTTTTAGAGATTTACCAAGCGGATAAATTAATCTTTTCAAATGCCTACCAATTTGTAGGGGATCGGGCAGAAATACATGGTGATCCATACAAAACCGTATACAGAAAGATGAACGATGAGCTATGGCTGTTTATCGGTGGGAAAATGGATTTCAAGGATTTAAAACTAGTTATCTCCAGAAATTCAGATTATTTACAGGAATATTATGTTACCCTACGGCAGTATTTCATTAAATTGAGTTTTGTGATTTCTTTGATTTTATCGGCAACACTTATTTTTTTATTATTTCAATTAACTGCTCCCATTCGCAAGTTAAACAGAGGTGTAAAGGCGATTGCTGCAGGAGCTTATGATCAAAGAGTAAAAGTAAGAGGAAACGACGAATTTGGAGAATTAGCACAAGATTTTAACAAGATGGTTGATGCTGTTTCTAATCATATTGAAACGATAAAAAAAGTGAGTGAAGACAAAGAAATATTCATCAACAACCTTACGCATGAACTGAAAACACCTATTACGGCTATCAAGGGATATAGCGAGTTTTTAAATCATGCCAATTTTAATGAGGAAGAAAGGAAAATGGCGGTCCAATACATTTTTGAGCATATTGCACGGCTGGATGTCCTTTCAGGAAAAATGATGCAATTGTTATATTTGAAAAGTGAAAAGATTACCTTGGAACCTGTTAATATAGATAAGCTTTTTTCATATGTGGTAAATATGGAACGATATCATATAGAGGAAAAACAGATGAAGATCATACATGAGTGTTTTGCCGAGGTAGTCTATGGAGACCAAGATCTATTGCAGTCTTTGTTAATTAACTTAGTAGAAAACAGCATAAAAGCTTCCTCGAACGGAGGAGAAATCCTATTGAGAAGTTATCATTATCAAGAAGGAGTTGTACTTGAAGTATTGGATTATGGAAGAGGCATCCCTGAGAAGGACATTGAAAAAATAACAGAAGCTTTTTATGTAGTGGACCGGTCCCGTTCAAAAGAACTAGGGGGGATTGGGCTTGGCTTATCCATCTGTAACCAGATTGCCCAGCTCCATCATGCTAGAATACAAATTGATTCAATAGAAAATGAATATACAAAGGTTTCTGTTTTTTTACAACTATTTAACAACTCAAAGATAAGTTCATAACACGGCTCCATCATACTAGGTTTGTAGCTACGAAACAACAATAAAATGCTGGAGGTAATGAAGATGAAAAAAATGATGAAAAAAAAGATTTTCGCAACAACACTAACTGCAGGTATAGCAACCGCATTAGTTACAGGAAACGGCGTTGTGTCGACATTTGCTTATTCAGGTGACGACGCCCAAAAGGTGGAGGTCATTGGTCAAAATCAACAGCCGGGAAACACAAGCACAAATATGGTCTCTAGGGTGGAAATTACGCAATTTCAAGATTCTCCATATATGGCTTCAAAAAGAACAAGTCAAGATATGAACGATCAGGAAGCGATAGAGATTGCGAAAAAAGCGATTGAAGAAAAATATAAGGTTTCATTAAATGGCACGTATGCTTCAGGGACTTTCTGCGACCGGGTAGACATGGAAGGAACGTTCTATTTTGTTACCTTTGAAGATCGAAAATACACATATTCCGACGCCGAACTCATCGAAGCGAAGAGGAATTTAAAGGCAGGTAAAGATATCGGCATCAAGCAGAACGACCTTTACACCGCATCTGTAAACTCCAAAACTGGGGAAATCGTTGATATTGAGAAAAATCCAACTGCACCAGAAGGAGCAAATTAAACTTTAACAAAATACCCTTATCGTTTTTTTGGGGAAACCTTGGATCGTATATCTCATACAATCCAAGGTTTTTTATTACTTAGTTATGCGAAAACAATTGCTCCCAAAGAAGAATAAGGAGGAAACTGAAAAATGAAGAAGCGGGGATTTCTATTTTTATTATTAATGTGCATATGTTTAATTTTCATAAATAATCAACCGTTATTTGAACCAAAAGTAGCAACTCAAAAACTAAATCAAAAAGTTAATGATGAAGTAGAGGGAAAAAGCACTTCTGAAAATATTCTCCAAAAAGTAATCACTGTAGAACAAATCTATCAGGGAAATCTGCTTTTGGTCAAAAGTGAAATTCCAGTTCACCCAGAAAGTATTAAATCGGATGTAATAAATCTTTCTACACACGATGAATTGACAAAGGGATTCGAATTGAAAGATAGCGAAATTTATTTGTCAGAGGAAATAGCACGTAGATTTTCAGAGATGAATACTGCTGCAGAAAAAGATGGAGTTCGTAATTTCTCCATAACTAGTGGCTTTCGAGACTTTGAGGAACAAAGTATTCTATATCAAGAAATGGGTTCTGCCTATGCCCTGCCAGCCGGCTATAGCGAGCACAATTTGGGATTATCTCTTGATGTAGGATCAACTCAAATGAAGATGGCAGATGCGCCCGAAGGAAGGTGGATAGAAAATAATGCTTGGAAATACGGGTTCATTTTACGCTATCCGAGGGATAAAACGGATGTAACAGGAATTCAATATGAACCTTGGCATATCCGCTATGTTGGTTTGCCACATAGTTCGATTATGAAGGAAAAGAATTTTGCTTTAGAAGAATATCTAGATTACCTAAAAGAAGAAAAACAAATTACTGCTAGATTTAATCGGAATAAATATAAGATTACTTATTACCCTATTTTTCAAAGCAAAGCGATTAACGTAAATGATAAAAGCTATTATGAAATTTCGGGTAACAATATGGATGGTGTAATTATGACCGTTTACGAATGATATTGTAAAAAAGAAATATATATATATATCCAGTAATAAGGAAGCGTAGTATCAGTTTTGTGAACATGAAAATGAATAAGTAGTGTAAAATATTTATTCTTTTATTCTACTAACTGGCGCGTATATGTATAAGATTAAGAGTCGCATATGCGACTTTTTTTAATGAACAAACTGGAGATTGGCTCTATAGGATTCTCTAGTGATTTCCATAATTTAACAATTCATGGTATGATATATGTAAATATGGTGGTAATCAGGAGGCGTATTTCTTTTGAAAACCCACAATATATTATCAACTCGTTTTTGGAGGAGTTGTAGAAAAAAAGTACTAATATCTTTAAAGTTGGATTTTTAATGTTTATGTCTGGTATATACTTATCTACCACTGATCTGTAATTGGTATTTTTTTATGTATCTCATGGGGTTTAGAAATGGGGACTGGCACTTATTTTTTGGACGAAAAAAGCTAAAATCTAATTCAAATATTGCATATATTAGTAGAAGATGGATAGGGTTTCAGAACAATATTAAGTTCACTTTAATTAGGGGTGAGAGATTGGACAATATATCTTTATATTTTATCAGTTTATTTATTCCTTTTCTTATGATTGTTATTGGTATTGCACAAAAAATAAAAGCTCCCAAAAAAATAAATCATTTTTACGGTTATCGCACATTTCGGTCCATGTCATCACAAAAAGCTTGGGATCATGCTCAAAAGTTGTTAGGTTATTATTCCATTAGATTTGGTATCTGTAATATAGCGATTGCGATATTCCTATTGTATATTTTACCTTTTTCATTAGATGTAGTTACATTAATTAATATGGGAGTTAGTATGTTTTTTTTATTTATTCCAATTGTCTTTATTGAAAAAAATTTAAAGAGAAATTTTCAGTAACATAGCCTTATATTTTTGTTCAACTAACTGGCGCGTTAGTTGAACAGCGATGGACTACTTCGGTAGTCTCTTTTTTATTGAACTATTTTGCAGTTAAGTTGAACAAGTAAACCAATAATATGTTAAAATTTGGTAATTAATAGGGATTTGAATTAGTAGATATTTTCAAATTATCCATTTGAATTCTTGGAGGTAAACATGAAAAAATCACCTAACATCCTAATTATATGTCTCATTTTTCTATCGATAGTAATATAATGTGAGCGTTCTTACTATTTTAAGCATGCTAAAAATACTGATTTATCAAATGAGCATGTTGAAGATATAAAGCTTGATGAAAAAATGGATGACGAATTTATAGTGAAACATGGTGTGCCTGTAAAACATTTGCAAACTGACCAGCATACTTATTACCGTTTAAAAAATAATATAATTGCGATAGATAAGAAAAGTCATAAGATTACCCGGATTACATTCAGTAGTGAAGAAACGAAAACATCAAAAGGTATTCAACTAAATGATACTATTGACAAAGCGATTAAAGCATACGGAGATACGTATTACAAACGAGTGGAGCAGGGAACGGATATTATTGGTTTTGTAGATCATAAAAAAGGATGGACTTTGAAATTCTGGCATGACAATAAAAATATTCTAATTATACGACTAGATGTAAAATCTATGGAGTGACCTATTGCCGATTAGCGTATATACTAGTTTTGGATAATAAATTCTCTATTCAACTAACTGGCCCATTAGTTCCATTTAACAAGTAACCTGGAACCATTTGTTTTAAAAGGCTTGTATAAAATACGAGGTGTATAATTGTGAAGTTAAGTCTAGAATCTCAATATATTAGAACTGTAAATCTTAAAAGAGAACAAATATATTCATATGATCAATTCCCACTTAATCTCCCTGTCATTCGGAATTTTCAAGAAATAACGTTTCATCCGAGTGTTACTTATATTATTGGAGAAAATGGAATGGGTAAGTCAACTTTACTTGAGGGGATTGCTATAGCTTTAGGATTTAATCCAGAAGGTGGCACGTTAAACTTTAATTTTTCTAGTTATGACTCCCACTCAAATTTGGATGATTACCTCAAAATAGTAAAAGGATTAAATAGAGCAAGCGATTCTTTTTTCTTTAGGGCAGAAACTTTTTATAATATAGCAACCAATATAGAGGAATTAGATAAGGAGCCATCTTCTGGTCCTAAGATAATTGATTCTTATGGAGGAAAATCATTACATGAACAGTCTCATGGCGAATCTTTTTTCTCCGCATTTATGGAGCGTTTTCAAGGGAATGGTTTATATATTTTAGATGAGCCTGAAGCAGCATTGTCTCCTTTACGACAAATGTCGATGTTAGCTAGAATTAATGATCTTGTTAATCAAGGTTCTCAGTTTATTATTTCTACCCACTCACCTGTTATTATGGCTTACCCAAATTCTAAAATAATTCAGCTTACTGAAAACGGAATGAGTGAGACGAAATTAGAAGACACGAATCATTATTCAATTATGAAACAGTTTTTTGAGGATAAGGATCGTTTATTGCACCATCTTTTCGAGTAAAGTAGTAGTCTATTGCTAAATTCATAATATGATTATTCAACAAACTGGCACGTCAGTTGAATAGGATCATGAGTCGCTTATGCGGCTTTTTTTGTGCTAAATGGCAGTTCAGTGGAATAAGAAAGTGATTTAATTATAATGAAATAGTGAAAGGAATTATATAATTGTATTAATGAAAAAAAGGAATAGAGACATATTGGAAGTTCAGAAAGGAATACTTATGACTGTTTAATCAGTCATTTTCTATTTGGCTAACAGTTAGTAATGTGAATTGGAGAAAGGTTATATCAGTGTTAACATAGAATATTATTTATGGAGGTTATTTAATAAATACTTTTTATCATTTAATCTATTTAATGATATATCTTAATATATCTAGTTAGTAAAAATACATGGGTCGGTGGAATGCATGAATGTTTTTATATTATTTCCAATTTTATTTATTTTTTGGGGAGTTATAGGAGTACTTTTCCCAAGAATTTGGTGGTATGTGGGTGAAGGATGGAAATTCAAAAATGCTGAGCCTAGCTCTACAGCACTTATAATGGCTAGAATAGGTGGTATTTTAGCCCTTATTATAGGATATTTCCTATATAATTTTATTGCAACTTCATTTGTTTATTACATTTAGTTTACTGAAAAGCATTTAGATAGATAAAGTTTGATTTAGTTTAATCTATTGAACCAACGGGCGCGTTAGTTGATGATTAAAGCAGTAGTTGGATGCAATTATATTTTTGTATGGCAAGATAGTTCAATTTAAATTTTGACAATAATAAAATAAGAAAATATGTTGAAATATGGTAAAAAAGGGGGCTGTTTTATGAAAGAAGAAAACAAACCATTTAATGATGCAATAGAACACTTTAACAAGATAGAAGGAAATGCTGTAAATGTTGTTAGTAAGAATTCAGTAAAAAACTTGCCTAAACCATTAAAATATATTGGGTATTTTATTGCTGGATTTTTATCAATATCTATCTTTTTAATCATAATTTTAAACTTATTAAACTAACTGTAGCTGGACACTAAGGAATGAGATAAAAAATCTTGAATCAATTAAGGTGCTTAATCAATATTTTAACTTAGAGTTAATTGTAGATATTGAAGTTGGTCAAGTCTTATCAATCGATTTATAGAATCGATAAAATGATAAAATTTATGAATTCCTTATACAAAACTGATGGTTAGTTCTATAACAGAATTAGAAGTATAAAGAGTAATTAGAGAATTTATAAGTTGGATTTTTGGAGGGTACTATAAAAATTTAAAAGAATCCTGTTGAAAACCTCAGTAATGCTTATGTAACTAACGGATGCATTTATTAAATAGATAGAGCAGTTAAAAAATAAAAAAAAGAGCTAGTTACTTTAGGAACTAGCTCTTTCATATTTTATGTTTTTCTTCAACCTAACGACATTACTGATTAAATTATCATAGAGTCATTCTCTTTCGGATTTTTTCCATATTTATTTTCTTCATGTTCACTATCAGTACATGTCCATACCAACATTAATATCCCGTAAGCAATACAAAGCACAAAAAATATAGTCATTCCAACTCCGTATCCTGTTGAAAAATCAAAAGATGCTATAATCCCCATCATAACAAGTGATACTGGTATTAAAAGTACCGTAGGAAGCACAATCCACCAACCACTTTTCCCAATGTCATGTAATCTTCTTGTAGCGACAGCTAATGTAGGTAATAAAGTAGCAATTGCATAGATATTTGATCCTAAATCTGTGTTTAACGGTAACTCTATTAATGAAATACAAATGGAAATCAGCGTTGTAATCAGTGTGAACATCCAATATTCTTTTCGCCTTGCTCTCCCTTTAAAGTTCACATAATTCTTCAAAACTTTCAAATACCAATACATGATTTATCAACCTTTCTGTAAGTAAAATCTTTGATGATAACTTTTATGACCTCCAATAAAAAAACTCTCTCCAAGTGGAGTGAGTTTTATGTTCTTTACCCATGAAACCAAATCCATCTGTTCAGAAGCAAAAGAACTTACTACCTTTATAATTGTATACTTTTTTTTATAAAAGTCCATGGTCTAACGTTTATTGATAATATAGTTTCATGCATTATTTCAAATAGCAGGAAATAGCGTTTCTTTACACAATAATTGGGTAAGAGAGAGATATTTTTTATTCATTTTTAGTAACTAATTGGCGTGTTAGTTGAAGAACTTATAGGCTGCTACGGTAGTCTTTTTATTTTGTAAACTGGCATTTTAGATTAATAATGAGTAGTAATTTTAAATGAAAATTAGTAAAATTAATTTTTTAAGAAAGGAGGGTGTATTAATAATCGTTACGTTAATTATTTCAAGTATTATCTTCTTTGCAGCAACCAATATCGATGATATTTTCCTATTAATGAGCTGGTTCTCACAAGCAAAAACAAGTGAACAAAAGCGTTATATTGTATTTGGACAATATGTAGGATTTATATTAATTCTTTTTTTCAGCTTAATCGGGTCATTTGGAGCCCTAATTATATCAGAGGCTTGGATAGGAATTCTTGGATTATTCCCTATTTATCTTGGAGTAAAGCAATTAGTTGAACTTTATCAGGAGCTAAAACAAAGACTTCGTTCAGTTGATGGTGACATAAGGACAGACAATGAATCAGATGATGAAGATGAAGTAGATTCTACCAGTCGTTTTGGTTGGTTAAAGAAAGTAATAAACCCTGATATCTTAAAATTAGCTACAATCACTTTTGCGAATGGAGGGGACAATATTGGTGTATATGTTCCTTATTTTTCAAGCAAAAGTATCGGTGAAATTATACTAATTGTAGTTATTTTCCTTTGCTTAGTTGCATTATGGTGCTATTTTGGTTCTTTATTAGTTCGTCATCCTTTAATTGCAAAAGGGATTGAACGTTATGGGCATATTGTTGTTCCATTTGTTTTAATTGCTCTTGGAATATTCATTATTGTTGAAAATGGATCAATCCATTTAATAGTGTAATTCAACTAACTTGCGCGTTAATTGAACAAAAAAGGTTACCGTTGGTAGCCTTTTTATGTTGAGTCCTAGTAGTTTAGTAATAGCAGGAGTAATGCTAGGATGTGGTGAATATAACTATGAATAAGTAAGTTAAAGGTGGGTTTTACTTTATGTGGAAGAATTATATATCTGATACATCTAATGATTATCAATTTAAAACACCTGCAACAAATGCAGAATTAGTATCAATAAAAAAAGAATTAAATGTTGAATTACCCAAAAAGTTAAAAGAATTATATAGTGAAACAAATGGCGTATTTGGAGAATATGGGATTTATTTGATTTGGTCAATAGAACAGATGGTAAAAGAAAATTTGTTTTTTAGGACTATCCATGATTTTAGAGACAATATGATTCCTTTAGATAATTTTTTGTTTTTTTCTGATGCAGGCAATGGAGATTTATTTGGTTACAAGGTAAAAGATGGTAGCGTTCAAAATGATGAAATATATGTATGGAATCATGAAGATGATACACGTACCGTGATCGCATCTTCGCTAGAAGATTTTATCAGTAGAATGATTAACGGAGGTATTTCTGTATAAGGAAATACCTTTTTTTGTTCATATAATAAACTAAAAAGAATTTCTTAATTAATTGAACTTGCTTTTTATTTTTTTTTAATTTATAGTTAACCACATGGTTAACTATAATAACAATAATCTTGATCAAGTATTTTCAGTATTATCTGATCCGACACGTAGAGCAATTATTCAAGAGTTATCGAAAGGGGAGAAAACTGTAAAAAGGCTAGCAGAACCTTTTGATATGTCTTTACCTGCTTTTACAAAGCACTTGAAGGTTTTAGAAAACGCTGAATTAGTATCTTTTAAGAAAGTCGGAAGGTTTAAGTATTATTATCTACATTCAAATGCATTATCAGAAGTAACAATTTGGCTTAATGATTTAAAGGCATTATGGGAGCATCAGTTAACAAGTTTAGAGAAATTTTTATTATTTGAAGATGATGGAGGTAACAAAAGTGATCACAATAAATAATTCACAAAATTTCACGCTAAAACTAAAACATGTTTATCCAGTAAAACGTGAAAAAGTTTTTGCTGCATGGACTAAACCAGAACTATTAGAAAAATGGTGGGGACCACAGGGTTATACAACAAAGATAATTGAGATGAATGTAGAAGTAGACGGAAATTATAAATTTAATATGCGTTCTGCAAATGGCGTTGAGCATATAGTTTATGGACATTATGTAGAAATCATACCTAATAAAAAACTAGTATTTACTTGGCAATGGGAGCAACAAACGGAGTTTCCACTTACAAATGTAACAGTAGAATTTATTGAGAACGATGGCAATACAGAAGTAATTGTCACTCATACAGATTTACCAAATGAAGAAGAGGCTGAAAATCATTCAAATGGTTGGACAAGTTTCTTAAAAGAAAAATTGACAAGTTTTTTCAAATAAAATTTAAATTAATCAACTATAAAAAACAATAAAAGAAACGGGGAAATAATCATGATAAATATGCCACACCAAATTACAATTAATGCAAAGCCTGAAAAAGTTTTTGAAGCCATTACAACGACTGAAGGAATCAAGGGTTGGTGGTCAACTGATGTAAAGGCAGAACCACAATTAGGGAGTATGACAGAAGTTGCTTTTTATAATCGTCAGGCTATCTTTCAATTAAAAGTAATTCAGTTCGAACCGGGGAAAATCGTTGAATGGTTAGCTCACCATGATATGCCTGCGTGGAAAGGAACAACAATTCGATTCGATTTAAGTGTTAATGAAAACGGGGCAACTGTGTTAAATTTCAATCATTCTGGATTTGAATCAATGGAAGGTCCTTATGCAATGATTAATACAACATGGGGTTCACTAATGTATATTTTAAAACAATATGTAGAAGGTAAAAATCCAGAAGTATGGCACAAGGCTTAGTTATCAATGGTAGACGTTCTAACTGAAATTATAATTGATTGTCCTAAAGAGCTGGTTGCTGAATATGCCGCGAATCCAGACAATGCCCCTGAATGGTATGTAAATATTGATTCCGCAATTTGGCAAACCGAAAAACCATTAAAAATCGGTTCTCAAATTGCATTTAAAGCAAAGTTTTTAGGGAAAGAACTAAAATATGTCTATGAAATTATTGAATTTATACCTAAACAAAAATTAGTCATGAAAACAGCTAATGGACCTTTCCCAATGCAAACAACTTATACATGGGAATCTATTCACAGTAATTCTACACTTATGACACTTTCGAACAAAGGAAATCCAACTGGTTTCTCAAAATTTATTACTCCGTTCATGTCCTTGATGATGAAAAAGGCTAATATGAAAGATCTTAAATCAATAAAAAATATATTAGAAGACAAACAGAAAAATAAAATAAATTAGTCTAAATAATATAGGATTTCACATGTACTAAAAATGTGAGATCCTTTTATTATATTTTCATCATTAATATTTAAACAAATTACAAAATCAAAAAGTTTTATCTAACTGAACAAACGAGAACGGTATTTGATTATAGGAATAAAGTATTTTTTGTTGAATAATAACATTAGAATATTAGCGAATTTTCATGTGAAAGGAAGGTTAATATGTCGTTTATGATGGTTAAAAAATCATTTAAGATTGTTGGATTAAAAGGTAGTGGCGAGTTTGAAAATTTTGCTAATGAAGTCCCCTTGCTTGCAAAGCAACTATTAAGTCGCTCAAGCGAAATCTTAATACCAACAGAAACCGAAATTGCTTTATTTGAGCCTAAAAAGGATACGGAGCATAGTATAAGTCATTATTATGTTGGGTTAAGTGTAAGTAAGAAATTACATGAAGTACCAACAGGAATGGATTATATTGAAACAAATAATAGTTACATAACTACAAGAGGGAATATATCTAATTTGCGAGAACTTCATTTTAATCTATTGAATTGGGCAGAAGAACAAGGTTATCAAAGGGATCTCGATTCTTATATTATCGAGACATATCACCCAATGGGAGAAGGATATGAAGAAGTACAGATTTATTTACCAATTCAAGCTTAAATGTACAAATTAAAAATTTTCTTCAACAAAAGGTATAATGGGGATTTTTTATTAAGTTTCTAAGAGGTCAAGATTCATTGGAGGAGAGTTTAATACTATCTGAGAATAGGAGATGAAATGATGAATGATAAATTAATAAGGGTTGGCACTACATATATACCAGTGTCTAATGTAGAAGTTTCCTCTGAATGGTATGTAAGTAAATTAGGGGCAGAGTTAAGCTATATAGACAAAAACAAAGTAATTCTTAACTTTGCAAACCAAAGTATCTTTCTTGTTAAGTCTAAAGAAAATCAAAGTTCTAATTTCTATGATATTTACGGTAAAGAACATTTTTCTTTAACTTTTGAAGTTAATGGAGTAAGTGCTTTAGAATCTATTCATAAAGATTTTATTGCAAAAGAAATTAAAGTTGGAGAAATTGAAAACAGAGGTCACACTGGAAGAAACTTTGTTTTTTATGATTTAGATGGTAATAAATTTGATGTATGGAGTGAATTAAGCCCGTTATTTAAAGAAAAATATTGTATCTCATAATTTTAAAAAACTTTTACTTGTACAACCAACGCATGATCAACAACCATGGGCTGCTTCGTAATTTAGCTAACTGGCAAATAAGTTTAATTAGAATTTACTTATAGTTTTAAAATTCAAGCAGACATTAAAAATTCAAAGGCAACTCTACAATTTCGAGATTGTAGGTTTTAGGTGGGATTGTATTACAAGTAAATATCCTTTACCAGATAACTTCATATTGTGGGATGGTCAGGATTTGAAATAAACCTGTTGTAAGAATTAGTACTATTGAAAGAATGTATTTTAGAATATTATGAGGAAAATGAAGAACTACCAGACTTTTTATCTGAATTAATTTTTTTTATTAATTAATTTTACATTTATCTCTTCAACTAACGACGCATTAGTTATATAAGGAATAGAGGATGATCATATTTCGATCGTCCTCTATTTTGTAATACAGAGCAGAATCTGTCTAATGAAAGCAGAGAAAGACAGGATAGTAAACTAATTAGTTAATATAATCAATATGTAGTGGAAATGATACAGGGAATCTCTAGTGTGGAAAAGAGTTAGTAATTCTGGGGAGGAAATATAATATGCATTTAAAAGAAGAATTGAATGTTAGAATAGTAAATTTAGTTGGGGACTATTATCAAATAGGCATGAAACAAGGTAAGGAGTTAAATTCTTTACCAAATTTAGAACAATTGGACCAATTAAGAGAGTTGACAAAAAATTGTAATGTACAAAGGGCGAAAAAGTTAATAAAGGATGTTTCGCCGAATTTATTTGAGGAATTAAAAGGTGTATCAACGGGATCAGGCATTGAATTAGAGGATACTATTAAACTTTTTGGTGGATATGATGTAGTATTTCCTGAGATGGGTTGTACTACTTTGGCAAAAGACGGTTATTATGTTCGAAATTATGATTTTAGTCCTGATATGTATGATGCACGACTTGTATTTATAAATCCTAAAGATGGATACGCTAGTGTCGGTTTTAGTCAGCAAGTCGTTGGTAGGCTCGATGGAATGAATGAAAAAGGCCTTGTTGTAGGGTTACATTTTGTCAATAACGAGCATAGTCAAGAGGGGTTTATTGCAACGACAATTGTTAGAATGATTTTAGAACAAAGTGCAAATATTGAAGAGGCTATAACTTTTATTAAAAATATTCCTCATGGTTATTGTTACAATTACTCCATCACAGATTCAAGTGGTAAAACTGCCATTGTAGAAGCAACTCCACATCAGCAAGTAATAAATTTCTCCTATCCTCTTATATGCACAAATCATTTTGAGTCAGAATCTTTAAAATGTAAAAACAGGGTACAGATACAAAGTTCTGTAAAACGAAAAGAGACTTTAGAATCTCTTTTAACTGGGAGTCTGTCCATGATGTCAGTTTATCATCATTTTAATAATGAAAGTTCCCCATTATTTTTTAAACACTATAAGGAATACTTTGGAACGTTACACACTGTTGTTTATTCACCAATAGATCTAAGAGTTATTATTGGTGTTGGAGGTAATAGTAAACCGGTTGAGTTTTCTCTTAGGATATATATTGAAGAGGATTATTTTCTCCCAAAATTTATCAAAGGGACAATAGATCAATCTATATAAGAAGAAGTAATTTCCTTTAATAATGATAGTCCTCCATTAATTAATTCTTTATTAGGAGGTATCAAACTATCTTCTATTATTAGTTTCATTCGAATGTAAAATCATTATTTTTAAATATTAAATAAGATATTTGAAAAGAATATAGGGGGAATTTATCAAAAATTAACCCAACGTATTTTAGTTATTTAAGTATTAAATTCGTTATTTAACTAACGAGAATGTTAGATTATGGGCGTGAGTTGCAATAAAAGCTCTACTCTTTGAGTAGGGCTTATTATCCCTTCCATAATAATCCAATAACTTATCCTTTTCTCACTTTTTTAGGAAAACTATCCACTCCAAAGGTTCTATTATTTTGCTACTTAAATTAGTCTTTAAAAAAAATTATTCGTAATAAAACCAAACCGAAATTTATAATCCTTAGAGTTTATGCTATTTTCATAATACTTGATTTAAAATTTTATAAGAGAAACTCATTAATAAGATGTAATCCAAAAGTCATTGTTTTTTCTCCGTCAATCAGCGGACAAAATTATCATTTATTTATTAAATTACTATCATTAAAAATCCAGTATTGTTTAATGTTCCGAACATTTATAATATTAAGTCAGTTTTGATGTCACAAAAGGAGGTAGTAGTGTTTAGCGATAAAAATATTGCATTTGAAAGGAGATTTTGTTTGAGAAAAAATCTAAAAGTCAGTAAGTTAAGTCAGTTAATTTTAAGCATCCTATTATCTATTATTCTATTTTTTAGTCTTTTCCTACCGAACTACGCACTTGCACTTGGTAGTAACAAAACAAATAACTTGAATCCTAACCCAGTGGAAGGAAAAGTGGATCCGAAAGTAATACAGGCCTTTGAAAAAAACAAGTACACGAATGTGATTGTAGAGTTAAATAAACAAGCGGATGTTGAACAGATCGCTAATCAAGCTCGGGAAGAGGCTCAGAAGTTGAAGTCTACCCACTACCAAGAAAAGCTTCGAGTCCGTTCATCTGTCGTGTCAGGACTACAAACGAATGCTCAGCAAACACAGCATCATATCAAGAATTTAATTGACCAAAAGAAAGCTGAAGGTAAACTGAAGGATGATCAATTTTACTACATTGTGAATGCTGTTTCATTTTCATCCACGAAAGAGGTTTTGGAGGAAATAGCGACTTATCCGGAAGTCAAGCATATTTATCTAAACGAACGAAATGCTGCGCCAAAACCGGAGACATCTCATGTCCAAAAATTGACTAATGAGCTACCTTGGAACCTGGATAAAATTCAGGCTAAGAAAGCATGGGAAAATGGTCTGGATGGAACAGGAGTCGTTGTAGCAACAATTGATACTGGAGTGGACGTAAATCATCCTTCACTTAAAAATCAATACCGAGGACTCAATCCAGACGGCTCATTTTCACACACTTTCAACTGGCTTGACTTAGTTGGAAATAGTCCAACTCCAATTGATTCAATTGGACATGGTACGCATGTAACAGGAACAATGGTTGGCTATGACCAAGAAACAGGTACCCGTACTGGAGTAGCTCCAGGAGCACGCTGGATTGCTGTTAACGCATTTTCAGAATATGGTGCATTGGATACAGACCTACTAAAAGCAGGAGAATGGCTACTAGCTCCACAAGATGAAAACGGTACTCCTCATCCAGAGATGGCACCGGACATCATTAATAACTCATGGGGTAGCAGTTCTTCGTTAAATGACTGGTTTAGAACAGTTGTTAAGGCATGGGTAGCTGCCGACATTACACCGGTTTTTGCAGCAGGAAACCATTCTCAATGGACGCCAGTTGGGCCAGGTTCTATAACGAATCCAGCTAATTACCCAGAAGTCATTGCAGTTGGATCAACGAATTCAGCCAACCGAATCTCAGATTTTTCTTTAAGGGGCCCATCACCTTATGGTGACACTGAGATAAAGCCAGATTTGGTTGCACCAGGGGAAGATATTATTTCAGCCATCCCAGATAATAAATATGCTTTTTCAAATGGAACTTCCATGGCAGCACCTCATGTATCAGGGGCCATAGCCATCTTGAAGCAAATGCAGCCAAACATGTCGATCGACAAGCTTAAAGAAACTTTGTATGCCGAATTGAATCCAATATCCGATTCAAAGTATCCAACTTCCCCGAATGACGCCTATGGGAGAGGATTACTTGACCTGACAGGTATGATTAAGAGCAGTACTAATGGTGTCGGTAGTATAGAAGGAAAAGTAGGTATTAAAACTGTCGATAAAAAGAAACCAGTAGCAAGCCATGAGCCTCTTCCATATGCTTATGCTAATGCACCTTTAAAACTCTCTGTACAAGCTTCTGATGATTTTGCAGTTTCCACTGTGGAACTTAATTATCAAATCGATAGTGCACTAGCACAGTCGTTAAATGCTAAACTTTTTAAAGGCGATTTTAAAAGTGGTTACTATTCAATTGAACTTCCTTTAGATGAAGTAAAAGGGAAAAATATAACATATTACTGGAAAATTACGGACTATGCGGGAAACAGTATTAAAACCACCCCTGTTCATCTACCCTTAAAAGAAGCGGTGTCAGTCGGGTACTCAACTGACTTTGAAAAAACACCAGTAGGTTGGTACAGTACCGGCAGAAACAGTTCGTGGAATTGGGGGAAAGTTATGACATCAGTCCTGAAGGCGCCTTCAGGGAGCAATGTATTCGCGACTACGAACGATGACTGGAGAAAAAATCTCGATAATGATCTCGATTATTGGAGCTACAGCAACAATGAGGAATCCATGCTAACTATGCCTCCAATCCAAGTCAAGGAAGGAAAAGCCTTATTCCTTAACTTTAAACAGACCTATGGTTTTCCAACCTTTTATATTGGGACAGATGATTGGGGTCAAGTACTCGTTTCTGAAGACATGAAGAACTGGCAAGTGGCTAAAACAAACGAAGGGCATTTATTCACGCAATGGGAAAACATTTCTGTCGATTTGTCTTCCTACTCAGGGAAAACCGTTTATGTAGCTTACCGTCTCCATTCCGATAGTTACAAAACAAATTTAGGTTGGTACTTAGATGATGTTGCTATAGAAGATAAGCCTTCAGGTGATGTATATCAACCATCTCAATCAACGATTGCATTTAAACCAATTGGAGAAATTTCTAGTCTACAAAGCACTCATGAAAAACAAGTGCTCGTCCCACTCAGCGCGAAATTACAGATAGTTGAAAATGGAAGGCTTTTAACGACTGATCCAACTGATGGAAGCTTCCGCACGAAACTTCCAGCGGATGAATACCACCTACTAGCCGAGGCATATGGGTTTGAGCAAAAGATTCAAACGGTAAGAGTAACAAAAGATGCATCAACCAAAGTAGATATACAGTTATCCCCATTAGATAAAGGAATCGTCAAAGGAACAGTCAAGGATAGCAATACCAAAAAAACGATTAAAGGAGCAACGGTGAAACTGATTGAAGACGCCGCTATAGCTCCAGAAAGAACAGATTCAAACGGTAAATATTCTTTAACACCTTTTGAAGGAACATATACACTTGAAGTGAGTGCCCCATATTTTCATACTTACCGTAAACAGGTTGAAATTAAAGGTGATTCCATCACTTTAATTGATGTAAAATTAAAGCCTTATATTGGTACAGAAGATGAAATCAGCTATGACGATGGCTCAGCTGAAAATATATTTGCGGTTTCTGGAAAAGATGAGATTGCAGTAAAAATGTCATTGAAGGATGGACAGGAACAAGCATTACTAACTGCTGGTCTGTTTTATGTGAACCCACACTGGTATACACCGGGCGGGGAAAATTTTCAAGTTGATGTATATGATGCGACTGGACCAAATGGAGGACCAGGTAAGAAACTAATAAATTCTATTGCAGCAAAGTCAGGCGTCAATGCTGGTTGGGTCAGAGTAGATCTTAGTCCATACTCCATTTACGTACCTAAGGAGTATTTCCTTGTATTCAGCACCCAAGCTCCGTCTCCATATGTGCCAACCCTTGGTTTAGATAACAGCCCATTTGCAGACCGCTTATGGAAAAATTATAAAGGGGTAGAGTGGTATAAAGTATTTGCAGGAGATATGGATACTGGCAATCCGATGATTCGCTCCGTCGTTTCATATGAAACGAAATAAAAATCTCTCACGCTCGATAACGTGGAGGAATTAATTCAAAAATTTATTCAACTAACAAGAGCGTTAGTTGAACCAATGATGGACTACTTCGGTAGTCCATCATTTATTGTGCTAACTGGGGAAGGTTGAACAAGGAGAATAAAAATAATTAGAGAAATAAATACAGTAAACTGAATATTAAGGAGCTATCAATATGCAGAAATGGAAAACACTAAGTTCGGAATATCTATTCGAAACTCCTTTTGGAAATTTAAGAAAAGATAGTTGTGAATTACCAGATGGAAATATTATAGAAGATTATTATATAAATGAATATTCTAATTGGGTAAATGCTATTGTAATAACAAAAGAGAATCAAATATTACTGGTTGAACAATACAGACATGCTGCTCAGGACTTCTTTTTAGAAATTCCAGCAGGTAAGCCAGAAGAAAAAGAAACCTATGCAGAGGCTATTTTACGAGAAGTAAAGGAAGAGACCGGCTATATTTCTGCATCGGAACCAATCTTATTAGGAGAATTCTTTATTAATCCCGCAACACAAAATAATAAAATAATTTCATATCTAATTTTAGATGCTTATCAAGCTTATGAGCAAGAATTGGATCCAGTTGAATTTATCGATTTCAAACTAGTAGATGTTGAAAATATATCCTCTAAAATAAAAAACGGAGAAATAAATCAACTTTTTACAGTAAGTGCATTCTACTTAGCTAAACCATATTTAAGTAAAATATTAAACTTATAATTCAACTAACTGTCGAGTTAGTTGAAGATGATGAGTCACAGCTGTGGCTTTTTTTATTGAAATTTTTAGCAGAATAGTTGAACAAGGATTTTATATAAGTTTTGTAGAATTGTAAAGCATAGGACTGATTGACATTCACCAGATATTCCAATAGACAAATAAACTGAACATCGGCTAAAAATGATTCAATTGAAGTGTTCTAAACATTCATAAAGCTAATGTTGCTATCATAGAAGTATGAACTAACTTGGCAGTGCAAAGCAAGGATAAGGAGTGAAGTTATGAAATTTCTGCTTACATCTGGAGGCATCAATAACAAAAGCATACACGACGCGTTGGTTGATATGCTAGGCAAGCCAATTGCTGACTCCAACGCCCTGTGCATCCCGACTGCGATGTATGGACACCCTTGGGTTGGTCCTGGCGTAAAAGCCTGGGAGTTCATCAGTGGGAAAGAAGAGAATCCCATGGTCAGCCTCGGTTGGAAGTCGGTCGGCGTGTTGGAGCTCACAGCGTTGCCAAGCATCGACGAAAACCGTTGGAAACCACTGGTTAAGGAGACAGATGTACTGCTGGTGTCAGGCGGCGACGCCCTCTACCTGTACCACTGGATGCGTCAATCCGGGCTGGCAGACCTTTTACCGTCACTGAACTCAGTCTATGTGGGAATGAGTGCTGGGAGCATGGTGATGGCACCTAACATAGGGGAATACTTCGTTGGCTGGACTCCACCAGACGGTGGTGATGAAACACTGAGACTTGTTGATTTTTCAATCTTTCCGCACCTGAATCACGAGATGCTTCCGGGAAATACCATTGCTGCCGCAGAGAGATGGGCAGCCGGTATGCAGGGACCGGGGTATGCGATTGACGATCAAACCGCCATCAAAGTAATCGACGGAGAAGTTGAAGTTGTCTCCGAAGGGCATTGGAAACTGTTTTCGCATTGATACTACTCCTAAGGAAACTGTTGCCAAATTAATATTGAAATATTGTGGGGCTTTATTAAGAAAATCAATTCCTAATGCAACTAACACATGAGTTAGTTCAATAAAAAGAGCCTCTATAGAGGCTCTTTTTTATTAATTAAATGTCAATGGTTTTATGAACTAGAAGGAAATAACTTTATGCAAATTAACTTATAAAGATAGAATAAAGTAATAGTTATTGTTAATAGGAGAGAATTGAATGAATTATATTAAAGATCTAAGAAAAATTATAGGTACCAAACCGATAATTGCTCCTGGTTCTGCAATAGTTGTCATGAATAATGAAAATGAATTATTGTTACAATTACGTTCAGATACCAATGATTGGGGAGTCCCTGGTGGTGGCATGGAAATAGGTGATTCTTTTGAAGAAACTGCCATAAAGGAGCTTTTTGAAGAAACGGGACTCTATGCAGGAAATCTGGAATTATTAGGAGTTGTTTCAGGAAAAGATTTATATTTCAAATTTCCAAATGGAGATGAGATATATAACGCTACAGTAATCTACAAAGCATTAGATATAAAAGGAGATTTGAAAAAAGACCATGAAAGTCTTGAGTTAGCATACTTTCCACTGAATTCTTTACCAATTTTAAACCATACAACTTACAAAATATTGCAAAAGATGGGTTTACTTACATAAAATAGTGGATTTTTTTTACATAACCTTATTGAACAAACTGGTGCGTTTCATTATGACTTATATCGAAATTAAGTTCTTGATATATCCCGCAAGGACATATTATGAAACAATGCTTTAATAAAGGAGTTGTATAAAATGTATGAAAAAAAAGTTACAGAAATAAAACGCTCTTCAAAAGCAGAAAACATTCTATCTCAGATCAATAGTAAAACTAAGCTAGGCGACTTACGAAAAATCGCGAAGGACATTAAAAAAGATCATGAACTAGCTAAGGAACTTTGGTCAACCAAAGAGTTTTTGCCCAGACTATTAGCAATCTTAATTATGGACAAAAACCTTCTTTCACAGGATGTTCTAAATAAGCTTGATAAGGATATGCAGACTCACACTTTTGATGAGCGAAATAACTTAATGGATTGGTTAATGGCTAATCAGCTCACTAAAGACAAGAAGAAAATTGCATTGATGCAGTCATGGGAAAATAGTCCTTCTGCTCTTCAAAGGAGAGCTTTCTGGTATTATCAAGGACGATTGAGATGGACTGGACAAACACCGCCTGAAAACACCGCAGACTTGTTATCTGCAATAGAAGCTAATATTACGCAGGAAGAACCGGAAGTTCAATGGGCTATGAATTTCACCGCAGGGTGGATCGGCGTTTATGATGAAAAGAATCGTGCACGTTGTATTAAACTTGGTGAGAAAACGGGTCTTTACAAAGATGAAATAGTAGCAAAAGGATGTACTCCCAGCTACTTGCCAGAGTTCATTACGATTGAAGTTAACAAACGACATAATAATTAGTTACCTCTGAAAAATTTATTAGGGTTTTGCAAAAATTAAAGGTATTTAAATATGAAAATTGTAATAGGCTTGGACCGAATAATAAAGAAAACAACGCGATATGGCAGTTAGTGAATTACGCAAGGAAGTTTTAAAGGATTAACCCACTATCTCTTTTGGATCTGTAGAGAGCGTTAGTTGAACTTAAAAAGCTGCCTAATTGCAGCTTTTTTAATTGGAATAAATGGCAGGATAATAGAAGTAGATTTATTGATATAATTAAATGGATAAATTTAGTAAACCAAGGTAGTCTGTTATGCAACTACTGGCGCAATAATTGAACAAGATCTTGAGTTGCTTCTGCGACTCTTTTTTTATTGCTCTTCCTGGCAATTCAGTAAAAGGATGAGATAAATATAAAGTGAATTTTGAAAACGTTCTATAGAAGAGAATTAAATTAATACTATTAGAGCTGGTGATAAATAAGACAAGTAATAACACTAAGCTTAATTGTTATATATATTGAAAGAATGAAAGGGATTTCAAGGTGCATATTTCAACTTAAATGGTAAATAATAGAAAAATATTACATAAGAATTCATCCTGCTATAACGCTTTCGAACAAAAGTTACAATGATTATCTTTTAATGAAGTTACTATTGATGATAATACACTTTAAGAATTTTTGACTACACCTTAAATTCCGAAAGTTTTCCAACATTCAAAAGCTTAATAGACAATAATAGGGCATTTTTAATAGTAAGAAGTGAAAACTGTCCTAACGGAGAATAAAAACAAAAAAGAAGAAAGAAGGTGATCGTATGAAGGAACGGCTTCAACCATTTCAACTTTCTATACTTATCTTTATGATTCAAAATGGTCTCGTCTTGTATTCTGCACCTCGAATAACTGCACAATATTTCGGGACAAATGGCTGGTTAAGTATGATTTTAATTTTCCTACTGGTTAATATTAATATTGTGATGATTGCGATAATTTATAAGTTGGGTAAAGGAAGGTCAATTTTTGAAATCATTGAGGAGACTGTTCCTAAATGGGTAATGGTGCCTTTCTATTTGGTTATTATTGGTATTTGGGTTGGAATGGCAAGCATGATTATGAAGAAATATATCATCATTTTCAAAATGATGTTTTTTGGTGAACTTCCCGTATCGGTTTTTATCTTATGCTTTATGATTCTTAGTTTTCAATTATTAAGAGGTGGAATTTACAACATGACTAAAGCAATTTTTGTTTTATTTTGTTTCGTGATTCCAATGCTTTTTTTAATTTTTTATATTTTTCCAGAATTTGATTTTGCACGTTTAACACCTTTCTTTTTTAAAGGAGAAACAGATTTTTTCAAAGGAGCATTTCAAGTTTATACTAGTTTTTTGGGTTTAGAAGTGGCTATACTTTTTTTTCCAACGGTAGAAGGGGAATGGACAAAGGCTCTCTTTCTTGGGAATTTGTTCACTTTGTTAAATGGTCTCATCATCACCTTATGTTGCTACGGTTTTTTTAGCTTCAATCAAATATTAAATGATTTGTTACCAGTAATGACATTATTTGAATATACAGAGGTTCAATTCCTTTCAAGGGCAGAAAATTTATGCTTTTCCGTTTTCGCATTCAAGGTATTATCAACTATGGTAATATACTATTGGGGTGCTCATCAAATATTTAAAAATATGATGAAAAGTGTTAAGCCAAATTTTTGGATACTCATTATATTAGCAAGTAGTTTCATTCTTGCACTTATTCCGGATTCCTTAGTGAAAGTTGATGAATGGTTAGATTGGCTCAGTTATTGTGCAATAGGTATAGCCTGGGCATTACCTATTTTTGTGTTTTCCATCTTGGTTATTCAATTTATTCAAAAGCTAGGTAGTGCGGAGATAGGTCGTGCTTAAGTTTATTGTTAATATGGAGTTTGTTTTTATCTTGTTGTGGCGCAAGTAATATTTATGATAATTGTACTAGGTGTTATAAAGGATGCTTTAGTTGAACAAAAGTAGAGGATGATCATTAGTCGATCATCCTCTATTTCAGTTTGTATTGGATTTTTAACACTATTTAAATGTAAAAAGGGTTTAGTAAAATGTATAGCTTATAACAATTGGCTCAATAGTCACAGAATATTCATTAGTATTCTAAGATAAAAGATGAGTACTGTCTTATAGAACTAACTGGCGCGCTAGCTCAAAAATATATGAGAAGGTTCTACATTAATGAAGAATCTTCTCTATACCAATTAAACTATTTGATAAAAAACATTTTTTATCTATGGACTATTAGATGATTTTTTCTTTTTATCCTTTTCTCTTAATTCGCGCAATTCTTTAACTAGTTTATCAGAAAAAATACCCTTGTCTAAGTAACTCTCAAGTTCTTTGTCAGTGAACCATTTTTTCTCCATGTTATACCTCTCTTATTGTTAATATATTATAGTATTCCCAAAAACGTATAAGTATTTCTCTAATTGAAGATGAGATTTGGGAAGCTAGTTTTTAAATTCAACAAATCTTAGATTTTTTTTCTTAATCAACAAACTGGCGTGTTTGTTGATTAAAATGATCGACTGTTTAGTCGATTTTTTTATTTCTCCAAAAGGCAGAATAATTGAACAAGGTAAGCAACACATTATTGTCGAAATAAGAAAAAGGTTAAATTTTTTAATCAAACTAATAGGAGTGTTTGATATGAAGAGGATTTGTATACAATGCCAAACTGAAATGATAGAAGACTGTAAAGTAACTGTTGAAGGTGATTTGAGTGGTATTAAAATAACTCAAAAAAAGAAAGGGTTTTTTAATAATATATCAGCAAAAACAAAAGCGGCTGTTTGTTCGACTTGCGGTTATGTTGCTTTTTATATTGACGAGTACAAAGAATTTAAAATTGAATCCTAATGTAACTAACTGGCGCATAAGTTGTACAACATGATCGACTGCATAGTCGATTTTTTGGAGGCTTCAAGTTAGGATAATTAAGGCAACTAAATGTCTTAACGTTTATCGTAGATATAAATTCTATCAAACATTTATGAAAAAGTTCTTCAAATTTGTTACCAGGAGGTTAATCTTGAAGGAAATTAGTTTTATGTTTTTGAGATTTGCATTACTTTTCATGTTAATAGGGTGCAGCAAGTTGCAAGTTAAAAAAGATGCCGATTGGAACGAACAAACTACTATACCGCAAAATTGGGTTGGGCCAACTGATACTGGTGTATCATCAAGGGATATTGGATTGTGTGGGAAGTCTGAAAATGCAAAAAAAATGAATTTACCTGGTTTCATAGAAATAAATTTTACAGGTGAACATCTTTCCTATCATTCAAGTGAAAAGATCGTTCAGTTTTCACAAAATCAGATGGTGGATTCAGGTTATAAGCTAGAGAAACTTTCGCTATTGATAAAGAAAGATTCAGTAGATGAAGTTTATATAGGTGTGCGAAATAATGAAAATCAAATATCAAGGGTAGTTGTCTATAAAAAGGGAGCTTGTAGTTAAATAAAGACTTTAAGAAATGATCATATTCAACTAACAGACGAGTCAGTTGAAGAGAGTGAGCAGCTAATGGCTGCCTTTTTTTTATTTAAGAATGTGGCTGTTAAGTTAAATAAGGATTGATATAATTAAATGGATAAATTTAGTAAACCGATTAAATGATTGATTAGAATTAAAGGGATATTCCTTTTGCTAACTATATAATTGAGGAGGGGATTTAATGGCAATTAAACTCTGTCCGATGTGTGGTAATGAGAATAAGTGCTCCAGTGGAAAGACTTGTTGGTGTAATGATGAGTATTTCCCAAGGGAGATATTTAATCAGATATCACCAGATGAAGTAAGAAGATCTTGTATTTGTAAGTCGTGTTTAGATAAATACAAAAAAGATAACAGAATAGAAGACTTAAAACCTTCTAATATCGGACCAATGGTCTTTGGTCGAAAGAATGAATCTAAACAGGACGATGAAGTATGTTACTGCTATGAGAAGTTTAAAGATCAACTTAAACCTGGGACAGTAACTAAGTGTTTCAAAGAGAAATGTGCTACTTACCTAAGATGCACAGAAGAACGTAAATGACCTTTTAAATCAACTAGAGATAACATTTGGGATGAATTTATGTTAACTAAAGAGGAATTAGAGGCTTTAAAAAATGTAATTTCGACGATACGAATTTAAAAGCTATTGAAAAGACAGTTAGAGACTCTATTCTGGGAGCATTTAACGATGCTTTCACTTTATTAGACTGAATGATTTATAGTACTTAATGGGATTGGTTGGACAGAAAAAAATAGGTTAAATCTTATGGAACTATTTGGCGCTAAAGTCTAAGTTTATTAGTATTATAAGTTTCATTACAATCATTATTATAAGGACTTTCTTATCCAACTAACTGGCGCGTTAGTTGAACAATGATTAATTATTTGATTAAAAAAGCCTTCTGTTTTCCGAAGGCTTTCACTGACTATTGGACGCGAATAATTTCATAAATATCTTTATCAAAACGAACTCTGGTATGCTTGGATTCAAGGCGATCAATCTCATCTAAACTAGCATTTGTTCTCGATTTGCTAAACAACATGTTTTTGAATTCAGTTAAAATTAGAGTAAGCATCATTATTCCTCCTAGTATGAGTAATGATTTATCACCACCTTATTGTATAAACAGTTCTTTAAGTTAGGATTAATGTGATGTAAAAGATTAATTAATTATCAAATAATTATTTTATAAAATTATTAGTAAGATCAATAATTTTAAATTCGTTACTAAATAATAATTATTTCTTGAAAGTATCTGATCTAATAGTTTTAATTACTCTTGTTAAGTTAATTGCTAGAGAAGAAGTACTTTCGACATTCTATTTTCAAAAAATGGAAACGCTCTTAATTGGAAATTATGATCTAAGTTTACTTTTATATTCAAAAAAGGAATTAACGTATAAGGAATACGAAAAATTGGCACATAAAAATAAGTTGTACATAAGAAAGTGAATTTTCTCTTATACAACTAACAATCGAGTTTGTTAAACAAGGAGGGGCTATTTTGATGTAGTCCTTTTTCTTTTACAGGAAATTAAATGTTGGTGAATGGTTTTCCGGAATAGTTCAAAAAAATACTTAAATCATTAACCGAATGGCAATATGGTTCAATAAGTAAAGGACTTTCTGGAATTAAATGGAATATAATACAGGTAATATTATCAACATATATCATACTAAGAGGGGATGAATTAGACGTGATATGGATTGCTGGAAGTATTTTTACTATGATTGCATTTGGTTTTTTTATGGAAAAGAAATTTGGAACCGGTGCACCAAATAAAAGTGATAATCAAACAGTGAGTGAAGAAATTGGGAGAGATACGACAAATCCCAATAATTCGAATAATTTTGGACCGTATTAAACA
This sequence comes from Gottfriedia sp. ABJ_BB2_2, assembly GCF_055484705.1. Taxonomy (NCBI): domain Bacteria; kingdom Bacillati; phylum Bacillota; class Bacilli; order Caryophanales; family Bacillaceae; genus Gottfriedia; species Gottfriedia sp. ABJ_BB2_2. The sequence goes on from NZ_JBVFKR010000001.1 coordinate 132,221, forward strand.
GTACGATTTCACCACAATTACTACACTTATACTTAGGTAACTAGCAGGGGTCAGTTAAAAAGTGCTACTTTTGGGGCTGCTTCAGCAGTATATTTAAAAGTAAAATTGAATTAATCTTTATTATAGATATAATAAGAATAAGGGTTTTATTGGAAAATTCTGATTTCATAAAGATAGGAGGAAATTATGGGAAGACTAATTCATTTTGAAATTCATGTAAGTGACATGGAAAGAGCTAAGAATTTTTATGGAGAAGTTTTCGGATGGTCATTTCAAGATTGGAGTGATTATGCGGGTATGCCGTACTTTGGTGCAGTTACTGGAGATGAAAAAGAACTTGGGATTAATGGTGCTTTAGTACAGCGAAAAGGTAATGCTCCTGAACAAAGTCAAGCTTTAAATGGATATGCTTGTACAATGGGAGTAGAGAATTATGATGGAACAGAAGCTAAAATTATTGCAAACGGAGGTAAGGTTGCAATGCCAAAATATGCACTTCCTGGTATGGCATGGCAAGGTTACTTTATTGATACAGAAGGTAATATTTTTGGTATACACCAACCAGACGTGAATGCGAAATAATACATAAAAAGAGAAATTATTTCTCTTTTTATGTATTGTATAGATGCTAGCCACTAATGCTTCATTTATTAGTGGTTTTTATTATGACTTTTTGTGATACATGATAACTCGCTTGGTTGTTAGATAGCCTTTTTATTTTTAATTGGGCGTATTGGAATATATCCGCACAAATAACTGGGTAAATATGGTAAAATTCAGTTTGTATAGTTCTAAATTTCGATTAATAAAATTATTGAGCATTAGAGAGGGGGTATTTATGAAAAAAATATTTCTGGCTATTATTATTGCTATATTTCTAATTAATTTTGTCCAATTTTTAATATATCCTTTATATGTAGATTGGTTTACTTACTTTAGTAATTCATTCACGTACTTTTTTGCTTACGTGATTATTGGGATACCAATAACTCTTTTGATCGATTACATTGTAAAAAAAATATATTTAAAAAATCTTTTCTATGAGTATTTAACACAATTACTTTTATTCTCAATTCCTATAATTTTTATTCCTAGACTAACTGAATTCGTTTATTTGTATTTTCATTTGCTTTTCTTTTTTAGAAGGATAGAAGTTGAATCAGATAATCAAATTATTGTAACCATTGATGTGTCCTCAATCCAATCGAACAAAGAATTGCATAACATACTAAAAGAGAAACTAAAATTTCCTGAAGGGTATGATGCAAACTGGGACGCTTTTTGGGAGACCATTACGGGTTCAGTTGAGTTACCAAACCAAATCCAATTTATTGGTTGGACAGAACTAGAGAAAAAACTACCAGAGGACTCTAAAATTATAAAAGACTATCTTTTCGAACATAACCAGGAATTCCCCGACTGGAAATGTAATTTATTATTCAACTAATGAGCAATAGAGGAGCTAATAGTAGAAACTTCTTGTGAAAGTTTGTACTTAACCATAAAGGGAACTCGGCTTATAATCTATTAAATTTTAATAGACCATAGACATTCTTTTGTTATTTACATAAGATGTAAGTTTTATCTTTTACAAATATCTTTTTTACTTAATGAACTAACGAACGCGTTTTTTGAAGTTCAAAAGCATCTTAATGTAACTTTTTAATTGAAGTGACTGGCTATATAGTTTAATAAGAAAATAAAGTAAAGTAAAGTAACAATTAGATGATGGTAGGAGTTGTAAAATGATTATAGAATTTAAGCAAATCAATAGGACAAATTATCAAGATTGTATCGACCTTCGTGTAAATGATGAACAAAGTGACTTTGTTGCCCCAAATATTTTTTCATTAGTACAGGCTGCATATGAACCAAATTTATATCCTTTAGGTGTTTATTTAAATGGAAAAATGGTTGGTTTTATTTTATATGATTATGATGATAGCCTTAACGGTTGGTCAATGAGTAGATATATGATAGATGTAAAATATCAAAACAATGGTATTGGAAAAAAGGTTTTAGAAAAGTTCTTAGAATTTTTTGTTAACAAATATGGGCATATAACTCTTTATACAAGTTGTGAGGTAGGTAATCTTGCTGCAATTAATTTATATGAAAAATTCGGATTCGAAAAAAGAGAAGTCTTTGAATATGAGCATCATGGTAAAAAGTATAGAGAGTTTAGAATGTTTGCTATACTTTAACAATAATATCATTAGAAAAAGGTGATCCGTTCATTTCAATTAATATAAACTTTTATTCCACTAACGAGCAGACTAGTTTAATAAGTAAATTTAAAAATCAATCCAGAGTGAAACCAATAAAGAGCAACAATTATTAGTGGCTCTTTATTAACTTTCACATCATTTATATTTTTTTAGTGGACATAGGAACAGTTAACTATTTGTTTTTTAGTGCTTTTCTGACTTTTCTTGCAAAAACCAATGGATCATCAACAGCCTCTATATTAACGTAAATCAAGTTAGGGTTATCAAATAGCCACTCATTGTGTATGGAAGAAACAACTATTCCTTGTTTAACAATTAAAGCAACAAAATGCTCAACTTCATTTTGTAAGAGTGCAACTCTACCTAAGCACAAGGCTTGTTTCGTCTGATTATCTTTCGATTCAAATGAGAAAGAAGAGGTTACTCTAAATCGCTTTCCTAAAATGATTGCTGGTATTTCATTTCGATTTATTGTTGCCACGCATTTCCCCCCAGCAAATCCCTCTTGGCCACCGATAATTCTAGCAAACTCTTTACAAATCAATTCATCATTAGTCAAAACTATTCATCTCCTCCCAAGTGTTATTAGGATATGAATAAATGATAAAAAAGTGAGTTTTAAATCGCTTATGACACTAAAAATAGTTATTCCTAAAGGGTTTTACTTTATTGAACTAACGAACAGAACAAATCAGTTGATTAAGAAATGTTAAACTATATTGATAGCATGTTCGTTCGTCATTGGGATGGCTATTGTTTCTATCATTTTCGTGAGTCGCATAAACAGATATTCCAAAAGAAATTTTAGATATTTCGGTTATGTGTGACTAATAGGGTATTTATATCTTTCATTTTTTTAAAATTAAGTAGTCAATTTTTATTGGTCACTTTTAATTTGTTCAATTTCATATTACGCAGCTATGTTACATAACAGAAATAAACAAATAAATATCAGTTTAACTATTTTTTTTAGGATGACAAGGTAGGTGCAGCCGCCATTGATAATGGATAGCGGACATGCGTAAAGCTATAACAACTAGAACAATCATAGTCAATTGAAGAGGAGTGTTCCAGCCCAACCATATACATATTGCACATAGAATCGTTAAAATAGCATGGATTTCTTCTTTTAAAGCAAGTGGTTTTTTAGCAGCTATAATGTCGCGAATCAAGCCTCCTCCAACTCCTGTAAACAACGATGCCAAAATCATCACACCTAAATCATCTGAGAAACTTTCTTTGGCGGACATTGCTCCTTGGAGAGCGAAGGAAGAAAGGCCAATTGAATCAAAAAATAAACTCCAGCGTTTCCAATGATTGATCCACTTTTGCGGTAATAAAACGATGATTGTCAGTGTCATTAAAACAGTTAAAATAATGGATTGGACCCATAATTCTGATACAGGAACACCGATAATATAATTTCGGACCATTGCTCCCCCGAAGGCTGTGGTTAATCCCAAAGCGTACACCCCAATGAAAGAAAATTCTGCTTCAAGAGCAACAAATGCTCCGCTTGCTGCATAAGTAATAATCCCGATAAAATGTAAAACTATCCAAGACATATTTTTACAATCCCCCCCTAAAATAATAAGTACCTATTTGAGCAAAACACAAGACCGTCGAAATACTTCATTTCACACAAAAAACTCCACCAGAAGAAATCATCTTTGAGATGATTTCTTGCGGTGGAGTAATCAATTAGCAATTCCTACTAATGAATCATTCCATTGGGAATAATAAATAAAGATCTAACAAAAATCAAAATTATTTTATTAGAATTCCATTCATAAAATTTGATATATTGTGTTTTACAGACATAATTATACTCTTCGCATCAAAAAAAACAAGATAAAATTAAGAACTTGTTTTTATTATAGAATAGAATCATTGGAGGAAGTATTATGGGGAAAAAGGAAACAGCTTTTAATGATATTGTACGGAAAATGCGGAAAGAAATTTTTGGAAAGGGACCAGAGAGAATATTTACTCATTTTGTAGAGAATATGGCTGTAACGACCATGAGTGGTATTCTAACTCCTACGGAAAAATTCATTTCACAATCACAGGAAGGAAAAAAAGTAATTCATAGTGCTAGAACGGAAATGATTAGAGATGTGTATAAGCAAGATGTGCCAAAAGGAATGGAGGAGCTAGTCGGTTCAAAGTTGCTTCATTTATTTTCGGATGCAAAGATAGAAGAGGATATGGCTGTAACCGTATTTATCTTTGAGAAACGGATTGAATAATTAACCTGTAACTAACGCTCAAATTTAGTTGATGTACAAAATGTGCTGCTTTTAGCAGCCTTTTTTATTGCTCTAAATGGTAGTGTAGTTGAGTAGTGGGTTTAATACTTTGATCACTGTTTAATAATAAGCACTATTTTAAATAACTGAAAATTATAAGTTAATGATGCCTCCTCTAAAAGTTGTATTCGTCTCGATTTGCTTTCTCAATATTGCACCCATCTATACTATCGTATATTGTTGTATTCAGTGATATGGTTCATCAACTTAAACCATTAAACTGATTAATGGAGGTATTCACTGAATGAATAAACAGGACCAATTAAAATTGATCAAAGAGGATTTTATAAAATGTCAAAAAGTACTATTGGCAATTGGTGATGAAACACGTCAATCAATTCTGTTTGTTCTAATGGGGACGGATTGTCAAACAGGATTACGTGTCGGTGAAATCACCCAGCAAACACATCTTTCTCGACCGGCTGTGTCCCATCATCTTAAGGTGTTACGAGAAGCAGGTGTAATTTTGATGCGTAAAGAAGGTACAAAAAACTTTTATTATATTAATGTACGAACAGAATTAGGTTTATTAAGAAACCTTGTGTTGGATATTGAAAAGTTCATGCAGAATTTTTATTAAATGATGGAAATTAAAAAGAAATTAGTAGGAGGTATAGGCTATGAGAGCAATGGTTATTGATAGGTATGGAAAAGTTCCAATGAGGTTGGCAGAAATGCCTACACCTGAAATTGGTGAATATGAGGTACTCGCAGAGATTCATGCTGCTAGTATTAATCCTATAGATTTTAAGATTCGCGATGGGAAAGTGAAATTGTTAATTAAATATAAAATGCCTCTTATCTTAGGGAATGATTTTTCTGGAGTCGTTGCAAAGGTTGGCGCAAAAGTGACTCGTTTTAAAGTTGGTGACGAAATATATGCACGTCCACGTAAGAGTAAAATCGGGACTTTTGCTGAATATATCGCTATTCATGAAGATGACATCGCCTTAAAGCCTAGAAATTTAAGCTTTGAGGAAGCGGCATCAATCCCACTGGTTGGGTTAACCTCCTATCAAGCTCTAACAGACATTTTACAATTACAAAAGGGACAAAAGATCTTAATTCAAGCTGGGGCCGGCGGTGTTGGTACTTTTGCTATTCAATTGGCTAAATTAATGGGGGCCACTGTTGCAACGACTGCCAGTAAAGCAGGTGAAAATTTAGTAAAATCACTCGGTGCAGATGAAATGATAAATTACAAGACAGAAAAATTTGAAGAGATACTGAAAAACTACGATGCAGTATTTGATACTCTTGGGGGCAAGACACTCGAAAAATCATTTAAAGTGGTAAAAAGAGGGGGAAAAATTGTTTCCGTTTCGGGATTACCAAATGCTCGATTCGGGAAAGAATATGGTTCTGGATATTTTAAAACGTTTTTATTTTCAGCAGTAAGTTATAAACTTACCTCACTTGAAAAAAAGCATAATGTTCTATATACATTTTTATTTATGAAGCCTAGTGGGGAACAATTACGTATAATCGCAGACTTTATTGAGACTGGTAAAATAAAACCTATAATTGATAAGGTTTTTCCATTTGAAAATGCTCAAGAAGCGATGGAATATGCAGAGTCTGGTAGAGCAAAAGGGAAAATCATATTAAAAATTAAATAGGTATGAAAAGAAAAAATACAAGGTGTTGAGTTATAAAATGCTCCTTGGAAAAATCATTAGTAGAAACCTAATATAAAAAACAAAGGGAAAAGAATTCCCCTTTGTTTTTTTAATATTTTATAAACTTTAATACTTATGCATTAAAAGCTTTTTTTAGTGCTTCCAATCCATCTTTATAGATATCATGGAATAAATTGATGACCTCTTCATCACTTACACCCACAGGTGTAAAACTACCTGACCATTCAACAATCGATTTATTATTATCCGAATGTTCAAGAACTTGTATTGTTGATAGATAGTTTGTAGCAGGGAAGGGTGCTTTCATAATTGAGTACGTATAAAAACGATCTTTTTCATTGAATGCTTCTAGACGTTCAATGATTACATCCCCATCTGGGTTTGCTAAACTACGAACACGACCACCTTCACTTAGTTCACTAGTTGGGATATATGGTAACCAATCTGGTAATGCATTAAATCCACCAATTAAATTCCAAACTTGTGTTGTTGAAGCAGGGATTTCCATCGTAACTTTTGTATTTGCCATTATAATCACTCCTGTTGTAGTTTATTTATGTGTCAATTAATTTTATTTAACATCAATTGGTAGTGGGGCATTTTCAGCCACTAATTTTTGTTCGCGCATCTCATGCCAGAACGAAGCTGGGATTATTTCATTTAAAGCAGCTTTGTCTTCAGCGATACGTTCTGGTTTACTTGCACCTGGAATTACTGATGCAACCGCTGGGTTAGCTAAAGAGAATTGAAGAGCTGCAGCTTTGACACTAATTCCATGTTGTTGTGCAATGCCTTTAATTTTCTCAACCTTCTCGATAATTTCAGGTGATGCTTTTTGATATTCGAAATGAGTTCCACCAGCTAAAATACCAGAGCTATAAGGTCCACCAACGATAATATCAACATTTTGTTTAGCAGCTTCTGGCATTAACCGTTGAAGTGCACGATCATGATCAAGAAGTGTGTAACGTCCAGCTAATAAACTAACATCAGGTTTGTGTTCACCTAATTCTAATGCGATTTCGATTGGTTCTACTTTATTTACGCCAAGTCCCCAAGCTTTAATAACTCCTTCATCACGTAATTGAGAAAGGACACGGAATGCACCAGTACGAGCAATTTCAAACTGGGCTAACCAGTCGTCACCATAAAAGTCTTGTGCAATATCATGAACATAGACAATGTCTAAACGATCAGTTTTCAAACGATTTAAACTATCTTCGATTGAACGTAATGTTGCGTCAGCACTATAATCGTTCACCATCTTATTCTTACGTCCGAATTCAAAAAGACCGCCTTTTTCTCCTAAGTCACGAGTAGAAGGATCTTCTAGTTCATCAAGAATTAAACGACCAACTTTCGTACTTAGTAAAAATTCGTTACGATTGTATTTTGATAAGGCTTCTCCTAAACGAATTTCAGCAAGACCAGCACCATAAAATGGAGCAGAGTCAAAGTAACGTATTCCACTATTCCATGCAGCATCAACCGTTGCGATTGCTTCTTCTTCTGGGATGTTACGGAACATATTTCCTAATGGAGCAGTACCAAAACCTAATTTTCCTTGAAACAAGTTTTTCTCTTTCATGAAAATCCTCCTATATATACTTGTCTTCGTGAATAACATGAAGATAAGTAATTATTTTTTTAAAGAAAAGAGCCAACACTTATAAATTGTAGTTTTAGAAGTAATCTCTTCTCTACAATTGCTATTATTAAATAAAGTAAATATAAAAAAAAGAACGCACTTTTTAGTACGATAGAAACCTTTTTGAATCTGAGGCACCTATTGGTAACATAAGAACCAAACATATATAAATGTAAAAATAAAGAGGTAAAATATAATTTAAAGTTGGTTGGACGTATTTTCTTAAAAAAATCGCATTATTTTTCTTTTATTATTTTTATAAATGAACCGTAGATGTTCTAATCGATAACATAGATTTCAGACAGAAGTGGTTGGGCTATAAGAAAACCTCAATTAAGAATGGAAAACATAATAAATTCATCGTAAAAATCCAATACTAATAAAAAAGAGGTGAATTTGATGGGAAAATGGAATGAACAAGCTGCACCGAATAATAATTTATCGTCTAATACAATCAGGTCATCTGAACTTCTTTTAGGTAAGAAAACAGAGCATGAATTTTCAGAAGAGTTATCTGACGGTGGAGAAAGAGATAAAAATATTCAGATACTTAAAAACAGTACTAAATAAAAACTACTATAACAACAACGGTGACGATTAAAAAATCGATCGTCAATCTTCACTATTGCTCATTTCCATGGTTACTACCAATCCTAAATGTGATATTTGTAAGAGAATGGACTACTAAATTGTAGTCTTTTTTAGTTATCAGTTTTTGGGGACTTAATTTGAATGGTCCCACTCTCCATATGATAATACACTTCAAAACGATCTTTGAATATGATGTGTATAAATGAAAATTAAAATTAGATGTTGAAAAGAGGTATATTATGAATCATTTATTGGAGATGCCCATTCAACTAAGTGATAAAGGGCCGTCTGACGGTATTATAAGAACGATCATTCAACGGATGTATGATGATCCAACGGTAAATGCATATCGATCAATTTATGAGTTTGAAGGTATGTTGCGAAATAATATTATTTTAAGTGCAAGAGCTATGTATCTAAGTAGAGTGAGGTTTGAAGTATTTGCAAGATCTCGATGTAATCCAAGGTACTGGCATTTAATGAGAAACGGGGGTTTCCTATTGAGAGAAGGTGTAAGACCTTCTGATGCGATTAAGGATATTTACTTTAACAGTCCATATTATGCGTTTGAATGTGCAACAGGAATGGTTATTATCATTTACAATGCGGTCCTAAACCTTATAGGCGAAAACTTATTTAATCAAATATTTCAAAATATCTATTTATACGGGTGGCATGCTGATCCTGACCTCGGTATAAATTCACAATATGTACGTTTTCTTCCAGGAGATATCGTATATTTTAATAATCCGGATTTTAATCCGTTAACCCCTGAGTGGCGAGGAGAAAATGCGGTTGTTTTAGGTGATGGTACGTATTTTGGACATGGATTAGGAATATTAACAGCTGAACAAATAATATATGTCCTAAATAAAATGAGAAGGCCAAGAGCATATCGTTCGGCATACCTGACTAATTTAGTAACAAGACCGAATTTTAATCAATTGGCGGAATTATCGAATTGGCAACGAGATGATTCGAATAATAAGTATAAGAGTATAAACATCCACCATAACGAAAATTCTATTTCTTTTGATCAATATAAGGATTTGTTAAATAATAGTGTTTTAAAATACATGACATAGAAGTGTCTTTTAGATAAATAATTTCTTTACTGAGTTTAATATTTTAAACAAAAAATTCTTTCTTACGAGAAGGTCTGTTGTTTTTCTTATTCAACGAACGACCGGGTTAGTTAGTTGAACATGAATAGCAGCCATTGACTACTAATAATCCAGCAAATCTTTTGGAATTGCTGGATTATTTTTCATCATTATCATGAGGATATGTGTGCTTACTATTTATTAGTTTGTTTAAATTTCCACGATAGAATACATCTTTGAATTCTTTGGGGTTAAATGGAATGATAGGTGCTAAATATGGTACACCTGCTGATCTTAAACGAGACATGTATATAATTAATACGATTAATCCTAAAAACATTGCTGAAACTCCTAATAAACTTCCAACTATGAAAAATATGTATCTCAATGAAAATGTTGCACTACCCATCCCACCAGACAGAAATAATAGTTGGGTTAAATAGGTAATTCCTATAATAATAAGACTAAGTGGGTGAATTAGTTTTGCTTCAACTGCAGTGCTACTAATAACAATCGTTCCGACCAAGGAAGAAAGAACTAGCATTTCTTTTGGGATTCGAACAGATGCTAATCCTAATTATGTATACAAGAAAAAGTATTAAAGAAACTTCAAGGAAGAAAGGCAATAGCGTCTCTCCATGACTGATATATTTTTCAGCAAACTTTTTCGGTACCCAATTCTCATGAAAGTGAATAATTGCTAGATATAACCCCGGTAACAGGGTAGTCATTAAAAAACTGCACAATAGAACCATTCGATTGGTTAATCTTCCTGCTTTCATATAATAATCATTTGGTATTTGTAAGTATTGAATAAATAAGTTGGGAAGAATGATTGCTTCCGGGGTGCCATTCATTATGACAACTACTTTCCCCTCATATAATGCCGAAACTGCTACATCAGGTAATTCAGTTGCATTTGTTAAAGAAAAGATTGTTTTTTTTCCTGATAATGCACTTTGAACTACAGCAGGTTCAAACACATATTCGATATTTAATGAGTCGATTCGTGAACGAACTTCATTTAATACAGTTTTATCTACTATTCCATTTAAATAGAGAATTGAAACGTCACTTTTAGTAAAACGGCCCACTTTCTTCATTTCCACGCATAAATTCTCTGATTGAATATAGCCCCTAATTAAATTGATATTCACTTTTAATTGTTCTGAAAAACCAATTGCAGGTCCTCTGGTCGAACTTTGCCTAATACTTGTTTCTACTGAACGCTGCTGCCACTGGGCAGTATCGACCATAATTCCACTATCATAACCCTCGATTAAAACAATTGATTTTCCACTAGAAATACCAACTAGACTCTCGTTAACAGATTGAAGAATCTGAATTGATTCTGAGTGAATATGACTGTGTGCTAAATTTTGAATTAAATTTTCTTTATCATTAATGCTTTGTATGTTAAGTAAAGGAGTAACAATACAATCTCGTATAATTTGCGAGTTTACGATGCCATCTATATAAACGATAGCTACCTCATGACGATGTGTTGAAACACCTATTCGAAGCGTTCGAATGACTAAATCCGAGGTATTGTGTAAACCTTCTTGAATTAATTGAATATTTTTATTCAGTTGTCTAGAAAAATCTGCTTTATTTTCTTGCATGACATGTTTCACCTCGAAAATACGAAATAGATATTGTTAGTATTTGCCAATATCTATTTTGCATTCAAACATACCTGTCATTATTTATATATTGAACAATGGTTATTCGTAAATGAAGTTGTGTAGTTAAGGCATGTGATAGTTCTATAAGATTAAACTGCTACTTCTATAAATACGTTTGTCTCTTAAACGCTCCAAGTAAGTTTCTTTGTTTGAGAAATGATTAGTGAACCAGTAATTAGACAATTAGTTAATGCTTGAAAGTAATGGATCAACATTAACTTTCCAAGGAGAAAGAGGTGACGTTCTCACCATCTTAAAAGAAAGTTTGGTTCTAATCCGACCTATATCTTTTATTATGAGAAAAACATCAACTGGGATTTCAGTTGCAAAAGAGTATGAATCTGACTCCTTTGATTTAGGCAAAGTCCACTGTATCGCTTCTATTTTTTCTATTTTCTTTAGTTCCTTTTTAATATCTTTTTGATTACTTATGGCAATATTTTTAAACAAACCTATATCTTCGTTTTTAATAGAAACGAATAAAACATTTAGCAATTGGGAAGGTGAAATGCTATTAATATATTCATCAATCCTCCCAGCAGCTTTAAGGATCATCACATAATGCGAAAAGTCTGCTCTACCTGTCCTATGTGTCGTGCTTCCTAAAAAATGAATGCAAAAGTGACCACCGAATCCGTTTTGAAGAGCACCCGCTCCGTGTGGCATTCCATGCATGGAAGCAGGGATTAGGCTGTCATGAGCTAAAATTAATACAGCTCTTCTTCGCCAACTCCATTTCCCATTGTATATTTCCTTCATTATCTTAGTATCTTCTCTTGTTAATGGTTGAACATCTGCATGCCTACTACCAGCTCTTCGTTGTACTTCAAAGCTTTTGCCAGTTTCCACATCGATTACAGTGAACTTCGAATATTTTGGAAGTAATTTGTTGACAGCTTCCCAATTCTGAATTTCTATTTGAAAGCTAATTGGAGAGAGAGCTGGTTCATCTGTTGTAGCGTAAGTAAATTCTGCAAAGAAAAATAATGAAAGAGAAAGGATTACAATAAAAAAAACTTTCTTCATAGCTTTATGTCAACTCCGATGTTTAGTAATTGAATACATCTATTGTGTGTTATTTTTTAGATAAAATAGCTATTAAAAAATTGGGAATATAAGGTATGCTTGATAATGAGGAAGGTGAAGAAACTTTTCATAATTAGGGCATTACACATACTTAGATATGTAACTTTGGCTGCTTTTTATATAAATAGGCTTTATTTCGTTTATGATAGGAGGTTATCTTTTTGAAAAAAGAGCAGATCGAAATGATTAATAGGAAATTTCCCATTTTCAGAGAAATACCAATACATGAATGGAAAGATAGCAGCGGGTTTTTAAGGACTCTACCTGTTCGTCAAATGATTGAGGAAGGATATATTTTTAAACATGTTTCTTTTGTTCTTAGCGGTTGTATTCGAATTTATAAAATAAGTCCATCAGGAAAAGAGTTAACACTGTATCGATTAAGAAGTGGTGATACTTGTGTTATCATGTTAGCAAGCGTTTTAGGTGAGACAGGATATGAAGCAATCGCCGAAATAGAAAATGAAACCGAGCTATTTGTTCTACCTGCGCAATTATTTAGAGAATGGACATATAGATATAAAGAAATAAATACATATATTCATCGTTTATTTATAAAAAGAATAACAACAGTTGCGAATCTTATTGAGGATATAACTTTTAGGCCATTAAATTCAAGGTTGGCAGACTTGTTACTCCAAAAATCAAGTAAAACATCCGACAATCTTCTTTATATTACTCATCTATCCCTCTCCATAGACTTAGGTACAGCAAGAGAAGTAGTCAGTAGAACATTAAAAGATTTTGAAAGAAATGGATGGATTAAACAAGAACGGGGTAAAATTTTTATCATTCAAAAGGAAAAATTACAAGAAATAGTTGAAGTAATGTGATAAAGTCACTGAAATCATTCTTACAAAATCCTAGAATAAAAAATGTAAATTGTTTCATATACAAAACATTTAATATCTAGGAGGTAATAAGATGACGTATTATAAGCCAGAAAATTTAAAGAAAATTCCACAGTTAGTAAAAAAATGCCCTGAAGCTGCAAACGCCTATTTTGAATTTGAGAAGACCGTCTTTGAGAAAGAGACTCTTCTTTTAAAAAAACGAAAGAGTTAATTGCTATTGTAGTAGCTCATGTTACTGTTTGCCCGTATTGTATTGATGTACACATAAACAAGTATAAAGCACTTGGAGGTACAATGGAGGAAGTTACAGAAGCTATTTTAGTAGCAGCATCTACTAGAGCAGGAGCAATTCTTGCCCATGGTGTAAACTCTTTGATCGCTTTCGAGGAAGGGAATTAAATGAATACACATTAGCTTTTGCGAAGAGACAATGACAAAGAGGGAATCGTTGGAGTTATAAGAAGACTTATATAAGTAACGAGTGCTTTAGTTGAATATCATACTTTGACAAAACTTAATGAAAGTAAGTCTCATTCATATTTATTGGAATGAGACTTTTCTTATTGTATATATTATCTTTTTATTTTGTATTACGTAGAGGAAGAAAAAACACTCCATGTTTATACTCAAAAAATATAGTTGACACTTTTAACTGTAAAGAATAAAATTACAGTATAGTTATTTGAATTGAGTATAGAAAATTAACTTAATTCGTTTAAATAAGATAATACATTTTTACTTTTTTTATGTTAACTGTAATTTTTTTTATTACATTTTTTAAATATAAGGAGTGGATAAAAGGATGGTAAATCTATATGTCACACCAAGCTGTACATCATGTCGCAAAGCAAAAGCATGGCTAGAGGAACATCATATTACTTATAGTATTAAAAATATTATGAATGAACCACTTACACTTGAAGAGATTAAATCTATTCTTCGCATGACAGAAACTGGAACTGAAGAGATTATTTCGAATAAATCAAAAACATATCAGGAATTAAATGTAAATATTGAATCGCTTCCACTTAATGAATTATATAAATTAATAATAAATAATCCCAAAATGTTACGCATGCCAATCATTCTAGACGAAAAAAGATTACAGGTTGGTTATAATGAAGATGAAATTCGTAGTTTTCTTCCTCGAAATCTAAGAACAATTTCATACAATAAATTACAAAAAGTAGCTAATTAATAATTTCATTGATAGTGGCATAATGTCAGTATTCTTGACAAATTAATCTGTAACACATAGTATTACAGTACAAATTATATAATCAAAGAATATAAAGAAAATTTTTAGGAGGCAGGCCATGAACAGTGATTTCACACTTGCCATTCATAGTTTAACTTATCTTGCGCTTCAGTCGGACCGGATGTCTACAAGTGATGCAATATCAGAGAGTGCCTGTGTCCATCCAGTACGTATTCGTAAAGTGCTTAGTTTGTTAAAAAAACATGGGTTTATAAAATCGAAAGAAGGAACTGGTGGCGGATTTATATTTGCCTTAGATTTAAAAGAAGTGAATCTATGGGATATTTATAAGATCACCTCTGAGGGGGCATTACAGCCTAAGTGTCCTGAATCAAATGAAAAATGTCTTGTAGGGGCAAATATGCAAAATGTTCTTTTTAATATTTTCCTAGGTGCAGAAGAACATCTTGGTGGATATTTAAAGCAATACACTATGAAGGACATTGTCGATCATATTAAATGTGAGAAGTGAGAAGCATAAAGTAAGGGCTTAGCCTTCTTTTAATCTAAATGTAATAAAAAATATTACAGTTTAATTTTAATGCTGGTATGATCAAAAATTTTATAATTTTTTTACTCTAAATGAGAAGGTGGAAAAAATGAACTTAAATAATGATACTATTTTAAAAACAGGTGACTGGGTTAAAGGTAAATCAGTGAATGGAGAATTAGTAATAGGTTATATTGAGTCACATACTATTCTCGATGAAATAGTAAAGGTAAATGTAATAACTTCAGATAATGAAACTACTGTTGGGAAAACCATTCAAATGAGAAATAAAAACGTGAAGAAAATGCCTGATTCGAAAGTGATCAATAAAGAACAGATTCGCTTTCTAATTGACTTGGCCCTCTTAACGGGTGATGAGGATTGGTTTAGTGAGCTATCATCACAGTTAAATTCTATGAGGGAACTTGTTAATGGCGTTAAATAAGGATACCTTAAAGAAAATATCAAAGAAGGACAGATATTAGAAATATCGAAAAAATGGATTAATAATATGGATGAGTTAGTTAAATATTCGATTTAGTAGGTGAGTTTTAAAGAATTATCACCTAAACATTTATTACAAATATATGATGGCATTTCGACCAAGATAAACAACAATGTTCTTTAGTTATAGAAAGATAAAAATATAAGTTCTTTTTATGATACTAATTAGCGCTTTGGTTATATGAAAATAAGAATTTAATATTCCTCTTTCTATTAATTAAACGTGCTATGGTGCAGAAGGAGTAATGTGTTTTTTGTTGAATTAATTATTATCAAACAAAAAACGAGTTACATGTCTTTTTGCAAAAAAGGGAGAACAATCTATGAACGTTTATTGTAAAGGTGTTTTCAAAGAAATGGATTTGGCGGTTGACTCTATTTTTAAGTTAATAAACACTTTAAGTGAGGAAGACCTGAAAATTAAACCGACGGTGGGGAAATGGTCAATTGGTGAATTACTCTCGCATATCTCGGTTCTATGTAAAGCCGATTTCATGATTGGATCTGGAGCCTCGGAGGATGAACTGGATCGTTTCTATGAAAAAGCTGAACCAGAATCGAATCGAAAGGCATTAATCAATTCCCTGATTAGCAACTACTCTTATTTAAAAGAAGGCATATCAAGATTACAGGATGAAGAGTTGTTACAGGAGACGACTTCATTTTTTGGGGTAGTTCATTCACGTTACGAATGGCTGTTGGATACTCAGGCCCATCTATTTCATCACCGTGGACAATTACACTCCATGATTGTTCACATACTAAAGCGTGAGCCTAATGTCCAGTTATTTGAGTAAGCCGCATTAATAAGTATGTTTAACTAATGAGAACGTTAGTTTGATTTCAAGAAGATTGCTATGACAGTCTTCTTTTTTTGTTCTTGCCAAGCAGAAATATTGCAGAAAGGAAGGAAATACATATTTAAACGAAGAATAAGTCAAGTCTATACAAATATGAATCAATGGTGAGTTAAATAAGTTGGGTTACTCATGCTTTTGTTATGATTACTGACTTGAAAAAGGGAGAGAACAATAGATGGAACATGAAGTACAGAAGTTTATTATTAAACATCCGACCTTTGAGGATGCACAAGCGATTACTGATTTGGTGTCATTATGTGATATTGAGGAAATAGGTGAACCGGATATTACATTGTCAGATGTCCTAGATATGTGGAATTCTATCCAGATTGAAACAGATGCTTGGATTGTCATTTCGACAACAAAAAAAATACTTGGTTATGGTTTTGTAGAGGTAACAGGGGCTAACAGGATGGATACTTGTATATTCGTACATCCACAATTTAAAAATCTAGGAATTGGTTCACTTTTATTAAAGAAAGTAGAAGAGCGGGCTAACGTTCTAGCTAAAGACAAAGATGGTGAGCAAAAGTTAATGAATCAAATTCCTTTTACCAATATTGCTGCTAGAAATTTAGTGGAGGATAGGGGATATGAGTTCAGTAGGTTATATGAACGAATGAAAATCGAGTTAACTGAAAAACCAACTCAGTCGCCTTTACCAGAGGGAATAATATTACGAACCTTTCAAGCTAATTCAGATGAAGAAACTCTTTTCTCGATATATGACGAAACTTTCCGGGATACATGGGGTTATACAAAAAAAGATTCATCAACCTGGATTTCTCAAAAAATGGGAGAAGGTTACGACCCAAGCCTTTGGATTATTGCTTGGAAGGATTCTAAACCGGTAGGATTCATAATGAGTAGGTTACAAGATGATGGGGTATTTATTGATTTACTTGGGGTAAAACGTGAATATAGAAAACATGGAATAGGTAAGGCGTTGCTTTTTCATATATTCGGGCAAGCATACCAACTTAACCAAAAAACAATCTTATTATATGTAGACACTGATAGCCTAACAAATGCTAACCGCTTATACAAAGATGTGGGAATGTTTCCCCATTCTCAAACAGCTATTTATTCAAAGAAAATGACTATCTGAACTGATCTCGTGAAAAAGTATAAACATAGAATTTGAATATTTAGTTCACTTTTCTAAATGAACTAACTAGAGCTTTAGTAGCATAAGAAATGAAAAAGATTCTTCAATCGAAGAACCTTTTTCATTTCTGTCTAGAATAATGTTTCACCTTTTGAGTATCTGGTCTATTTCTAATTAAGGATATTTTAGATATTAAGAGTTTACATTGTAAATGTAAGATTGTTGAAATTTAAGTAAACTGGTTTGATAAACCAAATCGAGTTTATTTATTAATACCTGAAATTCATTTTCTAATATATCCAAATTATCCATCGTATTAAGAAGTGCTTCTTTTTCTTCTTCGAGAGAAACAAGACTCATACTACTTATTATTTTTTTATAAGAATCATCAATATACATTTGGATTGAATCCCTCCATATTAGTATATCGATATTATATCACTAATATATTATCAAATAGTAATATAAAGTCCTAAATGACTAATAAAATCATTTAATATAAGAGTTCTCTTTAAAAAAATAATTTTAGAAGTCTGTTTAACTAACTCTAATTTTTATTTAGAACATTATCGTACAAGACTAATAAGGAATCAAATAGCCACGATTATTGAGTGGCTATTTCTTTAACGATTTCAAGAAATTTTTTGCTTATGTTATTCAGAATTTTGTTTTTGGGATAGATTACCCATAAATCTTTATAAACGTAATCATCATTTTCTTTGTAGGGTATAGATTTAATAATTCCAGCGAGAATGTCAGGGTGTAATTTAGCTCCTGACTCATGAGAATATACAAATACATTCTGTTCTTTAACAGCCTCTGTAAGTATATTTATACTGTTTGTAGTTAACTTGATTTTATTTTTATTTTTTTTAATTAACTTAGAATAATAATAATCAGAATAGATAGAATAGCAACCTGTTTCCATATTTAATAGATCAGATTGTGTTATGTAGTCAAAATGAAATAGAGGGGAGTGTTTTCCTACAATAATATGAACACGATCAGTTCGAATTAAATCATAGTTAATATTTTTTTCACTCTCTAGTATCTCTAAATCTTGTGGAAAAAAACAAAAATCATATTCAGTGTGTCTAATTGTTTCCATGATTAGAGGTGGAGCTTTTTCCTCAATTTCAATCGTTACATTAGGATGTTCACCATGGATTCTGTTCATTGCTTGCTGAAGTACAGATGCAAAAGTAGGTGCAGCTACAACTTTTAAATGAACATTTTTGTTATTTCTAAAATCAAACAGCTCATCATTTAATTTAGAAATAATTTGTAATACTTCGCTAGCTCTTTTAATGACAATCTTTCCTTCTTCTGTAGGAACTGTTCCTTTTTTTGAACGGTTAAAAATAGTTATTCCTAATTCATTCTCTAGTTGGGAGATAGATTGGCTAATTCCTGAACTTGTAATATGTAATTTTTCTGCAGCCTTATTCATAGATTTCTCGCTCGCAACTTTTACGATATATTCCATTTGCTCAAATTTCATAAATTCTCCTCGAATAATAGTTTACACACTTATTTTTTCTTTCAATTGAAACTGTATACATTCTTCTAGGAAAAAGTAGTAAATATCAAAATGAAATTATCATGTGCATTTTTTTAAAAATTATTAAATCACCGCCCAAATCAATTTTCTATAAGTCGGTGATGAAGGTGATGAACTGTTTAGTTGACGTGGTCTAAGCCCCATAAATGCTTCGTTCTAAACCGACTAACTTAATCATAAAACCAATCCACGAAAAAAATGGTCACCCATTAAAAAAAACTAGATGACATAAAAATATGATTGAGAGCGTTAGTTCAACAACATGGCAAGCTTATTAGCTGCATTTTAAATGAAGTGATATATAACAGATTGTTATTTAATGATAATCTATTAATAAAATTTTCTGATACAATATATGTAAATTGTTTAATATGAGGTGCGGTACTTGACTAATATAATAGAAAATAAACAGAAATGGCAAAATAAAAGACTTAAAACAGTGAAAATAATTATTTTTGGCAGCTTTTTATTTGTCGGAATCTTAGGATATGGAGTATATTTGGCGTTTTTTGATATGAATAGATTACCAAAAGGAGATTACCTTACAGAAGTAACATCTCCAAACGGTGTCTATACTCTAAAGGCATATGTTAATAGTGGAGGAGCAACGACTTCATATACTATACGAGGAGAATTAGTATTTAACAAACGAAGTAGTAAAACTACTAAAAATATATATTGGAATTATCGTGAGAACAATGCTTATATCAATTGGATAGATAATGATACAGTAGTTATTAACGGACATACCTTAAATGTGCCTAATGATAAATTTGACTTTAGAAATAATTAATAATGTATGTAAATTTCCTTATGTAACTAACGAATAGCTATAGTTGAACAAGATTTAGTCGATTTTTTATTTACGCTAATGACAGTATTGTTAAACAATGAAAAAGGAATAAACCGAGTTTATAAAGAATTACAATTAAGAAGTTAAATTCTTACTTTTTATATTGTAGAAGATGGCTTATGATGTGTAAGGTTTGTAGATAGACATTTATAAGAGGTTTGTTTTGTCGAATTTATTTTTAGAGAGGGGAAAATTAAATGAATCCAATTTTATTAGATGTTCCGTTACAGATTGAAACAGACAGACTAATTCTTCGAGCACCACTTCAAGCTGGCGAAGGGGAAATAGTGCACCAAGCTATTAAGGATTCAATTAGTGAGTTAAAGCAATGGTTGGTTCTTTTTCAGTCAATTCCTACTGTTGAAGAAACAGAAATTCTCCTGAGAAATGCCCATATAGATTTTATGAAAAGAGAAAGCTTTCGCTATCTTATTTTTCAAAAGGGTACTAATGATTTTATTGGAACTGCTAGCCTTCACAGAATTAATTGGAACATTTCTAAAGGTGAAATTGGATACTGGATTAACACACAATTTAGTGGCAATGGCTATATAACTGAAGCAGTAAATGAGTTAACAAACCTTGGCTTTCAGCTACTCAAATTTAGAAGGATTGAAATACGATGTGAATCTAATAACACTAAAAGTCGTACGATCCCTGAAAAACTAGGTTTTGAGCTAGAAGGGATATTACGTAATGAAGATCTTTCAGCTGATGGTAAGAAACTAACTGATACATGCATTTATGCAAAGGTAAATTAGAATAAAAGAAGAGCTTAAGTTAAAAAAAACGAGTTGCTAACAGCTCGTTTTTTATATTGAATAAAAGCGGATAAATCGAAAAGGACTGTCCAGTTAATTTAATGACAGTCGTTTTTGTGAAAAGAATATTTTGGAATACTCTTATAGTAAATCTATTCAAAGTTTAGTTTTATCTCTTACCAATCAATCATAAAATGAATTACTCATATTTATTTTAAAATTTGGAGGGGAATATGAATAAAACCATTTTATGGATCCGAGAATATGCTGATGAGATAAAACGTGGTTTAATTGGCGGATTTACTATTTTTGGTCTCGCTACTATTTTTTTTACAACGGATTCATCGATTGATCAAAATAATAATGCTTGTTTAAAATGGAAATATAACAATTACGAAAAGATTAATGTTTGTTCAATTTATAAGACAAATGAGTCACATACAATTCCATATGGATCAATTATTAGTTTAGATAGTAAATAGATAAAGTTAGAACAAGTATTAATAAACATCTTAGCTTTGTAGTACTCTCAGCTTTAGTTCAACAGTTATGGACTGCCTCAGCAGTTCTTTTTTTATTTTGTAGGATTGTCATAATGAACGAAAGGCTCAATTTTGCTTATCTTAGGTTTCATTTGCAAATTAAGTTTATTATAAAACTAACCCTCAACGTGTGCATCATGAGTCAAATAAGTGGCTCATTTTTTTATTAATATAAATACCGCTCTCGTTGAAAAAACACAACTTTGTTGGTCGCTAGAGAAGGTATTATCATTTAAAGAAAGAATAAACATATTATGTTCAATTTAGGAGTGAAGCAATGTCTGAATATCGTGTTGTAGAATTAGAAAAATGGGAGAGAAAAGAATACTATCATTATTACTTTTCAATAAATGTTACCCATGAAATGACTACGAAAATAGATGTAACTACTGCTGTTGATTATTGTCAAAATAATAATTACAGCTTCTATGCCTATATGATTTTTAATATTACGAAAACTATTAACGCTATAAAAAATTATCGTTATGATCTTATTGAAGATGAATTAGTTTGTTGGGATTACCTAGTTCCAGCATTTACTATTTTTAATAAGGAAAAAGAAAAATTTCAATGTATTTGGTTAGATAATCTTGAAAGTATGGCCGAATTTCAATCTGCATATAAAGCAGAAATTGGAAAATACGATCGTTCCGATAAAATGTTTCCTAAAGATAATCAACCTTTAAACACCTTCGATATATCAGCTATCCCTTGGGTAAGTTTTGATAATTTTTCTTTAAATATTGCTAATTCTTCTTGTTATTTGAAGCCGATATTGACTATTGGAAAGTATTCTGTACACAACGGGAGAATAACTATCCCTATATCTATAAAATCGCATCATTCAACAGTTGATGGATTCCATGTAGCAAAATTTTTTGAAGAGCTAACAATGAATATTGATTAAGTATTAAATATTGTTTTAAATGTTGTTTATAGTTTTTTTATTTTCTAATCATCACTTTAATTTAAACATTATCATACCTTTTGTAACTAACGCTCAGTGGTAGTTCAATACTCTCTACTACGAGATTGGATATGTATAAATTAATTTTTAATAAAAATAAAAACGGTACAATTTAACGAATAAAGTAGAAAGCCTATTAAAAGTAACATTTTTCTTTAAAGTTTTTGTTTGACGTTTCATCTATTTCAGGTTAAGATAACTTCAAATAGATGAAACGTGATTTCTCCAAAGGGGAGTAGCTATTTCAGCAAAGTCGTCATTACGGGATTCAAATCCTCGGCTCTGCTGGCAATTTAGATTGCAAGCGAGACCTTTGCCAATTTATTTGGTAAAGGTCTTTTATGTTGAACACCTTTACCAGATAAATGGTAAAGGTGTTTTTTCATTTGTGAGAAATTCACGTTATTTATTCGTTAGAAAATGTTTCTCCAACAAGATTCATGAAAATATAAGAAGGGAGCACGATTATGTCTAAACTTTTCAAAATACTTAAAAGTACTGTATTCCGAAAAGGAATAAAAATGGCAAAAAAAAGATTGATCCCTATCATCATGAATGAACTTAGGAAGAGAAAATGACAAAGATGTTCTAATAGCAGTACTGATAAGAAATTAAATATAAGAAGGTGATGGAAGATGAGAAAAACAATTAAACTGTCATTTAAACAATTGGTGTTGGAAAACAAAAAGGAACTCATGAGCAATGCAAAGGAAATGGAAAAAATTGAGAAGAAGATTGAAGACAAGTATTCACAATCTTCTAAATGACTAATAAAATGAATAGGTGATCTTATGAAAACGGAGGTAATCACAATGAAAAAATGGCTGGTTATTTTTTCTACTGTTCCATTTTTGATTCTTAGCGGTTGTTCTTCATTGGAGAAAGTAAACAACACGTTAACATACGTGAATGAAGCAACGGATTATGTAAATGAAGCTATTGCTTTTGGAAACGAAGTTCCTTCTCTTTCAGAACAAGCTGTTAGTGATCAACAAGCGGCAAAAGAATTGGAGACAAAGCTGGAAGAGATGAAAAAAGATATTATAGAATTTAATGAACTTCAGTCGCCGGACATAGCTGCGGATCTGCATCAACAAATGGTCGAACAAAATAATAAAGTGTTAGTGGGGATTGACCTTTATTTAAACAATATGGAAGACGGAAAGCTTGATCCTTCTATTGTAGAGAATACGGAAATGTTTAAGTCTATTCAAGAGATAACTGGTATCATTGATCAAATTAAACAATTAGGACAGTAAGTAAAATGAGAATCTTCACTGCAAACCACGGCGTCAGCAGCAGAGAGCTCGAACTACGTACTACCTGCGATGACTGCGGCGCGCCTACACTCGCCATCACATATGTTGGTGCTGAGGACTTGAACACTCTGCCTGGGAAAGATTACCGCCTGCACGAATCGTGACCATGAAGTTCTCCATCGCATGCTCGCCACCGTGACTGAACGTCCTTGAGACAGTCTGTTTTCACTAGGCAGAGTAGTTGAATAATACAATTGAAATTAAGCACAGAATCAATAGATTCTGTGCTTTTTTATTTTAGCTTTGTACAGCCTTTTTATTGTATTAATTGCTAAATTTATAATGATTGTACCCATTTTTAGATTATTTGTACTTTCTTATAAATACTATTTAGAAGTTCAAAGAGCTTAAATAGTAATAAATACAGTTTTGTAGTTAAAATATATGGGATGTATCAGTAAATATAAAAGTCCTCTTTAAGCGATAAATATTACGAATACTTGTACAACATCAATATGACAGTCAAATGAAAAACTATTCAAAATTACAATTGTATAGTTTAAATATTATTTATCATAATAATTGCAAGGAGGGATTTTGTTGAAACATGTAAAAGCATTATTTATAAAATTTATTGCTAGTTTCATCTTATTATATATGGTACTTGGTGTATTATATGATATGTCAATTGGTAATGTATTTGTCATCACCATGTTAGTCGGGGTTAGTGCGTATTTACTAGGTGATATGCTTATTTTACCTAGAACAAATAATACAGTTGCTACAATTGCAGATGTAGGATTAGCATTCTTTTTAATTTGGTATTTAGGGTCAGTATTAACTGATGGAGGCAATATGTTTTATCCATCTTTAATTTCTGCAATCGGACTAGGTTTATTTGAAATTTTTTTCCATAAGTATGTTTTAAACCGAGTATTCAAAAACGAAGTTGTATCAGAAAATATTTCAATTGGGAATTTAAGATATCAAACTGAAGCTTCTGAAGAATTAACTCCTGAATTTAAAAATGAAAAAACATATAAAAAGAAAAAGAAACAGAAAAAAAAGTAACTCTGTTTAAGAGTTATTTTTTATGTTTTGTTCAGATATAGAAGTCTCAATAAAACCACATAATCTAAGTAATTATTATTATCAAATTAATATTTATTATTTTAATGTTTTCTATTTACCTTAAAAATTAATTACTTAAGTTAATATTATCAAGCCAGTTTGACAATCTATTTTCTTATTGGCATAAAGTATTATAAATTTATCCTTTCCCATGCCTAAAATAATGAAAAAGCGATTCATATAAAAGAATCGCTTTTTTTGATGTTTATCAAATTTTATCCCGCTCAATTATATTTGTATAGGAAAGACCTTCGCATGCGTTTCGAGTGTTTTTTGCTTGGTTCTGTATTGCGGGTAGTATGCATTTAATGTAGGAATATATGCTTTTAGTACTAGTAATATATACAAATGATTTAGAACTAAACCAAATGGACGATTGTTACCCAGTACAAACGATACAAATTTCAGAAAATTTAGATTTTTAATCTAGATCTCTATTGATTTGTGTTGATAAAAAGTTATAATAATTCTGAAAACAAATTTTGCAAACGTTTGCAATTAATTTCTTCGGTCATCATACATATATAGTTTTTTGCCTTCTTTTGCATATATGTTTTCTAAATATAGTTAAAGGAAAGGGGTTTTTTCATGAGGAAAAAACAGAAAACGATTCTATCACTCGTCACTGTAATCGGTTTAGTTTTCCAGTTGTTTTCGGGACTTTTTACAAACAGAACCGCTCTAGCAATGGAAACGGTTGCTAAGCAAGTAGTACTTGTTGGAAATCTTCAAAAAGTATTAGGAAACTCAGTTGATTGGGACCCAACTTCGTCCATAACTCAAATGACATACATAGGAAATGGACTCTACTCAATAACTGGTACTTTACCTACTGGTCAATATGAGTACAAAATCGCCATTGGTGGGAGTTGGTCTGAAAATTATGGTGAAGGTGGGATACCTGGTGGCGAAAACATTAAACTAACACTTTCAGATCAAAAAGAGATCACCTTCTACTATAATGATAATACTCATTCAATTATTGATAGTACACACTACACTCCTTTAATAGAAGAAAGGCAACCTCGACTCGTTGGTACCATCCAGCCGGCAATTGAAGCAGGATCAGCGTGGAGCCCTGCGGAATCAACAGCATTCTTAAAAGACGAAAATTTTAAAAATGTTTATTCCTTCACAACAAAAGTGCCAAGAGGTACTTATGAATACAAGATAGTATTAGGTAAGGATTGGACAGAGTCCTACCCATCCTCAAACATGAAGCTAAATGTGCTCTCTGAAACTACCATTACATTTTTCTATAACAATCAAACAAAAGAAGTTTATACAGATTATAAACCTATTGGATCAGATGGTTTGATAGATAAAAATGCCCTATATCATGATTCGTGGGACCAAGTATACCGAAAACCGTTTGGAGCAGTTGCTGCAGAGAATCCTGTTACTTTCCGGATATCGGCAAAGAAAGGCGATCTGACGAGTGCAAACCTCTATGTTAAAAACTATAATTCTGGTACAACAAAGGTCTTAAAGATGAAGAATGTGGGCTATTCAGACATAAATGACAAAGGTGCTCATGAATATTGGGAAGCAACATTTATCCCAGCAGAAAAAGGAATTCACGGGTACAAATTCATTGTGAGGGATCAAGATTCAACAACTGAGTACGGAGAAGACACGCAAGAAGGTCATACTGGGAAAGCAGAAGATAAAAATGCAAGTCTTTTCCAATTGACAGTTTATGATCCTGCATATCAAACTCCGGATTGGATGAAGGAATCTGTAGTATATCAAATCTTTCCGGATCGCTTTTATAACGGCAATAAGACAAATGACCATGTAAAGGATGAGGTTGGTGCTCGAGGTAGTCAACCAATTGAACATCCCACTTCTTGGTCAAGCTTACCGGATAATCCTAATGAACAAGGTAGTAGTTCCTATACTGGCGACGGAGAGTTTAGTAATGATTTCTATGGCGGAGATATTGCTGGAATTAAAGCTAAGCTTGATTACCTTCAATCACTTGGAGTCAACACACTTTATATTAACCCGATTGCTCTTGCACCCTCTAATCATAAGTACGATGCAACAGATTACAAAATGCTAGACCCTATGTTTGGCTCAGAAAAAGAATTTAAGGATTTTACAAAAGAATTATCGAAACGTAAAATGCATTTAATATTGGACGGCGTTTTTAACCATGTTTCCGACGATTCTATTTATTTTGACCGTTATAACAAATATACAACAGTTGGCGCATATGAATACTGGTCACGTGTTTACAATTTGATGGATAATGAAAAATTGTCCGAAACTAGTGCCAAAGAGAAAGCGAAAAAGCAACTCATATCAGAGGGACAAACCTTTAGTCCTTATGGATTTGAGAACTGGTTCCGTATTGAAAATGTCAAAGTTCCTAATGAAAAAGTCAACGGTGTTTCAAATGGAGATCATTATAAATATGAAGGCTGGTGGGGATATGACAGTCTGCCAGTATTTGAATCTAAACAGGGTTCAAAAGTCGATCATCCTAGTGAGCTTAATAACACTTCTTTAGCAAATTATCTTATGTACGAAAAGGATTCTGTAGGAAATTTATGGATTGATCGAGGTTCTTCCGGCTGGCGTCTAGATGTAGCAAATGAAGTGGATAGCACTTTTTGGCAGGAATTCCGAAATCAAATGAAATCCAAGACTATGACAGGAAGCGGAAAAACCCTACAAAAAGATGAAAAGCCACTAATATTGGGTGAAATTTGGGATGATGCATCCAAGTACTTCTTAGGAGATCAATATGATTCAGTTATGAACTACCGTTTCCGTGGCGCTATTTTGGATTATTTAAAGAACGGCAATGCTGAAAATGCACAAAACTCACTTCTTGCTGTTCAAGAGGACTATCCGAAAGAAGCATTTTATGCCCTCATGAACCTAATGGGTTCTCATGATACCGCACGTGCTATATTCTTGTTAGGTAATGGAACAGATACTTATAACAGGGCTGAACAAGATCCGAATTATCATTTCGATGAAGGTCTGAAGCGTTTGAAACTGGCTTCCATCCTTCAAATGGGCTACCCTGGTGCGCCTACCATTTATTATGGGGATGAAGCTGGTCAAACGGGATCTAAGGATCCAGATGATCGAAGAACGTATCCATGGGGAAAAGAAAACCAAGATTTGATTAAACACTATCAAACTATTGGTCAAATTCGTCAGAAATATTCCGATTTATTTAGCTATGGTGATCTTCACCATGTTTATGCAAAAAACGATGTATTAGCTTATGTTCGAACAAAAGAAACAAAATCTGGCCTTGTTATAATCAACAGAGGGAAATCTACACAAACTGTCGATATCGATACAAAAGGCTTAATTGCGAACGGAATTCGTTTTGTAGACCAATTAGATCCGAATTACTTAGTAACAGCAAAGGATGGCAAGTTGACTTTGACTGTTCCTGCTGAATCTGGAAGAATGTTATTATCTAATAATGAAGTGAAAAAACCACATCAAGTTGAAAATGTAACAGGATTAGCAAGATCTAAGCAAATTACGTTAAACTGGACAGGTACTGGAACGAAATTTATTGTCTATCAATCTACAATTCCTGGAGGTTTATGGACAAAAGTGAAAGAGACGGCGGACACAACTGTCGACGTTTCAGGTTTGAATAATGGTCGTACTTACTATTTTTCAGTGACAGCTGTAGATTCAAATGGCAACGAATCTAAACCTGCAGTTTCGAATGGCTTTGTACCACATTTTGATGTTACAAATGCAAGTGTTACCAACTTGACATCCTTAGCGAACAGAGAGCTCAATTTAGCAATTGAGTCTACTGTTAAAGCAAACCTATATTTGCAAGATGCAACAGAAACGGGCCCAGCTGAAGGGATTATGGCAGAGCTTCAAGTAAGAATAAAAGGCGAAAGTGCTTGGACATCATATCAAGCTCTATATAATGGTCAGGCTCAGGAAAATCAGGCGAATGAGTTTCTAAGTAGCTTTACACCATTGGAGGTAGGCACTTATGAATACCGAATGGCCTTTACACCGGATTTAGGCAGGACATGGGTCTACTCACCAACTGGAGAAGCGACTTATAATCGTAGTAATTCAGATACTACTCCTCCTGCTAGTGAAGTCACATTGGAAACACCAATTAAAGAGTCTGGACAAGTCAACTTGAACTGGAAACTAACGCAACCAGAACAACCATTTAAATCAGTTATTTATCGAGACGGTACACTCCTTGCATCAGTGAGTGGAGACACAACCACCTTCCGTGATTATCAGGTGTCAAACGGTTCAACCTATAAATACCAAATCCGAGTATTTGATCAGGCTGGTAACTTTATTGATTCGAACAATGTAAATGTGACACCAGATATAGTCATGGTACAGGTCACATTTAAAGTGCATGCACCGGATGACACACCATTGTCAGCGCAAGTTAATATACCAAATAGCTTAAATGGATGGAATACTGGAGCTTGGTCCATGAGCAGAAATGGTGCTGTTACACCTGACTGGGAATATACATTGGAGCTGGAAGAAGGAACTGAAATTACGTATAAATATACGAGAGATAATACATGGGATCATGAAGGGTTAGCCGACCATACACGATCTGATTCATCAGATGATGATATTAGTTACTATGGTTACGGTGCACCTGGAACCGATTTGAAAATAGTTGTCTCTAACGAAGGTAACAACAAAATGCTTGTACAGGATACTATATTGCGCTGGATTGATAAGCCACTTGTTGTTAGCAATATCGATGTGAATGGTTCGACTTTAACGGTCAAAGGAAATGCTATTAAAGGAGCTAACCTCACAATTAATGGAGAAAATGTAACTGATTTTAATGAGATGAATTTCTCACAATCTTTCAATCTAAAAGAAGGTCAAACGCTAGTACCGGTGCATATTGAACCTACAGATTCTACCAAGTCAACAGTCTTTAAAGGCGATGGTGGTTCGATAAACAAAAATACAAAAAACTATATGATTGATATTATTAATAAAACAATTAGCGAGTCCAAGTAATTAGTAACCAAAAAGGTCTGCCAAGTTAGGCAGACCTTTTTGGTTATAATATCTTAGTTCATGAACAGTTCATAATAGTTTTATAGTATGAGACTATCACACAATCAAAGGGGAAGTTTGCATGAATTCTAAAAAAACCTGGTGGATTTTACTCATAGTATCTATTGGGGTTATGATCCCTTTTATAACACCTTATTTTAATGTAAATCCGTCTAATAGTAGAATACAAATTGATTCGACATCAATTCAATATCCTGCACTAATCGTACATATATTCTTTGCCGCTATTGCCTTAATTTCAGGTTTTCTGCAGTTTAACACTCGGCTCAGAAAAGAAAAACCTAAGCTACACCGTATACTAGGAAGAGTTTATATTAGCAGCGTTTTCGTAAGTGGTTTACTTGCTTTTGTTGTTATTTTATACATTGAGCATTTTACGAAGGCAACATCGTTTGTTGTATTAACGATTATTTGGCTTTTTACGACTGCAAAGGGATATGTAACAGCTAGACACAGAAAGTTTTCTGAGCATCGAAAATGGATGATTCGTAGTTTTGGTGTTACGTTAGTAGCAGTGAGTGGTAGATTAACGGTACCAATCCTACTTTTATTCTATTATTTGCTAAATGGTTTTTCTTTGCCAGGTGGAAGAGTACAAATGGTAAAAGAAGTGTTAAATGTAAATATTTGGGTAGGATTAATCATAAATTTAATTATCATAGAATGGTTTATATTAAATAAGAAAACAAGTGAAAACAAGTAAATTAGAACAATATGAAAATAAGAAAATCCCCTCCATATTTTTGAAGGGGGCTTAAGATATATTATTACTTAAATTAAGAAAGACTAACTTGCTTTAATTTTCTGTTCGTTCTTTTCATTGCTTTTTAATTTAAAGAATACTGGTAAACCAATAATTGCGATTCCGATTGATATAAATGCATCTACTGGTGCGTTAATTAATGTACTAACAATAATGTAAAGCGTACCAACAATTGCCACGATTGGCGTGAAAGGATACAAAGGTACTTTATAAAGAGTTTTATCGTTATTGTCTTTTTTACGTAAAATGAAAATAGCACTAAATGCCAGACCATAAAATAAAAATACAGCGAATATTGCCATATCTGATAGGCGGTCAGGGTTCCAAAAAATCATCATTGCTAAAGCGATAATAATTTGTATAATTGTTGATCCGACTGGTGTATTAAATTTAGGATGAATGCTTGATAAAAACTTTGCACCAGGAACCATTTTTCTTTCAGCCATAGCGTACGTAATACGTGGGAATGTAAGAATTTTACCATTTAAACATCCAAAGATTGAAACTAAAATACCAATTGCAAGAAGTTTACCACCAAAATTACCAAATAATGATGTTGCAGCTGCAGTTGCGGCATTTGGACCTAATTCAACGATTTCTTTGGCCGGTAATAAATGAAGCATCGCAATATTTACTGATAAGTAAGCTATAATAACAATAAGAATGCCTGAAATAATTGCTCTAGGCAAAGTTTTAGAAGGATTCTTCATTTCGCCAGCCATAAACCCAACGTTCATCCAACCATCATATGCCCATAAAGTTGCTAAAACGGCTGCACCCATACTAATTGTTTGTGTACTACTGCCGCTGTCAGCATTAAAGACAGTTACATCTCCTTGGAAAATACCAAATACAGCAATTAGGATAATCGGTACAAGTTTTCCGACAGTAGAAATAGTTTGGATGAATCCACCAAAATGTGTACCAAGTAAATTTAATGATCCTAATAAAATAATTGTTATGATACCAATAAGAACTTTACTACTATCATCGAATCCTAAGAAATCTGCAAGTAACGATCCAAAATATAGGCTAAGTGCGCCCATTACTGCAGGACCATATACTAGGGTTTGAACCCAACCACATAAAAAGCCCCACATCTCGCCATAAACTTCTTCAATATAGGCGTATAATCCACCCGTTTTTGGAATTTTTACACTTACTTCAGCGATTGTTAAACCACTAGCGAGTGTTATAATTCCACCGATAATCCAAGCTAAAAGAGCCATTGTGGAATTTGCTGTTGATGACAGTACCACTCCTGGTTTCATGAAAATACCAGAACCAATGACTGTGCCAATTACTAGAGATGTTGATACGAAAAAACCAATATTTTTCTTCAAATTTACTTCCTTTTCCACTTGCTCCACCAACTTTCAAAACAAATTTTAAAAATTAGAAAAATTATACCACATTAATTTTCTGAAGCATTTTTTTCAGAAAACTTAAAAATTTATTTGATACTTTACGACTATTGATGTTCAATTAAATAAAAGAACTAAAGTCTATTCATTTTTGAGATTTTGTTTAAAGAAAGAGTAATTAGTAGAATGCTAAAGCAAAGTTCCTAATAATCGAGGTTAAATAACAACAATTTTCCAATGCATATTAGCAGAAAAATTTAACTTAATGTATAGATTTAATTGAAAAAAAGTAGTATTTAACTAAGCCAAATTCATTAAATAGGAGGATCATTATGTTCCCAGGAGATTATTTTTTTCTTGTATTTATCTACTTAAAGCCACTGTTATTTATTGCAATCATCATTTGGTTCTTTATTGAAAATAGAAAGAAAAAGGTAGAAATACAACGTTTAGAAGCTAAAATAGATAAAATACTTGAGAAATTGAACAATAATCAGTGAGGATACAGAATTGTTCTTCTAATTCCAGTATTAGTGGTCGACCTAGGCTGGTTGTCGAACTGACTATGTATTAATTCTTTTTGAAAGAAATCATAAAATCTAAAAGTATATGAATCTAATAACAATACTAAAATCGAAAAGACCATTCCCATTTATTGTTAGGGAGTGGCTTTTTTATATTTAAGCTTGTGTGTACCCTAAGTTTAGTTGATTTTCAAATTCATCATGTCGGTAGCAAAAGGAATATAATTCTTCTTATAAAAAAGAGGAATCATAGTCTAAGCTTCACACACTAAAATAGCAACAAAATATATGATTTAGCCGTTAAAGTAACCATTAATTTGATGAAAGATGGAAGAATTTAGTAAAATGAATTAAATACAACAAATGACCTTATTTAGGGGTGAGCAAATGGACAGTAAAAAAATAGCTGGTGAAAAGGCGGTTGAATTTGTTGAAGATGGTATGGTAGTTGGGCTAGGAACTGGTTCAACTGTATATTGGACTATCTTAAAACTTGCTGAGCGGATGAAAGAAGGATTAAACATTTATGGAGTACCTACCTCAAAGGCTACTGAACAACTAGCAAATAAATTAGGAATACCATTAATTGATTTATCCGAGATAATTAAAATAGATTTAGCTATTGATGGTGCTGATGAAGTGAACCATCGTTTAACTTTGATCAAAGGTGGAGGTGGAGCGTTATTACGTGAGAAAATGATTGCGTCCATTTCTGAACGATTTATAGTTGTTGCAGATGAATCAAAGTTTGTTCAGACACTTGGTACATTCCCGTTACCGATAGAAGTCATACCATTTGGTTGGGAATTAACAAAAAAACAAATAGAAAAAATTGGCATTATTAATCCAATTCTTCGCCTAAAAAATAATATTCCGTTTATTACAGATAATGGTAATTATATACTTGACTGTCATATGAAAAGCATTGAAAAACCAGAAGATTTAACTATTCGTTTAAATATGATTCCAGGTGTAGTCGAGAATGGCCTTTTTGTGAATATGTGTGAGGCCGCTATAATTGCTAGAAACGATAACACAATCGAGATTAAATATGGTGCTAGAAAATAATATTGTTATTAAATCAACAAATTTCTGATGAAATAGTAAGGAGTAGACAAATTCTATGTCTGCTCTTTTTTTATTTCCTGGATTCAGACATTCCAAATGACTGAAAGTGTAATTAATATATACATACTATTCATTTTAAAAAAATGACAATAATATCTCATGATAAAGACCTTATTCCCCCCAGTTTTTTATGAAAATAATCGAGTAGACTGGACAAAGTGTGTTTTACATCAAGGCTATAAAGTTATGATTTTAAGAAACATATTGAATCCCAATTTTTTAGAACGCAGGAAGTAGTGAATATTATATATATATGAATATCATTTTCATAAGCTAGTTAGGTATTGATCTGATAAGTAGCTATGATTTCCCAAAAAAATGACAGATTTTTATTATTACAGCTAGATATTGTGATCATCTTTCTATTAATAAAGAACATGCATTTGTTTTGCTAATAGGTACGAGAATTCCATTTATCCCGCGTGATGAAGTTTTTAGAATGAAATAATAAAACAAAATAACTATTTATTTTTTCGAAAACAGTTCGTAATGAACTGCTTTTTTATTTGTGAATCCTACCAATTTATTATGGTTTAACAATCTTAGACATAGTATTGCATAAATAAACAAGAACAGATATAATTATTTAAAGTCTAAATATAGTAAATTTTCTATATATTTAATTAAATCAGTAAATTAATGAGAAATAGAATTACATAGGGGGAATTTAAATGAAGAACTTTAAAAAAATGTCTTTTGCTTTCGCTGTTTCAACGGCACTGATTCTATCTGCTTGCGGAAAAGATTCAAAAACAAGTGGAACTGAAAATCAAAAGCCTTTAAGAGTTGTTACAGATGCTGCTTATGCACCATTTGAATATCTTGATAAAGGTAAAATCGTAGGCTTCGATGTTGATTTTACGAATGCAGTTGCTAAAGAAGCAGGGCTAAAAATTGATATCGTAAATGTTGGTTGGGACCCATTATTCGCAGAAGTTGGAGACAAGCTAGCTGATATTGGTATGTCATCTATCACAATCAATGATGATCGTAAAATTAAATATGATTTTACAGTTCCTTATTTCCTTTCAACAAATAAGATCTTAGTTCCTGAAGGCAGTGACATTAAATCTGCAGAGGATCTTAAAGGGAAAGTCGTAGCGGTTCAAAATGGTACGACAGGTCAAGAGGCAGTTGAATCATTATTAGGAAAGAACAGTAAAGATGTTAAAAAATTTGAAAATAACAATCTAGCAATTCTTGAACTAAAGAGTGGCGGAGCGGATGCTGTAGTCGCTGATAATGCAGTAGTAGAAACATATGCAAAAAATAATCCAAATGAAAAATTAGTCGTAATTGAAGATAAAGATAGCTTCGCAGCAGAGTTTTACGGCTTAATGCTACCTAAAGGAAGTAAATATAAAGAGAAATTAGATAAAGCAGTTAAAGAAGTGGTAGAAAATGGTACGTATGAAGAAATCTATAAAGAACATTTCGGTACTGAACCTGATCTTGAAACGTTAACAGCTGAACAAAATAAATAGAAATCTAAAATTGCGTAACCTCAATTGTGTTACGCAATTTTAGATAATTGGGGGAATAAATTAGATGGGATTTAATTGGGATGTAATCGTAGAATATTTGCCATTTTTTTGGAAAGGAACATTGTTAACAATTGCCCTATCTTTAGCGGGAATCGTTTTAGGTACAATTATTGGTTTATTTATCGGATTAGGAAAAATGCAATCTAATAGATGGTTAGCATTACCATTTGTGTGGTATATCAACTTTTTCCGAGGAACACCTTTATTTGTTCAAATACTATTAATTCATTTTGGTGTCGTACCTTACTTTATAGGAGAAACGAATCCAATTGCCGCTGCGATTATCGCATTATCATTAAATGCTGCAGCGTATATTGCTGAAATTTTCCGCGCAGGCATACAATCAATTGATAAGGGACAAATGGAGGCTTCTAGATCACTTGGTATGACACATGTACAAGCTATGAGATATGTAATCTTACCTCAAGCGATTAAAAGAATGATCCCACCACTTGGTAATGAATTTGTTGTTTTAATTAAAGAGTCTTCTATTGCAGCTATTATAGCAACTCCTGAAATCATGTATTGGAGTCGTGCAATGAATGGTCAATACTATATTGTTTGGGAGCCATATTTAATGGCAGCATTCATTTATTTAATATTAACGTTATCGTTAAGTGCAGTATTAAATCGTATTGAAAGAAGGCTGACAACAACATGATAAAAGTAGATAAATTAAAAAAATCATTCGGCGCGTTAGAAGTCCTAAAAGATATCAGTATTACGATCAAACATAAAGAGGTTGTCGTTGTCATCGGGCCTTCTGGTTCTGGTAAATCAACATTTCTACGTTGTTTAAATATGTTAGAGACGATTACTGATGGTAGTGTGTTAATTGAAGGCGTTGATATTACTGATAAGAAAACGAATATAAATGAAATTCGTACAGAAGTTGGCATGGTATTTCAGCACTTTAATTTATTTCCTCACCTTACAGTATTAGAAAATATTATGTTAGCTCCAACAAAGGTTCGAAATACTGCTAAGGAAACAGCTAAAGAAAAAGCTTTAGAACTTTTGAAGAAAGTTGGACTAGCTGATAAAGCAAGTAATTACCCAGATTCTTTATCTGGTGGTCAAAAACAACGTGTTGCTATAGCAAGAGCTCTTGCTATGGAACCAAAAATTATGTTGTTTGATGAACCAACTTCAGCTCTTGATCCAGAAATGGTTGGCGAAGTATTAGAGGTAATGAAGCAGCTAGCAAAAGAAGGTATGACGATGGTCATTGTTACACATGAAATGGGATTCGCTCGTGAAGTCGGCGATCGAGTTATATTTATGGATCAAGGATATATTGTTGAAGAAAACGAACCAGTACAAATTTTCGATTTTCCAAAGCATGAACGTACAAAAAGTTTCCTAAGTAAAGTTTTATAAGATTATTAGTTTAAGGGAGGCCACATAAGTGGTCTTCTTTTTTGTGCCTTTAATGATATAGCGTATTTTGGATAAGATTTTAATATTAGCATTTTGTACGTTAACGATTGTTTACTAGAATTGATTAATCATAAAATGGCATTTTCTCAATTATATTAAAGGAAGAGTATTAGAAATAAGACTTTTGTATCTGCAGTCATTAGAAGTAGTGTAATAGATCTGTTTTAAATTCAAAATTTCTAATATAGGAGTAGATACTATTGAAGCTTCCACAATCTGTTATTTTAAATGAAATTGGTCCAAGATTAAATTTACAAAATAACCTACATTTATTAAATGAACAAAAACTAAATTGGATTCATTTACTTGCCGAAAGTGGTCTACCTAATATCGAAGTGTCTTCATTTGTGAGGACGAAACATAAAAAGGATTTCAATGATGCAGCGGAATTAGTTTTAAAGCTAAAAAAGAAAGAAAACTGTCATTATAGTGTCTTAGTACCAAATAAACGCGGGCTGACAAGAGCTTTTGTTGTTGATGCTGATCAAGTGAATCTATTTATCTCTAGTAGTGAAACTTTTAATCAATTTACAAAAGAAGGAACGATCGAACAAACTACTCAAGAGATGAAAAAAATGGTAAATGAATGTAAGGATCATGGGAAAAGTACTAGAGTTTATATTACAACCGTATTTGGTTGCCCATTTGAAGGCAATATTAATATTCAAAAAACAATCAAATTGGCCACTCAATTACTAGACATTGGTATTGATGAAATCTCCTTTGTAGATTCCGTTGGAAAGGCCACTCCTCCACAAATTCAACTATTCTTAGAGGAGTTATTGAAGACAGTCCCATCAGATCGTTGTTCAATGCAGTTTTATAATACTTACGGTCGCGCGATTTCTAATGTTTATACAGCATTGGCATATGGAATTCATCGCTTTGATTCGTCAAATGGAGGATATGGTGGACTATTTCCTTCAAATGAAAAAAATCAGATGGTCGCAACTGAGGATATTTTATCGTTATTAACTCAACTTGGAATCTATACATCAATAGATGAACAAAGACTTCAATTTGCTACTCAGTATATCGTGAACGAATTAACTGTAGATCCAACAAGTAAACTATTTTCGGTCATGAAAAACAAAAAGCATCTACCATGATGCTTTTTTTGCAAATAAATTAATTACGAATGTATTGAAATTACCTTAGTTTTGGACAAGATTGCTTATTTCAGAGCATATACTTTACTAGTTTAGTTGAAAGGGGAAACGTAAATGTCTAGTATTGAAGCATTTATTTTAGGAATTATCCAAGGACTAACTGAATTTCTTCCAATCAGTAGTACAGGTCATTTGTATATTGGGCGGCATTTATTTGGACTTGATGAAGCGGGTTTATTATTAGATACGCTTATGCATATTGGTACTTTATTAGCAGTATTTGTATTTTATCAAAATGAATGGAAGCAGTTACTCAAAAAGCCATTTTCAAAACTAACTTTATTGTTAGTTGTCGGTACATTACCAGCTGTAGTCGTTGGTTTATTATTTAAAGACTTCTTTGATGCAATTTCAGTTTCCGGAAAAACAATAGGCTGGGAATTTATTTTTACTGGCATTATTTTGTTTATAGCAGATAAAAAACGAAAGGGCACAAAAGCGATGGAAGAGTTAACATGGAAAGATGCGCTATTTATTGGTTCATTCCAAGCACTTGCTATTTTTCCAGCCGTATCACGTTCCGGTCTTACCATTGCAGCAGCATTGTTTAAAGGGATGGAGCGGAAAAGTGCAGCATATTTTTCATTTTTACTTTCAACTCCAGCAATTCTTGGTGGCATCATTTTACAAGGAAAAGATTTATTAGGTGGCAAGGTAGAGCAAATCTCATTTTTTCCACTTTTTATTGGAACATTGGCTTCAGCGTTATTTGGTTATCTAGCAATTAACTGGATGATCAACTTATTAAAGAAACAATCGTTAAATGTATTTGGTTATTATGTTGTTATTCTAGGGGTTAGTATCGTGATACTCCAATATTTACATGTGTTTTAATCACTCTCGTTTTTTAATTGAATATACTCAGTTAAATGATGTCGAATGTATTGACTGATATTGCTTGTTGTATGCTCTGATAGTTTATGAAATGTAATAAATGAAGATACGACTATAGATTGTAAATCCCGTTGATTCTTTAAAAGTGAAAGTGAAGGATTTCCACCATCTATTTCCCATAATTGTAAATGAGAGATAAACCGCTCTATATGGTCAATCATTGCTTGATCGTTAAAGAATTGTAATGCTTTCTTAGTTTCAGTCCATGCATTTCTAAACATTAATAAATGTGCTGTCCACCAATAGTACTCTTCTTTAGAATTTAAAGCATGATTAAAATAAACAGTATACATAAATAATGCTTTTTGTCCTTTTGTAAGATTTCTATAATGTGTCTCTGTAAAGTCTTTTCCTTTAGTTTGTTTATAAGCAAGTATAGTAGGTTCGATACAATCCCAACATAAATCAACATCATTTAAAGAATTCATTTCCACATTTGATAATCTAACGAACATGAAATCACACTCCTTAATGTA
Organism: Gottfriedia sp. ABJ_BB2_2; assembly: GCF_055484705.1. Classification (NCBI taxonomy): domain Bacteria; kingdom Bacillati; phylum Bacillota; class Bacilli; order Caryophanales; family Bacillaceae; genus Gottfriedia; species Gottfriedia sp. ABJ_BB2_2. The sequence continues at coordinate 171,034 of NZ_JBVFKR010000001.1, forward strand.
TATTGTACTGTAATCACTGATATGGAATGATATGATTTTTCTACATACACATAAATGAGTTTTTTTAGTAGAAAAAGAAGCTTAGAGTACATAACCTCTAAGCTTCTTTTCATTTATAGTTTCTTAACTTTTTCCTCTTCACCAGTCATTGCATTTACATAAATATCATACGTATCATCGCCTAAAGTTCCAATAAATTCATAACATAGTACTTCTTTATTCAGGTCGTTTAATAGGATTGCTAATCTTTCTTCTTGTACTTCTACATTAGGATTAACCTTTTTACGAGCTTGTGCTTTAGTTAGTTTAGGATTTGGAATATTGCGTTTATGGTTTGAAACTACGTAAGATTTCGCATTAAAGCCAATAACTTTCCCATTATCTAACGCAACTTTTAGTTGTATAGACTCAGGGTATATCCGAACATCATTGACAGTTTTAACAAATTGAAATACACCTATAGTATCGTATTGGGAGCTATCGTATATTTCCATATCTATATATTTTTGTTTCTTTAAGTAGTTTGCGCCACTTTTCCCAGCATCTTCAAGACTAATTTGCTGCTTTTTAATATCTCTATTCGTAATAAAGAATAATGGGTGACCACCAGTTTCGGTTATCTCCATATAAGAATCACCCTGAGGATTCTTATGCTCCATTGAAACAGAGTAGAAGGGCTCCTTGCTGCCTTTTAAACTCTTATTTACTGCAATATCTTTATAATTTTTGATAGGGAAATAGGATTTTGCAATTTTTTTCGCTTCAGCTTCTGAAATTTTTTTACCTGAAAGCTTCTTTAATTCTTTTGATTGCTCAGGTCCAGTAGTGAAGGTAGGCCCAAAATCTTGATCGACTGTAGACTTCGTTTGCTCAACATGTTTAAAACCATTTATAATTACGTTATCTCTTGGTGCTTCTTTTTGAGCGGATACAGTCTGTACATCAATCCAGCTTAAGTCTTTATCAATTATATCTGACTGAACATTTCGTAGGCCATTTTGAACACTCTCAGATTTTTTATAAATGGCTTTAAGCGTATTGTATTCTTCATCAGTTAAAGGTTCTTTTTCTAAGTCACGAACAGCTGTTCTGTAACTGAAATTTCCAATCTTCGTTAAAAATGCTTGTGTTTTATCAAAAGGTAAAAACTTCAATGGCAGTTGGGCAATGTCTGATTTAGATTCAATTGATAATCTCCATACATCCGCAAGAGCAGGGGATAGGGAGGTCTTAGAGTTCATCGCAAGTGTTGCACCAATCTTATCATGTAATAAATCGACATCATAAGTTAATTCATTAAAAGCCCTTTGATAACTATTTTCTGCTTGATTATGCATTTCTTGAAGATCACGATGTTTTGTATAGCCCCAGTAGCCTGTACCAATTAAGGCGACAGACAAAGCTCCAACTATGATAGCGTTTTTCATACCTACACCTCAATTTAGTTTATTTACAAAAAATATGTTCACCAATCGTTAAGATTTTAGGACGATTACGAATCCATTTATTTGTAGCGGTTTTAGGATTATAGTAGTAAATACATCCAGTCGTGGGATCCCATCCATTGATAGCATCAAGAACAGCTTTTTTAGCGTTGGCATTTGGCGTTAAGTTAATTTGACCGTCAGCAACTGCTGTGAATGCACCAGGCTGATAAATGATTCCTGAAATTGAATTAGGGAAAGAAGAACTACTTAGGCGATTTAAAATAACTGCTGCTACTGCTACTTGACCAATATAAGGTTCGCCACGAGATTCACCGTAAACAGCATTTGCCATTAATTTAATATCATTGTTCGTATAACCATTCGGAGCGTTTTCTACTTGTTTCTTATTATTAGTTTTACTTGAGCTATTACTTGTTTTCGTTATTTTACTTACGATACTGTTAGATTTCTTAGTATTCGTATTGGATGCTGTATTAGAAGCTTTATAATTCTTGGTAGCCTTTACTAATTTTTCTTTTAGCTTAGGTCCAGCAACTCCATCAACCTTCATTCCAAATTCCTTCTGGAAATTTCTAAGTGACCAATAAGTACCCCAGCCAAAAACACCATCAACTTTCCCTTTAAAGAAACCGATGAATTTTAAACGTGACTGAAGCTCTTTAACGTCCTGGCCAGTTGATCCTCGAGTCAGTACTTGACTAGTAAAAGCATTTACTTCATCTTTAGGTAAATATGTGTTTACCATAAAAAATGACAAGCATATTATGCAAAAGATTATGAAAGCTGCTTTGATTTTATATTTTTTTTGCAAAATAAGTCCTCCTTAAAAAGCATTTAAACTTACTATTTGTAAAAAATTTCTTTTTATTAACAGAAACAGTAAAAAATGATATTTTTTGTCGTTGAAATCAGCGAATAGATTTATTCGAGCGGTTGAATAGTATGGAAAAGAGCAGAGGAGGAGGAAAGATGCAAAAACCATTAAAGCTTATCCTAATTTTTTCAGTTTTATTTTCAATTTTTATGAAAATGTCTCCTGTACATGCAACACCAGTTTATGAACCTCCATATGCAAAATGGGGGAAAATTGCTGTAGAAAAAACAAAAGAGCAATATCCACAAGCAGATATCATTGATTATTTACATATAGGTAGAGAATGGAAATCAACCAATGTAGCGGTAGAGAAATTTAAATTGTGGTTAAGAGTAAAGAGCGGGAACAGAGAATTTGGGGTATTTGTGAATGTTGAATTTGAACCAAGTACAGACCGATATTTAGGCATTTCTTATAGAGAAACTGATCGATAATTTTAAAACACTACAAGTAAGACGCATAATAAAATGGAATTATTTAACCGATAATTTTAGCAAGAATGTATAACACATTCAAATTTAAGTAAACTGTTAATAAAAAATGCACAGTTATAAATGAATAAATAAGTTAGTTTGAAAAATTCAGGAAAATCAATTAAGCAAATTGAAAATAATAGCAATTAAGAATTTAAATATGAATGGCTTAAAATGATTATCTAATTAAAGTAGTAACAATAAGTAATTGTTTGAGACTAATTAAAACGAATAATCTAATAAATGACTAAAAATTTATTTTAAATTAGGATCAAAAAATTCTAAGCAAAACTTATGATTTAAATTTTAAAGATTAAATTTAGAATTCAGATAAAAATCGCTAAAAATGTTAGATTAACCAATTGTATTAAAAAATCTAAAAATCACTTAAATTTCTAATTCGTCTCAAAACTCTAAGAATACTTAAGAATTGAGACGGATTTTATTGTTTTATCATTAACTTCCTATAATATATATTATGTAAACTAGCAAAAGAAACTAAACTTGATCTTCAGGTCTCATTTGAATTCGTATCCCCGCTCTTTGTCTATCACGCTCAACTTGTGTAAGAACAAATGTAATATATAAACCAAAGAAAACCCTTACTCCCATATAAATTTACAATAAATCTTAGTTCTGATTAAATTAATAAATTAAAAAAACTGGCGAGATCTTTCGCCAGTTTTTCTCTTTATTTATTTCATTTACTATAGAATTTAATTCATGGTTTGATAAACACGTAAATTAGATCGTTCTTTGTATTAAATTCTTCCATAAATCCAGGCATTTCTCCCAATTCTCCTCTTGGCTAACTTGTTGATACAAGTATTGCTCATAATACATAGTTAATTCGGTCATATCGTTTGTAGTAAAAAGAGAATCAATATATTTTGCATAACTTCTTAGTGTTTCATTTTCATTACGCTTTAATCCATATCGAGCTAATTGACGTAATAAAGTAAGGTAAGCTGATTCTAGTCTATCTTCTTTTTTACTAAAACGGTAAATTAACATGTAAAAGTATGGGAGCCATTTTCTACGATTTAAATAAAGGATACTTATTACAACAAGAATCAAAACTAGAGTAAGAATAATCTCTTTCCAATCACTAATTTTCGACTGTTTGATTTCATTCCAGAGATTAGTAAATACATTTGTTTTTTCGGTTTTCTTTGTTACTTCACCGTCTACTTCTAGTGCAGGATTCGGTTTATTTTTAATAATATCTGTAGGTAATTCTTGCTCATCGCTGGTTGATGAATTTTCATTGCTGGTGCTGATATTTAGTTCATTCGAAAAGCCTTTAGTTGGTTCAAATGACACCCACCCTTGATTTGGTAAAAATACCTCAACCCATGAGTGAGCATTGTCAGCAGTCACTTCGTAAATTTGTTTTGATGTGTCTTTTTTGCTGTTGTTCACAAAATTTCCGCCAGTAAATCCTTTTACCCAACGTGTCGGTACTCCTAGTGTTCTAAGCATGACTGCCATCGATGATGAAAAATTATTACAATAACCAGTTTTTGTGTCAAATAAAAATTGGTCTACATAATCTTCATTCGGACTAGGAAAAGCTACGTTCTTTTGAGTATATTTGAATTCTGCCTGATCAAAGTAATTCTCGATTGCTTTCGCTTTGTCATACCAATTTGTTTTTCCTGTTGTTATTTGCTGCGCCAACTCACCTATTCTCTTAGGTAAGTTTGCTGGTAATTGAGTATAATTTTGGTAAAAGGTAGCATTTATCAAATTTGAATCAAGTATTACTGTTTTGATTAAATCTTTTGCTTTATATCTAGGTATTTCATATTCTACTTCAAAGCTAGCTGGAATTTCTGGAATGCTATTTTTGAAATAGCTTATTCTTTCAATAGCTGTATCAAGTTTGAAAACATTTATACCGGATTCAAAAGGTAGAATATTTACTACTTTAGTAATTCCTTCAGGATACATAATATAGTGATACTGATAGTTATCATCAATCTTGACCTTTGCTGTTTCAATTTTGGTTTCAATTGTATCTGGATAAGTATTTAACATGACAAAATCTTCTTTTTTCAAAGGACGCTGCGTCGATGCAGAATCAACCCACCCTCGTCCTGTATATGTATCTTTTGTCTCCATTTTCCAATATGTTCTTTGATTAGATTCATATTGAAAAACTGGGCTATCATTACTTTTTATAGAACCGCCTAGAAATGCATCATCGGAGTCATATCCAACAGTCTTTGTTCCTCCCCCGGAACCATTACCATCCTGATTTGATACTTGGAAAGACCAGTTTGGGAAAGTCCAGATTGGTGAAGGCTTAGGAGCAAAAGATCCAATTAGGACAAAAAGAATAATCATACTAACGAGAGGAATCATCCATTTTTTTACATATTCTGAATAATAATGAACTCTTCCCTTATCCAATAGATTGTCAAAAATTAATAGACTCATAGTTGTAAAACCAAGTAAAACAGTTCGAATAATAGCAAATTTGGCTTCATAGTCGGTAAATGAATCTAATATAGAAATATATAGAACTGTCAATAATAATAAGTAAAAAATCCAATTTCGATTTAAAAAGAAATTGATGAAATAGACGATTATCGAAAGGAAAAGTATGAATAAAAATGTCTTAAATTCATAAGTCAATTCATTCAATTGGCCAGTTATAAGCCAAACCATATTCTCAAATAGATGTGAAATAAAAATGATGATCCATTTAAACTGAAAGAAACCTATTTCGTAATGGAATCGATTAACGAAAAATAAAACTAAGATTATGTTAATAAGCCATTGTAGGATTTTTTTTACTTTAAAAAAAGATACTGTAAAAACCATTACCATGTAAAACATGAAAAGTTTCATATGATCCGTAGTGGTTAAATGATCAATTGGCCTTACCCATTCCAATAACAATATACAGCCATATGAATACAACAAAAATAAGGTGAAATTACTTTTAGTCATCGTAAATCTCCCCCTGTAAAAGCTGCATTAAAATTACCTTCACGTACAATGATTGTTTTCACCCCGCGTGTATTGGCGATTGAAATGAGGGTTTTTTCACTGTTCGGTATAACCGTATTCGCTGCCTTTATGACAAATATTGTAAATGAACCTTCTCTATTTTTAATAAAACTCGCTTTTTCGACCAAATTCTTAGACAAATGGGTAGTGACCAAGATATAAGATACATTTTGTTGACTGAATCGAGTTTCTTTTTCTAAAACCAACTCAAGTGGTGAAGTATTATTTGCCTCGATCTTCGCTAGATGGTATAAAAGTGTTTGAAAATGCCCTTCTCCCCCTCTAATTGGAAAGGAATCTCGTTTTTTGTTATTTGTTAAAAGGCCAACTTGCACACCTTTTTTCAGAACAGTATGCAAAAAAGATGCTGTAAACGAGACAGTTGATTCGAAAACTTCATTTTGAGCACAATCCATTATGACAAACAAGTCATTTGATTGTAATTCTTCAAACTCTTTTGTCATCATCTCATTTCGTTTCGCAGAAGCTTTCCAATTAATCCATGAAAACCGGTCTCCAGAGCGATATTCTCTGATGCCAACAGCCATTGATATATCCCGCTGAAAGTGATGGCTTGAAATTGTTGAGCCTTGATTATTTTGATGCTCAAGTGCACGATAATAGAGCTCCGAATACTGAGGAAATACAACGAACCTATTCATAATGTTGTATTTTATTTTCGATTCGAAAATACCAAGCGGGTCGCCAATCTTTATCGTTATGGAGTTAATAAAGTACTCCCCTCGTGGTAATTTTGGAATGATATAATCAAAAGTACATTCCTTTTTAAAGCCAGTTAATATCAGCTCCTTTTTAAATCCTTGCTGATCAGTAGTGTGTATGTTATTTGAGAAATTTTCTTCTATTAAGAAATAAAATGCTGGTAAAAAAAACGATTTTCTTACAGTTAAATTAACTTTTATCGGATCACCGACCTTGAAAACGTTTTTAGGAAGCTCTCTAGTCACTTTCAGATTTTCCAAAGGATAAAATGATAATGCCACACTATATAAGATAAAAGGTAGACAACTATAGAATAAAAACCAACTTACAAATCCTCCTTGAAACAAGGCAAACAATAATAGTGATGGTATTAGAAATAACAAGAAATACTTCCTGGCTTTATTGAGGATACGTAATTGAATTTTCATTAGTATTTCACTTTCCTTTGAACAGGTACAGAAATATTTTTAACAATATTTTTAATAATTCTTTCAGCGGTAATTCCTTCAAATTTTGATTCTGAATTTAATATAATTCGGTGTGACAAAACAAATGGAGCTAGATATTGAATATCATCCGGTAAAACGTAATCACGTCCGTACATGAATGCATATGCTTGTCCCGCTTTCATCAGTGCGAGTGAACCTCTTGGACTTGCACCCAGATACACATTTCCGTCCTGTCTCGTTCTATTAACAATACTCACAATATAATGTTTAATGGATTCGTCGATAAAAACTTTCTTCATTTCCCTTTGTAGCGATAATAAACCATCAATGTCAATAACGGGTTTTAACTGATCAATTGGAGGTATATTTTGGAACCTATTTAATATTTCTAATTCTTCATCAATTGTCGGATACCCCATTGTAATCTTTAACAAAAATCGATCTAGCTGTGCTTCAGGAAGAGGATATGTACCTTCATATTCAATTGGATTTTGTGTCGCCATAACAAAAAATGGTTTTGGTAGGTTATAGGTTTTCCCATCAATTGTTATACTTGCTTCCTCCATGCCTTCTAAAAGTGCAGACTGTGTTTTTGGAGATGTTCGGTTAATTTCATCAGCTAAAATAATATTTCCCATTAAAGGTCCTGGATGGAACTGGAACTCCATCTCTTTTGGATTGTAAATAGATACCCCTGTTACATCTGAAGGCAACAAGTCTGGGGTAAATTGAATTCTACGGAAATTTGCACTAACGGATTTTGCAAGTGATTTTACCATCATGGTTTTCCCAACACCCGGCACATCTTCCAATAAGACATGCCCCCCTGCAAGAAGGGCTACCAAACTAAGTTCAACTACATTTCTTTTTCCAATCATTACATTTTCGATATTTGTTATAATATTTTCGATATCAGGATGCATTTTTTCTTTGATCATGCTTTTAATCCTCCCCAAAGTGTAATAGTTTGCTAAATAATAATATTCATCGTTAGATTCCGGCTATGGTTATTTTCAAGGAGTATTTAATAATTAATATTTACTTTTCATTCTTCTTCGTTGACAGACTTATTCAATAAAACAAATGCGAAAATACAAATCGTTTTAAATGTAAGTGTTTAGAATCGAAATAATCACTAAAATTCAGTTTTAGAATATTAGTTATTTTAAAAGTACAAGTTTCATCCTCCATATAATGTTCATGTTGACTATGGGAATCTTTATCTACAGTATAGTATAATTTTAAAAAAATTTCGATAATTTAAAATACTAATATGACAAAAAATTCCAATTTTAGAGTTGGTATTTAATGGAATTTCATCCGTAAGAACCGTTCCAATATGAAAAAAGCCACTCCATATGGAATGACTTATTTCAACAATATATATGAAAATGCTAGATCGAATGGGTTTCTAACTCTCTTTCAGGGAATAGCTAGACACTAAGTTTCCAATCGAAACTTTTAAAAACTAAAATTTGGTTTATATTGACCTTTATAAGGTTCATGTTCAACAAAAATAGTAATGTCATTGCCATCTTTGTCTTTACCAGTTCTTTTATAAGTAAATTTATTTTTATTAAGTTCTGTAATTTCAAGAACTGCACCATACTTGTTAGCACCAATAGAAACATGGGCTCTTATTTTGTTTTCGTGACCTATATCGTAGTATCCATAATCACCACGGCTTTGGCCCGTTGTTGGATTAAAAAATTCATATTTATTTGACTTGTTGTCATATTTAGCTAGACTAATAAAATTAGTATTATACGGCGTTATATCATTACCATTTGCATCTAACACTTTTGTTCCGTTCCAAAGAGTATTACCTAAAATAATATCTCCGTCAATATTACGAATAATATTGCCAGTCGTAGTATCTAACTGTTTGTCCGGATTAGTAAAAGAAAGATTTTTTTCTTTAAAAGGAACATGCTCAACGAATACTTCTACATCGTTACCATTAGCATCTTTTCCCATTCTTTTATAAGTAAATATATCTTTGTTCAGTTTGATCATTTCGACAACCGCTTGATATTTTAGTGATTCTGATATAAGTATTCTCTTTTTTCCATCATTTGAAATAAAAAATGTTCCAGTATCTCCACGACTATTACCAGTCTTAGCATCAAAAAATTCATATCTTCCTGATTTTGCTTCATATTTTGCAAGACCAATAAAATTTGTATTCTCTTTTGTTAAGTCATGATGATTTTTATCATATACTCTTGTTCCTTGCCAATTTGTACTACTTAGAATATTAGACATTTCCTGTCCTTTTGTTTCTAGTAGATTATTTTTGTAAAATTTATAAATTGCATGTGATTTTGCTTCTACCCTTTTAATTAAGTAAGCTTTTTCGTTTGCATATTTCTTAGAGGTCAAGCTCTTATTCAAATAATTTAATGTAGCTTTTTTGATCTTTGCAGAAGTCTGAACATTAGTAACATTTTGGATAGATAGTTTGTAGTAATTGTTTACCTTTTCTTTTGCAGTTTGAAGCGTACTCGTACTGTTCGCAGCAGCAGGTGTTACAATAGTCACCAGCATTGCAGTAGCAGCTATAGAAGTCAATAATTTGTTTCTTTTACTTGTAATAAATGTCATAATAAAATCCTCCACTCCCAAATTTAATCTATAAATTTATAATTAATTGATAGAATACAGCTGTGTTATTTATACCCTATCAAAATTATTTACTGCCTTCTCTTAATAAAAATTTTTCTTTAAACTTAAAATCATTCTCAAATGTACTTTGTAAAAGAGTTACATTTGTTTATAAGCTTTGTTCACAACAAATCTATCATCTATAAGCAACTATGCTGTTAACAACAAAAACAAACAACGTGTTTTAAAAGACGAGGCTCTTTAAGAGATAATCCTCCTTTAGATAACTGTGTTTCTTCTGTCTTTCATTATGTTAATACATGAAAATAAACTCCCTCTGAACAATTTCTTAACAAAGTATTAAATTAATAAAAAGTTTTCATGAATTTTTTTAAAAACCAGTCACCTTAAATAAAGTAAGAGGTACTTAACCTTTGAAAGTTATAGAGTTATATTCATGCTTGAACTAAGTAACCGTTAGTAATGTCGGTTCATAGAACGTAATATAAAAAACTCTAGAAATGTCGATTGATCAACGATTCTAGAGTTTTTTTGTTTTTACTGTTATTAATGTCATCTCTACTCTTAATTAGTGGAGGTTAGGAAATATTCAGAAACCTAAATAATTCAAAAGTTATGTATTAGAACCATATAAATAGAAAAAAGATTAGTGTCTAATTACGACACTAATCTTTGTAAATCTTTTCTTTTAACGAAACAAATGGCCAATGCCTATACATTGCGCGAGTAAACTCATTGGTTTAATCTTTGTATTATTGTATTGGTATCACTTTTAAGTTATTACATAATCAATTAGGATGCTACCTAAAAAGCTTGATACAGCTTCAATAACTTAATTCTATCTATATTCTCTCTGTTGAGAAATGAAACTTGGCTGAATTAAACATTTGATTTCGTTACCTCAACCTGTATTTCGTTAAGTTTACTTACATTAAAAATACAAACACACTCAACAATTAATCCAAAAATGACAAATTTATATCTATAATTTTATTTAATTTTTCTCTGTCAGATGTCAGCTTTGCCTTCACCTGAAGTCCTATTATTGAATTATATAAAATCATAGCCATCTCTTTTGCGTCTAACATCTTGGAAAATTCTCCTGACTGTTGGCCATCCAAAATTAGTTCATATACTAATTGTTCTGCAAAATCCCAGCTCCTCTGAACCCATTGTCTGGCTTCAGGATCATGTTTTGCTAACTCAACTGCGGTGTTAACTATTAAGCAACCCAAGGGAAATTCTTCTTCTTGTTCGATTGCCCAGTTGAAAATGAATCGAATTGCTTCCTTTGCAGATTTGGTATCAGATATTCCTTTCTTAATAATTTGTTGGCCCAATTCAGAATAATGTTCTAATGCATTGACATACAAGGTATGTTTATCACCAAACGTGTCATACATGCTCCCTTTATGGACTCCCATTTGTGAAACAAGCTCTTTCATGGAAGTCTTCTCATAACCTTGCTCCCAAAATAACAACATTGCTTTATGTAAAGCGTCGTTTACATCGAATTCCTTTTTCCTTGCCATTTAAATAGTCCCTCCTTGAAAACAAATGTAGCACTATAAACAAACGGATTTCATTTTTGAACAAACGTTCTTAATATTTATGGTTGATTATATCCCAAACAATTATTTAAGTCCAATCATATTAGGTTTTTAACAATATGAATCCTAGCATTAAAAAGTTACGATGCTATAACCTCATTAAAATCTCGATTTATATGATTCTAGAATTAAATAAAATCTTATCATTCATAAAATGTTTCCAAAAAAATAGAGAAACAACCAAATATCTGGCAGATTCTCTACTATTATGTGCATTGTTAATTGGAAGAAGTAACTAAATATTAAATTGGTTTAGAAACTTGTTGAATTAACTCTTATGTTTTACATAAGATTTTTTTCTTTTTCTTTTAATTCTTGAAGTAATTTTCTTAATTTTTCATGTTTCTTAACAATTTTTAGCTCTATATTATCTAATGCAGTTTGATCACTTATAATTAATTTTTTATTTTCTTCAATTAATTCATAAAATGTCTTCTTTTTTAGTCTTCCCATAATTCCACCGCTTTTAGTTCCATTTTTTTATTTAACGTTCCTTTCTTTTGTAGTTCTTCAAATTCACAACAACGTAGGCTAAATAAAATACAGCCCCAATTTTTATCGGGGCTGCATTATTCTATTAAGGTTCAATTTGATTGAATGAAAGCAACTTTATTTGATCAGATTTTACTTCGTCGTTTAGCGTAGCTTCTTTAAAGCCGTGCGTAGTTCGGAAGTGATGTGTTCTGGTTGCTCCCAGGCTGCGAAGTGCCCACCCTTAGGAAGTTTGTTGTAATGAATTAAATTAGGGTATGCTTTTTCTGCCCAGCTCTTAGGTGCTTCGTAAAGCTCATCTGGAAAAACGCTTACGGCAACTGGGATTTTTACGCCCTTGACACCGAAGAATGAAATTCCAGCAACTGTGTTCTCCCAGTAAATACGAGACGTCGAAACACCAGTATTCGTAAACCAGAACAACGAGATATTATCAAGAATGTCGTCGATTGTGATACCTTCTTCTAATCCAGCAATAGATCTCGACTTCATTGCAAGACTCTTCCAATCATGGTCTAGTAGGAAGGCTGCTAACCCGACAGGCGAATCAACCAGACCTGTCATTGTTTGTGGGCGCGTTCCCAATATAGCTGCGAAAGCGAATTTATTTTCTCCAACTTGTGCAGCAGCTTTTTTCTCTTCGTCTGAAAGACCTGATGGCAATGGATTACCTGTCCATATTGCAGCATCAACTTCTGCTGGAATGACACCAGCCATGTTAGTGTGAATTCCGATTAGTCCTTCTGGCTCCTGAACTCCCATGAAGTCAACAACAATCGCACCCCAGTCACCGCCTTGTGCAGCATATTTCGTATATCCAAGACGAGTCATTAGCTCACCATAAGCACTAGCGATGCGTTTTGGATTCCAACCAGTAGTTGTTGGTTTGCCAGAGAATCCATAGCCTGGCATTGATGGAATAACCACATGGAAAGCATCTGATGCACTTCCACCATATTTAGTTGGATTAGTAAGAGGTTCAATTAACTTCATCTGTTCAATGATTGATCCAGGCCATCCGTGAGCAATGATAAGCGGCAAAGCATCTTCATGCTTCGAACGCACGTGGATAAAGTGAATATCCAGGTCATCAATTTCTGTAATGTAATTTGGATAAGAGTTTAATTTTGCCTCCATTTTGCGCCAGTCATATTCATTCGCCCAATAACGCGCCAGTTCTTGAATTGTCTCTAACTGTACACCTTGTGATTGATCTGTTACTGTTTCCTTCTCAGGCCATCTAGTTGCATTAATTCGTCTACGTAATTCGATTAGTTCCTCTTCAGGAATACTTACATGAAATGGGCGAATAGCTTTTTTGTCAGTCGTAGTTGTCATTTTAAAATCTCCTTTTACATTACATTTTTTTGTTTTTTACTTAATACTTCACGGATAACCGTATTTTTCAACCAATAGATTATGATAAGTTTTTTGTTCATAGAAAGATCGAATTCTCATGGCTTAATGATTCAAGTGTTTTCTACTCAGCAGTAACTTTTGTTTCAATCAATTCATTTCAATATTTTAGCTAGATGCTTGCCTTCATTTCAAACAAATATTTGATTGTATCCTAGCAGTATAAGTATGTCCCATGAAATACTTATCTGATTTTTCTGATAAATAAACGTACAATACCAATATTTTATATAAAAGGTTTGATTATCTATTAATGTATATTCCAAACAATTAATTGATTCACCTATTAAAGGCTAGTCCTTAGCTTTAGGTATTTTTCATACCCTGTTCGCAGAATAAATGAATGCTTTACATTAAACAGTCATTTAATACTGAGCTCCCTATTCCTTATCAACTATATGTTTGTCACCTCCTTGTGAAATAAATATAGCACATTCAAGAACGAGCGGTCAAGAATTATTTTGACCAATCGTTCTTGAATGTGCAAACTCTCAAAAAGCTTTTGTTATCAAGGAAAATTTATAATCCAACATACTTCATGAACCAATCATTTTATGAAAAATAAAAAGAATCCATTTTGAAAATAAGATGTTCAAAATGGATTCTTCACTATTACATTTATTTAAAAGGAAGGTTATGCACCTTTTTATATTTAAATACTACAGGTATCTCCAGGTTGCTCTCGCTCTTCTTTTAATTCCTCACGAATAACACCCCAAAGCGGCTCTAACAATGGATCTTTAAACTCACGTTGTATTTCCTCAATCGTTCCAATGCCTCTAGATAATCCATTTAACCTTGCTGCTAAGGTTGAATCAACAAGTAATTCTTCCCCAAAATTAAGCTGGCACCACTTTTGATATACTGGTTTCCATCGTTGAAGATAATATTTTTGATGCCGAGTTACTTCCTTATAAAATTGTTCTAGTGGCTCTAGAGCAGTATAGATAACTCCGTATTTCTGTTGCATTTCATCTACTTTTTGAGACATTTTCTCTTTTTGCTCTTCATTTTGATAGAACAAAACTGAACGATACTTCATCGAATGAGGTGCTCTTGTTGTATTATGCTGATCAAAAAATTGAGTAAGTATTTCATCTAGACTTAGTAGCTTTGGATCATATTTGATTTGCAAAGCCTCAGTAAAATCTAATGTGTTTTTCGAAGTAGGTTGACCTTCTTTTCCACCTGCATATCCAACTCTCGTTTTGATTACGCCAGGTAGATTTCCAAAGCGTGCTTCCGGCCCCCAAAAACAGCCCATTCCAAATGTAATAGTATCCAATAGAATCACTCCTTAAAAAAATGCTATCAAAATAAAGTAATGCTTAATTTGAATGTTGTTAATTCTATATTCGAACTTTATATATGATTTAGGTAAATGAAGATGTTCTTTTCTCAAAACCACAAGATACCGCTCTAACACTCCTGGTACTTTCTTTAGTGAGAATATTGGCTAACTGATAAAATCTAGCTGTTAGTTGTTCTAGTTAGTCTATGTTAAGTTCAAAATCCTCATTTAATCATACAATAAATATGAAATATTTTTGTTTAGTATAAAAAAAGTCCCTGGTGTAGTCACCAAGAACTTTACTATATGAATTTAAATAGAATTTGTACTCGCCATAGTTATCTTATTTCAACTTCTCTTTTGGTTTTCTCGAATAAATTGTGCTCTTCCAGAACCTTCCTTGTATAGTTTATAGTGGAAGGAATTTTTTTTATAGTACTGTTGATGATTTTCTTCAGCAGGATAAAACATAGACGCTTCTTTGATTTCAGTTACTATTGGCTTTTTAAATTTATTACTATCTTCTAATATTTGCTTAGATTCTTCTGCCTTACGTTTTTGTTCTTTATTATGATAGAAGATAGCTGTTCTATAAGACTCGCCTCGATCATTAAACTGACCATAAGCATCAGTAGGATCAATTTGTAACCAGAAAAGCTCTAATAACTTTTCATACTCAAAAACGTCCGGATCGTATGTGATTTGAACTGCCTCATAGTGGCCAGTTGTATTAGAGCATACTTCATCATAGGTCGGATTATCCTTATGTCCACCTGTATAACCAGAAACTACCTTTATAATGCCAGGTAACTCATCAAATGGTTGAACCATACACCAAAAACAACCACCTGCAAAAGTAGCTAATTCATATTTTGTTACCATAAATATAACCCTCCCAGTTTAGTGATATTTGAAAGAAGTAATAGCAATATATTTAAGGAAAAAACACCCTTGTTATTTCAACTAAAGTCTATCTACTAACAAACAGTAATGTCTTGGCGTGCTTTTTTTGCCCTCCACCAAAAAGTACTTTTTCAAAATAGTCTCAAACTAATATGGACATCATTTGTTTTCATGCTTCTTTTCGTTAAATTGTGGGGCATATGCACCATACCCTTTATTTTCAAGATCAGCTTTTGGAATAAATTTCAGGGCAGCAGAGTTCACGCAATATCGTAGTCCACCTGTGGATTCGGGTCCGTCTGCGAATACGTCACCTAAGAAGGAATCAGCTTTCTCGCTTCTGACCTCGGCCCCCATCAATATTCCTTTCCGTTTAAGAACAACATTTTTTTGCTCAATTGGTTTTGTAAAACTCGGCCAGCCTGTACCCGCATCATACTTGTCCTTTGAGCTAAACAACGGCTCTCCTGAAACAATATCCACGTAGATGCCTTCTTTTGTGTTATCCCAATATTCATTATAAAACGGAGCCTCGTCCATGCCATTCTGAGTTACGTTGTATTGGATATTCGTCAGCGTCTTCAATTTTTCATCTTTGTTAAAATCTTTATTGAAGTCTTGCTTTGAACTATGTTTCATTTCGAGAACACTCCCCCAATAATATATTTGAAAAATAACCCTAACCAATAAAAAGAACTCATTTATCTTGTTTACTGAATGAGGTTCGATCAATCGGTTTATGAAAGAAAATTAAACGGTTATCCTTTCGGAACAAATGTAACATTTTTAAGAACGAATGGTCAAGAATTATTTTTTACCGTACGTTCTTAAATGTTTGGGCTCTGAAATACATCTTATGATCATCTCAGTTTTAAGCGGGAAATTAGAAAAGATTAAGTATAAAAAAAGAGGCAATTGTAAATGAAAATTTTTACAAATAGCCTCTTTTTACATATTATTTAGCTTTAATTGGTATTCTAATTAGACCTATCAGCTGACTGTATCTAGGGTAAACATTCATCTTAGTTCTTTTCAAAATCAATATATCTTATGAAATTACATTAACCTATGAACTTATTGAACAACAGTTACGTTTTTAGGTGTTGATGTGATTTTAAAACCGTCTAATGTAACAATATCTACTGTAATTGTATATGTTCCATTTGGTAGGTTTTTATCTGGTGCCCACGATGCTTTTAATGAATGTTCATTGTTTATTTGGTACGAATCGACAACCTGACCGCTTGCATTTTTAATTGTAACAGTCCAGTTACCTCTGTTATAACCCCATGCTGAAATTTTTGCTGGTTTAGATTGGTTAACACCTGTAGATGGAGTTACGCCCATTGTTTGAATAGCCATACTTTGTTTATTGTAGCTTTGATCTCCCCAAGTAATCCATGAGATGTTTCCTGCAAAATCCACAGTTAAAATAACCAAACCTTTTGGTTCTGTATTAACTGTTAGAGAGTTTTTACCGTAAGGAACTTCATTATATTGACCATTTACATAAATAATTGCAGAATTTATGTCAGTTGCATTATCTTCTGCTTTATAAGTAATTTCATATTTTCCATCTTTTGGTGTTACTTTTATTTCAGATACTTTTGGTAAAACAGAATCTACAGTGATAGGCATTTTTACAATTTGTGGTTTTGCGTTTGGATAATCTAAAGTAGTTTTCATTACATATTGGTATACGCCGTCAGGTACATAATTGCCTTCTACATCTTTCATATCCCATTGATATGCACCATATTTTGTATCACCAAAAGACATGATATTTTTTCTGAATTTCCAAGGCTCTCCTGTATATTCACTAAAGTCACCTAAATATTTCACTTGTTTTCCTGATGAATCCTCGATATAAACTTCAACTTTATCTAAATTTCGTAGAGCCTGAAAAGAACCATAAATTCCATTATTTATATAATTTTTAGAGAAAGCGATATGATTAAGATCAAAAGATTTTCCATTAAATCCTAATGGAGCACTTTCTGAACTATCATCCCAGAGTGCAGTATATCCGACAAATGCATCTTTTTCCCAGGCTGGGGCATCGATATTTCGTAGCTCATCCCATTTTCCATAAAAGCCCATATAAGGAATGGTTAATGGTACAGCTTTATTTTTGTCTTTTTCTACAGGTACAAGTCGAACGAAACCTTCAACAAAAATATTTTTATTTAATGAATCTGGTAATGTTACATTAACAGTTAACATTTTTGATTGACCTGGTTTGATTTTAACTAAAGCTCCTGTTTTTTCTGTTACATTTTTATCATTTACAGTAACCGTTGCACCATTAATTCGTTCACTTGATAAGCTTAAATATTCTTTATTATCTAATTGACCATCACTATCAAGATCAAATTGCTTTGTTTCTGTTTTATCTTTTAATAGATCAACATAGATATTGTATTCAATATCATCATTATTATTTATACCTTTTGGTGCATCAAATGCTTCCATATTTAATTTAAAGCTTGTTTTTTGTCCGATTTCCTTAAGTGCAACAGCACCGGCCTTTTCTAAAGATGCATCTCTATTTGTTACAATAACTGGCGTATTGATTGCGTTTTGAATTTGCATTAATCCAGAGCCTTGAACGCGAGGGGAATATGGAACCTCACTATTAGTTCTTGGATCCATAGATACTTTTGATGTATTCATTAAAGCAATTTTTGATTTTAATACAGTTTCCTTCGAATGTGATAATCCTTTTTCGTAAAGAGATTGTAATAGTAATGCTGAACCGCCAGCCACATGAGGAGTTGCCATTGATGTGCCGCTCATCACCTGGTAATCATTTCCTGGAATTGTAGAATAAATATTTCCACCAGGACCTGAAATTTCTGGTTTGAAATCTAATGTACTTGGCGCACCAACTGACGAGAAAAAGGACATCGTGTCTTTAGCTGGATTTTCTGCCCAGTAATCACCAACATTTTTCATACTGACATATTGACCACTTGGTAAACTATTCATTTTGTTTAATAATGTCTCACCGATTGCCTTACTTGTTGAAGCAGTTGGTGTTGCAGTTGGTGTTACTGGTAATGTTGCATAATCTACCCAATTTGTAGGTGGTATCATAATAATTGCCTTTGCTCCTGCACTTTTAGCAGCAAATTGAATACTAGAGACAGTACTATATGAATTTAATAATTTAACTACTGCAATATAGTTCGTTTTACCAGCAGGATAATCAGTAACTTTCTTACCTTCGCCAACGTAAACTAAATCGTAGTTTGTATTAGGTAATAGGTTCTTTGATACACTAAAATGATAAGATGGACCAAATTGGGTATGGTCTTTAAAAGGTACTGTTAGTCCATGTCCATCAGATATTGCATTTAAATGGAATTTCGTATTTTCATAGGAAGCTACCGATAGTGCAAATGGGCTTACTCCAGGTGCACCAACTGTTCCAATATCAGGATCTTGTGCATATGGCTTCAATGATGAGAAAGTAATATTATTCTTTGTACTGTAAGCTGAATTCCCAGCGGCTACAACAACTAAAGTACCATTTTCTGTAGCAACTCGAATTGCTTTTTGAATTGGATCAAACTCCTCATCTACATAACCTGCATCTACACCTAAACTCATGTTAATGACATCTGCACCCATAGTGATGGCATGCTCAATACCTGCGATAATATCATCCTCTGCAGCTCCACTAGCATTATCTGAAAATACTTTTTCTGCTAAAAGTTGTACGCCTGGTGCAACACCAGCAACTCCACCAGTAGTTTCATCGCCATTTGCTCCGATTGTTCCGGCTACGTGTGTTCCATGAGCGCTACCTTTTGGTCCAGGAATTACATTCGTATCATTGTCTGCCCAATCATAACCAGTTGGGACTTTATCCGAATACCAGATTTCATTGACTTCTGTCTCTGCCAATCTTTGATTCATTTTTTCCTGAGTCCATTTTTCCTTTGCTTTTGCTTCATCAGATAGTTTCATATCTTTATGAGTATAATCGATTCCTGAATCAACTACAGCTACGACTAATCCCTCACCTTTATAACCATATTGCTCCCATACCTTTTGGGCCTGTACTAATTCTTTGCTTGCAGCCATATTTTCCTGGAAAGTCCTAGCGACATGAACATGGGTAACACCAGGAATTGATTGAATCTCTTTCATGTTTTTGAATTCTGTTTCAATACTGAATCCGTTAAAACCTTCGAAAAAGCGATGCTTCATTTTTAAAGTTGAATTTATTTTCTTTTCTTTTGTAATTTGTTCAATTACCTTATCTTGTTTTTGTTTATTTATTTCTCTTTTATTTTTTGTTGTTACTTCTTGTTCATCTGCCTGCTCAACTTGCACAATGAAACGAACAAGTTCATCTGGTTGATAAGTTTCCGTTATGTCATCTTTTTTAGTGTCTTTATAAATTGAATTTTCTTGATCTATTTCAATTTTATTTTTGGCAAAAAAAGGTACTCCTTGTTCCACAATATCATCTGTCGGTTCAGTTTGAGAAATGTCGTTATTGTCGGCAAAAGCCGTTAAAGATGTAAAAATTAATGAAGTTAAAGCTACTGTAGACATAACTTTATACGCTTTCAATTTTCTATTTTTCATACTCATCTCTCCTCAATAAATTTTGTATCTAATTTCCTTCCACTTTAGATCAAGAGAATAATAGTTCATTATAGAGATAACTAGCGTTTTACTATTCATCTATTTATGTGGTCATCAATAAATACAATCAAATTGTACATCTCAAATAAATGGAGGTATATTGGGGGAATTTACGCAATTTGTAAATCGCATAATTCGTCAATTTTCAAATGTAAACGATAAATAAACTTGATTAATTTATTATTAATAGTAAATCCGGTATTTTTTTGTCAGATTAGTATATAAATAGTCGGAACTTTTAAGTTAAATATTGGGCAAATATGACTTAAAATACATTTTATTAAACAAACTATCCAAAGGCTTTTTGAGAAAACAGTACAAATAACCTAGGATCGGTAATAAGAACAGTGAAAAATGTTCAGTAAAATGTTTAATATAATTTACTTATTAAAAAAAGCGGAGATCAAAAAATGATCACCGCTTTAAAAACTGTTAATTATGTAGATTGCATTCTGCCAATTTCTTTTTTAATACTCACCTTTAATGACAAAAAATGAGCCTCTAATTGTTCCAGCTAGTTTAGATTTCTGCCTAGCGAACTTAAACTTTTCTTCTAACTCTTTTGGTATCTCCATTCCCTCAGAAAGCTTAAAGCCAACAGCACGCTTTTTAGGGTCATCAACAGTATACATTACATTAATCGCAAGACCGTCCTCATAAAAAACATAAGCAAATTTGATATTTTCCACTTGGAAACGAGACGTTTCTAAAGGTTTAGCCGCAAACTCAATATCACGTTCTTGTAATATTTCGTTCACATAATCGAGAGTCTCTTGACTTTCGCTAGCCGGTACTACAGTAAATTCATGCTTATATTTGTTCATAAAGTAACGTGCTTCGTGCGCGCGTAAACCAGCAAGTGCCTCTACTACTGGTGAAGTCTCTAAACCAATTGTTGACACATTTTTAAAATCTACGATATAGGGCATTTCAATCTCTCCATTCATTTTTACTATACTTCAATTAATCATTACTTTTTCTAATCTAACAAAATTAAAATCATGTGACAATCCAATCATCGAACCATGTTAAACAATCTTTATTCGGCTCATGATTTTTACCTCTTTCTGGAAAAAATTTACTTCTATAAATCATTCTAGACGTATTTTGAAGAACCCTTCTAAAAGAACTGATATCTCAGAAATAATTTTAAAAAACTTCATTAAGTGGCTTCAGATACGCATTACGGTTAATTATTAGATTAGTAACCAATCAAAAAAAACGGTAACGTCATTTAAAACGTTACCAATTAATATATAAATATGTTTAAATTATCTCATTTACTCAAATCAGAGTTCTTGAATAACATCTACTAATGTTTTCCCTTTATAACTTTTTGCTAGCTTTAGGAAAATTGTCCATCCATGGATTTTGCATCGAGTACAAATCTTTTTCATCAACAACATGATCGTAGTTGATATCAGCTTCTTGTTTATTTGTACCCTACTTAGTTTGTAGGAATAAAGCCTCTATGTAAACGACCTTATTCATTTATTCTTTTAAATTCAATCATAGTTTCATTAATTCTAATTTGTGTATCCGCCACAACATTTTGCAGATTATCAGTAATTCCACTTACTTTTACTACTTCGTTTTTCATGTTATCAATATTATTATTAATTTTTATAACTGCTTCTTTCACACTTTCGGCTAATTTTCCAACTTCTTGTGCTACGATATTGAAGCCTTTTCCATGTTCTCCAGCTCTAGCAGCTTCAATAGAAGCATTTAAAGATAATATATTTGTTTGAAAAGATATATTTTGTATTGATTTTGATAAACCACTTATTAATTCCGTTTGTTTCTTCAGCGATTGTAGTGCTTGAATATTTTCATTTGAATTTTGAACAATTAAATCACCAAGTTCAACAGACATATGGTTTAACTTAGCTACAGTTGCTTTCATATTTGATTCTCGCTCAGTAATATCAGTCGCAATCTTTAAAACAGCGATAACATCTTCTGCTTCATTAAATATTGGCATATAAGTAGCTTCAAGCCAAAGCAAATTGCCTCTTTTTCCAATTCGCTGAATCTTTTTTTGAGATTTCTTACCACTTCGAAGATCGTTCCATAATTCAATGTACTCTTGGCTCTCATAAAACTCTTTTGTACAAAATTGCTTATGCATCATTTGCTTTAATTCATAAACTTCATATCCTAATGTTTTTGCAAAATTTTCATTTGCCCATAAAACTTCTCCATTTGGAGTGAACTCGATCATAGCTAAATTTCGCTCTAATGATTCTAAAACATCAATCATATCTAAAATTTGAGAACTTCTATTTTTCATAATTTTCTCCCTAGTTGAAAATATATTTCAAATTATTTTAGCAAAACTATGTAATGGTGAACAGATTATGATTTACCTATGACAGAGGTCCTGGATTCTAATGTTATGAAGCTATCATCTAGCTTATCAATGAGTGCCTACTAAGAACACAATGTGTAATAATTGCCTTTTTAGTATAAGTTCTACGGAAAGAGTTTTGTTTTGATCAGCACTGGCAAGTATAGATAATATAAAATTTCAAATAATAATGATAGTCAATTTATGCCTACATTTTTTATTTTAGGAAATTTAGAAATGGCTCAGTTTGTTTATTTAAAGCTCTTAGTCAATGGATAGATTCTGATTATACGCAAAAGGCTCATTTAAAGTGAGGATATCAAATGGATAAACCAACTAAACGAAAACTCCAAATTATCAATATTCTAATTAGTCAAGATAAGTGGTACACATCAGAAGAATTAGCAAGCAAATTAGCTTGTACAGAGAAAACGATACGGAATGATATACAAGCAATCAACATGAGTTTACCTAATGGGTGGGAAATTGAAACAATTAAGGGTAAAGGGATTTATATAAAAAAGCCTAATACGGCGTCTATTTATGAAATTCGTACACTATTTGTCAGAAATTCAAGCACTTTCAGAGCAATATTTTTTATTCAATTTAAACAAATAAAAAGTATAAGTGGTTTAGCAGCGGCTCTTTATTCTCAACAACAAGCTGTTTATAAGATTCTTGAAAGAGTTGAAGCATTACTTAATTCGTATAATTTGCAGTTGAAACGTGGACCGCTCCAAATTATTGGAAGAGAATTTGATATTCGATTATTGTGCTGTGATATTTTGGTTGCATTAAATGATCATAGAAATAACAATTTAGATAATTGGCCATTCGAAGACATCTCATTTTCAACATTGAAAGATATTGTCACAACTACGTCAAATCAATTCAAATTATTCATATATCCTATCACGATTTACAAATATATTTATTTCCTTGCTACGCTGCTAAACCGAATGAAAACAGAAATTGATCTAAACTTAAATAATGAAACAATTCAAAGAATTGTTGATTCTCACTTCTTTACTATCTCAGATGAAATTTGTGCAAAAATAGAAAATGAATTTAACGTTGTTATTTCATTGAATGAAAGGATTGCATTTACTTTATCTATATCTACTTTACCTTATTATAGTTTTGATGAAATTGAGAAATCTAAATTTTTATCGTTATTTCATAGTAAAAAAACGCCATATTATCATGACATGTTTGACTTGGTAGAAAGATTAGAACAAAAATTAGGAATTTCATTACTTAATGATGAAGATTTTCTCTATACTTTTCAAAGTCAATACAAACGATACTCGTTAGTTTTATATTCTATTGATAAAAGAGAACCTTCATATACGTTAGACCGTTTTACATATGAGAATTACCCTGAATTATTTACTAAAGTAAAAAACATTTTGCTCGAATGGACAAATGAAAAGTCTTACCCAGAGGTTACAAGAGATGGAATTGCTAAAGTTACATTGAATATCCAAGCAACAAATATTAAATTAGAAATGTCGAAAAAAAATATATTATTACTTACAAGTAATGGTCCGGCAGTTTATCGATATATTTCCACAAAGCTAATAAAGGAATTCGGCCATAAAATGAATATTCTGCAACCAAAACAAGGTGATTTTGAGTCTAAAAACTTAAATAAACTTTCAATAGAATTTATTATTGCAGATTTTCACTTGGAAATTGATACAATCCATCCTGTTATTATGATTGATCCAACTCTCACACAACGAGATTTAAACCAAATTTCTCTTTTATTAGATTCAATATAAAATGATAACAAAAAAAGGCACAACTAATGTGCCTTCTGACTGCCCGCCCGCCAAAGCATCTTACTTATTTGGATGTACTTCTTTTTGATTCTTCATATTTAGTAGCATGTCTCTGTTTATATAGCGTCCCTGAGTGAGACCGACTGAATCAGTCATTGTTTTTTATTAATGAAAAGTAAGAATTCCCTTTATCATTTGGATTTAGTCAGAACATAGTGTGAAAACTTTTGAGGTGTTCCATAACGCATGATGTCTTGGATTAATTCAGCATCTTCATCTGTAATTGTATTTTTTACGGAACCATTGTCTTCTTGAATTGAAACTGGAATTAAATTCCCATTAATATAGTCAAAATTAATAACCTTTCCTACATTTTTCCCTTTTACACTTAAGCTAATTCCCTCATTTAACATTGCATATCCGACTATTTCATACTTTTTACTAAAGACTTCTTCAATTGCATCAAAAGAAATAAATTCTTTTTCTCCATCATTGTAGACTGTATCTTTATCAAATGTAACCTGTATTCCTACTGGTTCTGAACCTCCTTTTGCATCTTTTCCATAGACGATTTCATTGAGTGTTCCAGAATGATATATTGGCTCTTCATCATTTATACAATATTGATCACTTCTCTTTATAATTTCTACTCGTTCACCTTCATTTACTTCTAGCTCTTTTTTATTACCAAAAACATTATAGAATTTCAATTTTAAACCTCCTAATTTTTTATCTAATCAAATTGGGCTAAACCAAATGTAAGCTACGCAATTTTCGATACCACATATACTGTACAAATACCATGATCATAATGAAGGTATCTAAAACTGTTGCTTATAAACTCAAAACATCAGCTAATGAAATCTTTTAACGGTTTGGTGTATTTACCACAATATGATTTTTACGATTCGTTTATTAGAATTTGAATAATCACTCCATTCCATACAAAAAATAAATAGGTCTAAATACGGAGAAGAAAATATGAATAAAAGAAGCTCCATTAAGAAGCTTCTTTAAATTGAAAACTAAAAAAAACATGAAACTTCCATTCCATGCTTTTTCTATATTTTTTAATGACTACTGTTTATTAATTAAATGTAACACTTTTATATGCTAACCATCAGAGTAGTTTAAACCCAATAGCACTTATATTGTTACAACTCTATTTGTTTCGGCTGCTTCAATAATACCTAAAATTACTTTTAATGATGATAGTGCATCTTCACCTGTCACAAGTGGAACCTCATCAAGCTGTATACTTTTAATAAAAGCATCAATTACACCACTTGATGTTTGGTTATCATTTGTTTGAATATTTTCAAGTTGATAATAAACCTTTTCCCCATCTTTTGTAATGACCTCTATTTGATAGTCATTACTATGATATATTTTAATGATCCCTTTTTCACAATAGATGATTGTACTATTGTCTTCTTCTCCGTAATAAGTCCATGAAAACGATGCTGTACCTAATCGGCCTTTTTTTGTTTTTAAACTACATACAATATTATCGCAAACCTCGATTGGTTCTCCGTTTTCATTGACCTTATCTAGTGATCCTTGAAATGCACTAACCGATGCGATTTCATCATCAAGTAAATAATGTAATAAATCTACTTTATGAATGCCTAAATCTCCAGCAACGCCAAGACCAGAACGCTCCTTTTTAAAAAACCATGTTGAATTTGATTTATTTACACCCCAATGCTCAGGTCCTGCGTGTCCAAAAGTCGTTCTAAATGTAAGCACTTTTCCTAGTTTTTTAGACTGGATGATTTCTTTAGCTTTTTGATGTGCACGTGTAAAGCGTTGATTATGATCTACCATTAATTTTTTCCCAGATAACTTTTGGGCTTCCACTATTTCTTTTGCATGTTTAATTGTTAATGAAATCGGCTTTTCACATAAAACATGCTTTCCACTTAGCAAAGCTTTTGTAGTAAATATATGATGCTGCTCATTGGATGAGCAATCACTAATCACGTCTATTGAATGATCAGCTAATAAATCTTCAACAGTTTGAGCGATCCTTCCATCAAACATAGTTGCTAAATTTTTTGCCCGTTCAATATTTCGGTCGTAAAAAACGATTTCATCCACAAATTGATTGGCTTTATATTCTGGGGCATGACGCAATTTTGCGATTGAACCACATCCGATAATACCTACTTTCATTATTATCTACCCCTCCTACTCTTTCTTTTGGAATACAACAGCAATGATGATGATTAATCCTTTTACAAACCCTTGAAGATGTGGAGAGACATTCATTAAATTCATCATATTATTCAAAATTCCTAAAATCAGAACACCAAAAAATGTTCCAATAATCTTCCCGCGACCACCAGTCATTCTCGTACCTCCAATAATAACTGCAGTGATTGCATCTAATTCATATTGAACCCCTGTACTAGACGATGAAACTGAATTTAATCGTGATGCTTCAATGATTGCAGCTACACTGACTAATAAGCCTGCCAAACTATATACTCCGATTTTAATGCGATCGACTCGTATAGCTGACAGAAGTGCAGCTTTTTCGTTACTTCCAATTGCATACACATATCGTCCAAATCTAGTCTTGTGCATTAATACATAAACAAGTGCTGTCATAACGAAGAAAATGATTATCGGGTAATCGATGATCCCTAAATTATTATTTGCGATTGCTGTAAATCCAGTTACTTTACCAGAAATACTACCACCTTCAGTTATATACAAAGCAATTGAGCGTGCAGCGGCCATCATCCCTAAAGTGGCAATAAATGAAGCGATTCTTCCTTTGGCAACCATTAATCCGTTCAAAAATCCAGCAAATAAACCTACCAATAGTGCAGTTACGATCGCTACAAATATACTACCAGTAGCATTTAAAGCTAACACGGTACAAACACCGACAAGTACTAGTACTGAGCCAACAGATAAATCTATTCCACCTGAAAGCATGACAATCGTCATTCCTAATGCAACAATCCCAATAATAGAAACTTGCATTAAAATATTGAGTTGGTTATTCATATCAATAAACCTAGGGTTCATAATTGTTGCTGCAATAAAAATTATTAAAAATGCAATAATGACGCTATACTCTGACCAAAGCCAAGAGAGGCGACTTTTTGTATTTGAAGTTTTAGGATTATTTTCATTTAACACTACATTAGCCAATTTTTCCGACCTCCCGTTTCGAGCCAGTTGCATAACTCATAATTTCATCTTCAGTTGCTTCTTCACCACTGAATCTAGCAGTTATTTCTCCTTGGTACATTACATTAATGTTATGACAAATCTTTAATACTTCTGGGGCTTCTGATGAAAGAATTACAACAGCTTTACCTTGTTCAGCTAAGGAAACGATATGCTGATAAATCTCTTGTTTTGCCCCTACATCAATCCCTTGGGTTGGGTTATCAAAAATGATAATATCCGTATTTACTTCAAGCCATTTAGCAATAATCACTTTTTGTTGATTCCCACCACTTAACTTGTCGATTGTAATTCGTGGATTGTGTACTTTTATGTTTAATTGGTTCTTATAATATTCGAATTTCTCCTTTTCTTGTTTTTCTTGGATCAACCCTGCATTTTCAAAATGCCCGATTGAAGATAGACTCATATTATGAATAACACTTAAATCTTTTATGATTGCATTTTCCTTACGATCTTTCGGAACAAGACCCATACCTGCTTTTAATGCTTTACGTGGATGATCTATTTTTACCAACTGGTTATTTATTCTTATTTCACCAGTGTATTTTTTTCGATAACCAAATAAGCTTTCAAATAGTTCAGTTCTACCATCTCCAGCTAAACCAGTAAAACCTACTATTTCTCCTTTACGAACTGAAAAAGTTATGTTCTTAAACAATCTTTGACTGGTTAAGTTTGTAACCTCTAATAAAACAGGACCTAATTTGTTATTTTGAACAATTCGATCTTCTGAAATAGATTTTCCTACCATTAGTTTCGTTATTGAATCTAAGTTTTCATTTTCAATACTTCCAGTACCTACAACCTCTCCATCACGTAACACAGTATAGCGGTTGCAAATTTCTTTTATTTCTTTAAGCTTATGAGAAATATAAATAATTGAAACACCAGAATCCTTTAGGTTATTCATTAGTTCAAATAATCGATTCACTTCATGTTCAGCTAAGGATGCTGTTGGTTCATCCATTATAATAAGAGTGGATTTATGTAATAGTGCCTTTGATATTTCTATCAATTGTTTATATGAGGTATCTAAATTTCTAACATATTCTTTAGGATTGATGTCAACACCTAGCTTTGCTAAAATCTCACTAGTTTTGTTGCACATCTCATCTACTTTTAAAAAACCTATTTTATTGCGAAGTTCAGAACCTAAAAACATATTTTCATAGACTCTTAGATCGGAGACTACATTTAATTCTTGGTGAATAAAGCTTATTCCATGTTCCTGTGATATTCTTGGATTCAGCATTTTAATATCGATTCCATTTATCTGAATTGAGCCTTGATCAGGTTGATGAACCCCACCAAGAATATTCATTAATGTCGATTTTCCTGCTCCATTTTCTCCTAATAATGCATGAATTTCACCCTTCTCAACTTGAAGTGATACATTTTTTAATACCGGTATACCGTTAAATGATTTTTCAATGTTGTTCATTGTCATTAAAGGATTCGTAGTCATGGCATGATCCCTCCTTTATAGGAAAATAGGAAATACAATATCTGTGTCTACAATTATTGTATTTCCTCTCGATTAATTAGAATTTAGAATCTGGATTGTAGTATTCTTCAACATTATCCTTTGTAACTTGTGTTGCTTCTTTTACGATAATATTTTCATCTGGATCATTACCTTGCGCGATATCTGCTGCAATTTTTACTGCATCAGCGACCATCGTTGGTGAATATAAGAACGTTGCAGTAATTAAACCGTCTTCTTTCATATTATCAAAAACAGCCTTACCACCACCGGCACCTGTGATGAATTTGATATCTTTGCGTCCTGCTTCCTTAATTGCTTGAAGTACACCTAGTGCCATGCCATCATCCTGAGTGAAAACTGCATCAATATGTGGGTGGGCTTGTAAAATATTTTGCATAACTTCTAATGATTTTTCAGTAGAAAAATCTCCACTTTGTGAAGCGATTACGTCAATTCCACCAGCAGAATCCATTGCTTCTTTAAAACCAGATCCTCTTTGCTCAGTAACTGAACTTGGTGGCCCTGTAATTTCAACTACTTTCCCTTTACCATTTAACTTTTCAACGAAGTATTTACCAGCGTTAACGCCAATCCCTTCATTGTCTCCTTTTACGACAACAGTAGCGGCATCATTTTCTAGCTCGCGATCTACGATTACTAACGGAATACCAGCATCTTTAATCTTTTGTCCTACTGGAGTAAGTGCAGCCGACTCAATTGGAAGCATTACAATCACATCTACATCTTGCGCAATCAAATCATCAACGTCGTTTGCTTGCTTGTTTGGATCAGTTGCATTTGTCATTACATACTCAATACCATCACTCTCTTTTAGGTCCTTTGCTTGTTTTTCAGCACTATCAATTAAAGCCCCCATCCAACCATGTGTTGCAGATGGTAAAGATATGCCGATTTTTAACTTATCATCTTCTTTTCCACCAACACTACTGCCTTTATCATTACAAGCTACCAACCCAAATACTGTTACTAAAGACATTCCAGCCACTAGTAATTTTCTCAAAACCATTCACCCCTTAGTATTTGTTTAATAAACTCCCCTTTTATGTAATCGATTACATTTAAGGTCAGCGCTCTACTATTAACCTCTTTTAATAACAGAGCGCTGACCTTAGATCGATTTAACCCGAAGTAGACTCACGGATCACTAATTCATGATCTAATATGATACTATCAACCTTTTCCCCTTTAATCTGATCAATTAACATTTTAGCTGCTATGGTTCCCATCTTATGCATTGGTTGTGCAATCGTTGTAAGAGTAGGATTTGTCATATTTGAAAAATCAATTTTATCAAAACCTACAACTGCTATATCATTTGGTACGTGTAGTCCATTACTATTGATTTCTTTTAATGCGCCAATTGCTAAAAGGTCAGATACTGCAAAAACCGCAGTTGGTCGATCTTCTATATTTAATATTTTTTTCATTGCCTGCTGGCCGTACTCGAATCCTAAATGCTGAGTATGAATGATATATTCATCTCTTACTGTGATCCCGTGCTCTTCTAATGCTTTTTGATAACCTTTTTTTCGTTGTCTTGCATATAGATATTTTTCATCAGAATTCATTAACGCAATTTTTGAGTGACCTATTTTAATTAAATGCTTCACTGCTCGATAAGAAGCTTCCTCATTATCAATTGTTACATAAGGAATTCCGCTGTCCTCTCCATATTCACTACATTGAATAATAGCATGGTTTTCTGCTAGCTTTTTTAAAGTATCTACATTCACAGCAGGATCCATAGAAATAATTCCATCCGCCATTTTTTTCCTAACTAGGTCAAAGTAAATATTCTCTTTTTCAGGATTTGAATCTGTTTCACATAGTAAAATATTATAATTTTGACTGATTGCAATATTTTCAATTCCTTTGATAATGTCCAAATAAAATGGATTTGAGATCGTGGGTATTAAAATTAAGATAATCCGACTTTCGGAGTTTCTTAAATTTCTACCTAACATACTTGGTTCATAATTTAATTTATGAATGGCTTCTTCTACTTTAATTCTTGTTTTAGAGGAAACTGTGTTCTGTCCGTTTAATACTCTTGAAACTGTTGCTACAGAAACTCCTGCTTGTTTAGCAACTTGTTGGATGTTTGCCATCTTTTTATCCTACCTTCTGTAAAATCAATGTAAATAATCTTTTGAAATCGATTACATTTTCATAGTATTATGTTCTGAATTATCTGTCAATAAAATATTTTAATTCAAATAAAACTATTGATTTAAGTGAAAAATTTATATATGTTAGAAATGTAACGGATTACATAACAGTATATTCTGATAATTATATTTAAGGAGGGATTTTTCATTGAAATTAGGTGTCTTTACAGTTTTATTCTCCGATCAAAGTTTTGATGACATGTTAAGCTATGTTTCTTCTAAAGGTATAGAGGCTATTGAGTTAGGTACTGGAGGATACCCCGGTGATGCTCATTGTCAAATTGATGAGCTATTACATAATGAATCTAATATAAAAAAGTTTAAGCAAAAGATAACTGATCACGGATTAATCATTAGTGCTTTGAGTTGTCATGGAAACCCCCTTCACCCACAGAAAAAAATCGCAAAGTCAGCTGACGATGTTTTAAAGAAAACAATACGCCTGGCCTCCGAATTAGAAGTCCCTGTAGTAAATACTTTTTCAGGTTGTCCTGGTGATCATGAAAACGCTCTTTACCCTAATTGGCCAGTAACTGCATGGCCACATGATTTTCAAGAAATTTTAAAATGGCAATGGGAAGAAAAGTTAATACCATATTGGAAAGAAAAAAATGACTTTGCCATAGCACACAATGTGAAAATCGGTTTAGAGCTACATGGAGGATTTTCCGTTCATACACCAGCGACAATGTTACGATTAAGAGAAGCTTGTGGACCTGCTATTGGAGCTAACCTTGATCCTAGTCATATGTGGTGGCAAGGAATTGATCCAATTGAAGCAATAAAAATTCTTGGACGTGAAAATGCCATCCATCATTTTCATGCAAAAGATACAATTATTGACCAGCAGAACATGAATCGCAATGGCCTCACCGACATGACTGACTATTCGGAAATGCGTGATCGTGCCTGGTATTTTAGAACCGTAGGATTTGGTCATGATCAAAAAACATGGGCAGATATCATAAGCACTCTTCGACTCTATGGTTATGACTATGTTGTTAGCATCGAACATGAGGATGGATTAATGTCAATTAACGAAGGATTTACTAAGGCAGTCGAAAATTTAAAACCGCTAATTGTAAAAGAATCTATTAGCCAAATGTGGTGGACTTAGCATGTAGACTATGTAACTCTTGTTTTTAAGAATAATGAAAGTAATCTACCCCGTAAATGTTAGACGTTAACTAATATTTACGGGGTGTTTTGCATTCCCTTCCCTCCCTTCTTTTCTAATGTAACTGTACTCTGTGACTTATTTCATATAGTTCGAATTTCTCATACTCAACTGTAATATATATAACTCTAGATGGATGGTATTACCCTCTACCCAAAACGGTTCGTGTAAAAAGTGCATAGTTTGAATCACTAAAACGATAGCTATATGGTTAATTTATTATCTTGTCCCAGTATGATTTAGTTTTACTGAAATGAGGAGGAATATTTATGAAGGCTATAGTTTGTAGGAAGTATGGAGCACCTGACGTTCTTGAATTATTAGAAGTTGAAAAACCAATTCCAAAATCCAATCAAGTACTTGTAAAAATAAAAGCAGCATCCTTAAATTATGGAAATCTTGTTCTTTTAAAAGGCGAACCTTTTCTAGCTAGATTTGCTTTTGGACTTCTCAAACCAAAATACTCTATTCCTGGCGGTGATATAGCAGGCCTAGTTGAAGCAGTTGGCAAAGATGTTAAACACTTTAAACCAGGAGATGAAGTGTTTGGAGACTTATCAGCTTGTGGTTGGGGTGGCTTTGCCGAATACGTAGCTGTACCTGAGAATGCCATGGCAATCAAACCAGTAAATTTGTCCTTTGAGGAAGCAGCAGCTGTTCCTATGGCAGGAGTAACAGCATTACAGGCGATTAGAAATAAAGGTAATATTCAGTCGGGACAAAAGGTATTAATAAATGGTGCTTCTGGTGGTGTGGGTACTTTTGCAGTCCAGATTGCCAAAGCATATGGTGCTGAAGTAACTGGTATTTGTAGTACAAGAAATATAGATATTTTAAAGTCGATCGGTGCAGATCATTCCATGGACTATACTATAGAAGACTTTAAAGAAATAAAGGATAGCTACGATTTAATTATTGCTGTAAATGGCTACCACCCAATATCAACTTATAAGCGAGCACTTAAACCAGGCGGCAATTATGTAGTGGTTGGAGGTTCAGGAGCTCAATTAGCCGAAGCGATGGTGATTGGTCCTTGGATTTCAATGATTGGGCGTAAGAAAATGAGTAGCATGTTACAAAGGGCAAACCAAAAAGACTTGATTACTTTGAAAGAACTACTTGAAGAAGGCAAAATAAAACCCATTATTGATCGGTGTTATAAGTTAAGTGAAATAGCTGAAGCTTTTAGGTATTTTGAAAAAGGTCATGCTCAGGGTAAAGTTATTATTACTCTATAAAAACTTTCATATGATAGATGTACATAAAAAAGGCTGATTATCAGCCTTTTTCCATTTTTTGTTTTGTCATATATGCAAATGCCTGTTGAAGGTCGTCCACAATATCCTCCCATGCTTCTAAACCGACTGACATACGTATCATATTTTCTGTAATTCCCATTTTTTGCTGTAATTTTTTAGGCACAACTGAGTGTGTCATTGTGGCTGGGTGTTGAATTAGTGTCTCTGTATCCCCTAGACTTACTGCAATTTTAATCATCTTCAGCTGATTTAGAATATCTTGTGTTTCTTCCTTCGAACCGTGCACTGTAAAAGCAATCACGCCTCCACCTTTTTTCATTTGCTTATTAGAAATGTAGTAGTCTGGATGATCTGAATCGCCTGGATAAAATACTTCTTTTACAATTGGATGAGATTGTAAAAAAGTAAATACTTTTTCAGCATTATCACAATGGCGTTCCATTCGAACAGCTAAAGTTTTTAATCCACGAAGCAATAACCATGCATCAAACGGAGACATTATGCCACCGGTGTCCTTCCTTACTGGTGCCATTGCATCAGCCAATTCTTTTGTTTTACTCACAACAATTCCTGCGATGACATCCCCATGTCCGCCAATATATTTCGTTGCACTATGTAACACAATATCACAGCCAAGAGTTAATGGCTTTTGTAAATATGGTGAACAAAATGTATTATCCACGACCACTACTATGTTCTTTTTATTTGCAACTGTTACTACCTTCTCAATATCAATAACTTTCATAGTAGGATTTATTGGTGTTTCAATAAAAATAACCTTTGTGTTCTCTTTTATTACATCCATTAACTCTTCTTCTGTGGACATGTTGCAAAAATCGTGTTGTACATTAAACCTATTTTCCAACATTTCTAATAAACCAAAGGTACATCCGTATATTCCTTTTGAGCATACGATATGGTCTCCAGATTTAATTAATGAAAACAAAGTAGTCGACACAGCGGCCATGCCAGACCCAAACGCTAATGCAGCTTCACCTTCTTCCAAAGTAGCCATTCGCTCCTCTAAAATATGAACAGTTGGGTTGCCTAGCCTTGAATAAATAAAGTCATTATTCTCTCCACTAAAGCTTCGTTCCCCATGTTGCGCTGTTGGAAAAGTAAAAGTGGAGGTCTGAAATAAAGGTGGTGTTAAACTGCCCTGATACTCACTTGATTCATATCCTTCATGAATTAGAGATGTCTCGATTTGTTTTTTTTTCATACCAAATTAACCCCTCTCTTTTAACGGTCTTTTTTTAGTTAAATGAGCATTCATGCTTTGGAAGTTATAGAAATTGATGAGGTTCTAGCAGATTTTTAAGTAGTATCTAATCGCAAAAAAAAATAAAATGATTAGAAAATAGATAATAAAAACCATACTCAAAGAAAATAAATGCAATTATGAAATAAATGTAAGCGCTTTACTATTTATGTTTATTAGCTTATTTTGATAGAAATACATATTTTCATTAATAAAATGAAAACCGTTTAAAGATATTTGTTTGAATGGAAGATTCCTAAAATAGTTAATCCGATGACTAGTCTTAGTTCATTTACTCTTTAAAATTTCAAATCCGCATAAAATATTAAAAATCATTATGGATTTATTTACCATGAATTTTATTACTTTTATGAATCAAAATAATAAATGCTCTTATTCTAAATAAGGTGGTGAATTGTCATGAAAAGATTTTGTTTAGTGATATTCTCTTTAGTATTAGCGCTATCATTTTTAACGAATAATGCTTCAGCTGAGAACAGATATTCAAACGATAATATGAATCGTTATAATCCAACGCCAGTTGCTAACACAGCAGCAACAGACGATGACGATGATAACGATTGGGGTTGGCTTGGATTACTGGGGTTAGCTGGATTATTAGGATTAAGAAGAAGAGATCGTGACGACAGAAAATAAAAAGATACATTTCCCTGTATTTCTTATAGTCTAGAATGATGCTTTTAAAAACCTGTTGTACAGGTTTTTTATTTTTTGAACTACATTATTAGCTTAAAAAAAGCTGTAGCTCTAAGCTACAGCATATTTGTCATAAACTATATTCTTCCGTCGGTATCTTACCGGTAAGTATGTCATATTCAGCTTTCATTTCACCGAACTTCTGAGGATTACCTTCATTTAGGGCATAATCTGGGTGCCACAGTCTTGTATATTGTCTCATATGTTTTTTCCAAACTTCAGCTCCATCTTTTGGATTGAAGTACTTATATTGATATGTATGATTTTCTTTTATTGTAAATGAATAATCTCTAAAATATCGTTCCCACTCTTTCGCCCAATCATCTAGTTTTTTCTTAAACTTTTCGGCTTGCATGCTGTTCTTCATTTTCTCTTCGTTCTTCCAATATTCCATTTTTTGATTGAAGTCATCTAAATCTTTATTAGAGGTTTTCCATCGTTGCTCGGCTTCTTTTAATTCCTGGTTAAATTCTTGTTCTAAAGAGTTCTCAATTACAGTATCTTCATTAAAAATTTGATTAACGCCAGTAAGATTCAAATGATTGGCATACTTTTCATTAATCATTTGTTCTAACAATTCTGCCATAGTTTTACCTGTTAATTGAGAAAGTTGATCTAACTTATTCATGCTTTCTTGATGCAATTTATGTGTTACATACACTTTTTTAGGTTTCTTTTTCAACCACCTCAACTCCTTAACTAAATGTTACTATACAAGAATGTAGCAAACCATTAAAAAATGGAGACAATCTTGTTACAAAAATCAAATTTCTAAAATAATTGGTAAATGAAGTAATTTGAATTGTTTTTTTAATAAATCATTTGTTTTGGGGTTGTCTTTTTTTTGATTTTTAAACAAAAAACACTTTAACAAATTGTTAAAGTGTTAAAATCAATTTATGCATTATTTTCGAAAGGAACGCTATAATCTGCCTTTTGTCTATATACAACTTTACCTACTTGGGTTTTCCCTTTCACGTCGGCGGTTGCTTTTACACCTACTAGTTTCACATGTTTCGTTAGTTCCTTTTTAGAAACCATCTTTTTTACGTCTTTAAAATCAATATATCTTGTCATTTAGAACCACCTCCAAATAGATAATCGATTGTACCCATCAGTCTTGAATTAGCTACTATTAAAAGATCCAATTCTTCATCCTTTAATTCTGCTTCATCATCCGTAGCTGTGATTGTCACCGTTAGAACGCCCTCTGTTCCCATAGGATAACATATTAAATAACTTTTATACAAGTTATCTCTTGTTAAAAGGAACAATATATTGCTCTTCAAATAACTGTCTACCACGAGAATTCGCTCACCAGAATCTTCCTCAATACCATCATTCACATTAAATTCATGAAAATGTTTACTTGGTACTTCTCCAACAATATGTCTTAATCCTTCTGAACCTTCCCTTTTCCAAAAACCAATATCGGTTAGTTCGAATCCTCTTGGAACACCATACTTAGGCTTTAGTGTTTCAACTATGTATTCATGAATATGATCAGGACTTGTTTTCATTAGTTTTATGGCGATATCTGCAGAGAATTTTGAAGCCACGTTTAATGCATTGATTCTAAGTGTGGCTTGTTCATAAAGATCTTTATAATCGACAAATGGACCAGTTTGTTGAATGATTTCACCAATTTCACCACATGCTACTCTTACTGCAGCTTTATGGTTTACTATATCTCTTATTTCATAAGTAAGATGATTTATACCAACTAAATCAGAAAGGAAATGAAAATCTAACAGTTTCAGTTCTTCTTCAACTTGAATTTTTTTTGTTTTATTTGGGATTAAAAAAAATACTCGACCTCTACGTAGTTTCCCCCAAAACAAGCCCATTTCAAACAAAGTATTGTCACGAGTAATTAAGCATTTATTGCCTCGAATAGTAATGACATCATCAGGAGAACATATAAATACACCATAATCATTTTGATCTAGCTGTTTTTCTAAGTCTTCCATCGTATATTTATTTATAGTAAAGGCTGAATTCCAAGGTGTAACTTCTGCATAATAGCTTAAATGATACTGTACTGCATCAACATATGGCATGGCTTCCCTAGATGAACCTATAAAAACTCTAGATCTTCTCTCTTCCATAAAACCTCCAACGATTAGTAAATATTACCACAAATTATATCATAAAATTCTCAGCATTTGATTGTAATCATTCACAACAAACGACAAATGGTTCAAATTTCCTTGGACAAGTTTGAAAAATGATATTTTATGCTCTTTAAATTGGGTTGTGAAATTTTCAGTTAATCAAGTAGGTTTTATTTTCGCAAGGTACATTAAGTCACCAAAATAAAAAAGGTAAGGAATTCCTACCTTCTCAATTAATGCATTAATTATTAAGAATGCTTACTTCTAATACATCATCTTTATTTCCGTATTTCTTTATGATATGACTTTCTCCCCACACACATAATGAATACAGGATTTCATTCAAGCTTACTCCATAATCCGATAAAGAATATTCAACTTTAGGCGGGATTTGATTATATACAGTTCGATTTATGATTCCATCTTCCTCAAGTTCCCTAAGCTGTTGAGTTAGCATTTTTTGAGTGATTCCTGGCATTGCTCGTTTTAGTTCACTTGTTCTCCGAGTACCTAGTTTTAAATGGCATAAAATCACGACTTTCCATTTTCCACCTATTACTTCTAATGCTGCTTCAACCGGTATGTTATATTTCTTCATTACAAATCTCCTTCGAAACATGATAGACGTACTAATAAATAATCCTCACTATATAGCGAGGATTATTATTCAACATACTTCTATTTTTATATATGTATCCAAGTTTATTGTTTTCCTATTCTAACTTAATCATTCGTAGGAAATAGCCATATAACTTGGAGTATTATAGAAGATTAAAATCCAGTTGTGTATTGTCTTGGAATCGTTGTCTCTTTATTTAACTTAGATGCTGCTTCTAAAGTCCAATAAGGATTTCTCAACATCCCTCTACCTACTGCAACTAAGTCAGCGTCTTCATTGCCAATGACAGCATTTGCAAGACTTGGTTCGTCTAATCTTCCAACTGCGATGACAGGAACATTAAGAGCTTGTTTAATTTCCCTTGCAAGAGGTACTTGATATGCTACATGTGTACCAGGTCTACCGTGTGCAGCAATTTTCCCTTCACCACCAGAGCTTACATGGAAGATATCTACACCAGCATTTTGATATTCTTTAGAAAAATCAATGCTATGATTCATACCATATCCATCTTCTACATATTCAATAGCAGAAATACGTAAAATCAATGGCATTTCTTCTGGCATCACACTTTTTGCAGCCTGAATGACTTCTTTACCAAAAAGAGTTAAATCCTTCCCGTACTCATCAGTCCTATGATTTGTTAATGGAGATTGAAATTGATGGATTAAGTATCCATGTGCACCATGTAACTCAATCGTGTCTACGCCGATTTTTACAGCACGCTCTACAGCTAAACGGAACTTTTCAACCATATCCTTTACTTCTTGTGTTGTAAGTTCTCTCGGTATTTTTGAATTTTCATCGAAAGGAATTGCAGATGAAGATACTGGTACTTGTGCATCTACAGCTTTACGTCCTGCATGTGCAATTTGAATACCTACTTTTGCACCGTGTTGCTGACAAGCTTCAACAATTCGTTTTAAAGCTGGAATTTGATCGTCTGACCATAATCCTAAATCAAAATCTGAAATTCGACCATCTGGTTCTACATCTGTCATTTCAATAATAATTAAACCAGCTCCACCTATTGCTCTACTTACATAATGAGTGTAGTGCCAATCAGTTGCAATTCCATCTTTGTTTGTAACTGAATATTGACACATTGGAGGCATGACAACTCGATTTTTTAATTCTAACCCTTTTAATTTAAATGGTGTAAACAAATGATTCATTTTCATTACCTTCCTTTTGGTTTCCAATATTTTAATGTAAATTTACTTCATTCCCAAAGTGATTGAAAGTTTTTTGCTTATAAATAATATTTACGAAAAAAAAATTCAAATTCTTGTATCAAAACATTGGAAAATAGCTTTTAAATCATAAATTAAAGTATTGCCTAAATCTAAAGAAAAAGAATAATTATTTTTGTCGATTTCTAAGTATGTTAATTGAAATAAAAGAATATTGACAGTAGATAGTACTAGTTTTATTATAGTTCTATGACTATCAAACAAAATACCTCAGATGATAAACGTGTAAAAATATTTAAAGCACTAGCTGAAGTTAAAAGGATTGAAATCATACGATATCTTTATCATGAAAAATATAAAAATTCATGTGGGGAAATTGGTGAAGCAATTGGAATGTACAAATCAAATGTCTCATACCATCTTAAGATTATGATTGAAGCGGATCTTGTTGTTTATGGTAGAGATGGACAGCAAAAAAACATAACGTTAAAGGAGGACACTTTTCAAGAGTTCTTACCAGGTTTTTTGGCAACACTTTAGTGCCAAAGAGCCTTTATTTTTAATCAATAGTTTTAAAGTTCTAGAACTATAATATTGTTACTTTTGGTGATTTGAATAATCAATATTACTTTTTCTTCTTTGTAAAAAATAAATGAGGAGTGTTAGAGTTGGAAACGAAAAAAGTTAAAATTTCAAGATGGTTATTATTTACATTATGTTTCATCGTTATGTTAGGTCCAATGAATGCTGTATTATTTAATGTGGCACTTGAAGATATTTCTAAAGACCTATCAATTAGTTCTACAAAGGTAAGTTGGGTTGTAATAGGGTATTCTTTAATTGTTGGTATTGGTTCTATAATTTATGGAAAACTTGCCGATCGTTATAGTGTGAAAAAACTTTTAATTATTTCTATATTGTTATTTATATTAGGTTCAGTGATAGGTTTTATTTTTCAAACATATGAGTTTTTAATTTTTGCAAGGCTTTTACAAGCTAGTGGTGGTGCTTCATTTATTTCCTTAGGTATGATAGCAGTAACAAAAATGTATTCAATAGAGAAAAGACCGGGTGCGCTAGCCATGATCAGTTCTTCTATAGCACTTGCTGTAGGTATTGGTCCTTTAGTTGGTGGTGCCATTACCAATACACTCGGGTGGTCATATTTATTTTTATTTATGGTTATTTCAATCATTGGAATTCTTTTACTTTTGAAGTTTATGCATATCGAAGTTATCAATAAAGCTAATGAACCGTTTAGTTTTGACTATATTGGGGCAATTTTATTATTCGGTTTAATTACTTCGATACTACTAGGAATAAGTATTAACACCTGGTTTTTTATACTTTCGTTAGCTCTTCTATATCTATTCAAAATTCGTATGATGAAAGCTAAATATCCCTTTATCGATATTGAATTATTTAAAAATATACTATTCTTACGTTTAATAACAATTGGATTTATTATTAATGTAGCGTTATGTGCCAATTTATTACTACTTCCAATGCTATTAGCAAGAAAACATGGGTTATCACCATTTATCATTGGAATCGTATTATTTATCAGTTCATTATTCGGTATTTTGTCTAGTTATATGACAGGAAAATTTATTCCTAAATTCGGCAATGTGAACATAATTTACGGAGCATCAATATTAATGATTATTGGCTTTATATCTTTAGGATTGATCCCAAATGCCAACATTAGTTTAATAGTAATTTCAACTATTTTAACGTTTTTTAGCTATTCTGCAATTCAAGTATCATTAAACACATTTCTTCCAAGGATTTTAAACCCAACAAAAATTGGTGTTGCTCTTGGTTTATATAATTTAATCAATTTTGTAGGAATGGCGTTTGGCCCAGCGGTTGCAAGTAAATTAATGGAAACAACAAATAGTTTTAGCCTAAACTATGTCTTAATCTCACTTTCAATCACAATGCACTTCCTATTACTCTTTAAAATCTCAGTAGTAAAAGTAAAATCAAAGCTGTTAAATAGAGTTTAGAATATAATGCCAAAAAAACCTTAGTTATAGTTAGTCATCAATAACTAAGGTTTTTTTATAAAGACAATAAATGACAATCCTATTACCGATCTGTTCAGATTGATACCGCCCTTTTAAATTTATAACTTGTATTTTTATACATGATTACATATCATTAATTATCTTAATTATTTACTAGTTAAAGCTTTAATGTTCTTCTTCACTACTTGTAAAAGTATTTCTAATAAACTCTAAAATCTTTTGTTCGTATTCTTTTGGCTCTTCTTGATACGAAGTTATATGTCCATAGTCAGTCAACCATATTGTTTTTTCACTTTCTTTTGGAATTTGCTCTAAAATTAATTGGCTACTAGTAAATGGTACGCGTTCGTCATTTTTACCGTGAATAAGCAAATAACTTGTGTTGTGGCCTTTTTGGACTTCCAAGATTGGTGAAACTGTTTTCGGGTCTATCCGTAATAAGTGTTTCATCGATTTTATAATAATTGGTGTAAATGGCTTTTTTGGTAGTTTGGACCAAACATTTAAGTTCTCTTCTAAGTAAGTTTGCAAATCATGAAACGGACTGTCAGCTATAACACCTTTCACATAAGGATGTCGACTTCCAACAAGTAAACTTGTAGCAGCGCCCATACTCCAACCTAACAATATGATTGATGATTGACCTTTAGATTTTAGTGCAAAATCCACTGCAGCTGTTAAGTCGTGCTGCTCATAATAACCAATTCCTGTACTACGTCCACCTGATTTGCCACTATTTCGAAAATCAAACATAAGTACATTGACATTATTTTCATGAAGTTTTTGAATTAGCCGTAATGATTGAATCGTTTTTTGACTTCGCTCATCAGTATAACCGTGAGCAGTTATGACCGTATTCGAAGTAGTTACTTTTGAAGGAATCCACCAGCCTCTTAGTGTGACCGACTGAAATTCACTTTTAAATTCTACCTCATCGTATGATAATCCATAATCAGCAGGTGTTTCATCAGTTTTCCTTCTTTTCGGATGTGTTAAGATCAAGCCAACTAAAATTGGTAAGATGAAGATAACAAAAGGTGTAAAAATTAATGTCCAGATTACGGTTTTTTTGATTTTGTTTCTTTTCATCTGGTACACTCCTTTCAATCTCAAACATCATGATCTATTGTGTTCCAATATATAATTCATATGATTCAAGATTATTTTCTCTGTTCATATTCTATTTATGAAGGATTTGTAACTTTTGTTCAAGTGAATTTTAAAAAAAGCCCAATATTTTCAACAAAATAAATGCTTCTTTAATTGTTTATAAAAATCAATAAAATACAAATAATAATACCCAACTACATTTTTAAGTAGTTGGGTATTAGAAATTTATATGAATTATGATGATTGGGCTACTCTCTCAACATGATAAAGTTTGATATCTTGAGGACCTTGCTTAAAAGTCACTACTAATAGAGTTATGATTGCAAATAAATATAATAAAAGCATTGTACAAAAACCAATAATTAAGAACATTTGATTACCACCTTTTAATTTGATGTGATTGAGTTCTTACAAGTTCAATGTAACATATAAGATCCATAAAACACTTTCTATTTCGTGAACAATTTGTGAATATTTTCACATGATGATATCACAAAAAAGTAAGCAAATGATAAGTGCTTACTTATTAAGATCTCGGATTTCAAAAGAGAAATCATTTTCTATTTTAATATTCAGCTTGTTTTTGATTATTGTTTAAAATACTAGCATCTTCTTTCTTTCCATAACGAGACCAAATCACAACTGGAATTAGTAAAAGTGATAGAGCACCACCTATTAATGCTAATGTTGAGTAGCTTGAATTTGCGACAACCATGCCTGACATGGCACCTCCAGAAGCGCCGGCTAATGCAATAAAAACATCTATTAAACCTTGCGTTTTAGCTCGAGTTGAAGAATTTGTTGAATCAATAATCTGTGCTGTACCGCTTATTAATCCAAAATTCCATCCTAAGCCTAATAAAGAAAGTGCAACAATTAAGAATATCAT
The DNA here is from genome assembly GCF_055484705.1 of Gottfriedia sp. ABJ_BB2_2. Taxonomy (NCBI): domain Bacteria; kingdom Bacillati; phylum Bacillota; class Bacilli; order Caryophanales; family Bacillaceae; genus Gottfriedia; species Gottfriedia sp. ABJ_BB2_2. Next base: position 214,400 of record NZ_JBVFKR010000001.1, read on the forward strand.
TGAATCACTTGGAGCTAGTGCCGCTAACAAACCCGCAAAAAGTAAGGTAATTCCAGCGGCAATTGACATGGCAATTCTTCCAATCTTATCAACAAGAACTCCAGTAACAAGTGATGGTAGATACATAGAACCAATGTGAAATCCAATGACTACACCAACATCACTTAAATTATGGCCATGATGCTTCATATGCACTGGGGTCATCGTCATGATTGCAACCATCACGATTTGAGTTAATACCATTATAGACGCACCAACAACTATTCCTCGTTTATTATTTATTTGAGAAGGCGAATTGTTGTCTTTTACAACTTCATTTTCTCGCTTTTTTGATTCTATGAGTCTTGCAATCATGAGTGGGTCCGGTCGTAGCAAGATGTAAACGATTAAACCTGCCAAAATAAATGCTATTGAAGAGAGAATGAAAGGTCCGGCTAGAGCAGGCACCCCTATTGAGCTTGCAAAATTGCCCATTACGCCAACTAAACTTGGACCAGCCACTGCACCAAATGTAGTTGAAACCATTGCAATACTAATTGCTGTCGCTCTTTGATTTTTATTCGCTAAGTCAGTTCCTGCATAACGAGCTTGTAGATTCGTTGCTGTTCCGGCTCCGTAAATTAGTAAGGAAGGTAATAATATAAAAATATTGTTTGTTATTGCTGCGATCACAACGCCAATTGCTCCAATTCCACCAGTTATAAACCCTGCAGTAAGTCCAATTCGACGGCCGAAACGCTGAGAGAGTCTACCGACTAATAACGCTGCGATTGCAGATCCTAATGTAAATAAAGCAGCTGGTAATCCTGTAACTGAATCTGATCCTAGCATTTGCTGTGCAAGTAGTGCACCGACTGTAACACCAGCAGCAAGTCCTGCTCCGCCAAATATTTGCGAGATACATACGATAATGAGTGTTCTTTTATAGATGTTTTTTTGTTCTTCTGCTGTATTTACTACAACATTTTGTACATCATATGCTTTCCTTGCCATTCATTCACCTTCTTCTAAAATTGGTTCATCTATTATTCTCATATTGATTTGTAACATATTTTCATAATTTATGAAAGGCGATATGAAAAAAGCTTTTGAAATTGAAACTTTTTAATCATATTTTAATAGATTTTTTTTTTTGAAATTGTACCTTTTTCACCTCATTCTTACTTACATACGTACTTCAATTACTGATTTTTTGAAAAATTAGTAATTGAAATTTTCAGCATATTATAATAAAATAGTTTGATATCTGAGAAAAAATGTTTCTTTCAGTCAAAATTGTTTATTTTTTGAAAGAAATTATTATTCGATGATACTTTTAAAACTTCATAGAAAAACGGAGGTATATCATGGACATTCAAGTAATTATATCAATCTCTATTTATTTTATTTTTATGCTAGCAATTGGAGTTTACGCTTACAAAAAGTCTACTGATAGTTTATCTGAGTACATGCTTGGTGACCGTGGACTTGGACCAGCTGTTACTGCACTATCTGCAGGTGCAGCTGATATGAGTGGTTGGATGTTAATGGGATTACCAGGAGCGATGTATGCAACTGGGATTTCTTCTGCTTGGATTGCAATTGGTCTTACAATTGGAGCATATTTAAACTATTTATTGTTAGCACCTCGTTTACGAGTTTTTACTGAGGTAGCTGATAACTCAATTACAATTCCAAATTACTTTGAAAAAAGATTCCAAGATACAAGTAGAATCTTAAGAATTGTTTCTGCAATTGTTATTATCGTATTCTTTACATTGTATTGCTCTGCAGGTTTTGTATCTGGAGGAACTTTATTCGAATCTGCATTTGGTATCGATTATAAGGTTGGACTTTTTGTTACTGCTGGAGTTGTAATTGCCTATACACTATTCGGTGGTTTTTTAGCAGTAAGTTTAACGGACTTTGTTCAAGGATTAATTATGTTTATTGCCCTTATCTTAGTACCACTTGTTGCCTTTGTAGATGTTGGTGGTGTAAAACCTGTATTCGATGAGATTAAAAGTATTGACCCGAAACTATTAAATATTTTTACTGGGACATCATTTATTGGGATCGTTTCTTTACTTGCATGGGGTTTAGGTTATTTTGGACAACCTCATATTATTGTTCGATTTATGGCAATTTCTACTGTAAAAGAATTAAAGCCTGCTCGTCGAATTGGTATGAGTTGGATGATTTTTACGATCGTAGGCGCAATTTTTACAGGACTAATAGGGATTGCTTATATTTCAGTTAACAAATTAACTTTAGAAGATCCTGAAACAATTTTTATCTATTTCTCTGAAGTGTTATTCCATCCTTTAATTACGGGATTCTTGTTATCTGCAATTTTAGCTGCTATTATGAGTACAATTTCTTCTCAACTTTTAGTAACAGCAAGTGCATTAACTGAAGATCTATATCGTGTTTTTGGTAAAAAGGATGCTACGGATAAAGACCTTGTTCGTGTGGGAAGATTAGCAGTTTTAATCGTTGCAATCGTATCACTGCTACTTTCATTAACACCAAATGACACAATTCTAAATCTTGTTGGAAATGCATGGGCAGGCTTTGGAGCAGCATTTGGACCAGCGATTCTATTAAGCTTATTCTGGAAACGAATGACTCGTTGGGGCGCTCTTGCTGGTATGATTGTTGGTGCATTAACAGTTATGATTTGGATTAGTGTAGATGCGATTAAAGAAGCAATCAATTTATATGAAATGGTACCTGGCTTCTTCTTTAGCTTAATTGCTGTCATTATCGTTAGTCTCCTTACTTCAAACCATAGTAGTAAAATTGAAGAACAGTTTGATGAAATGGAAAAACGTCTTGCATAAAAAAATAAACCGGGGTGTGATCATCACACTCCGGTTTTTATATTGAATCTTAAAATGAATTAAGCAAGTATGACTTTTGCATCTTCAAGAATTTCTTCTATTATTTCCCTTGCGCTTTGTCCACTAGTTAGCATTCGTAAGCCTTGACCTGCCCATAGTGACATATAACCTGGATTATTTTGTTTAGCAGCTCCATTTCTTATATCTCTTGTCATTGTATTTTGAGTCGGAAAAGGGAGAGGTTTGATATCTATATTTTCCCAGTGCTCTATAAATTCATTTTTAATTCCCCTAGCTGGACGTCCTGAAAATGAATTTGTGATGACAGTACTTACTTCAGTACTTTGCAAAAGTTTTTCTTGATAGGAATTATGCGCACCTGATTCGCTTGTGGTTAAAAAACGAGTGCCCATTTGAACACCCTGTGCCCCAAGGACAAGAGCAGCTACTAATCCACGTCCGTCCATAATTCCACCTGAAGCGATAACAGGAATGTTTACTTGATCAACGATTTGCGGAACTAATGCAATTGTACCGATATTATTTCCCATTGGTTGGTCAGTAACGTTAAATGTGCCTCTGTGTCCCCCTGCTTCTGTTCCCTGCGCTACTATTGCATCACAACCCGCTTGTTCTGCAAGAAGTGCTTCCTGAACAGATGTGACCATTGACACAACTTTAATCCCTAATGCTTTTGTTTGTGCGATCATATTTTCTGATAGCAAACCAAATGCAGTACTAATAACCGGTACCTTTTCTTCTATTAATATCGCTAACTGTTCATCAAAATTAGAAGGCGATGTTATAATCTCTTCTAATACAATTGGAATCTCCAGTAATTTTCTGAATTTATTTAGTTCACCTTGTACTTCATTTATTCTAACAGTATGATCAACATTTTGAGTGGCAAATAAATTAACAGCAAAAGGGTTCTTTGTTAAACCTCGGATTTCATGAATTGCAGCTCTAATATTTTTTGGATCCATATAAGCAGCACCAATTGTTCCAAGTCCACCTGCATTTGAAACCGCTGCGGCTAGTTTTACTGTACCTGGTCCTCCTGCCATTCCTGCTAAGAAAATAGGGTAACGAATGTTGAATAACTGACAAAGTTTCGTATTAAGCTGGATATTCACGGAAATACCTCCTATTAGTAAGTACATAGTGTTAAATACATTTTCAGGAAGAAAACTAGATAAACTTCTACTAAAAAAACCTTCTCATCAAGAAGGTCTTAACTAATGTAAGAAAGTCATCATTTACTTAAAAGTAATTGAATGTCTTCTGGTATAACAGTAAATTTCCCATTGCTATCTAATGGAAATTCAACAACTTTAATGACAGCATCTAAGTTTAATGGTCCATAAATATGAGGATATAATTTACCTGATTGAATTAAATCTTCATAAACGTATTTTGATTCTAACTTTGTTGGATCGATACAAAGTATAAGTAAATTTTTATGTCCTTCAAAGAAAAGATTTGCAACTTCAAGTGCTTGTTCAAACGTAGAACAGTGAATAAATCCCTCAGTTTTTAAACTTGGTGGCATGTATATCCCCAATTCTTTTGCTCTGAACCAATCTTCATTTTCAATTATATGTAATATCATTCAGTAATCTCCTATCAATATGTTTATGATATCTATAAACAGTAACATGAATTATATAATTTTGAAATCAAAAAACCAACATTCATTTGCTGGTTTTTGATAAATTATAATTTCATTGTCATGAATACACTATTTGGATCCTCGGTATAATCAGAAAATGGATCACAATATTGAAATCCGAAGTTTGAATATAGTTTTCTTGCAGGTACAAATGCATCCATTGAACCTGTTTCTAAACTAACTCGCTTATAACCTCTATTCTTTGCTTCGTTAATGATATATTGAAGTACAGTTTTTGCAACACCTTTGCGTAAGTGTAATGATGAAGTACGCATTGACTTAATTTCACCGTGGGTTGAATCGAGCTCTTTCAGTGCGCCACACCCTAGTAATTCTCCTTGCTCCCATGCGCTCCAAAAGGTAATTTCAGGTTTTTTTAAACCCTCAATGTTTAAAGCATGAATACTTTCAGGTGGAGAATTTTTGGCCATACCTTGAAGATGTTCCCCGATTAATTGAATTATTTCTGTCCCCGATAAGTCATCTTTCTTAATTTGCATTACTTTGTCCCTCCCGCTTTTTCTGTCATGACATAAGAAATATTATACTTAATTTTAAATTTATTGAAAGGTAATAAAAAAGCGATTTTCCATTTAATTTTGAAAAATCGCTAGTTAACGTGATTAAGAAGATGAATACGATCTTCGAGAATACGAATGTGAATGTGAATGCCTATGATGATGGCGATGATGATGGTTTGAAGAAGATGAATGATGACGATGACGACGATGTTTGTTATGATGACGTTTAGAACTGCTACCAAATAATTTTCGGAAGATACCGAATTGAAGTGTGTTCGTTTCAGTACCAAATCTACCTACATCCACGATACGTATTTCACCATTATTCGTTAACATGATATTGTGGTTATGTAAATCAAATGCATCAAGTCCAGCAAGATGTGCATCAATCATTGCTTCTTGTATTTCATTTTCATAACGAATTCTCAACTCATCATCATGTCCAACCAGTTGATAAAAAGTATCGCCGTAAATTCGTTCACTTACCATAAAGTCATTTGTGTATGCTTCAACTTGTGGATAATAAATACTGTTTTCGAGGCGATGTAGCTTCATACCATCATCACGACTTTTCCCGTCTTCCTTAAACACTTTGATAACAAGGTCATTTCGAGTATAAACATCGCCATCTTTACCACTTGCTAAGTACTCAAAATGATCTGCATGCTCTCCCCATAATGAAAACTCATGTATTTCTTGCAATAAAGATTCTTTCATCCTAATCATCTCCTCTCATCTTACCTATATTTTACAATATAAACGTAACTTTTTGAAATTTGAGCATAGACGTTTTATAAATTGAAATAAAAAAAGATTGAGTAATAACTACTCAATCTTTTTAAAGTTTTTATAGCTTAATAAGCAGTCCAACCAGCATCTGCTGTAATAATTGTTCCATTTACGAAACTTGATTCATCAGAAGCAAGAAATAGTGCAACATTTGCGATTTCCTCTGATTTACCCATTCTTGGATTTACTGATAGACCAGCCTGTGTACGCCCAATTCCAAAATGATTAATATTAGTCATAGATGCACCGATATTTGTTTCTACTCCACCTGGTGCGATTGCATTACAACGAATACCATTTGGTGCATACATAAAGCCAGTATTTTTTGTAAACCCAACAACTGCGTGTTTAGAAGCTGTGTATGTTGCACCAGCACGAGCTCCATATAAACCACCAGCGGATGCAATATTTACAATGACACCCTTTTGTTTTTCTAAAAATATAGGTAATGCCTTTCGTGTTGCACGCATGACACTTGTTGTATTGATTGCAAAAACCTTTTCCCAATTATCATCTTCTATATCAGCAGCCGGTTCAAAATTGTCCATTATTCCGGCATTGTTAACTAAAATATCAAGTGTTCCGTAAGTATTTACTGTCGTATCTATTAAATTTTGAATATCTTCTTCTTTTGCTACATTAGCCATAATCGCTATTGCAGTTCCCCCATTGGATGTAATTTCTTCAACAGTTTTATTAGCTGCATCCAAATTAATATCTGAAACAACTACTTTCGCACCTTCTTTTGCATATAAGTTAGCGATAGCTTTCCCCATACCTGAAGCTGCTCCTGTTACGATTGCTACTTTATCTTGAAGTCTCATGATTGTTTCCTCCAATTGTTGTTTAATTTGTATGCGCATACAAGAAAGTTAATGAACATTTGTTTATTAACGTTCCATGTGTATATTATAATGAATAATAAGTAGACTAAACAATCGGCAAATACAGTGTGATTTGTTCGTTAATGAACAATTGACAGATAAATTGATGGTTAATTTTATTTAGTAAACATGGGAGATCACAAATGACTATTAAAAATAACAATATTGATAGAAGAATATCAAAATCTAAAAATGCGTTAAAGGAAGCTTTATTAGTTCTAATGAAGAAGAAAGATTTTAAAAAGATTTCAATCACTGACATCGTACAGCTTGCGGATTTAAATCGAGGTACTTTTTATAAGCATTACCAATATAAAGAAGATATTTTAGAGGAAATTATTGATGATGTCATAACAGACTTAATTGCATCATATCGAGAACCGTATAAGGAAAGTGAATCATTTGATGTAAGTAAACTCTCTCCATCAGCGATTAAAGTTTTTGATCATGTTTGGAAATATGCTAATTTCTATACTCTGATCGTACAATCAAATGCATTACTTGGATTTCAAAATAGATTTTGTAATGTATTAAAAACATTAGCACTGCAAGAGCTTAGTGATCAAATGTCTAATCCAAACATAAATCGAGAATTACACGCAAGCTATCAGGCATATGCCATTTTAGGAATGATCATAGAGTTGGTTAATGAAGGATTTAAATACAGCTCTAGTTATATGGCTGAGCAATTGTTAGAAATCATCATGAATAGTAAAACAAATACAATCGTTAAACCGAATATAGTAGCCAATTAAGGAATTGAAAAGGACTGTTAAATGAATTACACCTTCATTGTTAGTCGTATCTAACTTTGGGTCATAATCATAACAGTCCTTTAGTTGACATTAACTTTCTGAAAGAGATTTGATTTTTCTGAGTGAAGGAAATAAATACATCCAAAGACAGGCAACGATTACCGTACCGATGCCGCCAATAAATGCAGCTGGTACTGCTCCCATAAAGCCTGCTAATGTTCCAGATTCAAATTCACCAAGTTGATTGGACGTTCCGATAAAGAGAGAATTCACCGCGTTTACTCTTCCCCTCATTTCATCTGGCGTTTGAAGCTGAACAAGTGAAGATCTAATGACCACACTGACAACATCCGATGCTCCAATCACTAGTAATGCAAATAATGATAAATAAAGATTTGTTGACACTGCAAACAACATTGTAGCAAATCCGAATACTCCTAAAGCGGCGAAAAGTTTTGGACCAATTGCTTTTTTTAATGGAAAATTAGCTAATATAATCGACATAAGTAATGCTCCAATTGCAGGTGCTGTTCTCATTAGTCCCAATCCAAAAGGTCCCGTTTTAAGGATATCTTGTGCAAAAATTGGTAAAAGTGCTGTTGCTCCACCTAGTAGTACTGCAAATAAATCAAGCGAAATTGTACCCAATATGATTGGATGACGACGAACAAAAACTAGGCCTGAAAAGATTGAACTTAGTGTTACAGGTTCAGAAATTCTTTCAACTTTTTTAGAGTGAATTGACCAAGTAAGAATTGAGGCAACTAGTAAAGATGCCGTTGCAGTACTATATACATAAGTAGGACCAAATGCATATAATAATCCGCCAATTGATGGACCTAATATCTGAGCTGTTTGACCAGCTGATGTACTAAGTGCAATTGCTTTTTGCAAAATAGATTTGGATACCAATTGTGGCAAAAGTGCAGCAGACGATGGACCTTCAAATGCGCGGCATGCCCCAAGAACCATTGCAGCTAGTAATATTTGTTCACGGCCAAGCCAACCAAAAAGATTGCCATAAAGTAGAAGTCCCGCAACACTGGCTTCTATGATTTGGCATAAGTAAACGATTCTTCTACGATCAAAGCGGTCTGCAACTTGACCTACTACTAAAGTCAGTAACACCATTGGAACAAATTGTGCTAGTCCAACTAACCCAAGACTAAATGCATCATGAGTTAACGAATACATTTGCCATCCGATTGCAACAGACAACATTTGAAAAGATGATGAAGACAGCATTCGTGAACCCCAAAACTTCACAAAAGATGGCTGTCTTAGCAGTGCTCTCCTTGAATCTCCCAAAACAAACCTCACACCCTTTTTCTACGAACAAAATATATGTAAATATTAAGATATACAACTGATATATTATACTAAATTTTCACCAAATTTGTTGAAAATTTGTACTAAAAAGTATATTATATTGTATCGTAGTATAATTTTGTTAATGATTAAATCTACTTATTGATGACGGAAACAATATAAAAATTTTATATTTCAATTTTACGTCAAACAACTATTGAATGGGAGAAGAAATATAAAATGAAATGGTTAATAGTATTTGGTCCTCTTTTAGAATTAGCGATTACCGCTGGAGTTGCAAAATTCTGGGCAGATGATTTTAGAGAAATCGCACCCATTATTATCCTCCAATTTTTACTTTACACATTTCTAATTACACCAATACTCTTATGGGGCTTTTTCTTCAGATAGTAAATATTGTTAATTGAATGTTCAATTCCTTCCACAAACTTATTGGTATTAGCAAAAAAAAAGATGACATCATATAGTCATCTTTTTTTAGTATATTTAAACGGATTGTTTAATTTTTATAAATGAATTTATGATTCTGGAAAAATTTCTTTTAATGAACTCTTCATCTCAGGTTTAAATTTAATCGTTGGACGAATTGAGCGAACCATTTCTTCCGCTTCTTCAATTGTTTTCGCTTGACCTAATGCCAGTAATGTACCAATTGCTACAGTACCTGCACGTGTATTTCCCCCACCACAATGAAAGTATACTTTTTTATTATTTTCATAAGCATCTTTCACTTGATGTAAAGCTTTCTTTAATGACTCAGCTTGATGTTCTTGTTCATCAACAATGGGAGTATGTACACGATTAATATTTGAATCAAAGTCATACTCTCTTACTCGTAAATCAAACACTACGTCTGCCTTTTCATGTTCCATCATTTCAGATACATCATTTGCTCCACCGAAATATATACGGTTTTTAATTAATTCTTGGTATTTTTTCTCCAAAATTATTGCCTCCTTTATGCTGTCATATAATTTTACTATATTTTTACTAATTTTTTTAATTAACAAGCATTGGTTTCTTGAAAAAAAGCTCCTTATATAGAAGGAGCTTCGGTTAGTATACAAGGTATAAAAACTAAGAGATTTTGAGTCTTACTGGTTCACTGTTTGCTTTAATACACCTGGTTTATTGTATACTCCAATCGAATCAATAATTGACTTACTAGATCCATTTAGTCCAATTATTTTTGTTTTAATTCCGTTTTCATGAAGCTTTAAAACAATTTTATCTATTGCAGAAACACCAGATTCATCCCAAACATGTGCATGAGATAAATCAATTTCTACAATTTCAACATCATCTTTAAAATCTATTGCATTTACAAAATCTGTTACAGATGCAAAAAATATTTGACCTTCCACAGTATAGAAACGTGTGTTGTTTGAATCTATCAAAATGGATGACACTTTAACTTTTGAAATTTTTGCTGCAAAGAAAATAGCACTTAAAAAAGTACCGACAATTACACCAATTGCTAAATTATGAGTTGAGAGTACAAATCCAACTGTGATGACCATTACAGTAGCATCTGTTTTAGGTAATTTAAAGAGCGTTTTTAAAGATGACCAATCAAATGTACTAATTGAAACAAATACCATTACGGATACAAGTGCAGCTAAAGGTATTTGAACGACTAACTTATTTAAAACGATAATGAAAAACATCAAAAACGTTCCCGCGATAAAAGTGGATAAACGACCTCGGCCACCTGATTTAACATTAATAACAGATTGTCCGATCATCGCACATCCAGCCATTCCGCCAAATAATCCATTTACGATATTTGCAATCCCTTGACCTTTGCTCTCAAGATTTTTATTACTTGAAGTATCTGTCAGATCATCTAGTATTTGTGCAGTTAGCAATGATTCAATTAATCCAACTAAGGCAAGTGATATTGCATATGGGAAAATGATTGCAAATGTTTCAAATGATATCGGTACGTTAGGTAAGATGAAACTTGGTAAAGTTCCTTGAATATCTCCCATATCTCCTACTGTTCGAACGTCGCTTCCTGTGATAATTGCTATGATACTAATGATTAGAATTGCAACTAATGAAGATGGAATGACTTTTGTTATTTTTGGAAATAAATAAATGATTACTAAGCCCCCTGCAACCATTGCATACATCTGCCAAGATTCACCGATAAAGTAAGGTAATTGTGCAGTGAACACTAAGATTGAAAGAGAATTTACAAAACCAGTCATCACTGAACGTGGTATAAATTTTACTAATTTTCCAATTCCTAAAAATCCTAATAAAATTTGTATAACACCAGTTAAGATAGTTGCTGCAAGCATATATTCTATTCCATGATTTTTAATTAACCCTACTAATACTAATGCCATCGCACCAGTCGCTGCAGAAATCATTCCTGGTCGACCACCAACAAATGAGATCACTACAGCAATACAAAACGATGCATATAATCCCATCATTGGATTGACTCCAGCAAGAATGGAAAACCCAATAGCTTCAGGAATTAATGCTAATGCAACAACAATTCCTGAAAGAACATCTCCTCTTACGTTCGAGAACCACTGTTGCTTAAAATATCCTTCCACATTTTTTACCTCACTTACTATTTTGTATTGAAAGTGTTCATTGATATCTAACAGTATTGATATCGTTCCGACTCGATAAAAACCATTATATCTGTATAACTCTACGTTAACAATGAAATTATTTTATACTTTTTAATTTTAATGGAAATAAAATAACCGCTCAGGAAAAAATCGAGCGGTTGTAACAATTACTAAATAGAATTTTCTGAATCAAGATAATATACAGTGCTAAAGCTTTTAAAATAGTAATTCAGTTTATAATTCTTAACAAATACGTATCCAATTATTTTGAACGGCTTTAATGACAGCATTTAGACGGTCTTGAACTTGCAGTTTATGAATGATGTTTGAAACATGGTTTTTCACTGTTTTATTTGAAATAAATAATTCACTACCAATTTGTATATTAGAATATCCTTTTCCTAACAGTTTTAGAATTTCGATTTCCCTTTTTGTTAACATCTTTTTTAAAGAGTTTTCATCTAATGGTACACCTTGGTTACTTTTTTCAACTAAACGTATATTTTCTTGGATCACATCATGTGTTAAGCGATGATCTAAGAAGAAATGACCATTACGTACTTGAGTGACAACTTGAATTAAATAGTGCTCATCGATGTCAGTTAAACAAATACCATTAACACCAATGTGTAATAATCGGACAATTTCTTTATATTCTAAATTATTTTTGATAATAATAATATTTGTAGCATTGTCTCTAAGCTTAATATTTTGAGCCTTTTTTTCCATTTCTTCATTTTTAACATGACAAATAGAAATCGTATCATTTTGATCTAGTAAATATAAATGGTCTAGCTCTTCTTTTTTAACGACCATTTGGTGGTGTTCTAAAATAGTGCATATACCGGAAACAAAAAGTGAATTCTCTACAAAAATAATTGTTTTGTTCTTTTGATGATTATTTACCCTATTTGCTAACAAATTATTTCATTCCCATCTAAGTTGTTTTAATTCATCTCTGTATTTAATACGATGTATACATATTTATTAAAATTACATTAATAACTGAACATTTATTATTGTACATTGTTTTTTTAAGAAAATATATTAAGCGATTGTAATTTTAGTATTAAGTAATACTTAGAATACATGTTTTTTTATACAAATATTAAACACTTTTAGATGAAATTCCGGATTTTATGAAGGGGTTTTGATTGATAATAAAAGAAATAGACAAAACTGTGTTTAAAATTTAAACACAAATGGGGAAATGAATTTCGTATAATTGGGATATATTGTAAGAGTTGCGGATGAGAAATCCATTACAAGAACTTCGACTTCGGAAACATTACAAATCTAACCTTCTGGCATTATCCTAATTATCTCTTAATTAGAAAAAGAATCGGTTATAGATCTTTCATCGCTCACGAATTGGAGTTACTTAAGGATTTGTTGTATATAAAAAATCAAATAATATCCTCAATCATCAATGGGAATTAACATTAATACCAACTCTTGGGTATTTTACACTTCTCAAATGAATTATCTAGCTCGGCTAAAAGTTTCATTAAAAAGGTTAAACATCAAATCAATAAATTAAAAGTAGGATCATTCAAGATCCTACTTTTTTTAAATAAGTCTTAGAATCCTCAAATGATATCCTTTCTTTATCCTTGTTACATAAAGTTAGACATAAAAGGATCCTCCCACAACACCAGTTAAAACAACTAACCAAGGTGGTAATTTCCAATATGAAATCATACTAAATAAAATTGCTGCAAATACAAAGTCAATTGGATATAAAATCGTGCTTGTCCAAATAGGTTCATAAAATGATGCGATTAAGATTCCTACTACTGCAGCATTTATGCCAACTAATGCGCTTGAGATTCTATTATTACCCCTTAATGTATTCCAAAAAGGTAAAGATCCTAAAATCAGTAGAAAAGCAGGGAGAAATATTGCAAAAGTTGCTATGAATCCACCCTTCCATCCATTTAATACTGCTCCTATATATGCTGCAAATGTAAATAATGGTCCAGGGACAGCCTGCGTTGCACCATATCCTGCTAAAAAAGTTTCTTTATTAATCAGTCCTTGTTGAACAAATTCGTGCTCGAGTAGCGGTAATACAACATGTCCTCCACCAAATACTAACCCCCCTGTTCGATAAAAACGATCGAAGAGATCAATCCAAGGTAACGCAGTAAACTTACTTAGTATTGGTAATATAAAGAATAAGAGAAAAAATAAAGTTAAACAAAACAGAGCAAAACGTTTCGAGACCCTAATGATCATGTTAGTTTTTTCGTCTATCGAAGTATTTTTTTTGAAAATAAATAATCCGATTAACCCAGAAATTAAGATGATCACAATTTGGGAGAATTCCGAAGTCCAAAGTAAAGTAACAATGATTGAAAACAAAGCAACTGTTTTTGTTTTTAAATCTGGTGTTAGTTTTTCAGACATACCCAAAATTGCATGAGCAACTATTGAAACTGCCACAATTTTTAATCCATGTATCCAACCAGTATGGATGAGTGCAGAATGCTGAAAAAACTTTGCAAAAATGATTAGTCCTATGACCGATGGGACAGTAAATCCAATAAATGAAACAAATCCTCCAAGTATACCTGCACGAATTAAACCAATTCCAATTCCAACCTGGCTACTTGCTGGACCGGGTAAAAATTGGCAAAGAGCAATTAAATCTGCATAAGATTGTTCGTCAATCCACTTTTTTTTACGCACGTATTCTTCATGAAAGTAAGCCAAATGAGCAACAGGTCCTCCAAATGAAGTCAATCCCAGCTTGGTTGAAACAACCAATAGTTCTATTAATAATAAAAAAGTATTTTTGATCTTCTTCTCATTCATAAAGCACCTTCTAATTCATTTTCAGTTTGCTTTATTAATTTTAGCTTATACAATACTTTTATTTTAAGGTGTTACATATTTTTTATATAAACTTTACAATCTCTTATTAAAATGACACTCAAAAAATGTTTATTTATATTCAATAATAATGCGGAACGCGAAGGGAATCTTATTTCGAAATAAAAAATATTCTCGTATTGTCCTATCGTTTAATTTTTGTTGAGAGTTTTTATTCTGGTGGCAATTTATAAATTACGTTTCCATTTTTATCTAAAAATTCCATACAAGGAACATCAAATTCATCAATTGCTAAACGTATTCGTGGATTCCCTTCACGATCCATTAATTTCACAGATACATCACCATTTTTACTTTTACCCATAAATGCACGCTCTACATTACCACTCCATAGGTTTGCAATTTCTTCTTCTTTTATTTTTTCATCCATTAATATACTTTCGATTTCTTTATGTTTTTTTATCATGTCCGGAAGTGGCGTGCAAGGTCGATCATATATCGTAAAACCATATTGTTTATCTCCATTTTGATCAGTATAATGCATTTGTACTACTTGATCTTGTTTATATTGATCAAAAGTAAGAGAAGCTACTGCGTGATAATTGCCCTCTTCGTCAACTTCATTGCCATATATTAGTCCACCAACCTCATCGCCATCATTGTTATAAAACATCATTCCTGAGCAAGGATCATTTTTTCTATGATTTAAAAAGATTTTGTTATTCATCATTCCAGGTGGGATATGGTCATTATTAAAAAGTGATAACTTAACATTACCGTTTTTATCAACGATATTTAATTTTTCAACTTCTAAGCTATCGATTTTGATATATTTATTATTCATCCTATTTCTCCTTAAATAGTTTTTTATTATATTTTCTAGGTTTTTCCAAACATTTCCTGTAAAAAACAAAAAACAAAGTTATAAACTACTAACTTTGTTTTTTTATTTATTTATATTAAATTGATTGAGTATTTTCTACAGCTAGTTCTCTTAAGCGAAACTTTTGAATTTTTCCTGAAGCTGTCATTGGATATGTATCAACAAAATCAATATATTTTGGTATTTTATGTTTAGATATTTTCCCTTTACAGTAAGCTTGGATTTCTTCTTTGCTAATGGATACTCCTTCTTTTGGGATAATCCATGCCATAACTTCTTCACCATACACTTGATCTGGTACTCCTACTACTTGAACATCTAGAACTGATGGGTGAGTATATAAAAATTCTTCAATTTCTCGAGGATAAATATTCTCTCCACCACGGATGATCATGTCTTTTAATCGACCAGTAACTTTACAGTAACCATTTTCATCCATAATTGCTAAATCACCTGTGTGCAACCAACCTTCTGCATCTATTGCTTCATTGGTTGCACTTTCATTTTTATAATAGCCTTTCATTACATGATAACCTCTTGTGCATAACTCACCTTGTACGCCCCTTGGTACTTCATTTGTAGTCCCAGGCTCAACAATTTTGACTTCAACATTTGGAAGTGCTCTCCCAACAGACTCTACTCTTAATTCAATAGGATCATCTGTACGTGTTTGTGTAATAACTGGTGAGGATTCTGTTTGACCATATGCGATAGTTATTTCAGTTGCACCCATTTTTTCGATAACAGCCTTCATAACCTCTATCGGACAATTTGATCCAGCCATGATTCCAGTTCTTAAACTAGATAAATCATAGGTAGAAAAGTCTGGTTCATTTAATTCTGCGATAAACATCGTCGGTACACCATGTAAGCCAGTACATTTTTCATCCTGAACCGTTTGTAATACTTTTTTAGGATGAAACTCCTGCACAGGTAACATTGTCGCACCAACAGATACACAAGCCATCGTTCCTAATACACAGCCAAAACAATGAAAGAATGGGACTGGAATGCAAAGACGATCATCTTTTGTTAACTTCATACAATTTGCAATATTATAGCCATTATTGACAATATTTGAATGTGTTAGCATAACTCCTTTCGGGAACCCTGTTGTGCCCGAGGTATATTGCAAGTTAATGACTTCATGAGGATGCAAAGAATCCATTCTTTCATTCAATTCATGATTAGACACGAATTTTCCTCGTTCCATTATGTCATCCCATGAAAATGTACCAGGATAATGTTTATTCCCTAATACAATTACATTTCTTAAATATGGAAGGCGAGTACTGTTTAATTCACCTGGTATGGAGTTCTTTAATTCTGGTACAATTTCATATAACATTTCGATATAAGAAGAATCTTTAAATTGGTCCATTAAAATGATAGTTGTAGAATCAGATTGTTTCAATAAGTATTCTAATTCTGATGTACGATAATTTGTATTGACTGTAACAAGTACAGCCCCCATTTTCCCTGTAGCAAATTGTGTTGTTAACCATTCCGGAGTATTGGATGACCAAACTGCAATATGATCACCTTTCTGAATGCCAAGATTCATTAGACCTTTAGCTGCATTTCGACAATGGTTATTAAATTGTTCATAACTCATTCTCAATCCTCTGTCTGCATATACTACTGCTTCATGTTGAGGATGCAAGTTTGCTTTTTCCTCTAATAGTTTTCCAATTGATACATCTAATAAATTTGTCATCTTATCCTCCTTATAAGTTAGCATGTACTTAAAAGTATACGCTTTCAAAATTAGATAAAAAGTATAAGTATGAATATTCTATATATTTGAAATATAACCTTCTTTCGCAAATAAAAAGATGTAAAAGAATGACCTTTTACATCTTCTATCAATCATATTTATTTTAATTTAATAGTTTGTAGCATTTCGATCATCTGCGGCGTAATCCCCTCTGAAGCTTCTTTGTTTTCAAAATGTATTGTGAATCTAACAAGTTTACCATCCACTCTTTTGACAACAATATTTTGTTGGAATTTAGCATTATGAGCGTGTAAGAAAAAGTATGCATTTTTATAAAATGGTACTCCAACATCTGTTTTAAGTTCTGTCACTTTCCCAGTTGAAGAAAGATAAAGTTTTGAATTTGCTTTTACATCACTAATTTTAGCCTTGGCATCTAATACTTCAATACGTGTAAAATAATATCCATTTTTCTTATAGAGCAAAATATATTTCCCAGGTTCCTCAAGTCCAAATGAAAAGCCATTTTTTGGCTGTAGAACGACTTTTACCTTCATTGCATCGTAATTTATATTATTACTTATGATGAGTGTTTTACCTGCATATATTTTGTCAGATTGCAGTCCATTTAACTTCTTCAGTATAGTAACTGTAGTATGATATCTTTTTGCAATGGAATATAAAGTGTCTCCTTTTTTAATTTTATACGTAATCGTTGCGGCATCTGTTGTTTGAGTAAATCCGAGCATAGTGGTTAGACCTAATGTTAAAGCAGCAGTTTTTATAAAACTACGTTTCATTAAAAAGCCCCCTATATCTCTATTTTTTTGTCATGACTTTATGAAACATAGAGTCATGATTCAAACGTATATTCCGCACATTAGAATGCAATTATTAAGAAATTAATGCGCATTTATAGGTATATTCAAGATTTACATAATTTTTTCCTTCAATTTGTTAAAAAGTCAATTTTTTGTGAGGTATGAAAGGTTCAAAAAAAGAAGAAGCTCAAAAGAGCTTCTTCTTTTTTAAATACTATTTTTATGCAATTTTCTTTGCATTTTCTGAATTAGGAGTAAATTCCCCTTCCCATTTCGCAATTACGACAGCTGCTAATGAGTTACCAACAACGTTTACTGCTGTTCTTGCCATATCAAGAATACGGTCAATACCTGCAATAAATGCTAAGCCCTCTACTGGAATGCCAACAGTACCTAAAGTAGCTAATAGTACGACGAATGATACGCCTGGTACTCCTGCAATACCTTTAGATGTAACCATCAATACTAGCATTAATGAGATTTGATCAGTAACTGATAACTGAATACCATACATTTGTGCAATAAAAACAGCTGCTAATGCTTGGTATAATGTTGATCCGTCTAAGTTAAAGGAATACCCTGTTGGAATAACGAAAGACGAAATCGCTTTTGGTACACCAAATTTTTCAACTTTCTCCATAATTCTAGGTAAAACCGTTTCAGAACTTGCAGTTGAATAAGCTAAAAGTAATTCATCTTTAATCAACTTCATAAATTTGAAAATATTTACGCCCACCATTTTAGCAACTAAACCTAATACTACAACAATAAAAAATGCCATCGTTGCATAAACAGTAATAACTAATTTTCCAAGTGGTATAAGTGATTCTAAACCGAATTTAGAAACAGTGACTCCTATTAATGCAAAAACTCCAAATGGAGCAAACTTCATGATTTGATTTGTAATATAAAACATTGTATCTGCTGTACCTTGGAAAAATGCAAGAACTGGTTTTCCTCTTTCACCTACTGCTGTTAATCCAAGACCAAATAAAACTGAGAAGAAAATAATAGCTAACATATTTCCTTCAACGAATGCTGCAAAAATATTGCTAGGAACAATATTTACAAACGTATCGGCAAACCCATGACTTTTTACTTCAGATGCAGTTTCAACATAGCTGTTAATATCAGTTTTTTGTAGTGCACCCATATCCACTCCTGAACCAGGATGGAATATATTTGCAACGAATAGACCAATAATAATAGCGACAGTTGTAATAATTTCAAAATAAATGATTGTTTTACCGCCAAGGCGACCAAGTTTTTTTGTATCTCCTACACTTGCGACACCAACGATAATACTAGAAATGACAATCGGTATAACAATCATTTTAATTAGTCTAAGAAAAATGTCTCCGATTGGTTGTAAGTAACTAGCTACATTGGGGTTACCAAAAAATATAGCACCCACGATAATCCCTACTACTAGTCCAATTAAAATTTGCCAAGCTAATCCAATTTTTTTCATTTTAAAAAGTCCCCCTTTTTTACAAGATTTTAGTCATAGAGTAGATACCAAGAAATAAAACCAATGAAGTTTTCCCTCTTAATGGTATTTGGCATTCTGCAATGGCTTCCTCTGTAAACGATGGAACTTTAAATTACCCATCACTCACAATGAATTTGAAAATTTGTTAAAAATGCATTAGAAAAAGTTATATAAAAAATAGTATAACAGAAATCATTACGATTTCAACTTTGAAAGATTTACCAATAAAATGGAAATGATTAATTCTAAAACCCTTATCATATATGGAACTAATCCAAATATCTTAATTTTTTATCTCGAAATGAATGTTCAAAAATTTGCTAATGTTCATTTTTATATCATAATATTATGTCTTTTATATCAAGTTATAAAGCTGTTCTCCATGAAATAATCAACAAGTAAAATAAGGAAAAATTAGGAATTCATCCTGTTTACGTTTGAATATGTTTTGTTTATGATTAAAGTAAGAAAATAAGCAAAATTATTTATTTTTTGATAATCAATTGAGTTTTTAGATAAAATGTGACACTTTTTTATGTAGAATTTACGTAAATTGAATAATCACAATTGATTATTACTAAAATAAGTTAGTAATTTATGATTAAGAAGTGAGGTAGTATCATTGAAAAGTACAGAAAATCGTCCTAAAGCTGTGATCGTTATTTTTGGTGCAACTGGAGATCTTGCAAAAAGAAAGTTATTTATTTCTATTTATAGACTGTTTTTAAGTCAAAAAATAGATGAAGATTTTGCTGTAGTTGGTGTTGGGCGTAGAGCATGGTCAAACCATGAGTTTCGTGAAACAGTTAAGAAATCAATTCAATCTTCTGATCAAAGTCAAAATGATATAGATAGCTTTCTTTCTCATTTTTACTATCATCAATTTGATGTGTTAGAACCATCTTCGTATTTAGAGCTAGGTACTCTATTAACGAATATGGATCAGCATTATTCTATACCAGGAAATCGAATTTTCTATTTAGCGATGGCACCAGAATTCTTCGGTACAATTGCCAAACAGTTAAAAGAACAAGGGTTAACGGATACAAATGGTTGGAGCAGACTAGTCATTGAGAAGCCATTTGGTCATGATTTACCAAGTGCAATTGAATTAAATAAAGAAATTAGAGAAGCATTTTCTGAGAATCAAATTTATCGAATTGATCATTATCTAGGTAAGGAAATGGTTCAAAACATTGAAGTTATTCGTTTTGCAAATGCAATGTTTGAACCGCTCTGGAATAATCGTTTTATATCTAATATACAAATTACTTCAAGTGAAGTTTTAGGCGTTGAAGACCGAGGTAGATACTACGAGAATTCAGGTGCTTTAAAGGATATGCTTCAAAATCATATGCTACAAATGGTTGCCTTACTTGCAATGGAGCCACCGATCAAACTAACAACTGAGGAAATACGTAGTGAAAAAGTAAAGGTTTTTAAAGCACTTCGTAAAATTGAAGAAAATGAAATAAAGAATTACTTTGTTCGTGGACAATATATTGAAGGTACATTACAAAATAATAAAGTTCCTTCATACCGTGATGAAGAAAATGTTGATCCAAACTCACAGACTGAAACATTTGTAGCCGGTAAACTATTCATTGATAATTTCCGATGGGCTGGCGTGCCTTTTTATATTAGAACTGGAAAACGAATGGCATTAAAATCCACAAAAATTATTGTTCAATTTTCTGATATTCCTATGAATTTGTACTATAATACGAAAGAACAAATGACACCAAATCTACTGATCATACATATACAACCAGACGAAGGTATTACACTTCAATTAAATGCTAAGAGATCAGATGCCGAAAGTTATACAAAACCAATACAATTAACATTTAATAATAATTGTGTTGATTGCATTAATACCCCTGAAGCATATGAAAGACTAATCTATGATTGTATGCTTGGTGATGGAACGAACTTTACCCATTGGGATGAAGTAAAATATTCTTGGAGTTTTGTTGATGTTATCGCTCAAGCGTGGACAAATAATCTTGCTCCATTAACAACATATGAATCTGGATCAATGGGACCTAAAGAATCTGATTCATTACTTGCAACAGATGGACATAATTGGTGGCCAGTTTCAGATCTCTTAAATGATAATAAAGATAAATAATGTAAAAACCCTTGTAAAAATTACAAGGGTTTTTTTATTGTGTAACTATATACAAAAAATTTGAATTTCAAACTGATTGATTAAGTCCACTGAGTATGGAATTTTCCTTCTTTATCTGTGCGTTCATATGTATGAGCACCAAAGTAATCCCGTTGTGCTTGAATTAGATTTGCTGGTAAAGTAGCTGTACGATAGCTATCATAATAAGCAAGTGCAGCTGAGAAACAAGGAATTGGCACACCTGCTTCAATAGCTACCACACTAATTTTGCGTAAAGCTACTTGATAGCTTTCAACAATTTCTTTGAAATACGGATCAAGTAATAGGTTTGCTAAATGACCATCAAGGTCGTATGCTTCTTTAATTTTTTGTAAGAAAGCAGCTCTAATGATACACCCACCGCGGAAAATCATCGCGATATCACCATATTGTAAGTCCCAGTTATACTCATCTGAAGCAGCTCGCAATTGGGCGAATCCTTGTGCGTAAGAACAAATCTTGCTCATATAAAGTGCTTTTCTTACATCTTCAATTAATTCTTCTCTTTTACCGCTAAATCTGTAATTAGAAGGTCCTGATAATAGTTTGCTTGCCTTTTCTCTCTCATCTTTCATCGCAGAAATAAACCTAGCAAATACTGATTCAGTAATAATGGACAATGGTACACCTAAATCTAATGTGCTTTGACTTGTCCATTTTCCGGTACCTTTTTGCCCTGCTTTATCAAGAATTACATCGACTAATGGCTTTCCAGTTTCTTCATCAGTTTTTGTGAAGATGTCTGCAGTAATTTCAATTAAATAACTATCTAATTCGCCTTTATTCCATTCACTAAATACATTGTGAAGTTCTTCCGCTGTTAAACCTAATACATTTTTTAATAAAAAGTAAGCTTCTGAGATTAATTGCATATCTCCGTATTCAATACCATTGTGTACCATTTTTACGTAATGGCCTGCTCCGTCTGGACCAATGTATGTAGTACATGGTTCATTATTTACTTTTGCAGAAATTGCTTCAAAGATTGGCTTTACAAGTTCAAAAGCTTCCTTTTGACCACCTGGCATAATTGAAGGTCCTTTTAATGCACCCTCTTCTCCCCCAGAAACACCTGTTCCAATAAAATGAATGCCGCTATCTGATAATTTTTTATTTCGTCTTTGTGTATCTTTATAATATGTATTTCCACCATCAATTAAAATATCGCCTTTTTCAAGATAAGGAAGTAATGCATCAATTGTTGAATCTGTTGGCGCACCAGCTTTAACCATAATTAAGATTTTACGAGGGATTTCTAATGACTGTACGAACTCTTCAATTGAAAAAGCTCCTACGACATTTTTGCCTTCTGCTTCTTTTAAGAACTCTTCTGTTTTTTCTGCAGATCGATTATACACAGAAATAGAAAAACCACGGCTTTCGATATTTAGCGCTAGATTTTTCCCCATTACTGCTAGTCCAATCACACCAATTTGTTGTTTAGCCACCTGAATTAGTCCTTTCTTAATTAAATTATGCAAGGTTTTGTACCGAAAGTAATGACGATACCCTTCATTAATATAACCTTACACAGTTAACACTATCCTTTTGCACAATTATTAAGGATATTATGAATAAGTATACATTCTATTATTGTTTATACATAATATTTTTTTCTTGCATACTCCGAAATTAAGGTCAATAATGATAGTTATATAATAATAAAGTCATAAAAAACAATGCAATTACTCAACATTAAAATTTAATAAAATGAAAAGAAGTGATTCTATGATTGTAAAAACATTATTTCAAAAAAAATGGATTCTATTTTTAGCTACATTCATGATTGCGATTGTTGGTGGTTTATTATTTAAAGTAGTAAATCTTCCTATACCGTGGCTTCTTGGTTCGATGCTTTTTGTATTTATATGGTCAAAATTCTTTAAACAAAAACTCTACTGGCCAAGTAAACTTCGTGACTCGGCAATGATTATCGTAGGTTATACGATCGGCCTTTCATTTACTAGTGCTACTTTTGTTCAAATTGGTCAACAAATAACTTCTATGATTTTAATGACTCTCCTTCTTTTACTTTTTACATTAATCATTTCCATAGTCATCTCAAAACTCTCGGGTATACCTTTTCCAACTATATTAATAGGAAGTATACCAGGTGGATTAAGTCAAATGATTACTTTAGCTGAGGAATTAGAAGATGTTGATATAACTGTTGTTACTTTTCTACAAATATCTAGATTGATGATGATCATCTTTACAGTCCCACTATTTATTTTTAGCCCTTTATTTGATATTCATAGGGATAGTTCTATTACTAGCACAGCTCAAAATTCTGCCAACCTAATTAATTTATTTCCAAATATATTAGTATTTGCAGTTGTTTGTACTCTTTTTGCAGTTTTAGGTAAACGTATTAACTTTCCAACTGCATTTTTGCTGGGACCGATGCTAGCAACTATGTTACTAAATTTATCAGGGTTTCATGGTCCTACTCTACCATCATTCATACTTGACTGTTCTCAATTAATGATAGGAGGATATATCGGACTACTTCTTAAACCTGAAAATATGAAAAATAAATTAAAAATATCCATTTTAGCAATCAGTAGTGGTATTGTACTATTATTATTTTCCTTTGGATTAAGTATTTTATTAACGCATCTACATTCTATGAATACTGTCACTTCAATGTTAAGCCTTTCTCCAGGTGGAATGGACCAAATGGCTATTTTTGCAAAAGAAGCACATGGTGATATGTCAGTTATTATGTGTTATCAACTATTTAGAACATTATTTATTTTTATTGCTGTTCCTTATTTATTAAAGTTTATTTTTAATAGAATGAATGTGAGAATTGCAGATAAAATGTAATTCGTTTAAGTACTATCGAGTTAGGATTTAAAAATCAAAGGGGCGTCGCATAGATGCCCTTTTTTTGAAGCATTAATATTTTGAATGACTTTAAAATATAGTCTATTGAAAGAATTCCGCAATTTGTTCTTATCTCTCATTTTTACAGATCGTTATCTTCCCTAATTGATTTACATTGATAGAAATTCTGCCTAATTAACTCATTTTTTATGCTCACAAAATAATGAAGAAATCAATATTATTTAATTCATAAGAATAGTTTAAACACATATAAACTATAATATTGTTATGCACATTTATATATTTTTAGATGGGGTGATATTAAATGGTAGTATTATTTACATCAAAAGCCACAGCTTCTGGTGGTCGTGAAGGACATGTGAAATCTGATGATGGATTAATTGATTTACAGCTGACAATGCCCTCAGCTCTAAATAAGAAAACTGGTTCAAATCCGGAACAATTATTTGCTGCTGGATACTCTGCATGTTTTGATGGGGCCCTCAATTTCATTGCAAAAAAAAATAAACATCATATTGAATCATCAATAACAGCAGAAGTTAGCCTATTAAAAGATGAAACAGAAAGCCCATTTTCATTAGCCGTCACATTAAACGCACATATTAAAGGTGTACCAGAAGATGTTGCAGTAGAGCTAGTCAAAGAAGCACATGGTTTTTGTCCGTATTCAAAAGCTTTACGAAATAATGTTGATGTAAAATTAAAGGTTTCTGTAGAATAACTATTTATTTTAGTTAAAACCGCTGATATGAATGTATAAAAGACTGTTAAACATATTAACAGTCTTTCTTTAGCTTATATGTAACTTATTTCAATTTAGATTTAATATGTAATATATAAAAACTCAATAGATTGTTAAATTATTTTGTATATCAATCTATCATATATTCAAGTGGATCATTACAGTTTTTATAGCCATTTGATTTATAAAATTCAATACTTTCTTCACTTGGCCAAACCATTATGAATTCGTATTTCATTTCCATTGACCAGTTATTTACATGTGATATTAGCCTACTTCCAATACCATTACCTCTGTACTCTTCTACAGTATAAACATTTGTCATAAAAACAAATGGATTTGTAATCCTTCCTGGACGTGGTACTTTTTGAATGAGTTCTAAGTAAATATGTGATACAATTTCTCCATTAATTTCAGCTACCCAAATAATCCAGCGCTGACCATTAATTGCATCAACCAAGAAGGTTTCGCACTCCTTTTGAAAATAAATATACTCTGATTCATTTATCTTTCCACTTATATCATACTCAACAGTAAAATCCCATCTCATTTTTATTAATCGTTCTATATCTTTTAGTTCTGCTTTTCTGATATACAATCGATCTCTCCTCTCCTAAAATCCTATAACTATTTTGCAATCTAACTAACTTATTTCAATAAAAAAGCATCACTTCCTTCTATAGAAAGTAATGCTTTTGATTCATTCTAATTTAAAATCAGACTAATAAAAAATGATGACGTAAAGTTACCTTTTTTGAAATTTATTGTTCGAACTTTTTAAAAACAAGTACAGCATTATGTCCACCAAAACCAAAGCCGTTTGATATCGCATAGTTTACATTAGCTTGGATCGCTTCATTTGGCACATAATCAAGATCACATTCCTCATCTGGGAATTCATAATTGATTGTAGGTGGAATGATATTTTCCAAGATACTTTTAAGCGTGATAATTGCTTCAATTCCCCCAGCAGCACCGAAAAGATGGCCTGTCATTGACTTTGTCGAGCTTACTTTTAGACGATAGGCATGTTCACCAAATACGCTTTTAATTGCTTTTGTTTCAGATTTATCTCCTTCTGGCGTACTCGTTCCATGTGCGTTGATATAATCTATCTTATTTGGATCAATTTCAGCTAACTGTAATGCTAGCTTCATTGCTCGCTCTGCTCCGTGAAAATCAGGAGATGTAATATGGAACGCATCAGTTGTTGAACCATATCCAACGATTTCTCCTAGAATGGTTGCTCCCCTTTTTTTAGCATGCTCATATTCTTCTAATAACAAAATACCTGAACCTTCAGACATGACAAAACCGTCACGATTTTTATCAAAGGGTCTGCTAGCTTTCTTTGGTTCATCATTATTTGTTGACATTGCTCTCATTCTTGAAAAACCAGCGTAAGCTAATGGGTTAATTGATGCCTCAGATCCTCCTGCCAAAATAGCATCTGAGTATCCATGACGAATATTTAAAAAGGCCTCTCCAATTGCATGATTACCTGTTGCACAAGCAGAGACTGGAGAAAAGCTTGTACCTTTAAACCCAGTTTTAATAGAAATGATACCTACAGCCATGTTGATAATCATCATTGGGACCATAAACGGTGATACTTTTCTAGGCCCTTTGTCCAAAAGAGTTTGATGATTTTCTAATACTGTATCAATACCGCCAATTCCTGAGCCAATAAAAATACCTAATCTATTTGGATCAAGTTTTTCGATATCTAAGTTTGCTTGATCTAATGCTTGTCTTGATGCTGCATATGCGTATTGAACGAATTTATCGTATTTACCTAATTCCTTCTTCTCAAAGTAATTTTCTGGTGCGAAGTCTTTGATCATTCCACCTATTTTTGTAGTAATATCTTCATATCCTTCAAATTCAACTTTATCAATACCTGATTCTGATGCTTTAATACGATCCCATAAAGTATCTACATCATTACCTAAAGGTGAAACTACTCCATAACCAGTTACAACTACTCTTTTGTGCATATGAATCCTCCTTCAAATACAAAAATGATTAAATAATATTTAGTAGAAATTAAAATAACATCTTTTTTAATTGCAAGATAACCATGTACAAATACTTCTTGTCACTATTTAATCGACTTAAAGCTAATGAACCTTCCAAAGAAGAAAGAATAAAGACAGCCATTTCTTCTGGTAGGACATCTTTTTTTATTTCATTACGTTTTTGCCCCAGTTCAATTATATTGGCAAGTAACTGGATTAACCCATTAAATCCGTCTTTAATTTCATCTTCAAATTCCATCATTGAATCATCTGCCTCAATTGCAGCATTCATTAAAGGACATCCACCTTGAATGTATTGATCATGTAATAAAGTGCTAAATACAGAAATAAATTCATCCAATTGTTCTTGTGCACTATTTTTTCCGGACACAGCAAGAATGTACTGTTCCTTTAATGTATTCATCGAATATAAAAATGAAGCTTCAGCCAAAGATTCCTTGTTTTCAAAATGATTATAAATACCACCTTTTTTTAAACCAGTAGCATTCATAATGTCTGATATTGAGGTTGTTTTATACCCTTGCATATTAAAAAGCGATGAAGATTGTTCAATTATGTATTTCTTTGTTCGTTCACCTTTGTTCATATGCATTTACCTCCTCTGTTTCAAAAAAAGAACAATCAGTCTTTTTCAATTAAACTATTTTCTAATTTGTTTGTCAACAGACTTGAACTTTAAGACTATTCTTCATAAATCATTTTTCGTGTCATACCACCGTCAACGATGATGTTTTGACCATTTATAAAATTGTTTTCAGGATCTGCTAAATAAAGGCACGCTTTTGCGATGTCTGAAGGTTTTCCAACTCGATTTGACCAATGCTGCACGTGATCTTTTTCCTTTAAATCAGGATAGTTATTAAACTCTATCCACCCTGGACTTATACAATTCACTGTAATATTGTTGAATTGAAGTGAAGCAGCTAACGAATGTGTTAATGATACAATACCGCCCTTAGAAGCGGCATAAGACTCTGAATTAGGTTCAGACATAATAGCTCGGGTAGATGCCATATTAATGATACTACCACCATTAGACATATGTTTTGCGGCTTCTCTAGATGCGATAAAAACACTACGTAAGTTCGTATGTATCACATCATCAAATTCTTGAGTAGATAATTCAAACAAAGATTTGAACTTTGAGATTCCAGCGTTGTTAATTAAAATATCAATTTTTCCATATGTAATCTTAACATGTTGAATGAGATTTATAAGATCATCTTCTTGCTTCACATTCGTCTTAAAAAATGAGGCTTTTCCACCTTCTATTTCTATTTGATGTTGAACATGTGCCCCTTTTTCTTCATCAAGATCGGCTATACAAACAATTGCTCCTTGTTGTCCGAACTCTTTTGCAATGCCTTTTCCAATACCGTTTGCACCACCGGTGATAATAACAACTTTATCTTTAAATGTAGTACTCATCTTTCAAATCCTTTCATTTATCCTTTTATTCTTTTGGCTATGGTCTAGATAAAACAGATAATATCTTAATATGCGCTATTAAACAAAAAAACTGCCAAAAGGCAGTTTTTTTTCTAAACTTATAAGTTCATAAATTTAATTATTTGTACTTTGTTTATCAAATTTCAAAGCTAACAGAAATACACTATCCTAGCTCAATCCCATTTTTTTCAAGAGAAAAATGAGCATTTCTTTTTCTGTCTTATTAATTTGAGAAAATAATTGATCAATCATCTGTTCATGCTCTGGGAAAATCGAACTGATTAATTGATGACCTTCATCTGTTAAAACTGCGTAAGTTACTCTTCGATCTTTCGGACAAGGCAATCTTTTTATGAATCCCTTAGCCTCTAATTTATCGAGAACATAAGTCATATTTCCACTTGAAATTAGTATTCTTTTACCGATATGTTGAATTGGCGTATCACCTTTATGAAAGAGTAATTCTAAAACTGCAAATTCTGTTAAATTCAAACCAAATAACTTAATATGTTCAATAGCTGCATCAGTTATAAATCTGTTTGTTTTACAAATCTCAGAAAATAATTGTAGCGATCGGCTTTTATTATACTGATCATTCAACATGTATTTCACCTCTCATTACAAAATCTTTAATTCGAGATTATTTTAGAATACTTTCCTTGTAAAGTCAATCATAATAGGCATCGTACTTAATTTAGGCTACTATATAATGTGTTTTTTTTGAAGCTTTGTTACTTTTAGAAAAAAGTAAGGATGTTTTTGCTGCTTTTCAATTATTGAACATTTCATTGAAACTTGCTTATTAAAAAATTAAAGCGTCTATTGCATATGCCCCAGGACCTGTTAGAGCTACCCCAATTACAACTGCTAAAATAATTAAGTTTAATTCATATCCATTTTGAGCTGCCCAAAATCCGTTTGGACCATGCACTTTTACAATTGCTACGAACATTGCTCCTGCAATTAATAATGCTGCTAAAGGTGTTAGTAAACCAGTTGCAAATAAAATTCCACCTATTAATTCACTGATACCAGCGAAAAATGCCATTTGTACTCCTGGTTTCAATCCAATCGATTCCATCCACTGACCAGTACCTTTTAGTCCATATCCACCAAACATTCCAAATAGTTTCTGCGCGCCATGACCAATAAAAGAAACCCCTATCACTAAACGGATGATTAATAACCCTAAACCTACTAACATAATTTTCATTCTCCTTTTTTTGTTTTAGTTTTAATTAAAGTATCTTTAATTCGAGATAATACTCAAAAAAAATATTCAAACCTTTTTTGCTTAATTTACTTTTGATTGCACTGAAGATTCATCTATCTGATCTATTTTCACCTCACATAAAATATCTTGACTTCGAGATAATATTAAACTAAATTTTTTTCTTTGTCAACAAGGATATTGAACAAAATAAAAAAAGATGAACAAAAAGTTCATCTCAATCTTCTTTAACTACATGAAGCCCTATTCTATTATTGAATATTTGATTTTTATTTTTAAATACAAAAGATCCATTTACATAATCAATGACTAACTGATTTTCGTATACATCTTCAAAATGTAAATTTACCATAAACTCTATTCCGTCACCCGTGATTAATTTTTCATTGGGTCCGCATGGTCTTTTCTTGATCACTTTGATTTGGTAAATATTATTTACAACATCACAGCTACCACGATCAAATTCTAATAGTAATATTTGATTGTCTTCTATGTTTGTTAACTTTTCTCTTGCAGAATCAGTAATTTTAAAATCCATTTTTTAACCTGCCTTATTATTTAGTAACATGAAGGAATTTTACACAAACAGGTTCTGGTACAAGTACATCAGAATGAATGACTGTTAATTTACCTGTTTGCTGATTCCTTGAAAATAGTACAAGATTGCCTGACATTTCATTTGAAGCAATAACATAATTTTCAGTAGGATCTATTACAAAATCACGTGGCCAGTTCCCTTCCGATGAAACAATTTCAACTAATTCTAGTTTTCCATTGTCTTCATTCACACTATACACAGCGATACTGTTATGTCCACGGTTGCCAGCATAGACAAATTGGCCATCCTTTGAAATATGAATCGCGCTACCTTGGTTATTTTCAGTAAAATCCGCTGGTATTGTTGAAATATATTGTAGTTCAGTAAAGCTGCCGTCTTCCTTGTTATATGATAATACAATTACTTCTGAACTTAACTCAGTCATTACATACGCATATTTACCATTTGGGTGGAATGTTAAATGTCTTGGACCACTTCCTGGTTTTACGTTTAATGTAGATGATTTTGTTAAAGTACTGTTATCTAATTTATATGTATTAATTTCGTCAGTTCCTAAGTCTACTGCAAGAACAAATTTTTCATCTGGAGAAAATCCTGAATAGTGTGCATGTGGTTTTTCTTGTCTTGATTGATTAGGTCCTGTACCAGTATGTTGCATTGTAGAAGTAACTGGATTTACTTGTCCGTTAACTTCATAAGATTCAATTGTACCTTTATGATAGTTAGCTGTTACGACAACATGATTTTCTTCATTAACACTTACGTGACAAGGAGATGCGCCTTCTGAAAATTGGGAATTAATTTTCACAAGCTCGCCGCTTTCCTCATTAATTGAAAATGCAGTTACGCCACCTTTATCTCCTTCTTTTACGACTGAATAAAGGTTCTTGTTGTCTTTACTGATTGTTACATATGTAGGATTTTCCAATGTAGCTACTGGTTCAACATTTATAATTCTTTCTGCGTTCGTATCAAGAGTAAAACGATAAATCCCTTTACTTTCCCCTTTTGTATAAGTCCCAATATAACCTAGAAATTTACTGTTAGTTGTTTGCATTGCTACTCCTCCTCAAAATGGTTTATTTTTCATTTTATGGAAATGGTTAATATATTTTAAAAAACCCCCTAAAATCTAGCTACAGCCTTAAACAGTATCACAGACAAAGGGGGTCATTTTATAATTGATCTATTTATTTTTTACTTAAATCAGTTTGTAAATCTTTTGTGATTAAAGTTTAGGTGCTTTTTCCCAATCTGCTGCGAATTTTTCAATTCCTTGATCAGTTAATGGGTGTTTAGAAAGTTGCTCAATTACGCTATATGGAATAGTAGCGATATGTGCACCTGCCAATGCAACTCGAGTAACGTGATCTGGGTGACGTACTGATGCTGCGATGATTTGAGTATCTAAGTTATGAACACGGAATAATTCAGCAATTTTAGCAACTAATAATACACCATCTTCAGAGATATCGTCTAAGCGACCTAAGAATGGAGATACATAAGTTGCACCAGCTCTAGCAGCTAATAATGCTTGGTTTACAGTAAAGATTAATGTAACGTTTGTTTTTACACCTTTTTTAGTTAAATAACGGCAAGCTTCTAAGCCAGCAAGTGTCATCGGAAGTTTGATTGTGATGTTTTTATCTCCACCGTTAATTTTGATTAATTCGTCTGCTTCAGCCATCATTTCTTCAGCTGATACTGCATGCGGTGTAACCTCAGCAGAAACTGATTCTACTTCAGGAACTAATTTTAAAATTTCTTCAATTCGATCTTCAAATTTTACGCCTTCTTTTGCTACTAATGAAGGGTTTGTTGTAACTCCAGATAATACGCCCATTTTATAAGCTTTTTGAATATCTACTACGTTAGCTGTATCGATAAAAAATTTCATGTTTGTCTTCCTCCAAAAAATAAGTATTTTTTATATTTATATTGTAACGCTTATTTATTTCTTTTCAACTGCATGGCCACCAAATTCATTACGAAGAGCTGCAACAACTTTACCAGTGAATGTATCGTTGTCTAATGAACGGTAACGCATTAATAATGACATTGCAATAACTGGAGTAGCTGCTTGTAAATCTAATGCAGTTTCAATTGTCCATTTACCTTCACCTGAAGAATGCATAACCCCTCTAATTTCATCTAATTTAGCATCTTTAGAGAATGCATTTTCAGTTAATTCCATTAACCATGAACGAATAACTGAACCATTGTTCCATACTTTCGCTACTTTTTCATAATCGTAGTCGAAGTCACTTTTCTCTAATACTTCAAAACCTTCACCGATTGCAGCCATCATTCCATATTCAATTCCGTTATGAACCATTTTTAAGAAATGACCACTACCAACTTTACCTGCATATAAGTAACCATTTTCTACAGCAGTATCTTTGAAGATTGGTTCTACGATATCCCAAGCTTCTTGATCTCCACCAATCATGTAGCAAGCACCATTACGTGCGCCTTCCATACCGCCTGAAGTACCTGCATCCATGAAACGGATACCGAATTCTTTTAATTCATCATAACGTCTGATTGATTCTTTATAATGAGAGTTACCAGCTTCAATCACAATATCGCCTTCACTTAAGAAAGGTTTCACTTCATTAATTACTGAATCAACTACTGCATGAGGAACCATAATCCAAAGAATTCTTGGTGTATCTAAATTTTTTACTAAATCCGCTAAGCTTGTTACGCCTGTTGCTCCAAGTTTGTTCATTTCTTCAACAGCACTAGCATTGACGTCAAAAGCAACCACTTCATGGTTGTTGTCCATTAAATTTTGACCTAAGTTTAAACCCATTTTCCCTAATCCAACTAATCCTACTTTCATTACGAAATCCTCCTAAATCTTCTATGTTTCTATATATGTTTTTCTCTAAGTAAATAATTTTATGACAAAAGTATCAAAATACTTTTTTAGATTGCACGAGATCAAGAATTTAATAAACTTTTACTAATCTTTACAACATTTTCCGTACTGAAACCAAATAGTTCCATTACTTCATTGCCAGTACCTGATGCACCAAATGTTTCAATTGAGATTTTTTTGCCTTTGAAGCCAACAAATCGTTCCCATCCAAGTGAAATTCCCATTTCAATTGAGATACGATTTAAGTTTTCAGAAGGAAGTACAGATTCTTTATATTCATCAGATTGTTTTTCAAATAATTCCCAACTTGGCATTGCTACTATTCTAACTGACATATTTTCTTTTTCTAATTGAATTTTACTATCAACTGCAAGTGCTACTTCTGAACCAGTTGCAATCAAAATTAAATCAGGTTTGTCATTTGTTTCAGTTAAAACATAACCACCTTTTGAAAGATTATTGATATTTTTAGCTGTTTCTTCAAATACAGGTAAGTTTTGACGACTTAATACTAATGCGATTGGACCATCAGTATTTTGCAATGCATATGCCCAAGCGTTTGATGTTTCATTTGCATCTGATGGACGAATAACTGTTAAACCTGGAATTGCTCGTAATGCAGCTAAATGTTCAACTGGCTCATGCGTTGGACCATCTTCTCCAACTGCAATTGAATCATGTGTAAATACATATGTTACTGGTAATTTTTGTAATGCTGCTAAACGAATTGATGGACGTAAATAATCATTAAATACAAAGAATGTACTTACGAATGGTTTTACTCCTCCATGCAATGCCATACCATTTGCAGCAGCACCCATTGCATGCTCACGAACACCAAAGTAAATATTGCGACCTGCAAAAGATTCAACAGCAAATTTACTCTCATCTTTAATATCAGTCATTGTAGAATGAGATAAATCTGCGCTTCCTCCAAAGATTTCAGGTACAGATTTTATGTAGTGATTAATTGCTTCACCACTTGCTACACGTGTAGAAACCGATTTTTGAGGATCAAACGTTAAAATTCCATCAGCATCGATTAGTACTTCGCCATTTATTGCTTTTTCTAATTCAGCAGCTAATTCTGGATAAGCCTCACGATATTGATTAAATAATTGATTCCATTCAGATTCTAACTCACTACCTTTAAGTTGTATCTTGCTGAAATGCTGTTTAACTTCTTCTGGAACGAAGAAATCTTCCTCGTAGTTCCAATCATAAGCTTTCTTCGTTTCTTTCGCTTCTTCGATTCCAAGTGGAGCACCATGTGCTTTATTTGTACCAGCAACTTTTGGACTACCAAAACCGATAATCGTTCTGATTTCAATAATTGTTGGTTGGTTTGTGTTTTGTTTAGCAAGTTCGATTGCTTTAGTAATTTCTTCATGATCATTACCATTCTCAACACGTAAATAGTGCCAATTAAACGATTCTGCTCTTTTTTGCATATCTTCTGAGTAAGATAGGTTTAATGTACCATCTAAAGAAATATCGTTTGAATCATAAAGCACAACTAATTTTCCAAGCTTCATGTGACCCGCAAGTGACATTGCTTCATAAGCAACACCTTCCATTAAATCACCATCACCAACTATTGCATAAGTATGATGATCAATAATTGAATGGGTATCTTTGTTAAATTTAGCAGCTAAATGAGCTTCTGCCATTGCCATACCAACAGCTGTTGCAATTCCCTGTCCTAATGGACCAGTAGTAGCTTCAACACCATCAGTATGTCCAAATTCAGGATGACCAGGTGTTTTACTATTTAGTTTGCGAAATTCCTTTAAGTCTTGAATCGATACATCATAACCTGCTAAGTGAAGCAGACTGTATAACATACTAGAACCATGACCTGCTGAAAGTACAAAACGGTCACGGTCAAACCATTTAGAACTCTTTGGATTATGTTTTAAATGATTTGCCCAAAGTGCGTATGCCATTGGTGCTGCACCCATTGGAAGTCCAGGGTGTCCTGAGTTAGCTTGGTTAATCGCATCGATTGATAATGTACGAATTGTGTTAATTGCTAAAGTATCAATATTTGATTTCATTTTAGATACTCCTTTTTAGTTTCTTATTTTCATTTAAGTTAGATTCTTCTGAATCAGAATCAAGCCACCATTTAAATCCATCTTCTGCTAATAATTGACTAGATGCATCGGGGCCAAATAAACCAGCTTTATATGAATGTAGTGGTGTTAAATTTTCTTCAAATGCCTCTAGAATTGGTTGGACAAATTGCCAAGCTAATTCTACTTCTTTCCAATGTGCAAAAAATTTCGCATCTCCACGAATTGCATCATGTACTAGTAATTCGTATGCTTCTGGTTGGTCAGTGGCATTTGCTAAATAATCAGCACGAACAGGTTCAATTTTCCCATCAATGTTTTTACTATTTAAATAAAATGAAACTCTTTCGCTTGGATTTATTTCTATTACTAAAAGATTTGGTCCAACCAATTCATTTCTCTTTTTATATAGATCTTGCATTGGATTTTTAAATTCAAACACAATACGCGTCGATTTTTCTTTTAAACGTTTACCAGTACGAATATAAAATGGTATGCCCTTCCAGAACGAGTTATCGATCCATAAACGAGCCGCTACAAACGTATCATTTTGGGATGAAATGTCAATTCCAGGCTCTTGTTTGTATCCTTGAAGTTTTTTACCATTTTGTTCACCTGATGCATATTGACCACGGACAACATGAGATGTAACTTCTTCTTTTGTCATCGGTCTAAGGGCTTCTAAAACTTTACGTTTTTCTGCACGCACGTCATTTGTTGTTGCATTTTTTGGTAAGTGCATTGCTGTCATCATTAATAACTGAAGCATATGATTTTGGAACATATCACGAATTGCACCAGCAGTATCGTAATAACCAGCTCTTTCTTCAACCCCAACAGTTTCACTTGCAGTAATTTGGACATTTGCAATAAATTGATTATTCCATAATGCTTGTAGAACTGGATTCGCTAATTCTAATGCTTCTAAATTTTGAACCATTGGTTTACCAAGGTAATGATCAATTCTATATATTTCATCTTCATTAAAAGATTTACTTAATTTTTCATTTAAATCTCTTGCAGATTTTAGATCACGTCCAAACGGTTTTTCAATGATTAGACGTTTCCAACCTTTTGTAGTACCTAAGCCACTATCTTTAATATTAAATGCGATTGTTTCAAATAATTCAGGGGCTACAGATAAGTAAAATAATCTGTTTTCTGGAATATTTAATTCAAGTTCGCGTTTTTTAACAAGGTTTAACAAATCAAGAAATCCTTCTTTTTTTGTAATATCTAATTGATGATATCGGATTGATTCGAGAAAAGCCTCAGTTTGATCGTCATTTTCTAATTCACGTCTAGAAAATGTCTGAAGTGATTGTTTCACTTGTAGTTGAAACTCTTTATCTGAAATCTCTTTTCGACCGAGTCCAATTATTGAAAATGATTTTGGCATTTTCTGATCAATAAATAAATTATATAAAGCAGGATAAATTTTTCGTTTTGCTAAATCACCTGTACCTCCGAATAATACAAATGACATAGAATCCATTAACTAAACCCCCTATGTTCGAACTTTTTTTCTATTTATCTATTATCTTGTAAAAAGATATAAAAAGTTCGGCTTATTAAATTGTATAAGTGTATCTGAAATTCTTTGATTAAAAGAACTGAACAATCCTTTATATATAAGGGTTGATCGTTTTATTTAGTCAGAAGGATTTCAAGGTTAATATGTTTCATCAAGAAATATTTAGTTCAAATGAAGTTATTTGTCACTAATTCTCGAAAAATATTTTTTTACACTTACCTATAATACAAGAAAAAAATTTTAGTTACCAATAAAATGCTTAAAATTCTAGAATTTGGATAATATTTTTTTCGTAAAAAATCAAAAACCCTCGATGAACTTACATATTTCATCAAGGGTTTAACAATTTATTGTTTTTATAATTGGTAAATTCCGCCAATATATTTACTTTATGACAAGATCATTTAAAAAAGATTTGTATAGTAGATAAAATAATCCCAATTAAGAATCCACAAACTGCTCCATTTACACGAATCCAAGTAATATCTTTTCCAATCTTGTTTTCTAATAAATCAGTTATTTCTTCTGTAGACAATTTTTCGATATTTAATCTTACTAGTTCGCCAATTTTATAGTGATATTTTTCAATTAACTGAGTTAAGATTTTTTTAAAGCTAATGTCGAACTTATCAATCCATCCTGATTTTTTAATATAATCAACTAGACGTAATATCGTATTTATTATAAACGTGCGGTCTGTAAATTTATTTTGAATCCAATTAGTCACTTCTTGAATTGCATAAGTAGCTCCGCTATTTTTCCATTCATCTAATTGTCGTATAACATTTTCATTTGTTTTACTTTTTTCTGCTTCTAATCGAATAAATGAAAGAATTGTTTTACGTCGTTCGCTTGTTGGATTTTTTAATTCAATTAATAAATCAAGTAATCCGCTATGAATAAATTCAATAATCTTTTCTTCACCAATCATTGGTAGGAAAGCTTTAATCATAAAAAATTTACGCTCAATAAATTGAATGATTTCTCTTCCAATCAGTTCTTTTATATGTGGCATTTTTACATAATCTTCAATTTTGTCTAATAAAAATTCATATGTCTTCTCATCCCACTCGTTCTGAAAAATTTTATCAATCACATTTGTCCATATTTTTTCACTAGATATAGAGTGAATAGTTGTATGTAAAGAATCTTGAATCATCTTTTCTATTGATTCCTTTTGAATTGAAGTGCCAAATTGTTGTATTGAAGTTATGATTTTTTCTCTAGATTCTTCATCATTAAGCATGTTTTCAAATGATTTTACACCTTTTTCAATCCATTGCTGTTCATTTACTTTTTCAATTAAACTTTCTTTACTAAGCCACTGATTATTAAGTGTTGATAAAATACCTTCAGTGATTTTACGTCTATTTTTTGGTAGTAAAGCTGTATGCGGGATTGGAATATTCAGTGGGTGTCTGAACATTGCTGTAACAGCAAACCAATCGGCAAGTCCCCCTACAAGTGCAGCTTCAAATCCACCTGATAGTATTTGAATTATTTTTGCTTGAAACGGCATTGTTGCGACAAATCCAGTTGAAGCAACCAATAAAGATAGATTTGCAAGCCGTTTTGAATTTTTTTCAACCATTACATTATTGCCTCCTATTGCTGTTTGAAAATAGTATATCATTGATTGATGGCAATACTAAATTTAGGAAAATTCGTTTGATCTAAATCCGTAATTAATATTGCATAAAAAATTAAATCAGTAAATATTCTTTTGAAAGTGATGACACGTTATATCCAAACCATTCTTGAGGTAAAAACGGTGTGCATCGAATCTATTCACTCCTGAATCTAAATGAAATTGTTTACATACCTTTTTAGACGCTTCTTCAATTAACCAACTCCATAGTAGTTGAGCATATCCATTTTTACGACTGTTTTCGTTAGTAATTAAATCATCAACATATAAGTATTGATCCCAAGCTAATGACTCCGTAATTCTGAAGCCTGCTACAGCCATTACATCATTTTCTTCAATTACTGCTATCAATGTATATTCATGTTTTTCCATAAGACGTCTGATTTTACTTACGTATTCAGTTTGTTCTAAATGAGGTCTTAGTTGTTTAACTGTATGAAAAGTAAGTAAAATCTCTTCATCACTTTGCATAATTTTTACAACTGGCATTACGATACAACTCCATTCAAAAAATGATTTAGTTTGAAATTTTAATGATCTAACTTAAAAATACCAAATTTTAGTGATTTTAAGAAAGGATTTTCTAAAAGTTACTAGAATGTATCAAATTAATATATAGGAAAATGAAAGGAATGGAAAATGGGTAGAAAAATAATTTATATTATTGCATCTGTTATATTCATTTTATCAATTTTTATCTATTTCAATTTTTTCCGTGGCATCACTCAAGATATAAATTTTTTATTGATTAATAAAGTTGAAGTTTCTGAGAATGAAATAGCTCTTCACGCATCAAACCCTAAAAGCGGGATCATGATTAGTGGAATCGACAAAACATACAAACATCAAACAGTCTATCTGAAATTCCGTGGAGCACTTGCAAATGAATATGGCAAATCGATTAAAGAAGGGAAAATTAGTATTGAAGGAAATTATAAAGGTATTAATAAAGTAGTAATATTAGGGAACAATTATCAAAAAAAGGAAATCTGGTCAAAATAACAAAAAACAGACTAATAATGAATTAGTCTGTTTCATATTATTTTGATGTAATCTCTAAAAAGAAGTTAAGTTATGTTAAACAAAATATTGTTGATATTAGTTAAATAGATTTATGATGTTGTTCCATTTTTAATAGCATCTTCTTCATTTCTAATCCACCCCTATAGCCTGTAAGTGCACCATCCTTTCCAATGACGCGATGACATGGAATCATTATCAATAATGGATTTTTACCAATTGCAGAACCGACAGCACGAACTGCTTTTGGATTGTTAATCATATCGGCTATATCTTTATATGTTTTTGTTTCACCATATTGGATATTGTTTAATGCGTTCCATACCTCTAGTTGAAATTGTGTACCATAAAAAACCAGAGGCAAAGAAAACTGTTGTCGATCCCCTTTCAAAAATTCTATGATTTCAACAGTATAGCCTTGTAAAAAATCTTTATTTTCAATTAGCACTACTTCACCAAAACGCTTGATTGCCCATTCGCTTAGCTCATTTAAAGAATGATTTAACGAACCTACAAAGCATAATCCTTCTTTTGTTGCGGCTAAATATATATTCCAATCTCTATGTGTCAATAAAGTCCAGTAAATATTTTGATTCATTTATAAACCTCCTAATGCTAAGTGAGAAATTGATTGATTCTAATTAATGGAGAATTATATGGAACACTCTGTTAACATAACTAGTAAAAGTTTCGAAGCTTACTGTTCCAATCATCTACTTTAATCCAGTCAATACATTTAGTATAACTCCTCACTTCTAAATAAAGTTGATACTAAGAATGAAAGAGCAACATTTCGATAAAAATTATGAAACATTCATTAAAAAAACCAATAGCAATCTTGTACTATTGGTCCTTAAATGTGCATTATTTATCTTTAAATTCGATCTCGGCCACTAGCTTCTCTGCAGCATTTTTATATAAATTACTAATATTTACAAAAGATGCGATACATAGTAATTGCTCAAAATAATCTAGGTCTTTTTGATGTAGTTCGTTTAAATGACTACTAACATCGTTAACTCTTGATTGTAGATCAGATTTGAAATTTGAAACATTTTGTTCATTAATCTTTAAAAAGCTATTATATAAATCATCTACATTTAAATCGTCTTCTACTTGTATTTTTTTGTTTAGTCCATTTAAAGTATCTTTTATGTCATTAATTGATAATGCACCTTTTAAATGATAGATCAAACTAATTAAGATGATATGTTTCTTTGAGTATTTCTTATTTTTAATTGGGAACAGCAACTTTGCTTTTGCATAATTATTAATCATTGTTTTGGTTAATATCTTTTCTTCTGAATCGCTTTTTGCAAATTTATTATCAAAGAGTTGAATAACTTGTTCCATATAAAGATCAATTTCAGGGATATCTTCCAGTTCTATCTTTTTATCTAAATCTAGTTTTTCAATGAATTCATTTATTTTTATCATAAGAACCTCTGTTTTTTCTTTTTCAATTTGTAAGTATATATTAACATAAATTTTTTCTAATTTAAACACTTGACTACGTTATGTAATCAATGATAACTTAGTATGTAGTTATCAATACTACGTAACATAGTTGGAGGAGATTTTATATGGAGAATTATATGCGTGAACCAATCAATTCCCTAACTCATTTAGTTGGGGCTGTCCTGTCACTTTGTGGATTAATTGCAATGTTATTCAAAACTATTATTTCTGGAGGAACTGTATTAC
This sequence comes from Gottfriedia sp. ABJ_BB2_2, assembly GCF_055484705.1. Classification (NCBI taxonomy): domain Bacteria; kingdom Bacillati; phylum Bacillota; class Bacilli; order Caryophanales; family Bacillaceae; genus Gottfriedia; species Gottfriedia sp. ABJ_BB2_2. The sequence goes on from NZ_JBVFKR010000001.1 coordinate 255,416, forward strand.
ATATATTAGCGGTTGTAGTATTTGGTGTAAGCATGATTCTCTTATACTCTGCATCCACAACTTATCACATGGTACTAGCGAACGATAAAGTCATTTCCTTTTTAAGACGGATGGATCACTCTATGATATTTGTATTAATCGCAGGTACTTATGCCCCTTTTTGTTTAATTAGTTTAAACGGTTTAACAGGTTGGATTATGTTTTCAATCGTTGTATTTATTGCCTTATGTGGAATATTATTTAAGTTAATTTGGTTCAACTGTCCTAGATGGTTATCTACTGCATTATATATTGCTTTAGGTTGGGTAATTATCATTGCTTCGGTGCCTTTAGCTGATGCAATCAGTTTTAAAGGATTAGCTGTACTTATTTTAGGAGGGATTTTCTACACTGTTGGTGGTATTATTTATGGTCTAAAACCTAAATTCTTATCATTTAAAAATTGGGGATTCCATGAAATATTTCATATTTTTATTATGCTTGGTAGTTTAGCCCATTTCTTATGTGTTTATATATTTGTAATTTAATGAAATGACTCTTGGTGGTTTTACATTTTATAATTTAGGTTAGTAACTTAAAAAATCCTTCTTTTTAGAAGGATTTTTGTTATTCTTATTTTTCCCTTGTATATAGAGGAAAAATTCAATATCTTTTTAACTGTCAAGGCCATATAGAATAGATTTTTCCAATCAAACTACTTATTCTTTGTCCTAAATTGTTTCAACATAAAGTCAGTTGTTGAATTGTAGCTTTTTAAAATTTGCCTTCGCTTATTAGTAAAATAATAAAAAGAGCCACAACCGTGACTCATTCCTTCTCCAACTAATACTTTCGTTAGCTAAAATTGTAATACTCCTTTACCGCTTTAATTAAATAACGTATACCAACAAATAGTAATACAATACTTACGATTAAAGGAATGATTCCATTGTTAAGTAAAACTGCACCATACAAAGCTACCGAATAATCATTTCCACTTACTGTTCCATTTAACGAATCTATTGTTGAAGGAATAACTGTCAAGCCTAATAAAAAAATGCTCAACAAGATTGCAATACCACCTATTATCAGGTTATTCATATAATCTTCTCCCTTACAAAGTGTAAATTAATTATACATAATTCCATTTTTAGTATAAAGAAATGATTAGCTTTACAAAGAAAATGTCATTTAAAATTTAGACATTTCATATTCTAAAAAAAGGACAAGTAAAGGATGTGAACAGCTTTGAACATAGTTGAATTATCAATATTAATATTCATTTTACTTTTGATCATTGTGATAAGTCAAACTAGGTTTTCAAAATACAAAAAACAAGCAGTTAAAATTTATACCATTGAGAGTTTCTTAAATGGACATCATTTAATCGAAAATGAAGATCAAAAGAAAAATCTAATAGATCGAATAAATGATATTTTTGATGGTAGTAAGGACAACCGTGTTGAAAATGGTGAAAATGATGATGGTGATGGCGACGGTGATGGAGATTAAGTTAGGTAGTTTACTAGTCTTATGTTGTTTACTATCGTTTAATCGCATCAACAATGAGAGAAGGAAAACCAAGTTGATCTCCTTGATTTCTAGAATCATACTTTTTTGAACGGTAAATAACACCATCATTTGCATCCCACTCACTTTCATAAAATTTTCCGATTTCATCACAATATTCAAGTAATACAACTTCAAATCCAGCATTTTCAAACATTTGAGTTAATGTTTTATAGTTATAAAAAATTTTATGACTAGCAGCTGGATGGTCACTTGGTCCAGGTCCGCCTACTTTCACTATATTTTGATAGGTCTCATCTTGGAAAAATGCATCAGGGACAGCACATCGAATATGACCAGATGTTTTCAAATATTTATAACAAATTTTGGCTGCTTCAACCCCTTCGTCAAAAGTAAGATGCTCCCATACATGCTCAGCCAAAATTGCTGAAATTGAGTTATGCTCAAACCTTTTTTCCCAAGTTGATTCATCTAATAAGTTAAGTTCATCTTCCTGAGTTTGAATCCAACCTGGATTATTGTTAAATTCCCCCGCCCCTACTACTACTTTCAAATCATTTTGATGAATAACGAACACCCCCATCTCTTAATTATTGTTCTTCTACCTCATGTGATATTTCAATTTGAATCAGTTAATGCAAGTTTTTTAAGTCAGAAATCATTTCAATTTGTTCTTTTGTGTTTAATAAATTATAACATTCCGTCTTAAATTATTCTGCTGGATAAACCAAAAATAGACTGACTAGTATTACTATATACTGATAGACTATTATATTAGAAATCTAAAAAAGACATTGGTATATCTTAATCCAATGCCTTTTTCATTTAGTTAATAGTACAGAAATGGTATCTTTTTCTAGATAGAAGCTTATTCGTGATTAAATTTTTTATTAACAATCCAATAATAAGTAACCACAAGTGTCATCAATATACAAACAATACTTAGTAATATATTGATTATTCCGTCTGAATTTACCCTTCCTATTATTAGCAATTCGACAGCATGTTTGCTCATACTAGCTGGATTTACAAAATCAATTACTGGATTCAATCCGACGATAATTCGACAAGTAATGAGGTAAACAATTGAAATTAATGCAATTACACCCTGGCTCTGAAAAACAGTACTGATCATGGTAGTAAAAGTTACAATATAAAGAACCCATACTAGGTAAAAGAAGAGTCCAGTCATCATTTGTGAAAATGGAACATCCGTAAAAAGATAATTTACATAATAATAAGAAACAATGTAACCAATAGACACACTTAAGGTAGCTAAGAACCAATTTGATACTATTTTTCCACCTATATATGAAACTATTGAAACAGGTCTTGTTAGGATAAAGGCTAACATGCCATTGGCTTTGTCTGATTGAATAATTCCCATCATTGAGATTACGATAATTATAATCCCTAGCTGATCAAATTGAGAGCCTAAGGTACTAGCAAGAACTTCACTTCCATTTTGATTAGTCATACTCGGGTCAATTGTTATTCCCTGGCTACCACCTAATGATTCTAGAATTGTTGGCAAAAAATAAGTTACGATTGGCTGGGTTAACCCTAAAAAAATAAAGACAAGGGGTAACCACATAACTTTATATTCAAGTATCATTTGAGCAAATTCTTTTTTAGTTAATACAATAAAGTTATTCATTTCTACACCACCAACTTTAGGAAAATCTCTTCTAAAGTATCCTTATTTATATCAAATTTTAAGAGGTCTACTTCATGCTCGATCGCACTTTTCAGTAACATATTTTTATTTTTTGAAATTTCATCAACTTTTATTTTGACTTTATTCCCAATGACCTCTACATCCCTCACATATGGTAATTTTTTTAGAATATCAATCCACTTTTGATCTTTTGCAGTAATTTCCAAATTTAATTTATTTTCACTATTACGATTTAATAGATCTGTAATCGTCGTGTCTTCAATTTTACTCCCATCTTTAATGACAACAAATCGCTCACATATTTCTTCCGCATCGCCCAATATATGAGTAGATAATATAATCGTTGTTTCCTTTTTTATTTCTTTAATCAGGTTTAGCACTTCCCTTCGCCCGATCGGATCTAGTGCTGATACTGGTTCATCCATGACGATAAATGAAGGTTTATGCAAGAGTGCCTGAGCAATACCAAGTCGTTGTTTCATTCCACCGGAAAAAGTGCCAACTTTTGTATGTTCTTCACCTGTAAGTCCTACTTTCATCAAAATTTTTGGTATAGTGTTCGCTAATTCATTTTTTGTTACTCCAGAAAGTTGCCCCATAAATGTAAGGGTCTCTTTAGCTGTCATCCAATGATAAAAATTAGGATACTGTGGTAAGTAACCTATTTCCCTTTTCATTTGTGATATTTTTTTACCATTCAGTAATACCTCACCAGAGTCAGCGTTGATAATATCTGAAATCACTTTTATTAATGTCGACTTCCCTGCTCCATTCGGTCCTATTAATCCAATACATTCTCCTGTTTGTATTTCCATCGAGAATTTATTGACTGCAACCTTCTCTTTAAATGTTTTTGATACATTTTTGATTTCCAATTTCACTACCTCTCACTATCCTTTCTCCCCATTACAAAGTACAGAATAGGTCCAAATGTGTTTGCAAATATAACAACAAACGTCCAAAAGACGACATTCTCTCTCGTTTTTCTATGTCGGTACAAATCAATTAAAGCAATTAAAATTAATAGAGCAGATATTACGATAACTGGAAATATAATCGGTAAATAAGCCATAAAATCAAAGTCTTTTAGATCATCAAAGCCGTAGTGTAGCTTCATTTTATCTTCCCCCCTATGAATATATTTCATTCTCATTATTGATAATGATAATATATCTACTGTTATGTTGCAACTACTGTTCTCATTCTTTATAATGAGAATTAAAATTAATCAGTAAATAAGGTGATAATATGAGCAATAAAACCGAAATTATAATGCATCCAGTTAGAATGAAAATCTGCCAAGCGTTAATGAGAAATAAAGAAAATGGACTAACACCATTAGAGATGATTAAAATCATTAAAGATGTACCTCAAGCAACTCTTTATAGGCACATACAAATATTAATGGATTCTGATATCATTCGCGTTATTAAAGAAAAAAAGGTCAAATCTGTTTCGGAAAAATATTACGTTTTAAATGAAGATGAAGCAAAACTAGATCAAGAGGAATGGAAAGAAGCATCTATTGAAGAAAAATTAAACTATGTATCTTCTTATCAATTGTTACTTATGTCTCAATACCAAAATTATCTAAACAAATTAGAGGATCAAAACAGCCAAGAGGATCGTGCTACGTTTTCAGTAGTAGAGTTAAAGATTAATGAAGAACACTTTTTACAGTTTCAAAACGAATTAAATGAATTAATGACTAAATACTACAACGCCACGAGTAAAGAAAAAGATGGCCCTATTCGAACAATTGCTATTACGATTATTCCAGAGAATTAAGAAGTTTCATGAAAAATGCTAATGAACTAATAAATGTGTTAGTTCATTAGCATTAAAACATAAATTTAATTTAATAAAAAGCAAAATCTAAATGTCTGTTTTTGATTAAAGAACAAGTTTAACAATCCCACCAATTAATACTAGTATAGACACTGTCAAGAGAGTAATTTTAGTGGACCTGTTAGATTTATGGAAAAGTCTTATTAAGATGTCCTACACCCCCTTTCTTTATAATTTATTAATACTATTTAATATGAAATCATGTTTAATAAGATACAAGTGTTAGAAATTATTAATTGCTACTTTAAAATACCTCCCCCATCTTTACAAAAGCCAAAATATGTTCACTTTATGAAGTTTCTTGATGTTTTAAAATGCATCAAAATATAGTAAAGCTATTATTTTGGTTGTAGGGAAAGAAAGGTCCTACTCCATTACTATATTTCTATGGTATATTGAAAAAAGTAGGAGTTGATAATATGTCCTTAGAACTGTTCGATCAGTTGCCTGTAAAAATTTTGACTGTGGCACTTCTGATACTATTCACAGTATATTTAATCCGAAAATCGATCAAGCTTTTCTTTGATAAAACTAGTATATTGGATGAAAAGCGTGAAGAGACAATCATGCATTTCGCTAGAGAGGTCACAAAGGTATTAGGATGGGTTATCTTCATCCTTTATGTGATAAGTAATTTCGTCAAACTTGGAAAATTTATCACTGGTTCTGTCGTGGTGGCAGGAGCCCTGGCTCTAATTCTACAGCATATCATCCGTGATTATATTATGGGGTTAACTTATTTGCTTGAGCGACAAATCCATCTTGGTGATTATGTAGTCATCAACGGAAATCGTCAGGGGAAAATTGAGGAAATCAGTATGCGTTATTTGAAAATCCGTCAGTATGATGGTTACCTATATACTGTCTCATATAGTAATATCACAGAGCTACAGAATGGGAATCGTGGTATGCGTCGTGTGAACGAAAGTCTTGTTCTCAATTATAAGCAAAATCCAGATGATGCCTTTAAGGTCATGGAGGAAGTTGCACAAACTTGTAATGAGAAATATAGTGAATACTTGTTACTGGATGAAAATGGCAATCCTTTGGAGAGTTTTAGATTCAATCAGATTACCGAGTTAAATGTGGATTTCAGGGGTAACCGATTTTCTTTATCTGGTCTTGTGAAGGAATCAGACTATGTTGAAGCAAGTAAAAAAGTCAGATATGAATTGGCTAAAGCTGCTTACCAGTATGATTTGATGATGGCAGAGAGTCTAAATACTAGTCATTCATAAAAAGCAAGAGTTCATAACTCTTGCTTTTTATTTGTTGAATTTTAATTTAAAAACACTCAGTTCTAATCCGCCCCAATTCAAACTTAAGAATGTGAGTACGATATATTAATGTATTTCTTAAAATAAAAATAAGTATTCGTAAACATAATTCAATCTTTATGAAGCTTATTTAGTACTTTTATCATGCTAATGATGACGCCTAGATGTTCAGATACATGCGATACATTATAAATGAGCAAATCTTCAATTGTATTTGCTTCAAGAAAATTCTTTTTCACTTGAGTATCAAGTTTACCATTCAAAACTACATGAATATGTTCTAGCAGTTCTTTTAACTGTTCAATTAATAAATTCCATGTAGGCGGTTCAACATTCCATTCAAGAGGTTTCGTACCATACGCAAAAAATGTTTGGTAGCTTTCTGGTAGAAACTTATTATGATCAGAAAGTTTAAGTAAATGGTTTTCAGTAGTATAAAGAATATGCCCAAGTTGCCAGTGAATACTATTATTAAAGCCTTCAGGTACAACATCTCTCTTATTTTCTGGACACTTCTTTATCAAATCAAACAATTTATTATATTTTTTATGTAATAGATGAAAAACATAAGATTCACTCATTGTTGTCCTCCTAATTATCTTACTATTTATTTGGAGAAATCTAGATTTTATGGCAAAGCATTACATAGCTAAGTCCCTGTACTCTTTCTAACATTTCGAGTTGATTTCAAAAAATGTAAGTATTTTCCTGTTCCTTATCTTTTAAAGAAAAATCATTTAACAGTTGCAATAAATGTGTATCAAAAAAGGAATTTCTAAGTGAAATTCCTTTATTAAATAGATTATATTATGTTTTCGTAACTACTTCAAAATTAAGCCTTTGTTGTAGTATAGTTTTCTTCTAAAGTTGTCTTTAAAAATGAAGCTAATTCAAGCATTCCATATTTTCCAGCTTTTGCTTCAGCATCAGAATTATAGTTCGTGTTTGTATTGATATCGTAAGTAAATATCGTACCTTCAGCATTTCTGATGAATTCGATACCAGCAACTTGAATTTGATTATTAGCTAGAACTTCTTTATATTTATTTAAAATTTCATCCTCAAAGCCATTAATGATTTCGAACTTCGGCTTCTCTTCTACTTCTTCGCCAACAGGACAGTATAAATCGCCGATTTGGCAAACGTCTGCTGGACACAGTTCAAAACCTTCCGAAGTATCAACCTTCACAGCATAAACAAAGTTACCTCCGACAAACTCACAGCGAGTTATATAGCTTTCGGGAGACAATATGTATTCTTGAATAAGGGTAATACCATCGACTGGCTCTTCGAAAGAAGGTCCTTCTACGTAAGTTTTTAATGCTTCAATACTGTGAAATAATTGAACACCTAACCCTTTACCTGCACGATTATGCTTCGTAATAAATGACTGTCCTGAAAAACTTTCAGCTGCCTTCAAAATATTTTCTTTTCCAACCGCTGCAATTGTTTTTGGGGTCTTAACACCATACTTGTTTAATTCTAAGTATTGTAAAACCTTACTTACTTCTAATTTTAGTGCATTCGTTCCATTTAACACCGTACGTCCGTGTGCTTCAAGCCAGGCTAAGACTTGAGCAGTAAATTCGGCTGCAAAACGATGATCACGAGTGTGAGATGAAGCACTCATTCTGCTATAAAAGATACCTTCTGGTGGTTCTGTCGATAAATCTAAAGTTCCTCCGTCTAAATGCCATTCTTCATAAGGAACACCCAGTTCCTCCAATCTTTTTGTTAAATGGACTGTCCACTCACTATTTTCATGAATTACATATACCTTGCTCATTTGTACGACCCCTTTCTAGCTCTTTATGAAACTACGTTTTTGTTCAACTAATGGCATAACTTGTTTTGAAAATCGTTCCATTTCCTCGAGTTGAGGAGAAAATTGTAATAATAATAAGTCTAATCCAGTTTCTTCGTATTGTAAAATTCGATCTGCAATTTGTTCTGGTGTTCCTACTAAATTTGGACGCAAGCCTCGGTTAGACACCGAATAATCCTGTAATTGAATTTGTTGCTCTAATTGTGATTTTGTAGTGAAGTCTTTAAAACCAGCATATCCGCTTGAATCCTTTACTTTTGTGATTTTTTCAAGCTCAGCCTGTGCCTCTTCCTCAGTATCTCGGCAAATAACATACGCTGCCATTCCAAAAGAACTAAATGGTTTATTGCCCGTTTGTTCACGACGTGCTTTCATATCTGCTATTTTTCGTTCAATCTCTTCAACAGTTCCACCATGCATTACGTAAGCATCACATTTTTCTGCAATAGTTTGCTTGCCTTTTTCACTTTCACCACCTGCATATAGAATTGGGTTAGGTCTTTGCACCGGCTTCGGAGCAAGCTTCGTGTCCTTTAAGTCGTAAAATTGGCCAGAATAATTGAAAGTTTCTTCTGTCCATAAACCTTTTAGTACATCAATAAACTCTTCCGTACGAGCATAACGCTCATCATGTTCTGTAAAAATACCTCCGTATTGACGCGCTTCTTCTGCCCACCAAGCAGAAACAACGTTTAACGTGAATCGCCCGTTACTGATTTGATCTATAGTAGCAGCCATTTTTGCTGCTACAGCAGGATTATGAAAACCAGGACGAATTGCCGTCATAATTTCAATTTTTTCCGTAACTGCAGCAAGTGCTGCTGCTGTAGACCAAGCCTCAAGAGAATCATGCTCAGGTCCCTTAATATCATTTAAATATAATTCTGCTATTAAAGTAGTTGAATAGCCCCATTTTTCAGCCGATTGAATAACTTCTTTTGCATATTCATAGGTTGGCGGCATATTTTCATCATCAACATTGCGTAACCAGCCTCCAAAAATAGGTAACCAAAAACCATATTTCATCTGGACTCTCTCCCTTAATTTTAATATAACCGAGTTTGCCAATCTACTAAGTTGGAATTATACTCAAAATAAAAAACTCTCCTCCAAAGAAGAGAGTTTTTTTAACCCTCTTCTCATCTTTCAAGCGTGTGCTTGTTGGAATTGGCACAGTATTCATAAGAACCTGCTGCCGAGGCTTCAAAGGGCCAGTCCCTCCACCTCTCTGGATAAGAAGATAAATATAAATTCAACTTTTTCATTAATAATGTGATAATAGTTTAAATTAATTAAATTGTCAATAAATTAGTTTTAATGCTAATCTCGTTCATAATTGATAGATGATAGCTACACTAAGAACAATCATTTGTCTGAATCTTATTTTTTAATTAAAATAGAATAATCTCAAACTTGGCGTTTTCGAGCCTCTTTATGATCAGATTTGCTATATGCTTTATAGTTATTTCATATATTAAGTTTCTCATCAATTTCTTCTTCCCCTATACCGAAATATGTAACCTTTCTCTCAGGTATATAAACACGATAGTTTACAATTCCTGCATCAGCAATTTCTTTTAAAAACTCTAAAAATGGAAGAGAGATATTTGCAATAGCCTCAAGTACTTTGTTTCGATCAAATTGATTAGAAATAACTAAATTTACTTGGGAATCTGTTTTAAATTCTGAATGAACTCCTTTATAAGTAGCTTGACCAGAAGTAACTTCTATTTCATATTCATTTATGCCTCTTTTGGCTAATTCTTCTAGAAATTGCGGAAAGTTGATTTCACCATTACTTCGTCTACGAATAATATCTTGAAATTCAATTTCTGTTATTTTATCATTCATACTTATTCTCCTTCATAGTTAAAAATTGCATCTTTACATGAATAATCACTAGTTACATATGATTCATGTTTTTAATTCTTCCCTAGCTTTTTTAATAATTGATCTAATAAATTCATTTTTTCCGTTTGTATATGAAACTCTATCATATGGATATTTATCAGCTAATTTTAATTTTAAGTGATAGTACTCGTTTAGTATATCTGAATGATTTCTCAAGTAATCTCTAAATAATATATTATTTGTCCAATAGTCACTCTCAAATTCATAGATATGAAGATGGTGTGTACCTGCTCTATATTCACCTTTTCTAAAAAAACGTCTTTCCGGAAAATCCTCATGCCAAACGAATTCATATCCGATATTAGCAAACGATTTAAGAAAGTCACTTATTTCATTTACATTTTTTACTCCACACATTATATCTATAATGGGTTTTGAACCTAAGTTTTCAATTGCAGTACTACCAATATGTTCCATTTGAATTAATGTTTCCCCCAAAACACTTCTTATCTTCATTTCTTCTTTCTTATATTCTAAAGCCCATTGGGTTGAGAAATTTTCTATCATCACTTTTCCGTCCATGTTTTGTCCCCATTTTTTAACCTATCTTATATTTCTCTTTTATTTTGAATCTTTTCATACCAAATTTAACACAAATAAGAGTTCCTCAAAAAAAGAGTAGCCATTGGCTACTCAACGAAAGTCTTATAATTGTAGCTATTCGATCGAATTCGTACCATCAGATTTGCTATTTTCTAAACTTTTTTCAGGTAAAACAGCAGGGCTTTGATTTACATATCCATTGGTCCTTGATGCATATGACTTGATCAATTCAGCAACATCAATACCTGTCATTTCTTTTAATGGCTCTTGCATTTCAACCATTGTTTTTGTAATACTTTTTCCAAAAGATGGAATCCCCTGTCCGTTACCTGAATCAATAATTTTAACCGATTCAATATTGTTAAGTGGTTGAGCAATTTTTTCCGCAAAGACAGGCAGCATTTCGATTAATTTTTCTGTGATAATGACCTCACCATGTTTTTCCATCGCTTCAGCTAATAATTTACGTGCTTCCGCTTCGGCTTTACCTCTTTCACGAATAACGTCCGCCTCAGCAGAACCTTCTGCCTTACGAATCTTTGCTTTTGCTTCCCCGTCAATTTCCGCTTTACGAGCCTCAGCTTCTGCTTTACGAGTTGTTTCATAGTATTCAGCATCTGCTTTGGTTTTACGTACTTTACTTTCCTCTTCTTCAAGCCTAACAGCACGTTCACGCTCTAGGAATTTTAGTGATAATTCTTCTTCTTTTACTTCTTTTGCTAATTTTGCTTTTTCAAGTTCATATGACTGTTCTGATTTCGCACGAGCACGTTCAGTTTCTTCCATAAAGGCTGCATCCTTAATATCTTTTTCCTTTTTTGATTCTGCGATTGCAATTTGACGTTTGTATTCTTCTTCTTTTGCCTCTTGATCAGTTTGTGCTTTATGTATACGAGTTTCACGCTCACTATTTGCTTCAGCGATTTCTGCCAGTTTACGTACCTCAGCAATTCGTGGTCTACCTAAGTTTTCTAGGTATCCATTCTCTTCATCGGCATCACGTAAGTCTGTAAGACCTAATGATGTAATTTTAAATCCCATTAAATCGAGCTGCTTTTGTGCAACTTCAGATACATCCTGATTGAATTTTTCTCGGTTACTATTAATATCTTCCACCGTCATTTTAGAAAGAATCGCACGTAGATTACTTCCAAGAACCTCAATAATTTCTGCTTCAATTTCTTCTTGCTTTTTACCTAAAAATTGCTCTGCATAGTTTGCGATTCCATTTAAAGTATCTGCTACCTTAACCATTGCTACAGCGTCAGCAACAATTGGTACGCCACCATTTGTATAGACTCTTGGTGTTGATAGCTTTAATTGAAAAGATGTAAGATTTACAGGTGTAGATGTTTGGAACCTTCTTAAACGGTATCCACCACCTCTAATAATTTTCATTGAACGACCTTCTTGATCTGTAAAGATATTCGTTTCTTTCTCAGGATCTCCTAATTTTGGACCTGTAATAATTAAAGCTTGATTTGACTTTGCCGTTCTGTAACGATACCTGATCCAGAAAAAATAGCCTACACCAGCAATTGCAGCTACAATCAACAACGGAATTAAAAATAAAAGTCCTCCTAAAAAGCTTAACATTGCCATTTCCTCCTCCTAAAATTTCCAAAATATTACATTTAATGAATTATTCGACATAAATATTGTTATTCCTTGTTCAAAAAACGGATGTCCTAAAGTAAAAAAATTGGAATGGTAGATTAGATCTGATGTAATCGACATTTACAAATTAAAAAAAGCTGCTTATTAGGCAGCTTTTGAATTTCAAATTAAGTCATTCGTTTGTTATATAGTTATGCTTTAATCTAAAAAGTAGAATAGTAAAATCTTAACAAATCCTGTTTGCAAAAGGATGATTATCTGTGAATTGTATTAAATCCCACAAATTCCCGTATAAATCCTTAAATACTGCTACAGTACCGTAATCTTGTGTTTTAGGTTCTCTTACAAATTCAATCCCTCTTGAAGTCATTTCGTTATAATCTCTCCAAAAATCATCTGTGCCTAAAAAGAGAAAAACTCTTCCACCTGCTTGGTTCCCGATAAAAGATTCCTGTTCTGCTTTAGAAGCTTTTGCGAGTAATATAGTAGTACCGTTTGAACCTGGAGGCGATACAACAACCCATCTCTTATCTTGTTCTTGCTGGTAAGTATCCTCTAATAATTGAAAGTTTAGCTTCTTAGTATAAAAATCTATTGCGTCATCATAATCTTTTACAACTAGTGCTATATGTACAATGGATTGAATCACTTTAATTTCTCCTAACTAGTTTATTGCTACTTTATCAATAAATGCATTCTCTTTCCCAAAAAGACAATGTGAACAATGTTTATTTTTGATCGATTACGTCAACATCATTCAAGAAACTTCCAATAACTCGTAAATACTCTTCTTGTTCTTCGATATAAGGCATATGTGCACTCTGCTCAAAAACGTGGAATTTTCCATTCGGTGTAAGGGTGCTAAAGTATTTTGTTGATGCAGGAGTTGCTTCATCAAAACGACCACAAGTATAAATTGTTGGAACATTTATATCTTTTAATTTCGAAGTACAGTCAAAATGCTTTAAGTTACCTGTCACATGAAACTCAGAAGGGCCCCACATAATATTGTAAACTTCTCTATTTCTTAAATGTGCACCATTTTTTATAAATTCCGGATCCGGCTCTTGTCTAAAAACAAAATGCTTATTAAATACTGCTGTAGCATTCTTGTACTCTTCAGAATCTGTAGTTCCATTTTCTTCACAATTTTTTAAAGTTTGTTGAACTTCAAGAGGAAGTAGTTTTCGATTCTTATCTTGATCCTCTGCCCATAGTGGAGCACTCAAACATGGACTTGAAAAGATGATACTCTTCACACCTTCTGGTTTAGATAAGTAATATGCTGCTGCAAGAGTAGTCCCCCACGAGTGACCTAAAATATGAAATTCATCAAGTGAAAGTGCCTCACGGATTTGACCTAATTCTTCTACAAACCGATCAATATTCCATAAAGAAGTGTCTGTTGGCCGGTCAGACTTCCCGCATCCCAATTGATCGTAAAAAATAACCGAGCGATATTCCGCTAGTTTTTGTAAGCCCTGCATTGAATAATGTGAAGAACCTGGCCCTCCATGTAAAACAATAACAGGTGTAGTATTTGTATTTGAATCATGTACTTGATACCATACCTTCCCACCTGTAACATCAATAAAACCCTCTTTTATACTCATCTATTTCTCCCCTTCTTGCATTTTAAAGTTATTTTATAAATTGTATTAAAACTATTGAACTATGTAAAAGTAAGTCATAACTTTATTAAACTATCTCATAGGTACGTTGAACAAGTTATTTTTTAGTATTTACTCTAGAGAATCTGCAAATTCTTTTAACTTATTATATGTATTACTATTTTTAAAGTCCGAACCTATTAAACCTAAGCTATCACAAGCAAAAAATAGGTGTTCACACCAATCTGCGTCATGTTCTTCTACTGCTTTTTCACATTCTATTTCAATATATTTTGTACTGATTTTTTTATCTAAATCTCTAAATATATCAATAGCATCTAAAGTCCCAGGCCAGTTTCGATCCTGCAATTGCTCTGCTAATTTTGGTAAGGCTTTTTCATTTCTTGGATAGCCTATTTTTTTAATAACAGCTACCGCATTTTCCCAACAGGCTTTACTATATTTCGGAATAAGTAAATCAACTTTATCCGGTGGAAGATGGACAAGTATATTCATACTTTCTAATTGAATATCTTTAGGTAGATGCCAATGTAGTTCATAAACATAAGAAAGTATATGTTCATCGTCATAAAATTCATATGAAGAAAAATTTGTCATAAATGCTTACTCCTTATTCAGTAAAATAATTAAACATAACTGATAAAAACAAAGAGCCTCCAATTACATCGGAGACTCAAACGAATTAATATTGATCAGTAAATATTTGTTGGTCCAAGATTCCATGAAAAAACTGTTCAAGAACCGGGACGTCTTCAGTCATAATGCCAAGTTTTTGTACCCAATGTTCAGGATGCTTAATATCTTCCCTACAAATTAACACCATGCGTTCGCTTTGAATAGAAACAACCATGGCTTTTCCTAGAAAATTTCCTGAAAAGATAATCGCAAAGTCGTAGCGATGACTTTCAGTAGCGATGCAGTAATAGTGAATGTTTTGAGTTTCTTTCTCTTCTGATAAAATGTGAAAATTCATCCATACCACTCCTTTTTTTAATTTGCTACTCTCTAGCAACCTATAATTGAAAGGTTAAGTGAATTCAAGAATAAGAAATTCTATACAAGCTACCTTTATTATTAAATTATATATGAATGAACGATTTCCCTTTATTTTTCTCTAAATAATTACATATCCTTGATTTTTATCTTATGTTTTGACATCTTTACTACATACTTCACGCTTTTTGAAGCAAAATTTTGTCATTTAAAATAACCTTCATTAAGAGATACTTTTAAATTTAAATAAACGTAATCAATGTGATAACAGCTTTTTATAAAGTTTAATAATGCTTAAATGCATACCTTCATGATATAAATTGAAGGTTAGAAATTGTTTTGGTGTTTCCAAAGTCATCCCGGCCGATGTGGTATATGGTGGAATAATGTTTTCGTCCAGTCTGTCTGTGAGGGATTCTTGAATTCGAACTTGTTGTTCTTTTAGTAGTTCTTCTAACTCTAATAGAGTAGGTATACGATATGTGTGGGTATTTAAAGGTGACGTACCGTATTCGAATTGTTCCTTGAAACCTTCAGGTAATTTTTGTGGAAGTCCTAAGTATTGAAACGCAAATCTCTCTACTACAACATAGATATGTCCAAGATTCCAACGAATCGAATTTCGAAACCCCTCAGGAATTTGATCTGCCATTTCTTCTGTAACTCCTTCAAGTAGGTTCAAAGTTTGATTTCTTACGAAAGCTAACTGATTGAATAAAAATTGCTCCATTCCCCTCAACTCCTGAATTGTTTGTAGTTTAACAACGCGACATCATTTAAGTGTTTCTCCGTTGTTCGAAATTAAATGATTATTTCGATAAGAAACATCTTAAAAAATGCAGATAAAACCAAAATGTACATTCTTTCTTAGAAAACGCCCTGATTACCATAATATGTTAATTCTCTATGATGCATGATATTCCTTCTATGGCGATTATTGAAGTTTTTGGAACGCAATTTATTAATCCACTGAAAGTTGAAACAAACATAAAAAGTTGGAACCATTTTTTCATGACTCCAACTTTTTAAAGTAATCATATAAAACTCTAACTTTATTCTTTCTGACTACGTTGCATTTCTTGATTCAGCTTATAACTACGCATCTTTTTCATATTTTCAGGTGCATCCATCGGATCCTCGACGATCATTTCAATCATACATAGTCTCTTGACATATTCTTTTTCAGCTTCGTTTATAGCCAGCTCAAGTTCTTCATTTGTCCGAACAATTGAAGTATAAGCATTGCCCCCAAAGACTTCAGTCAACTTAGTGTAGGACCACTGAGGGATTATATTGTATTTTTGATCTTTCGTTTTTACATTTAAGTATTTTTCGATTGTATATCCTTTATTGTTCAAGACGAAGATGATTGGTTTACAACCATAATAGAGCATGGAACTGATTTCTTGGGCAGTTAGCTGTAGTGAACCATCTCCTGTAAAAAGCAATACCCTACGTTCTGGCGCTGCGATACTTGCACCAAACGCAGAGGGAGTTGCATATCCGATGCTCCCCCAGCCGCCCTGTCCTATATATGTAATATTGCTTGGTAATCTTACCTCCGCCATGCCATTGTATAATGTGCCGGTCTCGACGATTACGATGTCATCTTTTTTCAGCATACGTTGGATAATAGGATAATAGCCTGCTGCCTTAAGAGGTTCATCTCTATTTGAATTGTACTGACTATAAGGGAAAGTGACTTTATTTAAGTATCCTTGACCTTTGTATCCTATACTTTTCATTGCACTTAGGATATCGGTAGCTAGTACGTTATGATACTCCGCCTCACCAACCTTAACGAAGTCTGGTTGGATATTGATAGTCATTAATGAATTCAGTTTAGCTGTAAAATTTGCAGTGTTATTGTCTGCCCACACCATTCCAATTGCGATGATACAATCTGCATTTTCTACTGTACTTTTTACTTCGATACTTCCGAATGATCCTAAGTACATTCCTATATAATTTGAATGGGCCTCATTGAATGCGCCCTTTCCGAACATCATCGATGCAACAGGTATATTCATTGCCTCCACCAGTTGAAGAACTTCAGTTTCAAGACCAAAACGCATTGCTTTGACATCGACTAGGATAACTGGACTTTTGGAACGCTCTAGTAGCAGACGTATATGTTCCATCGCAGATTGAAGAGTTTGCTTGTTAGAGGTTCTTTTCTGCGGTACTTGCACTTCCCGGATCATAATCGGCTTTTCTACTAGATCATCTGCCACTACGAGGTACACTGGTTGTTTCTTTTCTTTTGCAATGTGAATCGCTGCTGGAATCTCAATCATTGCATTTTCCGGCGTTAGAACCACACTATAGGCCGTTATCTGTTCATACATCTTACGAAACACTTCAAAATTCCCATCCATTAGTGTATGGTGCATGAGCTTGTGCTCTTTTTGATCTTTTTCTGGAGGAGATCCAACAATGTGAATGACTGGAACATGCTCACTAAAAGCACCAGCTATCGGATTGCACACACTTAGCTCACCAACTCCAAAGGTTGTAATTAGAGCCGACATTCCTTTGATTCTTGCGTATCCGTCTGAAGCATAACCGGAGTTTAATTCGTTCCGTCCTTCAATAAACTTGATTCCGTTGTATCTCTCCAAAGTATCTAGCAATGCAAAATTATAGTCCCCAGCGACGCCGAAAATTTCAGAAATGCCCTCCAATTTTAAACAATCAAATAAATACTGTCCAACTGTTTTATTAGCCATTTCATTAAGTGAGTAAGGATGGTCCGTAATTTTCATCTGATCCATTTACAATATCTCCTTATCTAATTTTTGGACTTGTTAAGTTTACTAGTATCCTTTTTTATTCGTACCCTATCAATGAAAAGGCTATACGATGATTATTGAAAGATTCGATAGATTTTGACTGACAAAAAAAGAAGAGTTCATTTTTAAAGAACTCTTCGAGAGATATAAGAAGTAAATTTTAATAGAAATCAAGTTAGATTAAATAACTCCTTCATTCATCAATTACTCGTCAATCAGTTTTCCCTCATGTAAATCTTTATTTCTTTAAATGATTTCGGCCTCATTTTCACACTCATGGGAATATCTCTGTCCATATTTCCCATCTTTCCTGTCCGGTAGCAACTCGTTTAAAAACAACTTTTTTAAATGATCGTTTAAGAACATCCCATTTGGATCAAGTTGTTGGCGTAACTTTTTAAAGTCTTCTATTTTCGGATAAAGTGCAGTTACTTGATCTGCTTGAAGTGTATGAAGTTTCCCCCAATGAGGTCGTCCATTGTGGCGACGAAAAATTGCCTCAACATCAGCAAAGTATTTTTCATGCTCCATTCCTTTATACATATGGACTGCAATATACGCAGAGTCACGTCCGTGTGCTGGACTTAGCCAAATATCGTCCCCTTTCACATAGCGACATTCAATAGGAAAATGAACATAATAATTGTTTTTCTCGACAAGCTGATGGATTTCACGTACAACAGTTTCCATTAATTCTGCTGGAACGCTGTATTCCATTTCATTAAAACGAACGAGACGAGTTGTTGTAAATAATTGATGTGTATAACCAACATCCTTTCCAGTATCAACGAATTTCGCCGACAAGCGACTGATTGATTTACTCAAACTGGGAATTGTACGACAAACACGTGAAAGTGCCCCAAATAGTCCATTTTCCATTACCATTTGATTCAAATTACGCCAAAAACGATTGACTGGCAACTTGTTCGTTGATTCATTCATTAATTTTGCTTGAATCGTATTTGTGTGTGGAAACCAGAAAAATTCAAAGTTGCGATAATGGGCTCTATACTCCTCCAAATGCTTAAAACATTCATTTAATGTTAACCGTTTACTTTCATATGTAAGGACAGTTGCTGGAATGACACGTAATGTTACTTTCACAATAATTCCTAACATTCCAAGTGAAACTTGTAACGCCTTAAATAAATCTGGATGACTCTGATTATTACATGTCAAAATCTCGCCACTAGCAGTGACGATTTGGATTTCTACTGCTTGAGTCGAAATACTGCCAAGCTTACTTCCTGTTCCATGTGTACCAGTACTAATAGCCCCAGCTATCGATTGTGTATCAATATCACCAAGATTTTCTTGCGCCCATCCTTGTCTATGAAGAGCCGCACTTAAATCTCGTAATTTTGTTCCTGCCCATACAACCACTGTTTGTGTCACTGGATCGACGTTTTCGACACCAGCAAGATGGTCAAGTGAAACAAGCACATCGTTTGTATACACAACCGGCGTAAATGAATGACCCGATCCAACTACGCGAATTCCTCTTCCTTCTTCATTACACTGTTTTACTAACGAAATAACATCTTCAACACTAGTTGGATAAGCGATATGTGACGGTTTACTTTGAACGATACCAGACCAATTTTGCCAAATTTCATGATTTTCTTTTAAAGAAAACATAGTCCATCCCCTCGATAAGTAGTTACTTTATTAACAATTTCACCATTTGAAACACAATAAAGATGATTAAACCGCTCGCAAAGCTCACCAGCTTTTGCATGCCGTAAAAAAATAGGATCACCGAGATTTAAGGTTGTGGTCCCCCGGTAATCAATTGGTGTCTGCACTTCACCTGCTCCTTCAAGCGACAATAATTGAGCGTTCTCTGGCAAATATGGCTTTGGTAACTTATCTGTTCCAACTGCTCCTGACGCAATGTAGCCACCTCCAGCACACGTGAATAGATGAGTATCCGGTTTACGAACTATTTCGATCGCAAATCCCGCAGCTGGCTTATATTGAAAGTCCCGATAGTTGTCAAATAACCCCGGAGAGAAAAAACCTGACCCGACAGTTACTTCTGTTACAACATTTTCATTTGTTGTTGTATGCAAACTTCCTGTCCCGCCTCCATTCACAAATTGAAGCGAAATACCGTACGCTTCAATCATTTGAATCGTCGCTGCTCGTCTTTTTGCAAGTCGCTTGATAGATTGCTTTTTTAGTAATGTAATAATCTTATTTTTGGCAGATTGCTTTGGATATTGGTCACCAAGACCTGCAATTTGGGCCTCGTATCCCATCACTCCTACTAAACTAACTGACGACGCCCCCATGATTTCCTCAACAACTACTTTCGCATCACCTACACTCTGAATTGGTGAACGCCAAACGCCGAAATGAAGACCCGGAACATCCATTGACAAATCAATATCGAGACAAAGAGGGAGTGTAACGTTAAACTTTTGAGCAATATTGTTAAGGTGTTTTATGTGTTCGACTGAGTCAACCATTAACGTAATCATTTTGCCTTGTTGATTTAACTGACAAATTTTCGCTACAGCTTCTGAATCCCAAATTGGATAGCCTATTAAAATATCTTCAATTCCTTCGTTCAATAAATACATTGCTTCATTCGCAGTAAAACACATCACACCTTGAAACAATGCATGTTTTTCCAAAATATATTTAATAATAAAAACGCTTCGAATCGATTTCGTCGCAATTCGAATGTTTTTATGTGAGGCCGCTAAAACAATCCTTTCAATGTTTTCATCTAATAAATCAAAATCTACAAACCCAAACGGTTTTGCTGTATTTTCAAATATACTCTTATAATATTGATAATCATGTTCCATTACATCATTCCTTTCTATTTATTATGAAAGATTTGTATTCACTTTCTGCAGTATTGAAAACTAAAGAAAAGTAATTTTAATTTTAAAATATATTTTTCATAAAATTCAGATAATTAATCTTATAAATTTCTATTATTTACTATACGTTGTTTTCCATTTATCACTCCAAGTTTGGTAATCTAGACTAGTAATTTCACCTAAAGTTTTACCGTCTAGTGAATATGGATTACCTACAAGTTCTTCATTTGTAACTGGAAATGATGTTCCCCCGATTACTTTCCCTTCGTACTGAATTACCATTACTCTTACCTGATTAAGATAATTTTCATTATTTTTATAAATTTTATCAAGTGGATGATTCTTTACAATAAACGTTTCAATTGTAATAGCTTTATTTATATACTGATCAGGTCTCTCTTTTTGAACACCCCAAAACACCATTTCGCTAGGAGAAAGTAGCATTTCTTTCTTTAAAGTATACTTAGTCATACCTTCGTATGATTTGACAATATATCCTTTTTCTTTGAGAAAATCATCTGCTCGACCTTTAATATTTGAAAGCACGTTGTTATTTTTATTATGACTTTCTTTACCATCTATTGAACAGCCTGATAATAATAATACAGAACTTATTACGACTAATTGTAATTTAAACAAGTTTATAGTTCTCCTCTCTATGATGAACCAGTACGATAAGCAAATAAAAAAAATCTTTTAATATCCATATTCCTCAAGATAATATTGAATTCCTTCTTCAAACTTTACTATTAGTAACCAATATGAAAAAGACTGCCGTAGCAGTCATTTGTGTTTTAACTAATTAAATGAAAAAAGAAAAAACCTTTCATTTAGTGTATTTCCATCCTACACAAAAGAAAGGTTTTCCATCATTCAATTTAATTGTTTTTGATTTTCCTCTAAACGAAAAACGAATAGTTTTTGACAAAAATAGTTGGTGACCGTGTAAATCGCAGTACTTAGTAAGATTGCGAGGTCTGTTTGGAATGAAATCGAAAAGTCCATTCGATCTTTAATTGACCAATCAACTAAAAGTGTTCCTAAGTGATATGAGATAAAATAACAAAATAGAATGACAAGCAAAAATTTAATGATACTTTTTTGAATGGAGCCATTATTTTTAAAGGTAAATTTTCGGTTTAAAATAAAGCTAACGACAGCGCCGACAGAATTTCCAATAAATGTGGATATCCAATAAGATTGATTTGCAAAGTGGTAAAGTAAATACATAAACGATAGGCCAACAAACGTATTTATCAGTCCAACAATTAAAAATCGCACAAAAGTAAAGTTCATTATTTACTCCTCTTTATTTCCACTTTACTTAAGAAATTCTGTGACTCGGAAACAAGATTATTGTTAATTGCATATCTTGGACGCTTTTTAATTTCATGATGTATCCGATCTAAATATACATTTAGATTTGGTTTGCGATTACTCATATTAGCTTCTTTTAATGAGTAAATATCTTTTTCAATTGCGTATTTTGGTCGACTTTTCACTTCTTGATAGATTTTACCAATATATTCTCCAATGATTCCAATGCCCAAAAGTTGTATACCGCCTACAAACCATATTGAAATCATTATGGATGTCCAACCAGATTTTGTATTACCTAGGATTGCTTGAACAAAAGAGTATCCTCCTGCTATCGCACTAATAATTAAAGATAGAAATCCAATGAAAGTAACAAAACGAATTGGTGTCACACTGAATGATGTGATCCCGTCAAATGCAAATGAGAGCATTTTTTTCAGAGGGTATTTGGATTCTCCAGCAAAGCGTTCCTTACGATCATAATAAACAATGCTAGACTGGAAACCAATTAATGGAATTAAACCTCTCAAAAATAAATTTGTTTCTTTGAATTTCAATAATTCGTTAAGAGCACGTTTGCTTAGTAGCCGATAATCTGCATGATTAGGAATCAATTTTATACCTATTTTTTCCATGAATCGATAAAATCCTAATGCAGTAGTTCGTTTGAAATATGTATCTGTATTTCTACAATCTCTTACCCCATAAACAATGTCATAACCTTCCTTAAACTTATCTAGAAAGTTATATATGATTGAAATATCATCTTGTAAATCGGCGTCAATTGATACAACACAATCCGATTGCTTACTTGCAATTTCTAGTCCAGCCAATAATGCATTCTGATGACCTACATTTCTAGCTAATTTTAAACCTTTTACAAATGGATTTTGTTTGTTTTCAGATAAAATTAAATCCCATGTACGATCCTTACTTCCATCATCTACAAAAAGAATACTACTTCTCTTTGAAATTTCATTTTGATTGACTAAACTTTTTAGAAGAGTAGACAATTGAGAAGCTGTTTCAGAAAAAACTTCCTCTTCATTAAAACAAGGAACTACAATTGTCAATACCGGTTTCATCAAATAAACACTTCCTTCATAGCTGTTAAATTACTTCATAGAGGTAAATTCTCCAAGCAGATTGTTGATCATCGAACGTATTCATTAATTTCATTCCATTTTGTGTCGCATTATTAATTGGAACTGCTGAAAATATATATTTCCCACCCATTTTTTTAAACATTTTTGTATTTAATTGTAGATTATTAATTTCTTTATTTGAGTCTTTCTCATAATCATATTTTTTGCCGAGTTCAGCTACAAAAATATAACATCTTCCACCCCATTGATCGAAATATCTCTTTAATTTTGGACTCTTATCTAATTCTTTAGCAATTATGCTTCTAAATTGATGCTTATATCTTAAAGGATAAAAATTATTATAAGTATCAATTGTATAAAACCCATTATATTGTGAAATTGCTGGATGTAGCCCAATACTAGCTACCCTATATTCTTCTTTCGGTTTTCCGATGTATTCATCTATTTTTTTAAATTGTTTTTCAGCGTAAAATTCTTTAAAATTTGGTGAGCCATACACACTGTATACAATTTCCTCATTTGAGGTAATGACTACAACCATCTGTACTAGCAGACAAAGCTTTACAAAAGTTTGACCAATCTTCCCTTTTTGCCATAACAAATAGCAACCTGTAGCAAACATAAGATAGATAACCATCGGTCTTAGAAAATGAAATCTTGCAAAATTGAAAGTGTTTAATAATTGAAACTGTTCTTTTAACGGTTCCCAACCTTTAAAAAACCAAAATGCATACCAGACAGATAGCAAGATATTGAGAACAAATAAATAGATAAAGTCTTTTACATATTTACTTTTCTTTTCACCTCTAAGCATGATAAGGGCAATAAATGATAGCGGTAGTATAACAAGCGTATGTAGAGCTAATACATGTGTATGTCCAATAATGTAGTTTTTGAAGACTAAACGAATCGTACGGCGAAGTCCAAGAATCGAACTCACAAACTCATTTCTGCTCGTAGGCTCATCTGGAAAAAGTAACGAATAGACAAGACGGTATTCTATCGCTAAATAAATCATTGTCATGCATATGATACTTCCTAAAAAAGCCCAATTCATCCTCTCTTTAATGAATAAATCTCTTACCCATAATACCCCTACTGCAAATAAAAAAAAGAAAAAACCTAAAACGAAGCTTGAATAAAATGGTAATAAGATAATTGTTAGCCATACTGGATATGTATTTTTGCCGTTTCTAATATGTAAAAATGCCCAAAGTGCTAATGGCATCCCTAGTGTACTAAGCATACCTGATGGCCAAAATGGCGTGAGTGCAAACGCAAGCGATACCCAAACTCTAATTAGATAAGCATCCTTAGTGGGAATAAAGTGATCTACTAAAAGTTTATACATTCCAATGAATGCAAAAACTCTCGTAATCGTTTGAGACAAAGCATAGGCAAGCATTGAAGGGAAAATTGCATGAAGCCATTGAATCCCACTAAACTCTGTTCCATAAGCATTTCTTGGAAGTCCATTGATAACTTGTGGAATGACATCATTAATATTGCCAAATAAGGTACCACTGTTTTTTAATGTTTTATACCAGGCAATATTTGAATCCAGATTATCATGAATTCTTATATGAGCGCTTTCACCTAATATAAATAGAGGTGATACAAACAAAATTAATAGAATTGTTGCTAAAAAGATATGCTGTTTTTCAACACTCCATTGCTTCCAAAAATTCATCAGTATTCACCACACAAACTTTAGCATTATTAAAAAAGATACATTTTATAAACATTGTAAAAATAATAAAAGTGTAATTTATTCCTGTTTATCTTACCCAACAAAGCTGCCAATCATTACTAATTATTTCACTACAAAATATCCAATAAAAAACATCTTGAATGCATTTTATTGCAAACAAGATGTAATCATTAGATACGGTCAATTTTTTCAATCGTTCCTCTTTTCTTAAATCGTTTCACTTTTGGTTGTTCTACCCTTGAAACTAATTTTTGTAAGTATTGTAACAACGGCTTATTTAAATCATTGTGACGCATCGCAAATTCAATATTAGTTGTAATAAAGCCAATAATTTCACCAACATCATATCTAGTCCCTTGAAATTCATAAGCGAAAATATCTTGTGTCGTGTTTAACCGTTGAAGTGCGTCCGTTAATTGAATTTCGCCGTTTGTCCCCTCTTCTAAGTTCTCTAAAAAGCCGAAAACTTCGGGGGTTAATACATAACGACCCATTATTGCTAAATTAGATGGTGCTTGACCTGGAAGTGGTTTTTCGATTAAATTTTTTATTTTATATAACTCATTTTCTTTCCGTGAAGGATCTATTATTCCGTAACGGTATGTTTCAGATGTAGCGACAGGTTTTACACCAATAATGGAAGAACCAACTTGTTGAAATTGATCTATTAATTGTTTAATACAAGGGGTTGTTGACTCAACGATATCGTCTCCTAGTAATACAGCGAACGGTTCATCACCAATAAATTTTCTCGCACACCATACTGCATGTCCTAATCCCTTAGGTTCTTTTTGGCGTATATAATGTATGTCAGCCATTTTAGATGATTTAAGTACTTGTTGAAGTAAACCATCCTTCCCTTTGTCAAAGAGATTTTGTTCTAATTCAAACACATGGTCGAAATGATCTTCTATCGCCCTTTTTCCTTTTCCAGTTACTATGATGATATCTTCAATTCCTGCTTCAATCGCTTCTTCAACTATATATTGTATGGTCGGTCTATTTACAATTGGCAGCATTTCTTTTGGCATTGCCTTCGTAGCTGGTAAAAACCGAGTTCCAAATCCAGCAGCTGGTATGATCGCTTTTTTGACCTTTTTCATTTTAATTTCTCCCTTTTACCAAATTAAAATATGATCTTGGTTCTCGATAGATGTTTTTCGTTACAATATCTTATTATTGATGTCTACGATAATTTGATTATTAACATACTATTAAAATGTGTATTTTTTTATGTCCCATATTTAGTGAAATGGGATTCAATCTCTTTCTAAAAACATTGTAGATTTCTAGAATTCTATGAAATTTAGGACATAAAATGAAGTACGAAACTAAAAAACGACTAAATCCTGTCTATCCAAATTGGAGTGATAAACTTGATTATTGTTGATGATAAAGAAAAACAATTCCATTTAACGAATGGTCAAATAAGCTATATTTTTTATGTAATGAAAAATGGTCATCTTGGTTCCGTATATTTTGGTGAAGCGCTTAATGTAAATAGTGATTTTTCAAATATAGAAAGTCATTTTTATCCAAATACCTATTCTTCTCATTATGAAGGAGACCGTGCTTTTAGTTTAGAAACAATCAGGCAGGAATATCCTGTTTACGGAACGACAGATTACCGGGAACCAGCATTGAGTATTATTGGGGAAAATGGAAGTCATGTTTCGAACTTTATTTATAAATATTATTCTATTACAAAAGGGAAGCCAGTTTTGGATGGATTACCTTCAACGTATACAGATAATGAAGAAGATGCAGAAACCATTCAAATTGTTCTTGAGGATACTGTTTTAGCGGCAGAGTTGATTCTTTCCTATACAATCTTTAAAAATTTACGAGTGATAACACGGAGTGCATATATTTGCAATAAGGGTAAGAATCCGTTTTTTTTGGAACGATTTATGAGTACTTCTGTAGATTTTCCAGATAAGGACTTTAGCATGGTTCAGTTAAGCGGTGCCTGGGCAAAGGAACGTTATGTAAAAGCACGTCGCTTAGAAACTGGAATTCAATCAATCTCTAGCTTACGTGGGGCTAGTTCGCATCAACATAACCCTTTTCTTGCATTTTTAAGACAAGATGCAAATGAAATGCAGGGAGAAGTTTTTAGCTTCAATTTTATCTATAGTTCAAACTTTATTGCCCAAGCTGAGGTTGATCAATTTGATTGTTTAAGGGTTACGATGGGGATTCATCCATTTCGTTTTAAATGGAAGTTATGTCCAAATGAGCATTTTCAATCACCAGAGGTTGTGATGGTTCATTCAAATAGTGGATTAAATGGCATGAGTCAAACTTATCATGATTTATACCGAAATTATTTAATTAGAGGTGTTTGGAAGAAGGCTATAAGGCCTATTCTACTTAACAATTGGGAGGCGACATATTTTCATTTTAATGAGCAAAAGCTACTTGATATTGCAACAGCATCAAAAGAGCTCGGAATTGAATTATTTGTTCTAGATGATGGATGGTTTGGTAATCGGAATGATGCAACCTCTTCTTTAGGAGATTGGTTTCCGAATACAAGCAAATTCCCAAACGGTATGCAACATTTTATTAGTGAAATAGAGCGTTTAGGATTACAGTTTGGTTTATGGATTGAACCAGAAATGATTAGTCCAAAAAGTGAGTTATATCAGCTTCAACCTAATTGGGCCGTAAAAACACCAGACCGCCCTACCTCATTAGGAAGAAACCAACTTGTTTTAGATTTTTCGAGAAAAGACATTGTGGATGAAATATACAATCAAATCACTAAGATCATTGAAGAAACTAATTTATCCTATATAAAATGGGATATGAATCGAAATATTACAGAAGCTTATTCATTAAATTTGGATTTAGATCAACAAGATGAGTTTTTTCACAGATATATACTTGGTGTATATGACTTATATGAACGATTACATACCAATTTTCCGCACATATTGTTTGAATCCTGCGCTGGTGGTGGTGGACGGTTTGATGCTGGTTTATTATATTACGCACCACAAGCTTGGACTAGTGATGACACTGATCCGATTGAAAGACTAAAGATTCAATATGGCTCTTCTTTTGCTTATCCACTAAGTAGCATTGGTTCCCATGTTTCTACTAGTCCAAATGATCAAACTTTACGTTGTTCTTCTTTGAAAACACGTGGTAACGTAGCTTACTTTGGTACGTTTGGTTATGAATTAGACCCTACTTTATTAAATGAAATTGAAAAAACGACAATTAAGAATCAAATAAAATTTTATAAGAAGCATCAATCACTGATTCATTTTGGCGATTTTTACCGAATCGTAAGCCCTTTTAAAGGTAATGAAACCGCTTGGATGATTGTTAGTAAAGAAAAAGATGAAGCCTTAATCGGGTGGTACAAAGTATTAGCGACTCCTAATCCTAAAAAATATCAAGCTTTAAAATTAACTGGTTTAGAAAAAAGCTATCAATATTATGTTGAACAATTAGAACGCTATTTTTATGGTGATGAACTAATGTTTCATGGTATGCCACTACCAATCGAATTTAACGGGCCAAATAAAAAAATTGCCAAACGAAAAGGTGATTTTCAATCAGAAGTTTTCTATATAAAAAAGAAATAGATCTTTCAGAATTCCTGTCAAACGCTCGATTTGTCGTTGTATATAGTGCTCATTACCCGGTTATGTGTAAATCCGCTACTCAGCTTGCTACTAAGCATCGAAAGACATGCGTTTATCAGTCTGAATCACTTAGTTTTTAACTTATTCTACAAACTGACAAAAAAGCATCCACTATTGTGAATGCTTTTTTACTTTAAAGATGATTTATAGCCATCTTCTGCAGTTTCTGTGTCTACGATTGTTATTACTATTATTACTATTACTAACATTATTATTTGAAGATCCATTGTTGTTATTACCATTGTTTGCAGAATCTACTCTACGACAATTATTTGAATTTAAATCACTTCCACAGTCATAATTTTCGACAACTGTTTCATTTACATCAGAATTATATACTGGATAATAATTTTCATTACGAATAACTGTTCTATTAATATTTTCAACTTCTGTTGGATGAATGTTTCTTACTGTTCTGTAATTCGTATTTGTATTTGTTACTCTTTGTGTAGGATTCATAATGACTTCGTCTTGACTTGGTGACACAGAATTTGATCCATTATTAGAACCTGTATTTGCAACAGAGCCCCATCGTCTATTTCTTCTTGAATTATTGTTACAACCCATAATATCTAATCCCTCTCTTTTTTAATTTGGAAAGCTACCTGTTATAAATATGTCTTTTTTAGAAAACTTGTCCTAGGTAATCACACAAAATCCAATAAATGTGTATAACACTATTTAAGTTTTTGATTCAGTTCAAATCGTTTTGGTGAAAATTCATTAAATATGTGAAAATAAAAAAGCACTCAAAAAATGAGCGCTCTCGTTATTTTCATCATTCAATTTATTAGAAAAATAGAATTTACAAGTTATGAAAACCAAATTTGTTATAGTTTTGTTAAGTCTCATCTTACTCAATAATTCCCGTACCTGTTATTTCCACTTTAATATTTGGTTTGATAGTAATTTTAGGATAAGCTTTTTCCCAATCTAATGATTTCCAAACTTTTGGATGGA
This sequence comes from Gottfriedia sp. ABJ_BB2_2, assembly GCF_055484705.1. Lineage (NCBI taxonomy): Bacteria > Bacillati > Bacillota > Bacilli > Caryophanales > Bacillaceae > Gottfriedia > Gottfriedia sp. ABJ_BB2_2. Next base: position 284,627 of record NZ_JBVFKR010000001.1, read on the forward strand.
ATGCAATTAAATCTCTGCCAATTCCAAAAGCATCGCAATTTGCTAATTGTAGTGTTTTAATTAATTTTTCGGCTTTTTTGGTTAACTGTTTTGAAATTTCTTTGTTCAATCTTTTAATCTCTTTTTGATCTGCAAGATTGTCTTTCGGATATTCAAGTGCTTCTACTTTTATATTTAAATCAAATTCAGCTGTAATTTCATTCTTTTTCTTGATTTTTATTTCTTTATTCACTTTATTGTTTTTCACCTGTACTGAGATAAACCGATTTCTCTCATCTTTTTCTTTAGGATTTACTTCTAAAGTGAATTTTGCATACTTTTTCATTTGATCCTTCATCATTAATAATAATGTAGGCTCTTCATCATATATATTGTAACCAGTATATTTTCGTCCATTAAATAACGCTATACCATATACATCTATCATTTTATCATCTGTTTTTCCAATATATGGAAGTGTAATATCTTCTCCAGGATCAAATAATGTAGGACAAATAGATTGAACATTTTCTTCAGGAACTAAAGTAGATGTTTCAGCAGTTGTTACAATTTCTAGTAATTCTTCACTAATTAGTGATTCTTCTACTACTCTTAGATTTAAAATATCAGCTGCTTTGTCTTTAGTTATCACAACTTTTGCTCCTAAAGAGCTTCTTGGGTCACGATAAATGATATCTAGTACCGGATATAAATCCTCCTTCGCTAAATCTTCATGAAATAATAATACTCGGGCTTTACTAGTTGCATATTCACCTGATATTTTCTTCATAATTTTTGTTCTTGAATCAGAAAAAGTATTTGCTAAAGTACTGACGATTACATTCGTTAAAACTGGTTCAGATGTTCCTTTACTTGCTTGAGCGATTGTTTGAATAACGGCTGTTACTAATAATTTCCCATCTTTTTCTAAATCTGCACCAACACCGTAAACAAGCTTAGATTGACTTAACAATCTTTGATCCCAACAACTAGTCAGAAATAAGAGACAGCAAAAAAATAAGATACAAAATTTAATTTTCATATAAATGGCTTTGCTCCTTCTTTTTTCTAATAATTGAAACAATCAATAATATAAGAGGAATGAAAGCAATAAAAAAATAACTAGAATATGAGACGATTAAGTTAAATTTATCTATTATTTTGTCTTCTTGTGGGATAAAAACTGAAATGAGCATTATGAGAATCCCTAATACTAAAGTGACTTTTTTATGATTTTTCTGTTTAAAAATTTTTTCCATCCCAACACTGGCAATATGTAAGTAAGTAACAAATGATGTTATGATTGGAACAACCCAAATTGAAAGAAATATTAAGTCAAGTCTTTCTACAACTTCATATGATAAGGCTTTTAACATATATAAAATGGGTTCCGATACAATCCCTATTTCTTCCGGACTAAAAACAACATAGCTGGTTATTAAAAAAAAGGTATATAAAACAGTTACAAATGTAATTGCGAAAGTTGAATTTTTTAAAATGTCTTTAGCATTTCCTTTGACAAAAGGATAGATGACTAATAATGATTCAAAACCTAGCATTGCTGTCAAGGAATCGTGTGAACCAATCATGATATTTTTAAAACCTGCTTGTCCAACAGGGAGCAAATATTTAAAATTAGCATCTTTGTATGAAAGCAATTCTAAAAATACTAAAAAAAGAATTAGGAGTGAAACAAAAGTAAAAAATCTGCCGATTACTTTCAAGTTTTCTCTCGCTAAGTACACACCGGTACCAACTATACAAAGAATAATGACATATGGAGGTGTAAACGTTAGTATCCATTTCTTTAATATGCTAACTGTAATGGTCACAACAAATATTGCAATAATAAAAAAATTAAGTGCATACAAGAATGAAATGACTGTCCCTACATACTTCCCTACAATTTTATTTGAATAATCGTATATTGTATCGTTCGGAAATCGTTTCCCTAGTGCCCACATGATGAACAAGAATAGAAATACGATTACCCCCGCAATTAAGACTGAAATCCAACCATCATTTTTCGCATGTAAATGTACCATGTATGGAAGTGAAAGTAGACCAACCCCAATTTGGGATTGTAAAATAAAGAACATAAGTTGTGATCTAGAAAGGTATTTTTTATTCTTCATTTTGTTTCCAACCTCTTGGATTTTTTGCACTTCTTAATTTTTTCGGTAAGGCAGAGCGTGGACGATCTGTCATTTTCCACATTGGTACCCTATAAATCGTATCTTTTAAATCTTTTCGTCTCAACGGAGCAAAAGGTGCAAAATATGGAGTTCCAAATGATTCAAGCTTACACAGATGAATTAAAATAATCATCAAACCAAATACAATCCCTATCAAACCTATAATTGCAGCTGCAAACATTAACGGAAAACCTAATAATCTAACTGAAGTTCCCATTTCACTGTCTGGTGCCGCAAAAGATGATATAGCAGTAATTGAAATGACGACTAGCATTGTATTAGAAATTAAGTTTGCTTCTACAACTGCAGTACCAATAACTAACCCACCTACAACACCAAGTGTTTGTGAAATGGGACTAGGTAAGCGAATGGCTGACTCTCTCAATAATTCGAGCGTTATTTGCATACTTAATGCCTCTATTAAAGGTGGAAAAGGTATATATTCTAACGAACTCTTTACATTAGAAACTAGTTCAATCGGTATGATTTCAAAATGGTAGGAAACTAACGCAATATAAAGTGCAGGCAGTGAAATTGATATGATAAAGCTTACCATCCTCATTAATCGAAAGAATGATACCATCATCCATCTACTGTTATAATCATCACTTGTCTGATAAAAGGAAAAGAAAGTGATTGGCATGACTAGTACTGACGGGTTACCATCAGTTATAATCGCTACCCTTCCATCCATTAAATTTGCAGATACTCGATCTGGTCTTGATGTCGTTAACATTTGGGGAAATGGTGAGAAAGAATTATCTTCAATAAATTCTTCTATATTAGTGACATAATCTACATCAATATAAGAAATTCTCCGCTCAACTTCTTTTACCAAGTCTTCGTTTGCTATTGTATCAACATATACAATTGCCAAACTAGTATCAGATTCTCTCCCAATAGTGACATATTTTATGACTAAATTTGGATTATTTATTCTTCTTCTCAAAAGATTAATATTTGTTTCTAAACTCTCAATAAAACCATCCTGTGCACCACGCAAAACTTGTTCAGTGTCAGGTTGTTCTATTGAACGACTTTCCAATAACGCAACGTTTAAAATAATAGCCGTTGTTTCATTATCAGTGAAAATTACAGCATTTCCTTTGACTAGTGCTACAACACTTTCATCAAACGAACTTGAGGTTTTAATTTCTTTAATTGAAACAGTTTCCTCTATCGTTTCCTTAGGATTTTGGATGATTTGTTGGATAATCTGTGTCTCAAGTACCTCACTCTTAATAAGGGTATCAATAAATACAATCCCTATTTTTCTATTGGCAAATTCTAAATTTCTAACCATTAAATCACTGGAATGTAAAAGTGATTTTTTCACATTATCAATATTTTCATCTAGTTTTATTGAAATATTTTTATAAACCATATGAGAACCCGATCGGTTCATAGGATTGTTTTTAATTCCGCTCATAAGTGAATGACTCCTCATTGAAACCCAAAATAAAGTAAATATATTTTATGTTAAATAGAGTTTAATATACATGAGAGACTAGTACTTCTATCTAATTCTAAATAACAAAACGATTCTATCTCCATGATAGAATCGTTTTGTTTTCTTTTATATATTATTACTTTTGGTCAACTTTCTTTTTCCAAATACCAAGAATCAGAGCTGTAATAACAGAACCGATGAGTATAGCTAGTAAATACATGAAAGGTTTATTAACTAAAGGAATGACAAATGCCCCACCATGTGGTGCTGGTAAAGTAATACCAAATGCCATTGCTAAACCACCGGCAATTGATGAACCGATTACTGAGCTGACTATCACTCTGATCGGATCTGCCGCAGCGAATGGAATTGCTCCTTCAGTAATGAATGAAATTCCCATAATATAGTTAGTTACACCAGATTTGCGTTCTAATTCTGTAAACTTTGATTTAAAAATAGTTGTTGCTAATGCGATCCCAAGTGGTGGTACCATCCCGCCTGCCATAACAGCAGCATGAGGACCGAAATTTTGTGCAGAAATTGCAGCAATTCCGAATGTAAAAGCAGCTTTGTTGATTGGACCACCCATATCTACAGCCATCATACCACCTAATATTAATCCTAGTAAAATAGCATTTCCACCACTTAAACTACTTAGCCAATCCGTTAAAGCTGTATTTAAAAATGTAACAGGTGGATTTACAACAAGCTCCATTAATACACCTGTAATTAATAATCCAAACACTGGATAAAGTAAAACTGGTTTCATACCTTCAAGCGATTCTGGTAGTTTTGAAAATAGTTTTCGTAAACCAATTACAACATAACCTGCTAAGAAACCAGCAACTAAACCACCTAAGAAACCAGCACCAGCATTAGCAGCTAAAAATCCACCGACAACACCAGGTGCGAACCCTGGGCGATCTGCAATTGAACTTGCAATAAAACCAGCGAGAATTGGTATTAAGAAGCTAAATGCACCAGCCCCACCTATTTTCATTAATAATTCAGCAATAGGACCTTTTGTATGAATTCCACCAAATGCAAAAGCTAATGCGATTAGAATACCACCACTAACAACAAATGGTAGCATATTACTTACACCATTCATTAAGTGTTTATAGATACCCGAGCCTTTTTCCTTAGAAGCTTCGTCACTATTTCCTTTATCCGTTCCTTTAAATATTGGTGCATCTTGTTTCACAGCACGTTCAATCAATTCTTTCGGCTTACGGATTCCTTCTGCAACAGGTACTTGTATGACATGTTTACCTTCAAAACGATTGACATCAACATTTTTATCAGCTGCGACAATAATCGCTGTTGCTTTTCTGATTTCATCTAATGTAAGTTCATTTTTCACACCAGTTGAACCATTTGTTTCTACCTTGATATCTACATTTAGTTCTCTTCCTTTTGCTTTTAATGCATCTGCGGCCATATACGTATGTGCAATACCAGTAGGACAAGCAGTAACTGCAAGAATAAGAGTCTTTTTAGAATGAGTTGAAATAGACACTTCTTCTTGATGAATAGCATCTTCCTTTTCATTAATTAATGCAATCACTTCTTCTGCGTCGGCTGCACCTAATAATGAACTTCGGAATGCCTCATCCATTAATAAAGTGGATAATCGAGATAAAGTTTCTAAATGTGCATTATTTGCTCCTTCACTTGCTGCAATCATAAAAAATAAATGCGCAGGTTGTCCATCTAATGAATCATATTCAATACCTGAATTAGAGCGACCAAATGCTATTGCCGGTGTTTTAACTGCAGAAGTCTTGGCGTGTGGTATCGCAATTCCTTCACCGATACCAGTTGTGCTTTGAGATTCACGCCCTAAGATTGCTTCAATAAATTGATCTTTATCATGTAATCGGTTCGTTTCAAATAATACATTTGCTAATTCATCTATCACTGATGCTTTATTTGCAGACTGTAAATTGATGAGAACTGTATCAATTTTTAATAAATCAGTTATTCTCATTTTCTCTCCACCTTATCTCTTTTCGATCTTCACTTGATCGATAAGTTCTTCAATTTTTTCTCTATTTGTTAAATCTGATGAAAAGGCTGTTGCACTTCCTGCTGCAACTGCTGTTTTAAATGAAGTTTCTTTATCATTGGTTTTAACGAATGTTCCAATAAAACCAGCAACCAGTGAATCTCCAGCGCCAACAGAATTAATAACATTACCTTTTGGTACATTTGCTACAAAAATATCTTTTTCTGTAATAAGAATTGCACCCATTCCTGCTAATGATATACCAACATTCTTTGCACCTAGCTCAATCAGTTTTTTAGCGTATGGAATTGCTTCTTCGACAGTTGAAATTGTAACGTCAAATAATTCGCCAAGTTCGTGATGATTTGGTTTAATAAAAAATGGCTTATGTTTTACGACATCTAATAAAGCCTTGCCGCTTGCATCTACAACAATGTTTACGTCTTTTTCATTTCCCCATCTTGCAATTTTTTCATATAAATCCGCTGATAATGTACTCGGAATACTACCCGCCAGTATTAAATAGTCTCCAGGTTGAATTTGTTCTAATTTCTTAAAGAAATCAATTTCATTTTGTGTTGAAATTGGTGGACCCTGTCCATTTATTTCGGTTTCATATTCTGACTTTAATTTAATATTGATACGTGAATCCCCATTAACTCTTACAAAATCAGATAATACACTTTCACTTTTTAATACGTTTTCAATAAAATCACCAGTAAATCCACCTATAAAACCAAAAGCAATACTATTTACATTTAGTCTTTTTAAAACTCTTGATACATTTATTCCTTTACCACCAGGGAATTTTTGTTCACTGCTCATACGATTGATCTGGTCAATTTGAAAATGATCAACGTGTACGATGTAATCAATTGATGGGTTAAGCGTTACAGTATAAATCATTTATTTCACTACCTTTATTAATGTTGTAAGTTTCTCATATGTTGTTGTTAGTTCTTCGTCTAGTTCATCAGTAATGATATTAGCTTCATTAATATCAGCGATTTTTGCGAATGAAGTTTCAGAGAATTTACTATAATCAGCTAGAATAAATTTTTTTTCTGAGTAAGAAATGGCTGTTTTCTTCACAAATGCCTCTTCCGGATCTGGTGTCGTATAGCCGTACTTCGGATGAACACCGTTTGTTCCAATAAAACATTTATCAAAACGAAAACTTTGAAGATTTTCAGCGGCCATATTTCCGATCAAAGCTTTTGTATGCCCTTTCATTTTCCCGCCTAAAAGATAGGCAGTTACTTCATTTTCAAACAAAGCTTCAACATGCATTAAACCATTTGTGACAACAGTAACATCTAAGCCTTTAAGTAAAGGAATCATTTCAAAGGTAGTACTTCCTGCATCCAAATAAATGCAATCCCCTTCATTTATTTGTGAAATGGATAATGAAGCAATTAATTTTTTGTTTTGAACGTTTTTGGTTGTTTTTTCTGTCATGCTTAACTCTGTTGCTTTACTATTTAATGATGCTGCTCCACCATGTACTCTCTTTATTAAATGTAAGGATTCAAGTTCAATTAAATCACGACGGATTGTTGATTCAGAAGTGTTTGTAACTTCAACAATATCTCTTAGTTTTACGACTCCGTGTTCCTTCACCATGCTAATAATTAGTTGCTGTCTTTCAGGTGTTAACATATGAATCATCCTTTCGATATGTTTAGTATAAAGTAGCATTATCAAAAATTCAATCAAAAACTTTCAAAAACTATCATTATCATTCAAATGTGTTCAAATTTATAGAATTTTCATAATATATTAGTGAAATCTTTATCTTCTCATGGCAATATTTGACAAATATTGCTAGTTAGATTTGGTACGATGTAACTAGAATTGATTTTTAATTTTAGAAATGAGGGAATGACAATGAAAGAAAATATTCAAATCCGAAACGAACTTTTTGAAGCTGTTGGAGGTTTATCAAATGATCAGTTAAATCAAAAAGTGAATGACGATAAGTGGTCGATTATGCAAGTATTAGATCATTTATATCTTATGGAAGCTGGACTAGTAAAAATCATGACAAAAACATTTAACACAGCACCTTCTGAAGTAATTTCAGAAAAGCCGATCCATTTAACACTAGATCGAACTCAAAAATTTAATGCACCAAACTATTTCGTACCAACTAATGAATTTGTAACACTTGAAGAAATGAAGCAAAAATTAACGAATTCTAGAAATGCATTACATACGTTTGTAGAGGAAACCAAAAATCATCAACTAGAGGACAAAGGATTTCCGCACCCTGCTTTTGGTCAAATGAATTTAAAACAGTGGATTCCATTTATAGGATTACACGAAAAACGCCATCTTGAACAAATTAACGACATTAAAAATCAACTATAAAAGAAAAGGATGTTTACAAATATTGTAAACATCTTTTTTTTAAAACTAATTCTGATTAATTTTAATTAATTCTTCTTTATAAAGTTTTAATATTTGATCTTTATGTACTTCTAATTGATTGCTAACTTGCGAAATTGAGTAACCAATAAATAAAGGAGATACAACAAAACGAGGAATGACTTTACAAATGATGTTTCCATTCCATTTATAAAAAAATAAATTATAACTATTTAAACCATCATAAAAATTGTTTAATAAATAGTGTATAACAATCTGTAATAACCTAGCCATATCAGATAAATATGAGCGATCTTCAATTATGATATTAAACTCTCTAAACCCCATCATAGGATGTGTAGAAATATTCAATTCCACGCCCTGTTTTGATATAATTTTGATTCCTTCAAAATAGATATCCGTTATTTTCTTCTTATAATCAATATTTTTCAAACCAACAATTTGCATATGTGGATGGTTTAATGTACCACCAGATAATGGCCCATGATTTTTATAAAAGATGACAGATTTAAATTCTTCTGTTTTCTCCATTTCATCCCATTTTTGAACCGCGAAATTCAATAACTCTTTCATGTGGCTTTCTGTATATTTAGAAATATCCCCATTGCAATCATCACTTTCGATAATAACTGTTTGTAATGTATCCTCAAGTGTAGGGAATTTATTCTTTAGATAAATGATTGAACCAGAAGTATCTATTATATCGGTTAAATTTTCTCGATCACAAAATGGACATTTCGTTGTTTTATTGACAATATTTTCTGGTTTTTTAATACCTATATCCATTTTAAACTGAAGTATTTCATTTTGAATATCCATCCTAATTTTCCCCTTTGTACTTATTGAATTAAATACAACCTATTATTTTTTCTCGTTTTTACATTGTTCTAAATGATTTTAAAAAATATTTTCTGTTCAATTCAAATCATTACATAAATGTCTTTTTATATAGTAGTTACATGATAGTTATTCCTTAACCATTTTCTTCAATCATTTTGTCATATGAATTCATTCTATCCAATTTCATCATATAAAATGGAAACACTTTATTTCAATATTTACGCTCAAAAAAAATAGATAGGAAATTCCATTCAATAAGCAATAAAATTTTCCTGCCTTGAGTAGTATGCTTCATAAAATGATTTCAAACTTCTTTATTACTACCTGCATTAATTTGTAAATTAATCAAATACTATTGATGATATTCACTTGAATATCAGAGATATCCAATACTTCATCAGAGGTGAATCAAACATGACATTAAAAAATCATTTGGATCCACAATCTCAGAAGTTTTACCATAACTGGACAAGACCAAAGCATGCGAAGTCTCAAGTTAATGGACATACGATGATTTCACAAAATACAATCATCTTAAAAAGTAATGCTAAGGCCCACAGATGGTAATGGATAAATCAAAAAAGAAGACTATTTTTAGTCTTCTTTTTAATTAAGATTATTTATTTCAAAATAAATTCCATTTATAAAGAGTAATGCACCACATAATTTTTTGATCCAACTACCTCTATCATTCGGAAAATTAAAAACCATGACTATCGTCATGGCTGTTGACTTTATTTATTCGTACCGTGTTGTTTCGTTGGTAGCTTTTCATTAGGTGTACCATTACCTTGATGTTCTTTATTTTTTTGGTCTTTTCTTTGTCTTTCGTGAAGTTTTTCAACAAACTCATGTGTATCTTCCATATCATAACCTCCTTACTAGAATCTCAAGGTTACTTTAACCAAACCTATGTAAAACAATTCATTCTAAAACCGTTCAAATATTGTTCTGTTATGTATAATCTAAGAAAGAAAATTCAAGAGTAAAATAACACTCTTAACAATCAATATTGATTGAGCGATTCCAAATAATATGCCAGTGATGATTCGCAAACTATTATTACTTTCTCTCCACTTCCATTTTTGCGTAAAACCGTCAATAAGGAGTGGTATCATTAGTAATGGAATGAACCACCAATTTATCATTTGGGATTGTATAAATAATAAAGGTAAAATGAAATATCCAAGTAATATGCCAGAGCATCTCGCACAAAGTGGGAATGTATAATTAGATATTTTAATCGAACGATCTATTCTGCGATGACATGGTATCCATTGGAATAAAATCAATTTATATCCCCCCACATTAATTCGAACAATCAGGACTACAGTCACAATCTGGCGTACAGTCTAAACCGCCTTTTTTAAACTTGAAATCCAAAAAATCGCAGTCAGGTATAAAAGCATCACTACAATCGATGCAATCGCAATCTTTCTTATACTTATGTTTTCTTTTTCTTCGCTCATAATACATAATTATAAAAAGCAAGAAAATAATACTACCAATTAGAAAAAGCACTCCTTTTAAGACAAACCCTTTTATCAGTAATAATATTCCTAATACAAAAAGTATTATAAAAATACTTAATAAGAAAAATACCAATTTATCCCTACTTTCTGCACTTTACATAAAAAGTATTTCGTTTGTGCTAATGCCATAACAAATACTGAACTTTATCATTTGGACTTTTGCAAGAATGCACCAATTAGAATAAATACTGCTGAAAGCACATGCATAATCCAACCAAGTCCAGGAATCCACGCTAAACAAGAAGTAATAATTCCAAAAATATTACCATATGCCGTAAAACCAGCTTTTTTTGCTAATGCTAATGTAATAATATGAATGATCAGTGCTACAACGAGTGGAAACCATCCAAATCCTAAAACGATTGAAGCACCAATGATCGGAATCCCCAAAATCGCTTCATAGCCACCAGATATAAATTTTAACGTTCTTACGTTTGAATTCATAAAGATTCTCCTTTTAAAAAGTAATTTGTAAAATTTAGCCAATACCAAATTTAATTGTAGAGTAAAATGAACTGTATGAATAGGGTTAATTTATAATATATCGAATAGAAAAAAGCGCATAGAGTCAATTGAATTTTTTTTATCAATAAAAAATGACAACTAAATTAGTTGCCATTTTGTTTGTTATTTATTAACAGAATTATTTGTTGTTAATTATATTGTTGTAAGAAAGCTCTTAAGGTTGACGCTACTGCATGTGCATCTTTTAGTTGAGCATTTGTAAATGTCAGTGCAGTTTTCTTTTCGTCTAAGCCCAGAGATTCTTGTAATAATCCAGCTAAACCGCGGTGTGCCCCTGCTTTATCCACAGCGACTCTCATAAATAAACCGTCTTTATTTGGTTCAATCATACATTCGATTTCATCGAAGCGCCATTCTCTTTTTGAGTTAGGTACGAATTCCCATTCTTGATAGAAACGGCCATCTTGAGCTTCTACTTCCACTTGGCGTAATCTGAAGCCTAACAATTTAAATGCTTCTACAAAGTTTGATAATTCTTCATGAGCATTTATTTTTAAATAATCTACATCAGTAGGATCGAAACTTAGATCAATATCTAAATCAGTTTCAATCCATACTTGCCCATGGCCGATTGTAATTGGAGCATAGTATGGTAATTGGAATGAAAATGGAATAGATCTTTGTTCATTTGCTCCTATAATTAAGTTTCCACTAACTCGTTCTTCATGTAATTGAATTTTTACAGATACTTCGCCATCTCCACTTTTCTTTTTTGCATAAGCTTTTAATTTAAGTGCGATATGGTTAATTTCTTGAGCTACTGATCCACCATTGATTTCTACTGTTCCTTCAACTTTTTTTCCTGGATATAAATCTTTTGTATGTATAATTGTATTTACTGTGGCTGCGCCAATCCCAAGTCTTGCTAAAACTTTTTTAAACATCGTATCCCTCCATATTTTAGATGACTACATTCTCATTATATATTACTATGTTAAGATTTAATATTCTTTAAATAGCAATCACATAAAAATAAAATATTTCTTTTAGACATGCATAATTTACTTTTTTATTAGACAAGTTCTTGATCTCTTAAGCATATTCTATTAATAAAAAAGAGATTAGGGGGAACAATTATGCATTTCGTTGTCATTAAGAAAAAATGGATTCTTTTTAGCTTCGTTTTCATCGTTATGGGTTTAAGCGCATGGTATTATCTATTACCTAAATCGGCGGAAACGACAACAAAAGAAAAACCATTAGAAACTGTTGAGATACATATGGTCACAGGTGAATTTTCTACCAAGTTAGATAATGGTTCAGAAATTGAGGCTTATCGCTGGGACCCTGGTACGATCAATGTTGAGGAAAATCAAAAAGTTCTCTTACAATTACATGGTATTAATGGAATGGAGCATCATTTTCATATTGAAGGTACAAATGTTTCAGGAGTTGTAAAAAAAGGCGAAACAACAGAAGTTAGTGTACAGTTTAAAAAAGAAGGAACTTATCGTTTAATTTGTGATACGCACTCAACAACAGCTGACGCAGCTCCAATGATTGCTTATATTGTTGTAGATTAATAGGTATGTTAAAGATAGTATTGTTTAAATTACTATCTTTTTTTCTTTTTAATTCATACTTACCTTTCATGCTCATATTAATGAGTTGAAACGATAAATAATCATCAACTTTCATTTTTCTCTACTTCATCAAAGATTACCCATTAGAAGGGAATGATTTGAGTGTTGGAATGGGCGAGTATTATTTTAACTGTTCTATTATCAAGTTATGTCATCATTGTCGCAACTAAAAAGAAAAATAAACTGTCATGTACAGTAGGAAAAATGGCCAGTATGACAAATTCTATGATGGCAAGTGTTACGATTGGAACAGTCTTAGGAATCATGTTTCGATCGACAGATTTGTCCATTCCCACTATTATCTCCATCGTGATAGGAATGTCAATTGGATTTTTAACAGGCAAGCCAATCTCACAAATGGCAGCACTAGAAGGGATTACTGCAGGAATAATGGGTGGAATGATGGGAGCTATGTTAGGGATAATGTTACAAACAACTTATATGGAACTCATGATGTATTTTCTTGACGTCATCTATGTGATTGTTATGATTTTACTATTAAAAGTAATAGATAAGGAAGCAAATAAACAAGATGAAGACATTAAATCATATAAAACGATCTAATATATTGAAAAAAACACTCCTCATCCCTTTACTTTCATAAAAAATGAGAATGCTTGATAAAATGTTGATTTCACAAAAAATAAGAAGACCAAATCAAATACGATTTGGTCCTGTCCACTTATTACATTACTATTTATATTATTGTAATTTTAAGCCTAAGTTATTTATTTTTATTAGTGTTTTTGTAGATTAAATACTATCTTGTAAATGTGCCATGTCACATAATATTTTAATGTTTACATCCTCATTTTCAACATCTATTTCTATATGAGTCAAACTCGTTCCATGTACAAATGGAATATCCCAAAGTTTTTCAATAGGTACATTTTTAAAATATGCAATTATAGTCGCAACGATGACAGCGTGTGTAACGATTAATACATTGCCATCTTTATTTGTTTTGATGATATTTTTTAATACTTTTTCAACTCTTTTTCTTACATTACTTAGGCTTTCTCCATTATGCGGTTGATGGTCATATGAACTTGGCGATTCCCATAGTGATGAAAACTCATTTTCAAATCGTTCATTAATTTCAGCCTTCGTTTTCCCTTCCCAATCACCAAAATTTATTTCTCTTAAATTTTCATCTTGTATAATCGGAATGTCTTTATCACCGGATAAAATTTTAGCAGTGTTAAATGCTCTCATACTCGGACTTGAATAGATAGACTGATAACGAATTCCAGATATTTTTTGACTAAGTGCAATCGCATCATTAACACCTTTTGATGTTAAAGGTGAGTCCTTCCATCCTTGTAAGCGATGTTGAATATTCCACTCTGTTTCCCCGTGTCTTGTTAAATAAATATGTAACATTTTATATCCTCCGAACATGCACTATCGATAAACCTATTATCATTAAAACAATTATATTTTTATCTAAGTAAATTTAATGAATTAGCTATAATTTCTTCGTTCATTCCACTTCATCGCATCCTTCATACCTTCTTCTATTGATAAAGACGCGGACCAATTTAATAGTTTATTTACTTTCTCTACATTTGCAAATGCACCTGCAACGTCACCTAATCTAGGTTCAGCTTCAATTTTTTCAATTGTTTTTCCATATACACTTTCAAAAATAGAAATAAATTCTTTTACTGTGATCCCTTCGCCTTTTCCAATATTTAAGACTAGATACGGTTTTTGTGGTTCATCAGATAATTCAAATGCATTTTCAAAATTTTCAACAGCTTTTACGTGAGCCATTGCCAAATCCCAAATATGAATATAGTCTCTTATGCCAGTTCCATCTTTAGTTGGCCAATTAGTACCCGTAATCTTAAATAGTTCCCCTTCTTCTGAAACAGATTTTAATAACTTACCAAGTAAATGAGAAGGAAATTTAATTGTTGCACCTGTACGCATTTTCGGATCAGCACCAATTGGATTAAAATATCGCAATGACATGCCTCTTATTCCATATGCATAGCAAAAGTCTTCGAGAATCATCTCTGTCATATATTTAGTTCTTGCGTATGGACTTCTAGGATTTAACGGTGATTCTTCTGTTACGACTAAATCAATTGGATCATCATAAATTGAAGCCGAAGAACTATATACGATTTTGTGGTACCCAAATTCTTTTAAGTTTGTAAATAATGCAATTGATTTTGTCACATTTTCTGTATAATATTCACTAGGATCCTTTACAGAATCAGGAACAACCGTCATTGCTGCCAGATGAATTGTAAAATCTATATCTGGATGCTCGGTAATAATTTTTTTAAGTAGCTTCTTATCAGATATGTCTCCTTGATAAAAAATCTTACCGAAAGTAAATTCTTCACGATCGTTTTTGTCTAAAATGACTGGAACATGTCCGTTATCAATTAAAGCATAACAAACTGTACTTCCTATATATCCAGTGCCACCTGTTACTAATATTTTCATATGTATTTCTCCTACTTTTGTATAAAATTCATTTTATGATATTACTTAGCTGAATTTCTACGCTCAAATAACAACCCTGCGATTATTCCTAATAAAATATTTGTAATAAAAATTGGTTGAAATGGAGCTGATTCTGAGATTATAAAAGTTAACACACCTGCAATAACTCCCCATAAAATCGGCATAGAATTTTCTCCCTATAATAATTAAAATTAATTTGGTCAGAAATGAGTATATCACTTTAATATTGTACTAGAATGATTTCGTATAAACTGTTTATTTTTTGTCTCTGTTCAATTTTCACTCAAACAAGTATTGAATGAAAATATTCACCATATTTTACCACGAAATTCTTATTCCTTAACTGATTATTCTTTAAAAATGCTTACAGATTTCTTAAATTAGGTTGTTTGCATTTTAATATTATTTATGGCGGCATATTTTAAATAAGCAATTGTTAGTTTTATTATATCAATCGGATTCAATAAACCTTTTAATCAGCTTAAATATAGTCATGTAAGCTTTAATAAATGAGTCAAAAAAACGATTCAAAATAAGAATCGCCTGTAATTGCTATTACTACTTCATTTTTTATAAACCCATACTTCTTCATCATGATATTCGTCACAATTAGGTATAAAACCAAAATTTTCATATAAATTCTTGGCTAAATGATTATCTTTATGAACTGTCAATCGTATTTCTTCACAGATTGAAAATTTATCAAAAATCCATTTTACGATTTCATGTAAAGCGGCTTTTCCAAAACCATTTCCTTGAAACTTTGAATCTATTAAAAAGCCATTAATCCAATACATATTTGTAGAATCCTCTTCGTAAGCAAACATGATAAATCCTACTAATTCTTCGTCATGATAAATAGAAAAGGGAATATATTCAACATGATCACCATCTGGTTTTATATAAATTTTTGCTAAAGAAACCGACACTGATGGAACAAAGTTGCTTTGTTCCTTATTAACAGTAAGATTTAACGCTTTTTCCCAATTACCTCGTGTAACACTTTCTAAATGAATATTCATTTACACACCTTCTTTTAATTAGATGACGGGACAGCGAAGTATTTTAATGGCTCTTTATCATATTCAGTAATCGTTCCAAGTGCACGTAATACTTCCTCAGCAAATTTTAAATAATTGGATCCCGTTGCTGTAATAACTTTGTGATCATTCACTAGATAATCGTCCTGTTTATTTTCCCAATTTAATACATTAATGTACTCTTTATCATCCATAGAAAGAGAAGCTGTATAGCTTATTTCATCTAAAATACCTGCTGCTCCTAATAGCGCTGGTCCACCGCAAATTGCAGCAATCAATTTATTGTTAGTGTAAAAATCTTTAATCAACGAAAGTAGTATTTCATTTTCTAATAAAGGGTGAGGTGATCCTCCAGGAATTAATAAAGCCTCATAATCATTACTATTAACCTTTTCAACAGAGTGATCTGCTAATATTTTTAAATTTCCTGCAGAAATAATTGGTTTATCATTATTATTTATAGAAACAGTTTCTAATTGTATTCCTGCGCCCTTTAAACAGGTTATTAATATTGAGACTTCAAATTCTGCAAATGAGTCATAAACAAACAATAATACTTTTCTCATTATTCAATTCTCCTTAAATAATAGTTTTAAATAACACTTCAACAATAAATAATACCACAAAATATTCATTTTTCTAATTAATCTGACTACTAATCTTAAATAAAGTTAAAATGATTTATTTATTAGAGAACTGAGAAAATCCCGCTTTTTTTAATCTTTTTTCATAAAAAAATGTAATCATACCATGTAAAATCACTGCAATTAAAAACAAACAGATTGAAGCAACTATGATAATTTTTTGCAAAGAAACGCAATTTGTTAATGCACCAAAGAGTATTGTAAAAATAATGATGAAAAATGCTTGTAATAATCCAAATAGACTCCCCACTCTGCCCATTATTTCAACAGGTATTTGTTTTTGATAATACGTATCAAATCCAGTATTTGCAAAGGCAAGTGCAAAAGATAGTAAAAAGAATCCTAACGAAGCACTTTTAAATTCACTTGAAAATGCATAAATGATGTAACCACATGATAAA
The DNA here is from genome assembly GCF_055484705.1 of Gottfriedia sp. ABJ_BB2_2. NCBI lineage: Bacteria > Bacillati > Bacillota > Bacilli > Caryophanales > Bacillaceae > Gottfriedia > Gottfriedia sp. ABJ_BB2_2. Next base: position 301,693 of record NZ_JBVFKR010000001.1, read on the forward strand.
AATATAGATCCATAACCTATTAATTTAGTAGATTTGAAACGATTTGTAAAAATTGAATTAACAACTGAACCAAACACAAATCCAATTCCAGCTATACTAACTAGAAAACCGTATTTTGTATTAGATAAATTCAATACTTCTTTAGAAAATGCTGCCTCTAATGAATCAATGGTTTTTGTCATGATGATGATAAAGTAAAAAAGAGCAAAAACGCATAACATTTTAATTTGTGATCGACAAAATGTAATTACTATATTCCAATCTTTTTTTAGAACTTGATATCCAAATTTTGAATTGGAGAAATCTAGCTCTTCTTCCTTCTCAATGTTTGGTAAGAACATAGTTAATACGCCCGACAAAATTAATGCAATACCATTGATGATGATTGCAAATGCTGGTGTTCCCATCATAAAAAGTAACCCTGCAACCGATGGACCAAGTACAAATGCGCCAGAACCTATTAAACTACGGAATGAATTAAATCGCTGTCTCATTTCTTCTGGAACAAGCTTGGTCAAATAAACCATTGACGCTTGATAAAAAATGTCGCCAGCCATATTAATCAAAAATACACAAATATAAATAAACCATAAAGACGAAATCAAAGGTAAACATATGATAAATAATGCTCTAATAAAATCTAAAGCCAACATTACATTTCGTTTATTGATTCGATCAATTATGCTACCGCTCCAAAAATTAGTACATAGAGTAGCTAATGGTTTTAAAATATATAATAGTGAGACAGCAAACGCTGAAGAAGTTGTATCAAGAATAATTAGATTTAGAGCTATGAAATAAATCCAACCTCCAATATTTGAAAGTCCAATACTTGCTAACATAATAAAAATGGATTTCTGACGTTTGAAATAATTCCTAATATACATCCTGTCCCCCCTTAACAAAATTTTTCCTTTCCAACAAAAAAAACCTCACCTCCAAGACTAATGTCTTGGGGACGAGATTTGAAAGTCGCGGTACCACCCCAGTTTGTCAATATGTCACCATATTAACCTCCTTAGGTATTTAAATAAATACCTATGCTCTATAACAGGAGCACCTGTCACACTATCCTCTAATCATTCCGATTCCAATGTGAAGCTCAGAGACTTGCTTCAATCAATCAATCTTACTCCTTTTCAGCTTAACGGAGCTCTCTGTAAAGACATCATTTATCTACTCTTCTCTTCATCGCTAAATAATTTTTTCAATATTACCATTAATTTGATTAATAGTAAATTACTATTTAGAATTTTTTAAGTTAGCTGTTATCTTAATCATTAACTTCTAACTTTTTATTTCTATTTTTATCTAAAGATTTAATTAATTATTTAATAAAATTATAATTACAAAATTTTCGTTTAAAAATTGCATATTTTTTAGAGTTTAGGAAAAAACAACCATGGGAATATCTGTGATTTTACTTAAATTATTTCTGTTTATCAACCAATATGAAAGTACATATTTTTCTATTCAGATTGGTAACGTAATAACGTTTCTAATAAAATTAATTTTTTAAAAAGGAGACTATCATGAAAAAAACATTAGTTTCAGCTTCAATCATCGCTGCATTTGCTGTAGGATCTCTTACTGGAATCAATAGTAGTAGAGCCAATTTGCAAAAAAGTACTCAAGAACATTTAGTAATGGCTACAAACTGGTTCCAAACATCAGCAGAAAATAAGGCATTGCAAATTCAATCGTATAATGTTGCAAAAGAAGAACTTGCAGAAACTATGATGAAAAAGAATGCTAAGGAAAAGAAAAATAAGAAAAAAGGTAAACCAGCAGCAGTTGTTTTAGATATTGATGAAACAGTACTGGATAACTCGCCTCACACTGCATGGACAATTAAAAATAACGCTGCTTATCCAGAGGGTTGGGCTGAATGGGTTCAAATGGCTAAAGCGGATTTAATTCCAGGAGCAAAAGATTTCTTATTAACAGCTAAAAAATTAAAAGTAGATATTTATTATGTTTCTAACCGTACTGAAGCAGAACGAGCAGATACAGTTAAAAATATGAAATTACATGGTTTACCAAATTTAGATGAAAAGCACCTATTATTAAAATCTACTACATCTCAAAAAGGACCGAGACAACAAGAGATTGCGAAAACACATGAAATTGTGATGTTAATTGGAGACAATGCAAACGATCTTTCAGATATTTTCTATAAAGCAGATTTACATACTCGTTACAATAACGTAGATAAAATTGCTAAAGATTTAGGGGCTAAATATATTCAACTTCCAAATCCGATGTATGGTGACTTTGAAGGTGCAATTTATAACTACGACTTTACAAAGACAGAAGATCAAAAAGCAGCTGATCGTTACAACGCTTTAAAAACAATGAAATAAATAATTTCTAAGGGTTAGTGTGACTTTATGCTCCACTACCCTTTTTTGTTTTGTTAATTGCTATTCATCATTTACTTTAGGCATTATCCAAATAAATTTGTAATAAATTAATAGTAAATACAAATCCAAGTATGGGGGTCATTTCATGCCTTATATTGAAATTAACGCCAATACGAAACTACATTATGAAGAGTTTGGTGAAGGTCAACCTGTCATTTTTATACACGGTGTGATGATGAGTAGTAAATTTTTCTATAAACAAGTACCCTATTTTAAAGAACATTATCGTGTGATTACGCTAGATTTACGTGCTCACGGACAGTCAACGCATGTAATGGATGGACACACTGTTGCTCAATATGCTAAGGATTTGAAATACTTTATCGATAAGTTAGAATTAAAAGATGTCATTTTAGTTGGATGGTCAATGGGTGCATTTGTTCTATGGGACTATGTAAATCAGTTTGGTACAAATCAAATAAAAGCATTAACAATCGTTGATCAATCTGCGTCAGATTATATATGGCCAGATTGGGAATATGGTGCATTTGATTTCAATATCTTAAAAAATGTAATGCAATCTATTCAGGAAGATCAACATACGTTTAATAGCGAATTTATCTACGGTATGTTTAAAGAAAAACCTGATCCGAATGATCATAAATGGATATTAGAAGAAATGAACCGATTGCCAGCTGCAATTGCAAGTACGATCTTATTTAATCAAACTGCAGTAGATTATCGAGATACATTATCAAATGTAAATGTCCCAACTTTAATTTGCTTTGGGAGCGCTGGCTTCTTTCCATTAGCGGCAGGTGAATTTATACAAAGTAAAATGAAAGACGCTAAGTTTGTCCCTTTTTATAATAGTAGTCATTTATTATTTTTAGAAGAAACGGATAAATTTAATGCTGAACTAGATTTATTTTTTAAAAGTTTACCACAAAAAAAATCATAATAATAAACTAAAAAGCGATTCTATGAGGAATCGCTTTTTCATTCTACCTAAATTATTTAAACCAACCTTTTTCCTTTGACTGTTTAATTGCTTCAATCCTATTTTTAACCTCTAATTTATCTAAAATCATTGATATATAGTTTCTCACTGTGCCAGTTTTTAAGCTTAATTCATCAGCAATTTCTTTTGTGTTTTTACCGTCTGCCACAAGATTTAATACTTCTATCTCGCGTTCAGTTAAAGGATTCTCCTCGCTATACACATCGTCCATTAACTCCGGAGCATAGATTCGTTTTCCGTTCATAATACTGCGAATTGAGCTTGCTAATTCCTCACTAGGACTATCCTTAAGTAAATAACCCTTTACACCAGCCTTTAATGCTCGTTGAAAATATCCTGAACGAGCAAAAGTTGTTAATATAATGACTTTACAATCAAATTTTTTTAATTCTTCTGCTGCTTCAAGTCCAGTTTTATTTGGCATTTCAATATCCATAATGCAAATATCAGGTTGCAATTGATTTACAAGTGAAATGGCTTGTTCTCCGTCAGATGCTTTTCCGACAACTTCCATATCGTCTTCTAAATTTAACAAAGAACCTAAGGCCCCTAACAGCATTCGCTGATCTTCAGCTATCACTATTCGAATCATTTAAGTTACTCCTTTTCAATCTGTTTTACATCAATTGGTACTTTCATTATTAAAGTCGTCCCATTTTGGTTTATAACATCTAGAGAACCATTTACAAATTCAAGTCTTTCTCTCATTCCAATCAAACCGTAACCTTTTGTGAAATTCTCTTTTGATGTGCACCCTATCCCATTATCCATAACGTTTATGATCAGTTCATTTTTAGTTTGATGTAAAGAAATTGAACAGGTAGTTGCTTTACTATGCTTGACTACATTTGTAACTGCTTCTTTTAAACACATACTCACAATATTTTCAGTTAAAAGTGATACATTCGTAAGCGTCGTCTCTACATCACTTTCAAATTCGATTTGAGCTGCTAATAAAATCTGCTTCACTCTTATAATCTCGTCTTTGATGCGAATACCTCGCATCTGAGATACTATTTTCCGAACTTCATTTAACGCTGTTCTTGCAGTTTGTTGTACATCTTTTAATTCATTTTGTGCTTGTTCAGGATCTTTTGTAATTAATTTACGTGCTAAATCACTTTTAAGTCCAATCAAGGATAATCTCTGTCCGAGCGTATCATGTAGATCTCTGGCTATTCTTTGTCTCTCCTCTAACTTTACGAGATCAGAAATTCTTTTATTGGCATCAACAAGTTTTTCTTCTAATTGACCTCTTTCATTTCGACTATGGATACTAAAAGGTAATAAAATTACACTGATCCATGTAATAACAACAAATGGTAATTGTTTAATCATAAAATCTTCTTGAAATATGATTGTTAGGTTGATAGAAATTGTTGTGATTACTAGATGAATAATATATAAGGTTAAAAAAGTAACGCGGTTTTTCTTATTACCAATTAAATATGCGTTAAAAAAAGCAAAGTATACATAGCTAAATTGAATCGTCATAATGATTGAAATACTAATGAGGATGCTTGACCATAAATAAATTGACCAGCCTTTTGAAACGTATGCGATTCTATAAAGTACGAAAAATAATACTGTAAGAATGACTCCATAGACGATTTCAAACGTCGAAGGTGATGAAAGAAATATAAAATAAAATGGCAAGATACTTAAAACAGTCCAAATATATGGAGAGATTCCAGTACTTTTTAAGAAAAGCAAATATCTTTTTAACATGAAGTTGTCCTCTTTTTTTGAAGTGAAAAATTGAATCTTTTTTTAATTTTAACATAATTTCAGACTGTTCGTTTTACTTTAAATTTTTGATTCAAAGACATAAATCAAAAGCTCAGACAGAGTCTGAACTTTCGCGATTTACGTTATACATTGCTTTTAATTCTTTAAAGCTAATGAATTTTTTGTTTTCCTGATCCCATAAACGGAATTTTAAAGATGATAAGCTCGTTTTAAGTGTAATTGTTGGTACGTTTTGTAGTGGTAATGTGTTGTTATGCACATCTTCTAAATGATAATTTGGAACTCTTGGGCTTAGATGATGTACATGGTGATAACCAATATTTCCTGTTAACCATTGCAATAATTTTGGAAGTTTATAAAATGAACTTCCTTCAACTGCTGCTTTAACATAATCCCAATTTTCGTCTTCTTCGAAATAAGTATCCTCAAATTGATGTTGTACATAGAACAACCATATACCAAGTGCTGCACTTACAAAAAAGATCGGCCCTTGAATGATTAAAAAGTTTTCCCATCCGATTTGAATGCAAAATAATGCTGATAATCCTACGATAGCGATATTTGTTATATAAGTGTTTAATCTTTCTTTTAATTTTGCATTTTTTGCATTAAAACGATTTGCAAATAGTACAATGTAAATTGGTCCAAATCCAAACATAACAAGTGGATTACGGTAAAGTCGATATGCAAGCTTCGTCCAAGTTGATGCAGATACATATTCCTCAACAGTTAAAACCCACATATCACCAACGCCTCTTTTGTCTAAGTTACTACTCGTTGCATGGTGAATTGAATGACTATGCTTCCATTGACTAAAAGGGAATAAAGTAACAATTCCCGTGATAGTTCCTAAAACTTTGTTAGCTGTCTTATTTTTAAAGAATGACTGATGACAGCAATCATGAAAAATAATAAAGATTCTAATTAAAAATAAAGCTGCTGCTAAATCAAAGATCAATGTTAAAAAAATTGAAGTGGATAAACTTTTATAAGCAAGAATCCATAAAATAATAAATGGTACAAAGGTGTTAATCATTTGCCAGATACTAGCTTTTAGATTTGATTTTTCATAAGGAATAATTTGTTTTCGCAAATTTTTTTGATTTTGTTGTTGTGACATTTACTATTTCCTTCCTCAAGTTCAATACTTAGTTTCAAGATGTAATCCTAATTATAAATAGTAAGACATTACATTGGTAGTAGCATGCGTCATGTGTTCGATATGACAAATGTCATATTTCAGGTAATCGTTTACAAATTTTATACAGTTATTGACACAATATAATTTTTATTTTTTTCCACATATTTATGCTATTAAATTAAAATTAAATAGTGCATATCAAAATTTACTTCATTTAAAAAAGCAATACTTTTATAAGTATTGCTTCTTGTTAATTATAATTAAATCATTTCCACTTTCTTATATTTTTTAATTTTTCCAAAAGGTTTAAAGTACGTAACAATCGTCATCACTGTCATACAAACTAGATTAAAGCTACCTGTAATGATTAAAGATAACCAAGATGTCTTAAAATCTTCTGATGATAATGCATCTATTCCAAACTGGTTCGCTAATTTTATTAATAATGCAAACCAATCATTTATAAAAAAGATCCCTAAGAGGATAATTAAAATCGTTAATACAAGTTTAATCACAACCCAATAATATTTTACAAGACCCCATTGAGTCCAAATAGACAATAATATACCTGTAATGAGTGTAGCAAGTGCTGGAAATTTTAATAATGTTTCATCGATAATATGCATGCTTGATAAAGTATAAATTAGTTGATTCCCATTTTCAGCATTTTTCAAGTAAAACCCTAATAAAATAAGACTTAATGTTGCCCCGAACCAAGCGCAAAATGATAGAACATGTATACTTACTAAAATATTTTTTTTTGTTAAATTAATTTTCTTTATAGCCATATTTGTTCCTCCATTATTTATTTTTATGTCTCAAATCTTAATAGATAAATATAAAACAACTATTATGAAAACCTTAAATATTTCTTAAATAAAAATCAGTTAAAGTTTTCTGATTAAAGCTCTTTTATTGCATATCATTCTAAACATAAAAAAAACCACCAAACATTAGAGTTTAGCGGTTTTTACATATTTGATTTAAAGCGATATCCCGCGCCCCATACGGTTTCAATATAATCTGGATTTGAAGGATCTTTTTCAATTTTCTCTCGTATTTTACGGATATGCACGGTCACTGTAGAATTATCACCAATCGAATCAAACCCCCATATCCGATCGAATAAATGATCTTTACTAAACACTTTATTCGGATTTGAGGCAAGAAAGGTTAATAAATTAAATTCTTTTGCCGTGAAGATTTTTTCCTCTCCTTCAACGAAAATTTTACGAGACTGTTGGTTGATTACTAATCCTCTAACTTCTAATTGGTTGTCATTTTGATCTTTTTGTACTAAACGATTATATCTTGAGAGATGTGCCTTTACTCTAGCTACTAACTCACTAGGGCTAAATGGTTTGACAATAAAGTCATCAGCACCTAAACCAAAACCACGTATTTTATCAATATCCTCAGTTTTAGCTGATACAATTAAAATTGGAATCTCTTTACTTTCACGAATTTTTTTACATATTTCATATCCATTCAAATCTGGTAGCATGATATCAAGTAATATCAAGTCAAATTGTTCACGAAGTGCTTTGTTTAAACCTGTTTGACCATTTGTCTCAATTTCAACTGTCATTCCATTAATTTCTAAATAGTCTCTTTGAAGCTCAGCGATACTTTCGTCATCTTCAATAACTAAAATTCTGTTCATTCTATCTCCTTAATACCAGTGACCTTATTTAATGTAATATAGATACTTGTATATTCCCCTTCTTCACTTTCTGCCCAGACTTGTCCACCATGTTCTTCAATTATTTGTTTTACAATTGCAAGGCCAAGACCAGATCCACCACTCATTGAGTTTCTAGATTGATCAACACGGTAAAACTGATCAAAAATATAAGGTAGTACTTCATTTGAAATTCCTTTTCCATTGTCATTACATTGAATAATTACTTTTTCATTTTCTTCCATTAACTTTATTGATATATTTTTTTCTGACTTATCCAAATATTTTAAACTATTTTGAATGATGTTTGTAAAGACACGCTTAAATTGTTCTCTAGCCATAACAACGTTAATATCATTATTTTTGCTTACATTTTCATAAGTTATCATGACATGAATATTGTCTAATTCAAACTGTAATTCTTCTATCCGGTCTATTAAATAATGATGAATATTAACCTCTTCAAAATGAAATGGTACCCGCTTTAAATCTAATTTTGAATATAAGAAAAGCTCATCGATTAAATGATCCATGTGTAGAGTTTTAGAATGAATGGTTTGAATATACCTTTCCATTTTCTCTGGTGTATTTGCAATACCATCTCTGATGCCTTCTACATAACCTTTTATTGAAGTCATAGGCGTTTTAAGATCATGAGATATATTGGCTATTAATTCTTTGCGATTTTGTTCATACTTTTGTTGTATGTCAGAGGATTCTTTAAGGCTATGTCTCATTAATTCAAAACTTTGAGCTAGCTGACCAATCTCGTCCTTACGATCAGGCTCAATTTGAAAATCCATATTACCTTCTCGAATTTTTTTTGCAGCATCATTTAAACCTCTTATTGGTTTAATGATACTTCTTGATACAAAATAAGACAGTAAAGCATTTGTAATCGCAAAGATCGGGATGATAATACCAAAACGGAAAAAATAAAATGCATGTGGCCGATGACCGCTGTTTGTTGGATCAAATGAATTGAGGAAAAACATATCTAAGATAATTTGTAACAGAATAAAAGTTAAAATTGGAATAACAATCATTGCAATATTTGAAAATATTAACCGTTTTCGAATTGACAACCTACAACCCACTTTCTTGTTTACATATTTTACATGTAAATGTCTTAAAACTATTGTAAATCTTAATAAAAAAAAATTAAATGGACCTTATCCAAATCTTAAATAATTCTTAAATCTGCTCACTATAAAAATTAAGATTACAATTAATATATACTTAAAAAGAGCCTCACATAAGTCAGTTTGACATGTGATGCCTCTTTTTAAGTAAAGTTATGAATTGTCAACTGACTGATATTTTCATTGTTATCTAATTTTTTATAATGGTAATGTTTAACGAATGAATTTTAAATACATAGTTATTTAACCATTCGCCCAAACAATCACACCCAATTCCTCATACTTTATAAAGATTGATAATGAAGGAGTTGATATGAATGGATTATTTTCCACACTATAGAACGTTTCCAGGTTTCCCTGGGCAACCGGGTCAATTTCCGGGTCAACCTGGGCAGTTTCCAGGCCACCCAGGTGGTGGACAACAAGGTGCACCAACATCTCCTCCACCATCTTTTACACCTCAACAACCAGCTGCAACTGCATTTGCGGTAGATCCCGGAGCAATTGCAGGATGCCGATTTAGAAATACTTACGTATGGCTAAATAATGGTGAAGCATTTTGGTTTTTTCCGACATTTGTAGGAAGAAGATCAGTTGCAGGATTTAGATGGTTCGGATTTTTCTGGGCATACTTTGGAATTGATACAAACCGCATTAGATCGTTTACTTGCTTCTAAAAAACTATAAAAAATCCTTGTGCCTATAGCTCACAAGGATTTTTTTTTTAGTATTAGGCAAATATTTCATTGTTGATCTGATAAAAATGAACTTTGTTTCTTCCATTTAATTTCGCAGTATACAATGCTTTATCGGCGTAATCGATTGCAACTTCCTTTTCAATCGATTTGTTAGGAACCAATGACACCACACCAATACTAATCGTAACGAATTGATTAACACCTGAGTTCACATTTGGAATTTTAAGTTCTAGGACACTCTTCCTTATTTTTTCAGCTATTTCGTTTGCACCATATTCATCCGTATCACATACTACAATGAATTCTTCACCGCCAAAACGTGCACAAAAATCCGTAGTATTATCCACTATTTTAGAAATGGTTCTTGCAACAATTTTTAAACACTTATCGCCTTCTAAATGACCATATGAATCATTAAACATTTTAAAACAGTCTATATCAAAAATGATTAGTGAAAACGGCTTTTGTGATGCTAGTGCTTCATCCCATTTTAATTTATACATTTCTTCAAAATAACGTCTGTTAGGAATTCCTGTTAAACCATCAGAAATCGATAGTTGGTGAAGTAATTTATTAGCCTGTTGTAATTTTCTTTCTATGTTTTTTTGCTCAGAAATATCTCTAAATACGACCATGGTCGCTTCAGTACTTTCATATATAATATTAGACTCGGAGAATGATAAATCTACACCTTTTCCATCTAAACGAGTATATGTACTATCTTCTTGCACGATAAGGTCAGGATTTTGACTAAATTTTTCAATGTTATCAAATGTTCTTGATTTTAGATTTGTTAATAACTGAAATATATTAAGACCAATTAAATCATTTGATGTATCTGTACCTAATAATATTCCTGCTTTTTCATTCGCTAACATGATCATTCCATTCTTATGTACAAAAATCCCATCTGGTGAGGTTTCTATCAAGGTTCGATACCTTTCCTCACTTTCTTTTAAAGCGACCTTTATTTCTTCATTTCTATTTAAAAAGCTGATAAACACTGCAATCAGTATACCACCTATCAAAACAAAACTTTCACAGATCGGCATGATTGGGTAAAGTGGATATGAATTTTTCATATTTTGATATAAGAAGAACGAACTACTTAAAATCATTACGATTAGAATCATATTCATCCATTTAATCCAGTAATTTTTTACATACTTCGAAATGAATCCACTCATAATCACATTAATGGTAATCGTAATGAGTGCGAAAATTGACCCTTCATTAATTCCGAAGTATGACAAACGAAATGCTACAATGATGAAACCGGTCATGATAGCTGCTCTAAAGCCTCCAAAATACGCTGCTGATATAATAGCAAGTTGTCTAAAATCTAAGATGTTATTTTCAAATACACGAATTCCAAACAATATTAAGATATTGCCGAATACCCCATGTATCATACCTACTATAATATGATACCTATTTGGGAATCTTAGGCGTAATATGTTTTGAAGTCGATGAAAGCCAAACAAGAAAAATATGAATAAGGAAAAATTTAAAAATAAATCTCTGATCATCTTTAGCACCTATTTACATTTAATATAGCTGTTTTGAATACATTGTTCCTTTTGGAAAATCGTAAGTTGACGAAAATTCCTATTTAGCAACACACATCCATAAAAAGCTTTTAAAAATTATTACTTGTTCGATTTGAACTGCAAACAAGATTTTAAAGAAAGAGTCCCATCAAAACGGTATCATTGTAACGTCCTTCAATAAACGTATCTTCTTTTATGACGCCTTCAATCTCAAAACCTAGTTTTTTATATAATCGAATGGCTTTTGTATTGTCCTTATTACAAGTCAATTGAATTTTCCTCGTAATCGTATTTTGTTTTGCCCATTCAATAAGGTAGTCCATTAAACTATTACCTAATTGTAAACCCCAATACTCCTTTTTAATGACGATGCCTAATATTCCAACATGCATTGTACGTGCTGATTGATTAGAATGAATCGACGCTATACTTATGATTTGTTCATTTAATGTTACCAGTAGAATGATTGTATTTTGCTGTTCTTTAGAAGTAGTTAAGAAAGTTTCATATTCTTCTAAATCTCTTTTAAATTCATTTCCTCCAAAAGATAGAAAGTTTGTTTCTCCTCCGACTATATTATAAAAATCAATAATCGATTGAGCGTCATCTTTTGAAGCTTCGCGAACAGTTACAATCAGATCGTTTTTTAATTTTATTTCGAACATATTTATGACTCCTTTTCAAACAAAAAAGAGCCGCAATTGCAGCTCATACCTTCTAATTTTAATGGTAAATTATTTTTCATTATTTATCATATCATATTGTAAATGATTTTCCATTTTATTCTCTATCAATTTTTTCTTTTCACTTGTAATGACTACCAAAGCAGCACCAAGTAAAACAACTGCTCCACCAACTAATTGTAATAATTTCATATTTTCATTTAAAAGAATTGTAGAAAAAATTATCGTAATAACTGGTTCGACCATGCTTAATATTGCACTTTTTGTTGGTCCTATTAATTTAATGCCTGCAAAAAATGAGGCCATTGAAATGACACTCGAAATGATTGAAATACAAAGAATCGATAACCAACCCACAAAACTAAAATGAAATTGAAGTGTATTCGTAGTCAATCCAACAATTAAGAATGAAACTGCCGCAAATAATGCGATAAACGCACTTGTCACTAAAGGTGGAACTTGTAATGTCACTCTACCACCTACAATAATATAAATTGAATAAATAATAGCTGCACCTAATGCTAGTAAAATACCAAATACATTCATATGATCTGTTGGAGTCCCTAAAACGAAAAGTATACCAAAAAGCGAAATAATCATTGAAATGACCATAAATTTTGTTAATTTCTCTTTATTTACAAAAAATGAAAGGATTGCAACAAAAACCGGATATAAGTATAAAATCAATGCTGCTAAAGATGCAGGTATGTACTTAATTGAACTAAAATAAAAACTAGATTGTAAGGTATACAATATACTACCTAGCAGAAAAAACGTTGTGATTTGTTTCTTCGTGATTGAAACGAATCCTTTTTTCAAAAATAGATAACTAAAAAAGATGATTGCAGCGAATGAGAATCGCAGAAATAACAATGTATTTACACTAACTTGATGGTCATATGCATAAATTGCAAAAATAGGCATCAGTCCAAATGCGGTCGCTGACAAAAGAATTAAAAAATATCCTAAATACATCGATATTCCTCCTAGTTTATGTAATCTGATTAAGTATTTTGAATTTTTAAATTAATTAAAGTGTAACATACCTAATTCTATTTACAATTCAAATTTTTTGATCACATATAAACATGCGATTAGTAATTTAACCTTACAAAGCGTAAAATAATAATATAAATTCATAAAGGATTGGTGAAGATGGAATTATTAGGACTACATCATGTATCATTACTTACTGGAAAAGCAGAAAAGAACTTTGAATTTTATACAAAAGTATTAGGATTGAGACTTGTAAAAAAGACTGTAAATCAAGATAATACATCTAGTTATCATTTGTTTTATGGAGATGCCAAAGCGAATCCTGGTACAGAAATAACTTTTTTTGATATTCCGGGATTAGGTAATACATATCATGGTCATTCTAGTATTTCTACAACATCATTACGTGTACGATCAACAGAATCATTACATTATTGGAATAGCCGATTTAAACTGTTAGGAATTCATCATGAGGAAATCAGTAAAAGAGCGAATCGTGATACTCTTGCTTTTCAAGATTATGAAGGAACACGACTAATTTTAGTTGCAGATAATGGAGAGCCAGGTGTCCCAGCTGGAATTCCGTGGAATCAAACAGATATTCCGACAGAGCATGGAATAGTAGGATTGGGACCTGTAACCTTAACAGTAAAGGATGCTGCACCTACAATAAAAACGTTAACTGAAGTTTTAGGTTTCAGGCAAATCGGCACATATCCATCCCCTGCTGAAAATCAGCCTGATATTGAAGTATTAGCTACAGGAATTGGAGGTTCTGGTGCAGAAGTTCATGTAGAAAGTCGCCCAGATCTACCAAGAGAAAGACCTGGACGTGGAAGTGTTCATCATGTTGCCTTTCGAGTGCCAAATGAAGAAGAATTTAACAAGTGGGCTGAAAAGATTGAATCATTAGGTTTTATCAATTCAGGAAAAGTCGAAAGATATTACTTTAAAGCATTATATTTTAGAGAACCAAATCATATACTATTTGAATTATCTACCGATACGCCTGGATTTGCAGTAGATGAAACAATGGAATCTTTAGGAGAACAGCTAGCTCTACCTCCATTTTTAGAGCCAAAAAGAGCAGAAATCGAAGCTAGTTTACGTCCATTAGAATTTTAATCAATGAAAGCTAAAGAGAAGACATTGTATATGCAGTGTCTTCTCTTTCACTAAATGAATCCTTTAATCCCAATAATTCTCCATTAATTCAGTTGACCATTTTGGTTGTTTTATTTCACCTTTGGGAAGAAATTCTTTCATTATTGGTTTGATATCAATGATTGGTGTTCCATTTATTGCATCCAATCCTCTCACCGTAATTTTACGTTCATTATGACTCAATAGTTCGACTGAAGTTAGGCCTAATTTATTTGGACGATTTTTCCCTCTTTGAGAAAAAATCCCAACTTTCGGATAACTTAGATTATTCCTAGGATGTCTAGCATTATATTGAATTTTATCATCTGAAACTTTATCAAAATAAAAAATAATCTCTAAATGAGAAAAATCGGTAATCCCGCTAAGTGCTAATTCACTGACTTCTTCAACTAATTCAATTTCAGATATGATAGTACCCCAATGATCATCTTCTATTTCTTTTCTAGAATTCTTCACATAAGCAATTGGTTTAATTGTAAATGACATAAGCGTTTCTCCTATCGTTTAATATAATTTGATTATACAGAAATTTTACAGGATTCGCATAATTATACTCTACTTCATTTAACATTCGATATTAATGCCCCTAGAACCCTACACTTCAAAGTATGTAAAACGTATTTTTTATAAGAAAAAGTATGCCTTTACCGGCATACTTTTTTTGAAATTTATCCTCTGCTTTTCATTTTTAATGGCGCATTTTTCATCATTGGGAATGTTAATGACTGGAGTAGCATTCCAACAATACCTAAAATAGTAAAAGTCATTAAAACATTCGTGTCTAATATCCACCCAAAGATTGTTGAATTATATCCAGTTATTGAAGATAACGTAATGAGGATACTGATACCTACTAGTAAAATTAGAAAATTTAATACACCTAGTCTTCTAATCAGAACTGCAATTAGAGACGATATTCCAAGAATGAAAAATCCAATCATTAAATCAATCCAATAATAGGAGAAAAAATGATAATTGTTTGAATACCATTGACCTGCATGAAAAAATTGAAATTTGTTTATACCTCTATCAAATAATAAATTCATGATTAAATATAGAACATTCAAAAATGTAATACTACATACAACCATAAGAGAAGCCATCACATTATATGACTTTAAAAATTGTACTCTTGTACTCCCAAGTCCAATTGCAACCTGAATTGGAATGACTAGACCTGCGACTGCAAATGTACAAATACCGCCAAAAGTTGGCCCAAACAATGCAGCTTCCGTTCCTGAGGGAATGTTAAACATAACACTTATTAGAAGATAGATGAGTGATAATCCTAATGTAATTGTGGAAAATAACATAAAATACCAACGCAAATCATCAAATATTAATAGATAAGTACCCTTAATTGAATTCATGATTTCACCTCAGTCTTTTTACTCGTAACATTTATTAAATAATCTTGTAAACTAGCTTTTTCAATTGTTAAACCATTTTCTGACGCGATTGATTTCCAGTGATTAGAAAAGCTTTCATCTAGCATTACTTTAAGTGTTGAACTGATTCTAGATGATTCGATTATTCTTGCATTAGAAGTAACCTTTTCAATCATTTCACCTTTACCAGATAAAATAACCCCTTTTTCTCTCATTTCTTCAATTTGTTCGTGGAATAAAACTTTCCCATCTTGGATTACAATAAGTGATTCACAAAGTGGTTGAATTTCCTCTATATGATGCGTGGAGATTAAAAATAAACGAGGATGTTCTTCGTAACTCTCTAATAATGCATCATAAAATTGTTTTCGTTTTACTGCATCCAAACCATTTGTAGGTTCATCTAGAATTGTAATTTGAGCATTGCTTGCTAAACCTAAAATGATTTGAGAAGCAGATTTCATCCCTTTTGAAAATTTAGAGATTTTTTTCTTATACGGTAGTTCAAATAGATCGATGAGTTTTTCGGCAAACTTTTGGTTCCAATTTGGATGAAAATAGCGACCATATTTACAAACGTCTTCTATTTTCCAATTTTGACCAAATGGATGATTTTCTTGTATATAACAAATATTTTCTAAAGCCTTTAAATTATTATATGGTTCTTGACCTAATACATTTATTTGACCTACTAGTGGTTTGGAGTGCCCTGCAAGTAAACTCATTAATGTTGTCTTCCCAGATCCATTTCTACCCCATAAACCAATAATGCTTGGTTCCGTTTCATGTAAATTAAAATTTGATAAAACTGGTGTTTGATGATAACCATAAGTCAAATTTTTTACTTGAATCAATCTATACTCCCCCTATTTTGAATCCATTTTTGTTTTAATTAATTCAATGACCATTTGTTCATCAAGATGAATTCGATTTGCTTCTTTTAATAAAGGTGCGACATATTCTTCATAAAATTGCTCTTTTCGCTCTATCATTAATTTTTCTTTTGCTCCTTTAGAAACAAACATACCAACACCTCTTTGTTTATAAATGATTTCCTTGACAACCAATGCTTGGAGACCTTTTCTAGCTGTTGCAGGATTAATATTATAAAAACGTGATAATTCATTTGTTGAAGGAACTTGCTCCTCCTCCTTTATTCTGCCGTCAATAATTTCATCCATAATTAATGCGGCAATTTGCTGAAATAATGGCTGAGATTCATCTAATGTTGGTTTCATTAGCAGCTTCCTTTACTTGTTAGTTATTTGGTTAGTTACTCATGTAACTAACTATACTACCTAATAAATGATATGTAAAGACTTTCGAAAAAGTACGCCTAAATGAAAAAAATCTATTTTCAATTTGAAAATAGATCTGCAGTCTGCATGACAAACGCTCGATATCTTAACTTCCGTGCTCATAGCGGAGGTAACGCCGCTCCAAATAGGCTTATTTAGTTTTTTCTTTACATTTACAATTCTTATTTTAATGATGATAGCCCTACTCCAAAATGAAGTAGGGCCAAATTTTATTAAAAATGTAAACGGATAAGATCCCTTAAAGTTGATTGATAACTTTCAAGATCATAGTTAGAATTATTGACAACTTCCATTTTTATACTAAGTTCTTCTAAGATGTTTACTTCTAGCTGTTTTCTTGCCTCAAGAATCCTTAAAGTACCTTCTAATCCCGTAAAATTATTTTTACTTCCAAACGCTTGGTTAGCATAATAATTTACAAACCCTTCAAACCATTCTTTTGGTCTTTCGTTAATGGCCTTTTTAAATGAAAATGTTAGATCATCTTGATTAACATATAGTAATAATGGATTTAGACATTCAATTACATTTTCTAGCGATTTTATATATTGAATGACATTTTCTTTGCTTGTATTATATTTAATCATTCCAACTGTTATTGGATTTTGAATAAAACAACATTCAAATATCGTTATTTTTTCGCTTTTTTGTGCTTTTTCAGCAAATGCTTGCCATCTTTTTTCGATTAAATGTTGATTTTGCTTAAGGGGTAATTCATATATATCTTTATTCATTAATGCATCTAATAATTCAGGTGTAAGTTTTATACCTAATATATGTTGTAGTTTTTGATAAGGAATTAAATACCCAGATTCATATTCTTCCATATGAAGTTTAATTATTTCACTTTGATGCTCATGTTCTATTAATAATTGTTCCATTTCTGACTTCGTAAAGAAAGCTACGCCTTCAAAATCAGCAGGATGATTTAAATCACCTTCTAAGAAAAGTTCTGCTTCTACATTCAGTTCTTTTAAAATGTCATATACTAATCTAGCAGTAGTTGACTTTCCAAAACCTGGTAATCCCTCAACCAATATTAATTTTGTTTTTGTGCTCAATACAGTGTCCTCACTTTAACTTTTATTTTCTTTTATATTAAGTTTGTATACTCCACTGTATTCACCTCAAATTAATTTAATATACTACTAGTATACTAGAATACGCTTCCATTAATAAATAAAAATTTGATGTCAATTCAATATTTCAGCGTTACTTATTTCAAGTTTAAAGCTAATTCAATATCATCTAGTTCATTTTTTATGATCGGCAATATCGTTTCTAAACAACCGTTATCAAATGGTGAAATCATACTGGACTCTTCTATTATCGTTAAAAACGAATTGCTACCTCCAGCTTTACAAATTTTAAGAAATTTAGAGAAAGCTACTTGCTCATTCGCTTTAAATAATGACCAAAGTTGGAAGGCACAAACTTGAGCTATTGCATAATCAATAAAGTAAAAAGGTGTTTTATAAATTAGTGTCTGCTGTTGCCAGAATCCACCTCTTTCCAAATAATCATTTCCTTCATAATCGCGAAAAGGCAAATATTCTTTCTCAATGTTCCTCCACTTTGCTTTTCTTTCATTTGGAGTCAGTTCTGGATTTTCATAAACAATATGTTGAAACTCATCAATAGCAACACAATAGACTAACCAGTCAAGTGCTTCATGTAAGTGCAGATATTTATATTTATTCGCGTCTTTTCCGAAAATTCGATCAAGCGATTTCCATCCAAAGAGCTCCATACTCATTGAGAAAATTTCACACGCTTCATATGTGGGATAATGATAGTCAACTAATTCTAAATTTTGACTAGAATATAGTTGAAATGCGTGACCTGCTTCATGAAGAAAAACCCGAACATCATCGGAAGTTCCATTGAAATTGGCAAAAATATAAGGTGCTTTATATTTAGGAATATATGTGCAATAACCCGCTCTCGCTTTATCAATTCTAGTCTCTACGTCTAAAAGATTATTTGATTCCATAAATTGATAAAATTCTGCTGTTTCAGGTGAAATCTCTTTAAAGACATGTTGAAATTCATGAATAATCCATTTGATATCTCCATTAGGTTCGGGGTTTCCATCTTCAAACAATATATCTAAATCATAATAATGTAATATTTCAAGCTTTAAACGATCTTTCTGATTTTCTTTCAAATTTATTAACAAAGGAACGATTATTTTCTTCACTTGCTTTCTAAAGATACGAATCATTTCTGAATCATAACCAATTCTTAGCATGCGTGCATAACCTAATTCAATAAAATTTTTATAGCCTAACTTTTGAGCAATTTGTGTTCGCTTTTTAACTAAATGATTAAATATTTGATCTAATTCTTCTTCATGCTGTTCATAAAAACCATATCTAGCATGAACTGCTTGCTTTCTTATATCCCTATTGGTATTTTGTGAATACGCTCTTACTTGAGTTAAATTCATCTCTGTCGAAAGAAAATTTATTCTTGCAGATGAAATAAGTTTCGTATATTGACTAACTAATCTATTTTCTTCCACTAGATCTTCAATAATGTTTGCAGAAATTGTTTTCGTATGTAGCTCCGCAAGAGAAAAGAATTGTTTCCCAAAAATATCTTCTAATTGTTTTCTATAACCACAGTTCACAAGATTTCTAAAATAATCGATTAATAAATTTTGATATATAGGATAAGATTCATCATAAAATGTTTGTTCCGCGGAATAAAAAGAATCACTTGTATTTCTCATGAATTGTAAATAAGCCAGATTCATCATACTTTCGAATTTTGATCTTAGCTGATTTATTTCACGAATGATATTACTTAATTCTTCGGTATCATTTGACCGCTTGAATTGAAAAAGGAGTTGGTTTATATCTTGTTCCAATTTTTTAATATTTGGCCTTTCATATTTAAATTTCTCGAAATTCATTCTTTTTCACTACCTTTTGTATTTTATTGGCTGTATTCAACTCATTCACGAAACCCTCTACCAATCACCTTTAATGTTTCTGCATCAATATAAACCACAATATCACCTAAAATTTCTTCATTTTTTGTACTATATGTCACTTTAAAAACTTCATTCCCATCATATTTATCATTTACTAATCTAGCAGTATCTTTTGATACGAATGTTTTCTGAACCATACCTTTCGCATCATCATTCCTTAAATCTTTTATTTCATAACTTGTTAAATCACCTTTAGCAATTTTTTCTGCTTTTGCAGCTTCTGGAGAAATTTCTTTTGGTACAACACATTTTGTTTGTTTCGTATGTTGACCATATTTATTTTCATGAATATCTCGAGAATTCCATTCAATTAATCCAAGTGTTAAGATAAAAAAAATAATGATAAAGATAAATTTTAAATTCATTTAGTTCCCCTCCGATCAGTAAGGAATATATCAATATTTATTCCATATGAAATATAAAATTTCCTTTTATTGGAAGTGCACTTTCATTTAAGAACTTTTTGGCAATAATGAAGGTACTATAACTTTTTTACTATGTTGTTTCATCGAGAGAGTAATTCTTGTATAATAGAAAAGATGTGAAATAATTAACTTACTATTTTTGTTTTTAGAAAGGACTTTATAATAGATGGCAAATAAAGATTTAATCAACCAAGTTGCAAAGCGCCGTATTTTTGGGATCATTTCTCACCCGGATGCTGGTAAAACAACTTTAACCGAAAAATTATTATTACATGGTGGAGCTATTCGTGAAGCTGGTACTGTAAAAGCACAAAAAAACTCTAAATATGCAAAATCTGACTGGATGGAAATTGAGAAACAACGTGGGATTTCTGTTACTTCTTCAGTTATGCAATTCGAATACGATGAAAAAATGGTATCAATTATGGATACTCCGGGTCACAATGATTTCGGCGAAGATACATACCGTGTACTAACTTCTGTTGATAGTGCAGTGATGGTAATTGATGCTGCTAAAGGGATAGAGGCGCAGACGAAAAAGCTTTTCCAAGTATGTCGTATGCGTGGAATTCCAATCTTTACATTTATGAATAAATTAGATCGACAAGCAAAGGATCCATTAGAATTAATGGAAGAACTTGAAGAAGTTCTTGGAATGCCTTCTGTAGCTGTAACATGGCCA
Organism: Gottfriedia sp. ABJ_BB2_2; assembly: GCF_055484705.1. Lineage (NCBI taxonomy): Bacteria > Bacillati > Bacillota > Bacilli > Caryophanales > Bacillaceae > Gottfriedia > Gottfriedia sp. ABJ_BB2_2. The sequence continues at coordinate 322,693 of NZ_JBVFKR010000001.1, forward strand.
ATTGGTAGTGGTATGCAATTTGAGGGTGTATATGATCGTCTTGAAAATGAGGTTCACCTTTTCAGAAAAGATGAAGTCATTAAGCTTGGAAAAGATGGTGTTCATGGACCTGAATTAGAAGCTCATCTAGAAGCAACAAACCTTGAGAACTTAAGAGATGAAGTTGATCTTTTAGAAGGTGCTGGGAATGAATTTAATCTTGAATTAGTACAATCTGGTGAATTAACACCTGTATTTTTCGGGACTGCATTAGTTGATTTTGGTGTTACACCATTCTTAAATCACTTCTTAGATATGTCACCTGCTCCTGGTCCACGTAAAACAATTAATGGTGAAGTCAATCCGACAGATGAAACATTTAGTGGGTTTATCTTTAAAATCCAAGCAAATATGAATCCGGCACACCGTGACCGAATTGCATTTGTACGTATTTGCTCTGGTGTATTTGAACGAGGAATGAACGTAATGCTTTCTCGTACTGGAAAACAAATCAAACTGAGTCAATCTACGCAATTAATGGCAAATGATCGTGAGACAGTTGATAAAGCATTTGCTGGGGATGTAATTGGTATTTATGATTCGGGAACATATCAAATTGGTGACACAATTACGGCTGGGAAACAAAAATTATTCTTCGAGCCATTACCTACCTTCCCACCAGAATTATTCTTACGTGTAAGCCCGGTAAACTCATTAAAGTCTAAGCACTTCCATAAAGGTGTCGAGCAATTAGCCCAAGAAGGTGCGATTCAAGTTTATAAAAATGAATTTAATGAAGTTATCCTTGGAGCAGTTGGTCAACTTCAATTTGAAGTATTTGAATATAGATTAAAAAATGAATATGGTTCTGATATTCGTAAAGATCATGTTGATTATAATATTGCACGATGGGTAAAAACTGATGATGTAAAAGGTTTAAAAAAATATCAAGATATGCGTAATATGCTTGTATATGACCGCTTTGAACGTCCTTTATTCCTATTTGCAAATGAATTTACATTCAATCGATTCCAGGAACGCCATGAAGAGCTTGAGCTTGTAGAAGCACTTGATGTGAATAATGAAATCGCTCCAGAATAATCAAAAAAGTGGCTGAATCATTCAGCCACTTTTTTATGCCTTTTTTGAAGAATAATTTATAGTCGATTGTTGTTTAGGCTCTTTTATCGATAAATAAACAGCTAAAATAATTAACAAACTACCTACATAAAATGAAATTTTTATCGATTCGTTCAATAAGAAAAAGCCAAAAATTGTTCCGATGAGTGGTTGGAAAAAGAAAAACAATGAACCCGTAGACGTATCAATAAATTCAAATCCTTTATTCCACAAATAAAATGCCCCAGCCGTAGCAATTGTTCCTAAAAATATAACACCCATCCAAATCCAAAAGTTAAGTGATAATGAACTAGAATTTTGAACTTGTTCAAAAACTGTAAATGGAATTGTAAAAATCACACCAAATACAGTAGCCCATGTAGTAACTGTTAGAGAAGAATATTTTTTAGTTTGTGCTTTACTTAAAACTGTATATAATGCCCATGTTATTGCTGCTCCAAATAAGATAATATTACCATAATAAGCACCGTAATCTGTGTTTCCTGTTGGTATACCAATCACTACGATTACACCTATTGTCGCTAACACCAATGAAATGATTTTACGATTATTTATTTTTTCTTTTAAAATGAGAAATGCAAAAAATGAAATCAATGCAGGTGAAGCTGACGTTATTAGAGATCCCATTGCAGCTCCAGAAAGCTTTGTTCCGATAAATTGAAGACCGATTGAACCTGAGTAGCCAACTAAACCAATAATTGCAATTGGTAATAAGTCTTTCTTATCTATCTTCCATGAATTTTGAATGATACAAATAATTCCTAAAGTAACTAGCGCTAATAAAAATCTCATTTCAAGTAAAAGCCATGGTGAAATATGATCTAATACAACCTTACTGACAACATAAGTCATACCCCAAATACTTGCAGCTGAAGATAAATAAACTGCACCTTTAAAGAAACTCATTCCTTTTTCTCATCTCCTACCCTACTCCATTCATTTTTTGTTAATTCGAAAACAAATTCGTTCACTATTTGACCTTTAAAGTGACTATTTTCAATTTTTTTCAATAGACGAAATCCCATTCTTTTTAGAAGTTTGATTGAGGAGTCATTCTGTTCAACAGCGATCGCTTGTATATTCTCCTTATGCAAAACGTTAAATAGATGATTAATTAACCCTTTTAATGCTTCTTGCGCATAGCCTTGTTTTTGATATTGTGGATCTAATGTGAATCCAATCTCAGTTGTATTTAGTGGTAGCTTTAGAGTATGGATACCAAAATCTCCTATCAGTCTTCCACTTTCCTTATGTTCAATTGCTACTTGTACCCATGAGTCTGGAATATTTGGGATTGCAATTTTTTGTTTTTCAATAAAAGTATTTGCTTGTTCGTATGTATAATTCTGCCAACCTTGATATTTTGCGACATCAGGATTAGCTCGATATTGATAAAAGTATTCTAGATCTTCATCTTTAAATCTTCTTAATTTTAATCTTTCGGTTTCAAGTTCAATAAAATTTTGTACCATGTAATCACCTCTAATGTTAAAAATCAATTCACGCTAGCTTTTTTATTATACTTTGAAAATTCAAAATAAGTATATCGATTTTATCATCATAACACGGCTCGTATAAAAAGATTGTTAAAATTGATAAAATCTTCTTACATTTCTTCAAATGAACCTCCAGTCCTTCACTTTTCTACGTCCATTTTTACGCATTAATAAACAAAAAAATACTGATCATTAATTGACCAGTATTTTATAGTTAATAGTTTGTTACTTTATTAAATGGCGTTTGAATAATAATTGGTTTTTTAGTTGGGTCGAGCCATTTTAAGATAGAAATTACATTTGTTTTAGAAGTTGCAGTACAACCTGCTGTATAACCAGAAGATCCAGCAATGTGGAAGAATATAGCACTTCCTTTATCAGGTGTTCTTGTTAGATTGTAATTGATCACAAATCCATAATCATAAAGGCTAATATTCATCTTTTCAGCACTATTCCATCTGCCATTGTTTTTAGAAGCTAATTGCCAAGTATTATAAAGTGTACTTTTGGAATCGTCTACCCACACATCATCAGCTGTTATTTTTCTATAAGGTAATTTCGTACCTGGATTACTCTGTCTTCCGAATGCTTTTGTGATCGTATATTTTCCTTCTGGGGTTTCATTATCACCTTCATGTTTATTAGAAATCATTCCATTTTTCCCAATAACGCCTGCAAATGTATTACGTTTTTTCCAACCACTTTCGTATTTTTCGAATGTCTCAATCACAACATTTCTTGTACTTTCATTATCTGCAGTAACAATAATTAGTTGTTTAGACGTACCAAGTGTTTTCATATTATTTACAGTTGAAGATGCTATTCTACTTGTAGACTTTCTGATATATTTACTTGAAGCCCACCCAGTTTTTGTACCAGCAGTTATTTTATACCAACCAGTTTTACTACTTATAATGCTTACAGTAGCACCTTTTTTAATTGTGCCAACAACCTTATAATCAGTACTAGGTCCACTTCTGATATTTAAGATAGTAGCAGTTACGGTACCTTTAATGGTAGCTGCTTCTACAGTTTTAACATTAGACGCTATCATATTTAGGTTTAATAATCCACCAGTAAATATAGATAAGGCTAATGCTGCTTTTAAAATTCGTTTGTTCATGCGATCGCTCCAATATGTATTTTATCTATGTTGCCTGAGCTTTCATTATACATAATTAATGTTTACAAACTGAGGACATTTTCATTACAAATTAATGTTCAAAATGCTTTTTACATTTTCTAGATAAAAAAACAGAAGCTCGTTTAAGCTTCTGTTTTTGAAAATATATTAATGACCAACCATCATGCTTGATTTTGTTTCTTCATCAAGTTCACCTTGATCAATATCACTTACCACTGGTTTACGTAAGATAATTGATAATACAGCACCTGCTAGAGCAATTCCTGCCGCTAGTAAGAATGTATCGCCGTATGCAGAAATCATTGCTTCTAAAGGATTTGCGATCTTCGTCATATAATCCTTTGTACTAGATGTTAGGAATCCAGCCATACCTGCAACCGCAAATGAAACCATTACTTGTTGTGCTGCTGATGTTAAAGATGTAACTCGACTTACTAAATGTCTTGGAGCAGATTGTAATACGTGAGTATTGATTGCCATCATTGAAATACCCATTCCAGCACCCATCATTGCAAGTGTAAGAATAATAAAGACATTTGTTGATTCAAGTGTGATTGTGGAGAATAAATATAATGAACCTGTAATCACTGTTAAACCAACTAATGCAAGTGGTCTTGCACCAACTTTATCATATAATTTTCCACCGATTGGCATCATTAAAGCAGATGCAACAGCTTGTGGAAGCATAATTAAACCTGTTTCAAAAGCGCCATAGCCTTTTACAGTTTGTAAATATAAAGGAACAATTAAGAATGAACCAAATAATGCGATTTGCATGATCCATGTAATTAAGATACTTCTTGTAAAATCAGAAGACTTAAACACTCTAAGTTCTAAAAGTGGTTGTTTTTGTCTTAATTCAACAATGATAAATAATAATAAAGCTACTCCACCTATAATTAATCCTGTTAATGTCCCAGTAGATGTCCAGCTAGTAGAACTTTCACTAACACCATAAGCTAACATTGAAAATGCGATTGGTGCAAGGATGATTCCAAATTTATCTAGTGAAGGAACTGTTTTTGTTTCGAAATTCGGTAAATATTTCATACCAACGATCAAAGCAATAATACCTATTGGTAAATTAATTAAGAAAATCCAGTGCCAAGTTGAGAATTCAACAAACCAACCTGAAATGACTGGGCCTAATGCTGGAGCTAATAGCATTGGGATTCCAAGCATTCCCATAATTGAACCCATTTTTTCTGGAGGTGCTAAACGGAAAATAATAGCCATACCAATTGGTGCTACCATTCCTCCACCTAATCCTTGAATAATACGATAAATAATAAGTTGTTCAGGTGACTGTGCTACTGAACATAACACTGAACCGATTGTAAAAAATAATATTGTAATTAAAAAGATACGCTTTGCACCAAAACGATCTGACATCCAACCTGCAAGAGGAATAACTGCAGATAAAGCTAATGTATAACCAGTAATCGTCCACTGCATTGTATCCAAGTCAGATTTGAAATACTCTACAATTCCTGGCATAGCTACGTTTACTACAGTACTATCTAAAATAACCATGATCATACCAATAATTACCGCCATTACAGGACCGATAATTGTTTTGATATTAAAAGGCGTTTCTACAGCCTCATTTGTCTTATTCATATGCCAACCCCATTTCCCCTAATATATAAAACATAAATAATGACATTCTGAAGTACTTTACCATAGATTTATGAATTGAATATGAACTGATGTTTTCTAATTATGAAAACAGAAAATTAATCATACAAAATAATACGATAAAAGTAAACAACAAAAAGTGTACTTGAACAAAGAACAGTATATAAGATTAGTTAGTTTACTTCAAGTATATTTTTGTTAATTTATTTAATAAAATTGTTGATTTATTTATTGCACCCTATCTGCTTATTCTCTTGTGTGTATCACTTAAAATCAAATTATTAACTAACTTATCGATCGATTTACAACTTTTCATTCAAATAAAAAATAAAATAGCCCCTGTAAAAAAATTACAGGGCTATTGTTTACTATATTATCATTTATCAATAATATTATTTATTTTTTACGTATTTAATCATTAAATTTGCAATTGTATGCTGCTCTTGCTCATCTGCAACAGTCCATAAATCCTTAAGAACTTGCTCTTCAGCATTTTTAGGATCTACTTCATTTGCTAAATAATCGCCTAAGCGATAAGCCATTTCAGAAACAGCTCCATCAGTAAGTCCTTTTTCGTTTGAAGCATCTAAACGATTACCTAAAAAATCTTTCCATTGATCCCAATTATCTAAAATTGACATTTTTTTCACCCCACCAATGTATTTGTAAAGATTACATAAATACTATTTACTTATTTAGAACTAAATATGTATGAATTATTGTCCGGGGAATATTTTCAGAATATTAGGAATACTTTCGACATAAAACAACCAATTTCATTTAAGTTCAACGAAATTGGTGTTTAAGTGCGTTTTGTGTTAGTTTTTGTCTGAATTCATAAAGAAAATTGCTAATGTTCCTGGCCCAGCATGTGCGCCAACTGCAGAACCAATCGAATGAATAATGAACTCTTTACATCCAAACATCTCGCTCATTGCATTTTTTAATTCGGTTGCTCTCTCAATATCATCACCATGGGAAATACCAATCAATTGATTAGATAAATTTACACCCCTAGACTCCATTATTTCAAGCATTCTTTTTAAGACTTTTTTTGATCCTCTAATTTTTTCTAATGGAATTAATTTCCCATCTTCAACATGGAGGATTGGTTTAATATTTAATAAATTACCAACAAATCCAGCAACTTTACTTACACGTCCACCTCTAACTAAATATTGTAAATCATCGACAGTAAAAATATGTTCAATATGATTGATTGAGTGATGAATTTGATTCATTATTTCCTCTTTAGACTTACCTTCACTAGCAAGGATTGCTGCCCTAACTGCAGCTAAGCCTTGTCCAATTGATGCACATTTTGTATCAACAATTTCTAAATCAAATGCAGGGAATTCATCAACAATTTCGTTTTTCACCATAACTGTAGATTGATATGTACCTGATAATTCAGATGAGAAGGCTAAATAAATACAAGGAATATTCTCTTTTGCATATTTTAAAAATGTACTATGTATTCGATCATAAGATGGCAAAGATGTTTTAAATACTTTTCCATTTCGCATTTCTGAAAATAAAGTCGATGAATTTAACGTCTCACCATCTAAATACTCTTTTTCATCTTCAGAATATACACGTAACGGGATCACATCGATTTGATATTGTTCCAATACTTCCTTAGGCAAATCTGCTGCGCTATCAGTTATTATTTTTACATTCATACTTCTTACCTCTATCTTTTTAATTTTATCTTTATTTTCTCATAAAATTGCTTAAATGAATAAAAAAATGTTTTTTAATTTTAAATATATCGTCAAAGTTGTTATAAATAAGTATTTACTATCAATTTTTTTACATTTTAATGTTACATTTCTCAATATTGATGATCTTATTCTCGTATTATTTTGGGTAATAACCATAATGAGGAGTTTTAATTTCCTCTTCCGATTCTATTGAATTGGTTACAGCTAATACGATAAGAATTGAGCCTAAAACTTGTACCCAACTACCAAAAAATAATAGTTGTTCTCCAATCGTGTCATGATCATTAAGAAGTGCGACATTACCTATGCCATCAATAAGTGCTCCTATCGCAATTAATTCATTTCCGAAGACTTCAAATTTTACTAATACACCTTCCTCATGTCTAGCACCTTTTGCTTCAAATGATGCACCTATTGTTTGGATGACACTTCCTAAAGCATTTAATCTTTCGCCTTGTTCGATTGCGCCACTGATTTCTAGTTCCGTTGCAAGTGTATTAGTTGCATTTCCTGCAGCTTGAATCCAACTGCCTAACAAAATTGTTAATAAATGCTCATTATTTCCTCTTTCACTTTTAATTAATTTTTCTCTACCAACTGACTGAATTGAATTTCCAAATGCTTCTATTGCATTTCCTTTTGCAAACAATTTTTTTCCAAAGTTTGTGCCTATATGATGTTTACTTGTAACGCCTACAGCTGAGGTCACTGTTCCAAATAATAAAAACCATGCGCCAGTTATAATAAGCTCCTCACCTGCATTCCTCATTCTTACACCTCCAAATGTATGTAGATATTTATCTTATTCAATATAAAATTTAATTGACAATATTTAATGTATTTAATATTAATATTTTGAATAAAGCTATGGTAAGACAAGTACTATCATTAAAATTAAAAAATTTTTTCAAAAAAAATTGAACTCTAATCTAATGTTAGAGTTCAATTTCATATTTACTGAATTCGGTTTTTAAACGCTTCTTCTGTTACAATATAATCTTCTTCACGATCTTCATGTTTGCGATCTTCTGGTTCTACAAGTGAACCTTGTGGATGAGTCGGTTCATGACCTTTTTTCTTATGATTAAAATGCTTCCCACGCGCCATTTTTTATTTCCTCCCTCTACAAAATAAATCATTAATAATATGGTTATATAGTTGTTATTTTATTGATGGTAAATGTTTCAATGAGTACGTGTCCAAATATTAGTACATTTAGTAAATAATGGAATTCAAACTTTTCTAATGATAAAAGAATTGATAAAATGAGAAGATAAAAATGAAGTTGAGGTATTTGGATGGATAAACAAATTGCAATACATATCGCTAACCAAATTGATCATTGGACGAAATCAAATCAGTCTTTATATGAAATCCAAAAGATTGAATCTAAATACAATACATTAATGAATTTCCAGCAATGGGCTGATGGCAAGCCTGTTATTGCAGCATATCATTTACAAAAAATTGAAGAAGAAAATTATTATTTATTATTAATTGATTGGCATAGAAATGATCAATATTATCTGGTCATATATGTAGGAAACAAATCAACGACTGCAGCAGAAATTAGAGAAGTAAAAAATCTAAATGGGAAAGACCATTTAGTTTGGAAATATAATCCACTTAAACGCGATGGTAAAAATGCTGAACGAAAAGCTTACTTTAAACAAGTTTTTGGGTCCCTTTTCGTTGAAATTCCATTACCTGATACAAAAGATAAAATTGAGGATTTCTTTCATCAAATTTATCAATTATGTAGAAATCGACAAAAAGCTGATCGTATTACAGAAGTTTTTGACTTTTAATTAAATAAAGAACAAATCAAAAAAAACAAATGAGTTAAATATTTCATTAACCCATTTGTTTTTTATTACTAACTAATTTTTAATATTTATTGTTTTCTTTACGGTTAAACATTCAAAGAATGCTTAAATGTTGAAGCTTTATTTAAAAGAAAAGGTGAAATCATAAACCCGATACCCATTCCAGCTAAATGTCCAGTTAAGCTAGATGAAGGTATAATAAATGAAGAAATTAAACCGATTGCTATAAATGTTAAGATAAATTTCCGGTCATCGAGTAAAAGCATACTCTTTCGAAATAAAATGATGAATAGATAGATTCCTAAAAAACCATACCCAACTCCTGAGGATCCCGAGCTCACAATATTTGATGAATAGACTAAATGAAGTACAATCCCTGTTAACAAAGCTGCAATTAAATAAAAGAATAAAAATTTTACAGATCCAATTGCGCTTTCTAATGGCCTTCCTAGAATAATCATGAATGTCATATTCATAAAAAAATGAGTATAATTTCCATGCATAAATGCATATGATAAAAGTCTCCAAAATTCACCATGTTTCACTAAGTCGTATTGATAGCCACCAAATTTTAAAATATTTTCCGTTGTATATCCCCCGGATATCGTTGTTAGTAATGCTATAAATGAACAGATACTAACCATAATCGTAATGATTGGATATTTTTTAATAAACGTTTTAAAATCTTCTCTAACTAAAAACATTCGAAGTCATCCTTTCAGGAACATTTCAACATTAGGCTTAAATCATTTCTTTTACATTTAATTCGACATTTATGATGTAAATTCCTATTTCCAAAATCTGCATAATATTATTAGATAGATAATTTTACCTTCTATTAAACCTACACATTATTTTTCATTGTTGAAAATATTTCCTGAATAGCTTCAATGGTATAAATGAGTCAATATACTTTGCGCAATTAAACACAACAACTAATTTTTGCTCTGGTGAAACGATAATATATTGACCTCCATATCCCATAGCAAAAAAGATTTGAGGATTATTTATTTTTAGTTCTTCATTTAATAAAACCCACCAATGATATCCATAAGAACCAACATGATCATACGTATGATATTTCGCTGTAGTTGATTTGTCTATCCATTCACTAGAAACCACTTGTTTTTCTAACCAAACACCTTTTTGCATCATTAAAATACCGATTTTTAACATATCTTTTGTAGCCAAGCTCAATCCAAATCCACCAATATTAATTCCTTTTGAATCTTCATGCCAGACATATTCTTGAATCCCTAAAGGCTTAAATAGCATGGTTTCTGCAAAAATTGATAATTTAGTTTTAGTTGCTTTTTGAATAATTGCACTTAAAAGTTGAGAGGCACCAGAATCATAATTCATTTTTTCTCCAGGCTGAGCAATTATTTTTTTCTCTAAAATATAGTTAATCCAATCCATACTATTGATCATCGGAAATGGTCTTCCATTCCATGCGCCCCATTCGGGCCATTCATAACCAGCAGTCATTGTTAATAAATGTTCAATTGTAATATCCTTTTTACTTTGATCAATTGTGGGAAAATACACTGAGATCGGTGTTTGAACACTCTCAATGATACCTTTATCAATTGCAATTCCAATTAATATGGATAGGATACTTTTTGTAACTGAATTAATTTTAAATAACTTTGACTCACTCTTTAGATTTTTATAATATTGAAAAGAAACTTCACTTTCCTTATAAATCAAGCAAGCTGAAATTCGTTCTTTTTTAATTTCATTTTCTAATTCTTTAAATATTGATGTAAAACTATTCAAATTCTGTCTCCTTTTAGTCAAATACGGTTTCTTTATTTGGATCCCTTAAATATTCAAAGAGTAATTGAATTTGAGATTCTGTTACTCTACTTACTGATAATTTAGGTAATGCATGTACTGAAAAAAAATCAATTTCCTGGGTTTCAATCCCTATTATCGGTTCTCCACCTATTATGTCACATTGAATAAACATTTTATAGTAATGATAGGCTTGAGGTGGATGTGGATGTTTATTCATATCAAGAATTGCGAGCAATCTTTTTGCTTTCACTTCATACCCTGATTCTTCTTTTATTTCTTTTATGATATTTTCAGAAGCCGATAAACCGACATCACAAAATCCACCTGGCAAAGACCATTTATTGTCATTTTTTTCTCGTACTAGCAAGATTTGATTGTCTTTAAATACAACTCCTCTCACATCAACTTTTGGCGTTTGGTATCCCTTATCTTGATGAAATAAATTTAATACTGACTCCATCTCTAATTCACTATATTCTGATAAAATTTCAGCACTTAGTTTTTGTAATTGCTCATATCGCTCAATGTCAAATACGTCTTTAGAGAAAGCTAATCCATTTTTTGAAATCGATTGAATTTTCATTGCCCATTCTATCCATTTATGACTCATTTTTAGACCACCTTATTGTTAACTTCGATCTGTTTAAAGTTTTTCCTTGTTTAATTCTCAGTGTTCTTTATAATTGGATCGAGAAGTAGACTTAAATCGCATTGCCGACATTTTCTTCCTGTGCTGTCACTTCAATCTTTCCAATCATTGTTTAAAGATAATCCACAAAAGCAATTTAATAAAAAAAGCTCTATATAAAATATGAGCTTTTGTACAAATTGTATAGCTTATTTAATTAGTTTATCGTCTAAAGTTAATATAATTGGACAATGATCACTTCCCATTATATTAGAATGTATTTCTGAATTTACTAAATTACTTTGAAGTCTGTTCGAGATGATGAAGTAGTCAATTCGCCAACCGATGTTTCTTTCTCTAACCTTATTCATATATGACCACCAAGTATATGATCCTTCTTTTGTAGGATTCACATATCGGAATGAATCAGTAAATCCATTTTCTAGAAGTGTTGTCATTTTCCCACGTTCTTCTAGTGTAAAACCAGAATTTTTACTATTTGATTTTGGATTGGCAAGGTCTATTTCTTGATGTGCAACATTTAAATCCCCACATAAGATAACAGGTTTATGAGCATCTAGTTTTTTTAAATATCCACTAAACTCATCTTCCCAGCTTAATCGAAAAGGTAGTCGGGCTAAGTCTCTTTGAGAATTGGGTGTGTAAACATTCACCATATAGAAAGTATCAAACTCTAACGTTAGTACACGTCCTTCAATATCTTCTTCTTTTCCATTAAAACCATAATATACATTTAGAGGTTTGTGTTTGGAAAAAATAGCAGTTCCAGAATATCCTTTCTTAACAGCGGAATGCCAAAACTGATGATACCCTTCAAAATCTAGCGTAATCTGATCTTCTTGGCATTTCGTTTCTTGAATACAAAAAATATCTGCATCTTGTTCATTAAAATACTCTAAAAATCCTTTTTGTACACATGCTCTAATTCCATTTACGTTCCAAGAAATAAATTTCATACTTTCTTCTCCAATTTTCGTTTCGGTTTTACAAGTGATGATCTATATTCAAATTGGTTGATTTGGCCAAAATATATATTGGTTTTTTCGTATAAATCTTCCAAGCTAATTATTTCATTTTTCATTGTAAGATGTAGAAAAATTCGTGCACAAGCTTCTGCATCTGCTAAAGCATGGTGATGATTTTTTAACATAATCCCAAATTGATTAGATAATACATCTAAAGAATATCGACTTTGTTTCGGTAAAACTTTTTTGGCTAATTGCAGAGAACATAATAAATTATTTTCAACAGACGGAATACCATACCTTGATAAATTATCCTTTAATGCATATCCATCAAATGGTAAGTTATGAGCTACTAATGTTTTTCCTGACAGTTTATCTTGTATCGAGCGATAAAATTCTGGAAAAGTAGGAGCATCCATTACATCACCTGGTCTAATTCCATGAATTGAAATATTCATAGAATAAAATTCTTCTTCTGGGTTTATTAAAGAGTAGATTTGATCAACAATGACTCCATTTTCTACAAATACAAAACCAGCCGCACAAATACTATGACGATTATAATTGGCTGTTTCAAAATCAAAAGCGACAAAAGAATTCATTATACAACTTCCCCTATATGTTTTAATAAATCTATTATAAACCGTTTTTCGTAAACATGCATTTTTTGTGAGGATAATACTGTATTCTTACAATTTCGTGCCATTTCATGTACAATATATAGATTATTATTTTCATAGAACAAATTCAGTTAAAAAGGATGTTGAATATGAAATATGCTTATATAATCGTTCAAATCGGTTTTCTATACTGTTTAAACTTTATCGGTATTACGATACAAAACAAATTTCATTTAATGATCCCAGGTAGCATTATTGGTATGTTTATATTATTTGCTTTACTAAACATCCCTATATTTAAAGAAAAATGGGTTCGAGAAGGAAGCAATTTTTTAAATAAGCACTTAACATTATTTTTCATTCCAGCAACAGTAGGTATCATTCAATATTCTTCTTTATTTAAAGGGTCAGGACTCATTTCAGTTATGATTGTCTTAATCAGTACGATTATTACAATGGTTTTTTCCGCTACATTAAGTTACTTTCTTTCTTCTCGTAAAGATCAGAAAAAGGAACTGTTAGTAAGGAGAGAGTTGAATGGCAAATAGTATACTGTTTATCGCTATCACGATTATTTTGTATTTATTAGCAAAAAAACTGTATTCACATTATTCATTTCCTTTACTTGTCCCAATTACGACATCTACCTTTGTCATTATACTTTTCTTAAGTAATTTTCATGTATCATATGAAAGTTATATGAATGGTGGTAAATGGATTCATATGATGCTAGGACCAGCAGTCGTGTCATTTGCTTATCCATTATTCGAGCATAAAGAACGTTTGAAGACTCATTTTCTATCTATTATTATCAGTGTTTTTACTGGAACAATCATTGGTTTAATTTCCGGGGTTTGTTTATCGATCTGGTTAGGGTTAAAGAAAAGCGTGATTCTATCATTAGCAGCTAAATCTGTCACTACACCAGTTGCGATGAGCATAACATCAATAATTGGCGGAATCCCATCACTAACAGTAGTATATGTCATGATTGCAGGAATTTTTGGAGCGATATTTGGACCTTATATTCTAATACTTCTTAAGATAGATCACCCAGTTGCGATTGGCGTTGGATACGGCCTTGCCTCGCATGGGATTGGTACTGTGAAAGCAGCTGAATATGGGGAAGTTGAACAAGCGATCAGTTCAATCACGATGACTTTGAGTGCTATTTTCGCTTCATTAATCTGTCCGATTTTTATCCATTTTTTCATAAAATAAATAAAAAATGCCACAGCTTGTGGCATTTACTTTTTTTTCGTTTACCAAGGTCTTCCCCAATATCCCCATCTAGGTCTTCCCCATGGTCTTCCCCAGTAACCCCAAGGACGATAATAATATGGATAGCCCCAAGGACCCCACCATCCCCATGGTCTAAATGCTCCAAAAGCTGCAGCTCCAAGTAAGAATGGAAAGAAGAAGAATCTCTCATCTTGATTTTGTGGATGTGTTCCTGTTGGATAATATGTTTGTTCAAAATTTTGTTGATCTTGATACATTTTATTTCACCTCCATACTATTTAGAGTACGAAGGGATGTGTTATTATGAGCAAGTTCGACTATCTAGGCAAACATACAATTACCTTAACTTTGCCTACTTATTATCTATATTAATCTCTTATACATTTCATATTGAGCCAATGTTTCTTTTTGAAAACCTAATGATGATAAAAACCCTTCCAAATGACTATTATTTGGAAAACCAGTTGAGAATGCTTTACATTTTAAATGTAAAAATGCTGTTTGTATTAGTTTTGTAGCAATTTGTTGATTTCTAAAATTTTGATCCACATATAAGAAACTGATTTTACCATTAGAATGTACTGCAGTAGCCCCTACAATTTGTTGGTCCTTATACGCCTCGAAGTAAGCAACATTAGGTGCCTTTTCTAAATATTCCACATCATTTTGCCAATTAATATGGTAGTTCCATCTCTTAACAATTTGAGCAAATGAATTGAAATCAACTTGATGGATTTCACACTCAGCAGTTGGTTTCAATTGTTCAAAATCTGTTAAATCTTTTTTACTAAAATATGAAATATCATAAATTTTTTCATAACCTATATTCTTATAAAACTTTATTGCTCGGTCATTCCCTACAATAACCTCAAGGAACAATTGTTTGCATCCGTGTTTTTTGGCTTCATCTTTATGTAAATCAAATAACTTTTGACTTACACCTTTCCCTCGATAATCTGGACTAATGGCAAGTGTACCACATCTCATTGTTTTCATATTTTCATATTCTTTCATACCACCCAAAATGACCCCAACTGCTTCATTTTCATGTATGGCAACAAAAGAATTTTCTAAATGATTGCCTTCTGGTCCAAAAAAATTGGCTATAAATTGTTCCTTGGATAATTCGAACTTTACGATATAATCAGAAAATCCAATTGAAAAAGCATTATATACAAAATCAATATCTACTTCTGAGCATCTGAAGTACTGAATAGTTTTTAATTCAACATCAGTTACTTCATTTTTAATATTTGTTTCCATTTTATGAGCACCCCTAAAATTTGATTTTACTTACTAACAACTAATTCGACCTCTTGTTTTAGTGTTGGATCATGATCAAATTGAAACATCTTTCTTGAAAATAGAATGATCGAGATGACTAGAATAATAGCTATCATACTACCATGAAATAACCATACAAGATGTGGCATTGTCATGACTTTTAATAATAGTGATGATGCGACAAATCCAAGTGTAAAACCTAGTCTATTTAATAGATTCGTTACGCCAAATATTCTTCCTCTAATTGTGTTTTCAGTTTGTTGAATCATCGATGAGAAGTACGTCCCTGCTGCAGCATCAAACAGTCCAGTGAAGAAAGCAAAAAATAAGATAAATGCTAGTAAATTTGCAGATAAAAATAAGATAAATCCTGTAGACATTAAAATTGAAGTACCAAAGTAGATGAGCAGAAAATGTTTTTTTAGCCAATCAAATTTAGGAATTAACCACGTTGAGATGATTCCACCAATCCCCCATATTCCCCAAATTAAACCTTGATATAAAGTAATATGGTCTGTACTAAGCTCTTCTGCCAAGATTGGTACACCAACATTATGAGAACTAGCAGTAAACGTTTGACATAAGAAGACAATAAAAATCAATAAAAGTAGTGGTCTTAAAAAAACATAGTTTTTAACTTCCTTCAAATCGGTGATCCACTCTCTCCAATTTGAATTCCCACTATTTTTTACACTATTTTCCCATTTAAATAAAAATAAAACATATGCTGATAAAAAATAGGAAAATGCATCAATCCCAATGATGACTCTGTAATCTACAACTGTAGACAATAATGCTGAGCCCAAAAACCCTATTACCATACTAATTGCAGCCAACCTAGAAATAAAAGCATTTACTTGTAATATTTTTTCTTCGCCGAATATTTGTGGGATTTCAGCACTGAAACTTACTGTAAAGAAACTCCCTAAAGCGCCTAACGTAAATGCAATCACTGCAAACATGGTAGGTGAAGGAAAAAAGCAAAGTATTAAAATACATAATCCTCTTGTAATATCACTAAATATCATTAATTTCCGTCTATTATATCGATCAGCTATTACACCTGAAAATAAGCTTGTGATGATTCCACCGCATACTCGAAGTGCTAATATTGCTGCTAACCAAGTTGTACTCTTGGTCATAGAATAAATTACAGCATTCATCACAACCAATTCCATCATATTTCCAATATCTGAAAAAGCCTTCGTGTATAAAAAATATACTTTTTTCCCCATTGTATCTCCTTCACCCTTATCAATTACTCACCCATTTAACAATGCAATGCTAAATAGATTAATTTTACTTGAACAGAATTCATATTTATCGCCTCCTTTAAATAAAACTGACTGTTAAGTTTATTTTATCTTATAAACATTGTATGTCAAATAAAAAAATTTAACATACTAAATTTTCAGTTTTCTTAATTTTATTTTTTAGGTAGCAAAGTTAATACTTCACTACCTAAATTTTACTTATTTCGTTAAAATATAGTTCATAATCATTTCTTCGGTTTGTTTAAATTGTTGTTTATATAATTCGTCTTCTTCAACAACTGAATAATGAAGACAAATTCCATCGATATATGCCCAAAAAATACTGGAAACAAGATCAGCTTGAATTTCTTTTTTAAATTCACCTGATTTCTTACCTTGTTCAATTATTTCATTCATAAATTGTAAATATTGCATTTTATATCGATCAAGCATAATGCTCTGAAGATTTTCATGCCTTGCAGAATTGATCCAAAACTCCATATGCACTCGAATTAAATGACGCCATTCCTCAGTAAGCGTAATTTCACGATACATTTTGAATAGCGTTCTCATTTTATCAGTTGCTGTTTCACAGTTTTTGAAATGCTCATTAATTCTTTCAAATGTAAGTTTTGTTCGTTCTTGCATTAATTCTAAATATAGTTCTTCTTTACTTTTAAAATAGTTATAAATTAATCCTTTACTAGTTTTAGAATATGCAACGATATCATCCATTGTTGTAGAATGGAAACCTTTCTCTCCAAAGCATTTTAAGGCGCTTTCTAATAAACTCTCTCTTTTGCGTTCTTTGTAATCATCAGAAACCTTAGGCATTAATTCTAGCTCCTTACATTTTATGAATTAAACTGACTATTTAGTTTAGTTTAACAATTCATACTATATTTTTCAATAGGTCAAATTTATTAGAAGTTTTTAATTAAAAAAAGTGACTTTACAAATTTAGGTTGTAAAGTCACTTTTTTGATTAATTTTGATCAAGTTTTGCTTGTACTGAAGCTAACTTACCTTCCATTGTACTCTTTTTGTCCCTACGATCATCTATTCTGATTGTAGTAGCAACTCGTGAAATACCATTTTCAAAAGGTACTTCATGCATTTCCTGAACAACTTGAAGAAGTATTGGTAATTCACCTTCAATAATTGTGTTCATCGGAGTCAATTGATACTTTACTTTACCATCATACTTTTCTAAAACCTTATGTATATTTGCCACATAAGCACTCACACTTGGCGTTTCTGTACCAATTGGCACAATTGAAACATCTATAATAGCCATTTTTCATCTTTCTCCTTTCAGAGTAAACATCTTGTTGCATTCATATATTACCATGATTTGATAAAAATGGAAAAATTAATAGCCTTTTTCAATCACAACTTTATTTTGAACAATCTCGCCTTTTTCTAATTTTGACAATGTATCAACAAAACATTTTACACCATCAATTGGAAGTGTTACTGCTGAAATATGAGGGGTAATGATTACATTAGACATCTCCCACAATTCAGAAGTTTCAGGTAACGGTTCGATACTAAAAACATCTAAAACAGCCTTTCTTACACTGCCATTTTGAAGTGCATTTATTAGATCAACTTCTGAGACTGTTGCTCCTCTACCGACATTAATGAAACCAGCACCATTTAAATTCTTAAAAGTAGACTCATTGATAATATTTTGTGTCTCTTTTGTAGATGGTAGAACACCAATTACCCAATCTGTTTGTTCTAATATCGTATGTGCGTTTTGTAATGTCACAACTTTTTCAAAGAAAGGTTTTTGTTCTCCGCTCATTGATACACCATATACCTTCATACCTAATAAGGATAAAGTTTTTCCAATATATCCACCAATTTCACCTGTACCATAAATAACAACTTTTTGTTCTTCTATTGATTTAGGAATATGAAACTCCCATTTACGTTCTCTTTGTAATTCAGAAAACTGCTCATGTAATTGAGCATCTTGTAATATGTAACTTAAACAGTACTGACTCATTTTTGCGCCGAAAACATCAATTGTTCGAGTAAGTAATACTTCTTTATTCCAGTCTAGTTTCATAAAACTATCAACACCTGCTGCTAAAGAGTGCACCCATTTAATATTTCCAAATTCAAAATTAGGAGTTGGTCTAAAACCAACAAATGTATCAGCCCATTCATAATCTTCTTTTGTAACCTGATCTTCAGGTAAAAAACGAAACTCTTTTACTATATCAAAAGATTCAATTAGCGTCTTTAGTTTATGATGTAATTTACTTGTTACCAGTATTTTTTGTGTTTCCATTTTGCCAACTCCTTCTCTCTCTTTTTACTTATTGTTAATTTTAACATAATTTTTTGAAAAGAATAAAAAAAGAACCCTTTTATGGAAAAGAGTTCTTTTTTTGGATAAATATTCTAATATGAATATATAAACATCGTGATTTCTGGAAGTTTATTCATCGATATGTATTATTATACTTCTAAATCATTTCCTTCTTCTATGATATGGAATAATAAATGTACTAAATGATGAATAGAATTTGACTCTTCTAGTTCAACTTCTTCTTGATCTTCAGTTTCATCAATGAATTCTAAATCATTTAAATAAAGTGCCATAAATTCATAGTAATCCTTCATTGCAAATGAGTAACAAGCAACTGGCTCTTCTTCCTCTTCTTCAAATTGAAGTAATAAGTGTGATACATTGCCATCTTTATCTTCTGCATCAAAAAATACAAAAAAGCCAATATTTGTATCAATCTCAAATAAATGTCTAGTGCCACCTATAGTTGCACTGTGATATTCTTCATCATTCAGCTTTTGAATTTGCATATTGTCGACATTGTCTTCTTTGTGAAAAGTCACATTAAATGATTTCATTTTTTTATCTCCTTATGTACATAAATTAATTGATATTAAATCCTTCTTTATGTAACATACCCTATTTACTAGTAATTATTTCCACAAGTTTAAAAATGAATATAGGGCAAAATACAAAAAAAGGAGTGAACTACTATGAGTAGAAGAAATAAAATTTTAGTGCCTGAATCAAGAAAAGCTTTAGATTCACTAAAGGCAAAAGTTATGAATACAACAAGCCCTGAAGATGCTAAATTTGAAGCTGCCAAAGAAGTTGGGGTTCCGTTAGCTGACGGTTATAACGGTAATCTAACATCTGAACAAAATGGAAAAGTTGGTGGCCGAATTGGTGGAAACATGGTCAAAGAATTAGTAAGAATGGCTCAAGAAAATTTAAATAAGAAACAATAAACAAAATTGATCTTTTCTTATATCACTAGTCTTCATCTTTAATATCTGGATCTTCAGGTATTGGTTCATTATAATAATCTGCAATCATTTTTTTCATTTTTTCAACTTGATCCAAATGATTATTAAATTGCTCTTTATAAATTAAAAATTGCTCACCATCATGAACAGCTCTTATTTTTTTGGCTTGAATTAATTGTTTTATATAAGCTACATCAAGTGATAAATATTCTGCAGTTTCTTCAATTGTTAAATACATGGGAATTCTCCTTAAAAAACATTGTTCGCTCTATTTTACCATAAATTGACTAATTACTATGACTTTAATGGTCAAAAAGCAGGGAATAACTGTAATATGAACAAATTGAAAAAGACATTGGGTATGAGTTTCCAATGTCTTTTTTAACTTGTTACCTTTATGTTCTACATATAAAGAGAAACTGAAAGAAGTCTCTCAAGTCGACACTATGATTTTTTAAATCTTCCAGGTGTAAACTTTTCGCTGGCCTTGAAGTTATAAACAGGTTTAATAAAGCTGGCAATCTCGCATGTTTCTTCAATTTTCTCTAAAATTTCATTCATTGGCTTGTAGGCCATTGGTGCTTCATCAAGTGTCTCTTTAGAAACTGATGTTGTCCAGACACCCTCCATTGTTTTATGAAAATCGTCTATGTTTAAGGTTTTCATTGCTTTTGTGCGGCTTAAGATGCGTCCTGCCCCATGTGGAGCAGAGAAATTCCAATCCTTATTACCTTTACCCACTGCTAGTATTGAACCATCTCTCATGTTCATTGGAATAATGAGTCGTTCTCCTTTTTGCGCAGAAACTGCCCCTTTACGTAAAATCAAATTCGCAGTATCAATATAATTATGCACCGTATCGAAGCGATCCATCTCCTCAAATTCCATATTCTCGATGATGGCTCTTGCAATCTCTTCACGGTTTGCTTTTGCGAATGCTTGAGCTAATTTCATGTCGTGCATATAATGATGGAAGTCCTCACCTTCCAAATATGCTAAATCATTTGGAATCACTGGATTTTTTTCTTTGTAGCTTTGAATGACTGTTTGGATTTCTTTTTCTTTATTCTCAGCTTTTAATTGTCCAATAATTTTCGTTAAATCATGATTACGAATATTTGAGATAGCTACTTTTTGATAGTATGTTGCAATCTTTGCCCCAACATAACGGCTGCCAGTATGAATCGTTAAATAATGGTGACCATCGGAATCTACAGATACTTCGATAAAATGATTGCCACCGCCTAGCGTTCCCAAACTATAAAGACTTCTATTCTGGCTCAGTATGTGCTTAGCCTTAAACTCTTGTGTGGCAGGAAAATTCGTATTTATAAATCTTGCCGTCTCATCTGTATGGAGCTCATGTCCGCTTGGGACGTATGTTCGGATGACGTTATCAAGCTTATTAAAATCAACTTTATTATTTTGAAGCTTGACAGTAAGGACACCGCAACCGACATCGACACCCACAAGATTAGGGACCACCTTATCTTTTAACTGGATGGTCGTTCCGATTACGCAACCTTTTCCAGCATGATAGTCTGGCATGATACTAATCTTTGTATCCTTTAAAAAAGCTTGATTACATAGCTCTTGTATTTGCTCAATCGCCGTTTCCTGTGGATAATTGGAAAACACTTTTGCCTCTGTTTGCGTCCCCTTTATATTTATCACTAGTTTTCCCTCCTCAAAACGCAGATTACAACTAGGCTATCATTTTAAGAACAATCTGACAACGAGTTTTGTGCGAAAATTTAAACCTAAAATGTTTCTCAACATTCTGACCCAATTATTGAGAAACGTAGAACACCTACCACTGCACATTACATTCATGACAATATCATCCCCTCTTGAATGTAAAGCTTTTCAAAATGGAAAGTATACTTGACATTATTTGAATACCAGCATAAACTCGCATTATGGAAAGTAAACTTTCCATAAAAATAAGGGGTGAACTTGTTGAACAATCGTTTAGAAGAAATCCGCAAGCAACGCGGAATTAAGCAAGAAGAATTAGCAACGGCTCTTGAAGTGTCAAGGCAAACTATCGGTTCACTGGAAAACGGACGCTATAACCCATCTATCCTTTTAGCGTTCAAGATTGCTCGTTTTTTCGGTATGAGTATAGAAGAAATCTTTATTTATGAGGAGGATGAAAATATATGAAAAAAACTACTCCGATTTATTTCCTTACCGCGCTAGGAGTAGCACTACTAGTAGGTGGACTTTACTTCATCAAAACAGTTGAAGATCCCCATGGTTTCCTGAGAGCGTTGCCATATATCTGTGTTGGGCTGGGCAGTAGCATATTCGGTCATGGCATGGGAGAAATTATCGTTCGAAGCGCTATGAAGAAGAATCCCGCCGCAGCAAAGCAGCTAGAGATTGACCAGAAAGATGAGCGTAATTTGGCAATCGCTAATCGTGCAAAAGCCAAAGCATATGACATGATGGTTTTTGTGTTTGGGGCCTTAATTATTTCATTTGCCTTAATGGATATAGATTTAATATTGCTGTTTCTATTGGTTTTTGCATATATGTTTTTCGTTGGTTATAACACATACTACCGTTTCAAGTACTATAAAGAGATGTAAAATATCCTTTTTATTTTTCTTTCTATTTTATGCTTTAGATATGTAAAGTCCTTATAGAACTTAAGTATGCGCTAGTTCTATAAGGACTTTACAATAAATTATGACAGTTGGGCTTGAAAACAATGTAATTAATTGATAGGTTACTTATCAGCTTTTAAATTGTAAATCGGTTTCATATAGAACTCAATATCAACTAGTTCAGTAATATGTTCGAGTATTAACTTTGGTTTTTTATATACCATCGGGGATTCATCAACAGTATGTTTGTTTACAGATGTTGTGAATACACCTTTCATTGCCTTTTGATAAACGTCTAAATCTACTTTATGAGCTGCGTCTGTTCGGCTCATAATTCGACCAGCCCCATGTGGTGCTGAATGATTATAGTTACTTGAACTTTTACCTTTTCCAACAGCACATCCGTATGCCATATTAAATGGTATGATTACTTCTTCGCCTTCAATAGCCGATATTGCTCCTTTTCTAAGGATATTGTTTTTAATATCGATATAATTGTGAATCGATTCGATCTTTTTTATATTATTAAACTCAAGTTTAAAATATTTTTCGATGATGATTCTAGCGATTGTATCTCGATTTAATGAAGCAAAATGTTGAGCAATCGAAAGATCCCTAATATACGCTTCTTTGTCTTCCTTTTTGGACAAATATTCAAATCCTTTATAACTTTCTCCGAATAATTGCTTCATATTTTTTTTCGCCACATTCATGTGATGTTGTGCAATTTCGAATCCAAAATGTCTTGAACCCGTATGGATTACTAGCCAATAATGGTTACTTTCATCTCTATCAATCTCGATAAAGTGATTACCAGAGCCAAGCGTTGCAATACTACTCATCACATATTTGTAGTTGAAACCAAGTCTCTTTATCGCTTCAGCAATCTCTAGCGGTTCTATTACTGGTTCATCGTGGATATTTGATCCAATCGGAATATTTTTCCGAATAAACTTATCAAGCTTTTCGCACTTTACCGATTTCATACGTCCAAGATGAAACGCACTAACTCCGCACCCAATATCCACTCCAACGATTGAAGGAATAATAAAATCATTCAACGTCATTGTAAAACCTACCATTACGCCTCCACTAGACATATGACAATCGGGCATGACAACGATGTTTGAATCTGAAAAACATTCCGTATCTAATATCGTTTTTAATTGTGAAATAACATTTGTATCTACATAATCCAGTAGAATTTTCCCTTTATTGTGTTTTCCTTTCAGTTCTAACATGTAAAATCCTCGCTTATATTTTTCTAGATTAAAAGTTGTTCCTTCTTCCTAGCACGGCAGTCTTTAATGAGAATTATAGCATCTCTTATTCAACTAAACTTCTAAAAATTAAATAAACAATGAGTCACCTAAGCAAATTCAACTAACATGTCAATTAACAAAATAGAGGATGATCGAATCATGATCATCCTCTATTTGTACAACTAAGGCATGCGTTTGATTTATACGAACAAGATTTATTAACTATTTTTTCTTTTGAAAAGATATATTAATAATCCTATCATTAAAAGTGGCGTCGTCACGATGATAATTGGCAAATATGCAGTAATGTAAGAAAAATATGTAGCAGATTCTGAAATTTCCAACCGAAAACCTCCTTTTATCAAATTTAATAATTATTTATATCTATTATATAGTTAATACATAATTCCCTTTTTTATTAACTATCCTTCCAATAACGTCTTTTAAATATATGAATACATCATCCAAAAACCAATATCCACAAAACCTATTCTCTTATAAATTGCTCCTGCTGAAGGATTATCATAGAACAAACAAAGTTCTTTTCCTTCTTCTAAAAGTTGATGACAAAGCACAAACATGCACTTTGTTGCATATCCCCTCTTCTTATAATTTTCAAGTGTAGCGACCGCTATAACCATTGCTGACAAAGAATTTTCTGCTGCTGTTGAAGCTGTTGATACCATTTTTCCATCTTCCTTAATAAAAAATGAGCGTGATGTACCATCAGACAATGTTCGATGTTTTCTTTCTACAGTAATGATAGAATCATTAAATTCCGGAACAGACTTTAATAATTGAACAAGAGCTTCTGCATCCTGGGGAGATGCTTGCTCGACATTTGAAAATTTCGCAATATTTTTATTCGATGCTAATTTAGCACACTTAGCGTAATATGTTTGCCTTTTTGTTTTTAGTTTTTTATTAAGGTATGGCTCAATTTTTTCAGTGATTTCCTTTAGACCTGACATGAACTTAAAATCAGGATCATTAGACATAATCTCTGCGAATTCCTTAGCATTAAATGAATTGGATGCATATGGAATATAGTTTTCTTGATATTTTAACAACACTGCAACAAGCTCACCGCTATCGTTAAACTCTCCCCAAACTTTTTGAAATTCTTGGTCATATCCGTAAGCCTCAATATCACCGATAATAAATAAATTTTCAGCACTTCTTGGCTTCAATAAATTAAAACAATCCTCATGATCATTTTGAGATAGTCTTCTGATCATTGTTCTCTCCCCCTTTAAATGAACTTTCCACTTAAAATATTCCCATCATTTTACAGTAAAAAAATCCTACTGAAAAGAACTTTTTTAATTATTAAAAAACTTGAAAGAAGCTCCTATCACTAAAACTATTTATAAAACAATTTGAGTTTTTATCTAAAATGGCTTTCTTTCTTTATTTGTAGCCAGTCTATTTGTAGAGTCTTCGAAGTACGAAAACAAAGGACAATCTATATAATCTACTCTCATAAAAGTTATTTCTACAAGGTAATTTCTATTCCTAAGTTAGCTAAAAACTAAAAAAAAGCCACGTTAGTGACTCATTTTCTGAAATTAATGCATGCATTAGTTGATTGACCATTCGAGGAACAACTAATGCAATACATACGTTCAGTTTTTCGTAATTAAAGTATTTTGATAAATAACGTTGATAACTTATGCATGTGATAGTTCTATAAAATCTTGTTTAATATTCAATGTTTATTTAAGAAGTTTACCATTTCGTTTAATGCTTTTTGGAATGATTTTTCATTAAATTTGGAAGAGTATGGGTCACTAAATCCGTGATGTCCATTGTATTTATATATTTCTATATTCTTTATTTGTAATCTTGAGATTAACTCATCCACACTAAAGGATTCTTCCTCTTCCGGAAAAAATAACATTGTATTGCATACTGGCACTAATTGAGTGTAATTCCTAATTCTAGATCCATAATATCCCACAACCCCATCAAGACATTCTTCCTCGCTACACAACCAAGCAACAGTTGCTCCAACACTAAATCCAATAAGATATATTTTCTCATATTTATCTTTTACATTGACTAATAAATTCTTTATTTTATCAGAAGCGGCAGAGAACCCTACATTCTCCATAAAATCGTAATAAGCAATCTCCTCTTCTGAATAATCAAATGATTGTTCACGTTCTAATAGGTTAGGACAAATAACATCAAAACCCTTTTTTGATAATAGATCACAAAAATACTTTATATGTTGATTAATACCATAGATTTCGTGTATCAAAATAATCAATTTATCTGATTTTTTCAGTATCTTTAGCATTTTTATCCCCCATAATAGTGATTCTATAATTATATAATTGCAATTATATCATTTCTAATTCAACAGATATCAACATAACTGTCAATCCACTTTTATATTGTGTAGTGTTAAATAAGAGCTTATATAGTAATAATTTAGTAGAAATGTTTTCTCATATGGGATTTTTGTTTAACAATGAAAAAAGCCCTACCTATATTTATTAGATAAGACTTTTCATTAAAGTTAATTAAAATATATCGTCTGCTTTTTCCTTGTTTTTCGAAAAAAGAAAAAAGATTACTTTTCTCTTTTAACGGACGATTCCTCGAACACTTAAAAACATTAATAGATTCTTTATGGCTCTTTGAGCTGTTAATAAGGCTTGATCAGCGTGTGAATGAATAGTTCTTACAAAGGCAATTCGAGAATAGGAGCTTTTCAGTTTGCTAACGTGAATTCCATCTGAAATGAGCTGACTAAATTCAGCAACCCCCTCCATATTTTTAATCTCATCTTTATTTTGAATCGTTTCAAGTACTCCATCAAAATTAACAAATGAATACCAAATAGCGGAAGTCTTTCTTTCCTCATTCACCGAATTTAAGTGATTGACTAGCTTTTCTTTTATCGGTATACCAGCTTCTTGTTCTACTAAATAATGAATGCAATCAATTCCGATAGAATCATAAATTAATTCTGGTAATTTATCACTAGGTGGTCTTAGTTGTGTTTCAATGATTTTAGGTCCATCAATTGTATAAATGATATCAGTGTGTGTAATACCATATTCAATATTTAAAGTATCTAAAAATGTAAATGTATATTGTTTAATTTTATCTTCAATATGAATTGGTAAATCCGCTGGAAAAACATGACCAATCTCAACTTTGCTATCTTGATCTACATGCTTTTCTACAATACCAATCATAAAATGTTCACCATTTTCCGAAATAACCTCAACGCTGAATTCTTGTCCGACTAAAAGTGGTTCAACCATTAAAGTCGAATAATCAAGACGCGGTGCTGCTGCTGATTCAGAAAATCCCATTGCTTCCTCAATGTCGTCTTCAGTATAAATGACAGAAATACCAGTACTTGCTTTCCCTTTTGATGGTTTTAAAATTAATGGATAACCAACCTTACTAGCAAATGTTTTGATTTCCTCTACTGAATTGACAAGTTCACAAGGAATATCTTCAAACTGTAACGCCTCTAATCTTTTTCTCATTGAATATTTATTATTAACCCAATCAATTGTACTAGGACTATGGAACGGAATATTAAGTGCTTCTGCAATAACACATGCTTTATCTTGATCCAATTCTTCAAATGATGAAACGTGGTGTATTGGATTTATGCTATGAAGATTTTTTGCATATTCTATCCACATTTCCGGAGTAGAATCATCCTTCATCACAATAATTGACTCATGACAGTGTGCTCTATGTAAAAACGGTAACTCAGATGCTCTACAAATAACGCTAGTTCGAATAGTAGAATGTATCTCACTTAGTTTAGAGGAATAATTAGATGTACCTATGATTAGTATATGTTTTTTTGCTTCGACTAAATTTTCCATTAAAAATCCTCCTTTGAAAAACAATTTAGATACTGAATATTTAGTCATATTATTCTATTTATATACGATACAGCCTAAAATAATATGAATATTGGCGAAAAAACGATATTTTTGTAGAAAAATATACAAATAGCTCATGACTTTTATTAATAATTAGACTAAAATAGAATTAAATTTCTGTAAATTGGGGTTTTGGAGTGGAATATATGTTCGATAAAGGATCAATTATTCAATATTTTCGTCAAAAAAAAGGTCTTACACAAGAAGAACTTGGTCATGGAATCTGTTCGAAGACTCATTTAAGTAAAATTGAAAGAGGTCTTACTGAAGTTTCTGATGAAACTATTTCCCTACTTTGCGCTCGAATGGGATTTGATATTGATGAAGAAATTGACATGCTTAAAAAGGTTGAAAAGATGCTTGAATCCTTGCAAAAACTGATTATTTTTCAAGATAAAGAAAAAGCACATGCCGTTATTAGCGAACTGGAAAAGCAAGAATTTAATTACATTACACCATTACATATTCGATATTTATTAATAAAATCTAGACAATTACTATTAGATCATCAATTAGAAGATGCTAAAAAAATATTGTTCTCAAAAGAAATTCAAAATTATAAAATACCCCAACTTGAGAAGAATTTACTAAATCATACTCTTGGCATATACTATATACAGACATATGAACTACATAAGTCAATTGAGTTTTTAAAAAAGGTATCTTTAGAATCATATAATAATCCCGAAATTCATTACCATCTTGCATTAGCATACTGTCATCTAAACGCACATATTTCTTCATATCATCATTGTCAAAAAGCAAAGGAATTTTTTGTACATACAAATAATTATCAAAGATTACTAGATACTGAGACAATTGCTCTAATACTTCTTGAAGAAGAAACACATCTTCTTTTCAGTGAAATAGAAGCAAGATATGAAAATCTACTCGACTCAGTTAGAGTCATAAAAGATCAAGAAAGGGAAGCGTTTTTATTACATAATTTTGCTTACCAACTATATAAATTTAAAAAATATAGTGAAGCACGTACTTTCTACGAACGCGCTCTGACTTTAGCACCAAAAGAAAATGTAAACTATCTAACTGCTCTTTTTGGATATATGCGTTGTCTGTATGCAGGGAATTTAGCTGATGAAGTTACTATTAAAGGGATTATTAAAGAAGGCATTGAAGAAGCTAAAATTAAAAACTTGGATTATTATTTTATGTTATTTTCGCTATACCACTATAAATTAAATAATGACGAATTATTATATTTTAATTATTTAAAAGATAGTGTTTTACCATATTTATATGAAGTCAAAAATAAAGAATTTTTTGTTCCTTTATCAAAAGAATATATTCAATATTTGATTTCTAAAAATGATGGGCATTCTTTACTAGAGTTTTTAAGTATTTATCAAATTAACTATACATTGGAGGACTAAGAATGAAAAAATTAATTTTAATTGTAGCCTTATCTGTAATTGTTACTTCATTTACATTCTTATCAAATGATTCAAGCTCTAATTCAACTGCAGCACTTTCTAATTATGAGAATGATTTTGTTTATCCTTTAAGTAATCGTATTTTACCTGGAGGCTGACAAAAGCAAAACACGAATCAATCGATTCGTGTTTTTTCTTTTTTAATAAGCCTTACCCCAATATACCATTGTTTCTGCCTTTTTACCGCAGCATATACACTCTTCTGTGATTTGCTCTTGTTCAAATGGCATACATCTAGAGGTTAAGCCAGCCTCTTCTTTAATTTTTTCTTCGCATGCTAAATCTTTACACCACATTGCTTTAATAAAGCCTTGTTTTTCATCGCTTAATTTTTTTAGTTCATTTAACGTTGTTGCTGTATATGTTTTTTCTGTTCGATTATTAAGTGCCTTTTCATATAAAGATTGTTGGATTTCTTTCAATAATGTTGTAATAGTTTCTTCTAAAGAATCTAATGATACAAATATTTTTTCACGAGTATCTCTTCTTACTATAACCGCTTGGTTTTTTTCAATATCCTTTGGTCCGATTTCAACGCGAACTGGGATCCCTTTCATTTCATATTCATTAAATTTCCAACCTGGCATTTTATCAGATATATCGATTTTCACACGCGCAACTTTTGTAATTCGTTTTTGAAGCTCTTTCGCTTTTTCAATTACGCCTTCTTTATGCTGTGCGATTGGAATGACCATTACTTGTGTTGGTGCTACTTTTGGTGGTAACACCAATCCACTATTATCTCCGTGAACCATGATGAGTGCACCGATTACCCTAGTAGTCATCCCCCATGAAGTTTGGTGAACATATTGCCTTTTAGAGTTTTTATCTGTGTATTGGATATTAAAAGCTTTCGCAAAGCCATCTCCAAAGTTATGTGATGTACCACTTTGAAGTGCTTTTCCGTCATGCATTAAACTCTCAATTGTATAAGTTGCCTTAGCTCCAGCAAATTTCTCTTTTTCTGTTTTTTGACCCTTAATAACTGGAATTGCCAAAAAGTTTTCTAAGAAATCTGCATAAACATTTAGCATTTGAATTGTTTCTTCTTGTGCTTCCTCAGCTGTTGCATGAGCTGTATGGCCTTCCTGCCATAAAAATTCAGTTGTTCTTAAGAAAGGTCTTGTTGTCTTTTCCCAACGAACAACAGAACACCATTGATTATATAGTTTTGGAAGATCATTATAGCTTTCAATCACTTTCGAATAATGTTCACAAAATAATGTTTCTGAAGTTGGTCGAACAGCAAGTGGCTCTGCCAATTCATCATGCCCACCATGTGTAACCCATGCTAGTTCTGGTGCGAAACCTTCTACATGATCTGCCTCTTTTTGTAATAATGACTTTGGTATAAACATTGGCATATATACATTTTCATGATCAGTTTGTTTAAATTGCGTGTCTAATTCTTTTTGGATGTTCTCCCAAATCGCATAACCGTATGGTCTTAAAATCATACATCCCTTTACACTCGAATAGTCTACTAATTCCGCTTTTTTTACAATGTCTGTGTACCATTGAGAAAAATCTACGTCCATATCTGTAATCGCTTCTACAAATTTTTTTGTACTCATTTTTTCTACCCCTTATCAAATTTTTTATACAAAAAAACGCCGAGAATAATCGAAAGGGACCATTCTCGGCGTTACCACCCTAATTATTATGTAGAATTATAAATGATAAATAAGATAAATAAAAAACGCCATGAATGACCTAAAGGGACCATCCATGGCGTTACCACCCTACTTATTATGTAAATTACTACATAATCTCTTAATATCTTTAACGGGAAAACCGCTGTAGCCTACTCTAGTTCGGTACAGTGACTCCAAGGCTGGTTCAGTCTACATACTTTAGGAATTTTCACCATCCATTCCCTCTCTATAAAAGCTGTTAAACCTACTATTCCTTTTCTAAGTCGTTTATTAATTTAAAAATATAATACGTTAAGTTAAATCATCTGTCAATGAGATGATTACCCATTTTTACAGTTTTTTCTACATTTCCTTATATATTGCTTCATCTTTTACATTTTTTGAACGTTTTGGCATCGGAATTTCAGATAATAACATACCACCAACGATAAATGTTCCACCGATTAATGTATGTGATGTTAAAGTTTCTCCACCAAATACTACTGCAGTAATCGCAGCAAAAACAGGTTCTAATATAAAAATAAGCGCAGCTTTTGTAGATGAGATATGTTTTTGTGCAAACATTTGAACCCAAAACGCGATACTTGTACAAAAGATTGCAGTTACGATTACAGCAAATATAAATGTAGAGTTAGTAAATAAATCTTTTGATAATGGCGCATTCGGAATTTCGAAAATAAATGCAGCGATTGTACTAAAAATACCAACTGTTGCTAATTGAATTGTTGTAAATGTTAGAGCATCCATTTGTTTCGTAAATTTACCTGTTAAAATGATATGAATGGCAAATGCAATTGCTCCAAAAAGGGTTAATACATCACCAATATTGACTGACAAACGATTTCCTAATGTTAAAAAGCTTAATCCAAAAAGTGCAATAAAACAAGCAAGCACGGTCGCCCAGTTCGAGCGTTCGCGATAAAATAAATATAAAAAAACTGGAACTAATACAACACATAAGCCAGTAATAAACCCTGATTTAGATGATGTTGTATAAATAAGGCCAAAAGTTTGGAGTAAATAACCGGAAAACAACATAAATCCGATTCCGCTAGTTATAAGAACCTGTTTTAAAGTGATAGCATTCTTATGTTTTCTTCTTAGTAGAAAAGGTAAAAGGATTAATGTTGCAAGGATGAAACGAAATGCATTAAATGTGAACGGTTCTACATACTCAATTGCATTTTGTACTACGACGAATGTTGTCCCCCAGAGTAGTGTTACAATGATTAGTGAAATGGTAGCAATTCTTTCAATTTTCAATCTCTCATACCCCTTTTCTTTGACTCTACTTCCCCAATTACAGAAAAAAGAGATGTGACATAACACATCTCAGTAATTATGATTTCAATTAGTCGTCTCAAATAATTATATACTTTATTTTACCATAATGTGAGGGCTTTTTGTCTTAATGTAAACAAATTTCGCTTGTTTTATCATTAGGTCAATTCACTTATAAAATTCGCACTATCTTCACATTGACTGAAATGAGTCACCTATCTATACTTAATTACAGAATAAAGAAAAAGGTGATCTTATTGGATTTTGAAATAACATTTCTATCATTTTATGTAGTAACAGTTGAAGGTAAAGGAGATCAAACTGATAAACGTTATAAACATTTTCAAACAATAGATGAGAATATGTATGAAGAAAGTGCCCTAAAAGCCTTTTTAGACGGTGAACTTGCTCGAATTGTTAATCGAAAAGTTGAACGTCATGCTAAAAATGATACTGTTCCTACTAAACTAGGACACTTTATCGTAGAAGAAAATCATTCACTGGATTCAAATCCAAACTATAATTTATTTCAAAGAATTCGACATGCAAAAACAACTGAAGACTTTAAAGCTGCAAATGAAACATTAGTGATTAATTATGTTGATACGAGTGCAGTTCGTGGTGGAGCATTTTTAGTGATACAAGCAAAATTAAGAAAGTATTACGATGATCCGATAGTGTTTGTATTAAAATGCGATTTTGAACCTAAGGTTGCATCCATTTCAGATGAATCTACTTTAATAAAATCGGTAGAAATGGCGATTACAACGAAAAATATGAAATCAATTCAATACCCATATATGGAAGAATTAGGATTATTATCTGAAAGTGAGCTAAAAATTCATCAAGCTTCTCACGCTCGATATTTTGAGGACTTTTTAAAATTTGTATCCTATGCTGAATCTATGCCAGAAATTGTAAAATCACAAGTTATGACGATGGTTTATGATCGAATCGACGAAGTTTTTGAAGAAGAAAGCGAAGAAAGGCAACAATTTGAAGCAGCAATGGAGGTTTGGGCTGCAAGCCCTAAGCGAGAAATTCAAGAGCACTTCTCTTCTGAAGAAGTGATTGAAGCGGCAGCACAAATTGTAGAACATACACCTGAAATTGAATTAGCATTTAAGGCTGATCACTTTTCAATAAAAGGAATGCTAGCAGACTTTGGAGAAAATTTACACATCTCAAAAGTAAATGGTCGCTATGTTGTCATGTTAGAAGCCGATACACTACAATTTGAAAAAGGCTTCTCCCCTATTGAATTTTTAAAACCTGATGAAATTCATCATGTTATTGATAAGATTAAACAAAAATAAAAGAGCCTAATGGGCTCTTTTTTGAGTTAACTAATATAAGTAGTAATGATTGATGTCAATAAACAAACGATAAACAAATGCCTCAACTTTACAGGTTTGTTATATCTACCAAGTACCTTTGACAAAATTTTTTCAAATAAACTTAATACTATTATGAAAATAAACAAAATGAAAAGAAAGTAAGAAAGATTTAAATACCATTTAGAAAAATGTCCAAAATCAATAAAATCTGATTTAATAAATAAAAGCATTAAACCATACACAATTAACCAACTGATATCTAATCCTTTTTTATCTCTTACAAATATACTTTTTAAAAATTGCTTTGCATTAGAAATATTACTCACCTCCAAAGAAGAGATTTTAATTTATATGAAAAATCATCTTAGGCATTAGCCGTTTCCATCCACATTTTGCCTACATATTGTATTTTGTATTACCGAAAAAGAAAGGAGCGACTCATTTATGTATCAGTATCCTAATTACTATCCGTATAATCAACAAACAGTATATCAACAACCTCAATATAATCAATACTCGCAAGCTACTTGGGAAGACCAATATGATATAGACAGACAACCACAGCAAATTCAAAATCTAACTAGACGAGTTAATGAATTAGAAAGACGCGTAAATCAACTAAATCAAACTGTTAATCGACTTCAACAAACTTCAGAGCGTCATACATTCCGTTTAAATAGGTTGAATCAACGCTTACGTAGAGTTGAGCAAAGATTAAACATTCCTTTTGCTGCAAGTGAAGATGGATTTTAAAAAACGAAAAACTATAAAAAGAGAGTGCGATACTCTCTTTTTTTTAATTTAATTTTATTGTACTTTTCATTAGTTCAATGACTTTATCTATATCTTCTTTCGTTACCCAATAATGAGTTGCAAATCTCATGTTCCCATTTTCATCAGGTGCAAAGATGGTGATATCATTTTCTTTAAATATTTGTTCGATTTCTTCTGGGGTTCTATTCGATTTTTCAATTTGAAAGAATACTAAATTAATATGATTGTTTGTTGAATCTACCTTAATTCCTGGAATTTCTTTTAATCTATTTGCTAAATATAGAGCATTTTCATGATCTTCATGTAGTCTAGTCGTCATTTTCTCAAGTGCTACGATTCCAGCTGCAGCTAAAAATCCAGATTGTCTCCATCCACCGCCTAATAATTTACGTTTTTTCTTCGCTTTTTCAATAAATTTAGTACTTCCGGCTAATATCGAACCTACTGGAGCACATAAACCTTTCGATAAACAAAACATTACACTGTCACTATACTGGGTGATTTCTTTCACATCTGTACGTAAATATGTTGCAGCGTTAAAAACTCTTGCACCATCTAAATGAATCGGTATATTTTTTTCTTTGGCAATACAATATACTTCTTTCATATAATCAATATCAACTACTGCACCATTGGAATATGCATTTTCTAAACAAATTAATGAAGTTTCAGGAAAATGCAAATCTTCAGGACGAATTGACTGTTTTATTTTTTTAAGCTCCATTTTCCCTGATTCTGTTTGAAGAGTTCGTAAATGTACACCAGCAATAATTGAAGCAGCCCCTACTTCGTGTTCAAATATATGACAGTCTTCACCTAAGATAACCTCTGTCCCACGATTACAATGTGTAAATAAAGCCAATTGATTCCCAAATGTGCCACTTGGGACAAAAAGTGCAGCCTCTTTACCAACCATAGATGCCGCTAGTTTTTCTAGTTTTTGAACCGTTGGATCATCACCATAAACATCATCTCCAACCTCTGCATTAAACATTGCCTGTCTCATTTCATCAGTAGGTTGTGAAACCGTATCACTTCTTAAATCAATTACACGAGATTTCATCATTTTTTCTCCCAACTCATTAAATTTCAGAATTATCTAAAACGACCTGTCAGACGCATCGAGATTGTTCGTAACGTAATAGTACTCATTAATTTCTTTGTACTAGTTTAGTAAGTTGTTACGAAAAGTCTAGTTTTTTTTCATATTCAGCTAACCCAATGCGTATCAATTTTTCAGTTACTTCTTCGATTCCTAAATGGTGATTTAATGCAATTTGCTTTATTTTCATTTTCATGGAATCTTCAACAAATGTTGTGACTTGTTCTTGATTACTTGAAAAAATAATAAATCCTGGTCTAGAAGATAATTTCCCTTCCAGTAAACAGTTTTGCAAGATTTCAAAATCTTGCTCTATGCGATCAGCTTGATATTGTAATTTAACTGGTTTTACCTCTGCAATGATTGTGTTCCCTTCAATATATATGTTCATATTTTGTATGCCAATTTTTTGATAAAAGTTATCAATTATACTAAAAATAGGTGCATTAATCGATTGAGGAAAAGGGAAACGAAAAATGATATTCCCCCTTTTTGTACTATGTTTAACTTGTTTCAGTTCATAAGCTCTATAAAAGCCACGTTCAATAAGCTCCTCTTTATTTAGAAATTCGCCCATATTTGTTTTTGCTACACTATCTCCCGTATCATTTAATTCAATGATTCTTGCTTTTTCATTTGAATCGCTTTTTATATATAATCCAAATAAACAGTTTGCAAGATCCTTCGAGAAGTACGTTTTTCTATTTTGATTACTTCGCAATGTCAATTGAAGTTTGTGAACTTCATCAGCAGGGATAAACGAAGTAAGTCTACCTTTAATATACACCTTTTCAGATGATAATTTACCAGATTTTATGTATTGATGAATTGTTGCTTTTGATACATTTAATTGATTAGCTGCCTCTAATACTGTTATTCCTGTTGGTCTTTCTGTTACAGAATGTAATCTAGTAATCTCGTCACGATAAAATTTCATCGTTCCATCTATTTGCCAATCCTCATAAACTAGTTTCAATTTACCATTTTTCACATAATTATATATTGTTTGTTTTGACAAACCCAGCATTTCTACAGCTTCATTTGTCGTCAAAACTTCTCTTTCGAATTGTACATTTTCTGACATGGTATGTACCTTCCTTTTATCATTTACAACTTATTTTAGTCTATTATATCATAGATATTTAACAAAATATTACTTAGTAGTTATAGGTAATTATATTACGTATATTTATTTATAAATAATTAAATATATAAAGTTTTATTCAAATAGAATAATATTGTATTTTTCTATCTTATAACAAAGATATATAATATAATTGGTAAATAACTAAACTCAATTTCTAATTGATAAAATACTTTTAAATACATACTAACTTTTTACTTCTAATACAATCTCAAGGGGGTGAATTTCATGTTACCGCTTAATCCTTACCTTAAAACTACAGTACTTCCAACTACATATGATGACACAAACATCGTTGAACTATTGTTGGATGAAACATACCATCTAACTCTTTTCCAAACAAAATTAGAAAATGAAAAACATAATCGCTCATTTTTTGAAGGATTTTCAGATTTAGAAATGATTTATTATTACGTTCATCAACGGAAAGATATTCAAACTTCAAAGCAAAGAAAACATAGTACAAAAATGGAATACATAAGAGAATTACTCCAATTTTATAAATATCTAATACAAAGTGAAGATTTTATCCGTCAAGATGTAGAGATCTATCATGAAACTTCCCTTTTTAAAAATTTAAAACAAAGGCATATTGAAGCTTATCAGCAATGGCTTTCTACCTATCAATATGATCAAAAGAAAAATGTATATCGAGTAACGACTCTTTCTAGAAAGCTAGTTATTTTAAAAAGTTTTTTCAGATTTCTATTGGATTCAAACTACATTCAAGAAGCACTTTTTACTCGTATTTTAGATGCGAAAATTACAAAGGATGATCTACCAAACCGCGATTTAGAAGAATCTGAAGTAAAGGCTTTGTTGGAATTTTATAAAAGTAATATTCTAAAATCTACTTTAATTAAACTTTTAGCGACAACTGGAATGCGAATCCGTGAGCTTTCTGAAGCAAAATGGTGTAATGTTTCAAAAGATACAAATGGATATTGGTTGCAAATAATTGGAAAAGGCAATAAGAAACGTGAAGTTAAGATATTGAATCATGTTTATATTGATCTATGTAGTTTAAGAGAGCGTCGAGGTTTATCAAATCT
Source organism: Gottfriedia sp. ABJ_BB2_2 (assembly GCF_055484705.1). Taxonomy (NCBI): domain Bacteria; kingdom Bacillati; phylum Bacillota; class Bacilli; order Caryophanales; family Bacillaceae; genus Gottfriedia; species Gottfriedia sp. ABJ_BB2_2. The sequence goes on from NZ_JBVFKR010000001.1 coordinate 360,331, forward strand.
AATTAGCAAAACAGATTCCAATCCCCTTTTTCCTAATAAAATGAATCAGCATTATTCTTTTAAATATTTATCTAACTTTGTAGTTGATATGGTAAAAAATTCGAATTTGCCATTTGTAACAGAACGTAAAGACACCAATAATATAAGTCCTCACTTTTTCAGACATCATTATGCATGTCGTTCCATTGAAAAAGGTGCAAGTATTTATCAAGTTAGTCGTAGCTTAGGACATGAAAGTATTCAAACAACTGAATTATATTTAGCGAAAATGATGAATCGACAACAACATGCTAGTAATGTGTGGGATGAAGATGAATATTAATCTTTAAATTTTTCCTTTCTAGTAATCGTTCCAGAAATCAAACTGAAAGCCTAGGAATAATCCTAGGCTTTATTTGTGTATTCAAAAGATGAATCAATTTAAAAAGCTACTTACAATATTTCTACTTTTGTATCTTTTGTGATACCGGCAGCATTTCCTTCATCAACATCAACATGCATCTCAAGGGCAAATTGTTCATTTACTCTTACAAGTACGTTATCAAAGATTAGACCGCGATCGCCTTCTACTTTAACTTTGACAATATCTTTATCAGAAACACCAAACTCTGCAGCGTCTTTCGTATGCATGTGGATATGCCTAGCTGCTGCAATTAAACCATTTTCAATTGTCACTTCACCTTTTGGACCTACTATTTTACATCCCGCAGTATTCTTAATATCACCTGAATTTCTTAACGGTACTTTTACACCCAGCTTAAATGAATCTGTAATTGACACTTCAATTTGTGTTTCGTTTCTTACTGGTCCTAACACTCGTACACCAGACAATGTACCTTTATTTCCAACTACATCCACCTTTTCTTCTGCGGCATATTGTCCAGGTTGTGATAGGTCTTTCCATACTTTTAATTCATAGCCTTCTCCAAACAAAATATGTAAGTGTTCTTTAGTTAGATGTATGTGCCTATTCGATACACCAACTGGTATTTTTTTATTCGTCACAATACCCCTCCTTTTTTTCTTCTAGACATTCAAAATTTTTTGGCTTACTTATGACAGTTTTAACCACCTAAAATATTTCTAAACATTCACCATATCCCCTTTTAGTTTACATAATATTATTATTTGTGTATTATCACTAACAATTTCTCAAGATTTTAGAATAGTATTTAAATATAACAAAAATATCTGACACTTTAATGAGGTGTATACATGTCTATTCAAATTAATGCTTCTACAATTCAAATTGTTCCTTGGACAAGCTCCGATCTACCTTTACTTTATTTATTAAATACACCTAACATGATGAAATATCTTGGAGGACCAGAATCAAATCAACAGATTTTAAGACGTCACAAGCTTTATCTTGAAATGGCTAAACAACATAAAGGACAAATGTTTACCATTGTCATCCAACCGTATCAATTAAAAGTTGGTTGTGTAGTTTATTGGGAACGAGTTTGGCAAAACGAAAAAGTATATGAAATGGGATGGAATGTTCTCTCAAAATATCAAGGTAATGGAATTGCCACATTAGCAGTTGAAAAAGCTATTGCATCCCTTTCTCAAAATGCAAAATATCGTTATTTACATGCTTTTCCGTCAATCCACAATTTACCATCTAATGCAGTATGTCGTAAGCTAGACTTTTCTTTGATTGGTCAATGTGACTTTGAATATCCTCCCGGAAGCTGGATGAAAAGTAATAACTGGAGATATAAGTTGTATTAATAAATTAAAGAAGTTAACTCAAAATGAATTAACTTCTTTTAATTATTAAAATATGTTTAAAATTTATAGTTTTCTTACTTTTTATAATATAATGAGTTTACATGACTTTTTATCATGTAAAAAAAGCTGAACCAAAATTAATTGGCTCAGCTGATCTTTTAAAGTTATTCAAAATAAAATAAAGCATCGTGAGAAGTATTTGTTTGATAATAGTTCATTAATTCTTCTACTGTTATACCTCTTACCTCTGCTATATCATTAAAACTCATATCATAATGATAAGAGAGTTCATGAAGAGATAATGCAGGGTCATTAGCCAAATTTAAATAATCAGGTGTATTATTATCAAATTGTTGAGACATACTCATCACTTCCTTTAACAGTTTCTTACTATCATTCCCAAAAAAATACATTGTTAGTCAATAAATAACAAAGTATGCAATTGATAAGAACAGTTCTGTTAAAACAGTGCTAAATATATAAGTAGGTGATTAGATGATACAAACGATTTTACATGGGGTATTATTAGCATTTGGGTTAATTTTACCATTAGGTGTGCAAAATGTATTTATTTTCCAACAAGGTGCAAGTAGTAAAAAATTGATCAATGCGTTACCAGTAGTGATTACTGCCTCTATTTGTGACACGATCTTAATTACGCTGTCTGTGACTGGGGTATCTGTTTTAATTTTAGCTTCACCTTATTTAAAGACTGCTTTACTTGTATTTGGAATTTTATTTTTACTTTATATGGGATGGCAAACTTGGAAAAGTAAACCTAGTGCTATTGAGTCAAATCAGGATTCGTTTCCAATCAAAAAACAAATCCTATTTGCTACTTCAGTCTCACTTTTAAATCCACATGCCATATTAGATACAATTGGTATCATTGGTACTAATTCATTACAATATGAAGGAACTGAAAAATTCATTTTTGCTTTCACATGTATTCTTGTATCATGGATTTGGTTTGCTTCTCTTGCTATTGCGGGTAGAATGGTCGGTAAAATTGATCAAACTGGCAAAATCATGGGAATGATCAATAAAATTTCGGCCATCATTATTTGGGCTATTGCTATCTATTTATTGACTTCACTTTTTCATACATAATAATCGAAATCCCCCACTCATTAAAGTGGAGGGATTTTTATTTATCAATATGAATCTGTTCAGCTACCCGTTCTTCAAGTAAAATGATTAATTCTTCATCCATATATTGATAATCATCAGGTATATCGAGATTAACAATTTTTTTATCATTCAATAATATTCCGAATTTATCTCTAATTCTTCTCATATGCTTCTTTTCCATGACAAAAATGATATCTGCCCAACCGATATGACCTTCTGTTATTTTAATTCTTGCACCTTTCTCCGTACCAGCTGAACTTGCTTGAAAATCATTTCGTAGATGAAATATTTTCTCGGCAGTAGGACTTCGCCATTTGTTCTTACTACAAATAAACAATAACTTAATAACAATTCACACCTTATCATATAATTAATCGTTTAATTCTAGATTAGCTTTACATACTTACATTTTAAGTGGTTTCGATAGCTTTTACTATCTGTATATGGCCTAAGTGATGCTTACTATGCCAAGCATACAAGGCTACTAGATAATCTACACTCATCGTTATGTTACTTTCGGGATGGAAAACGGTTCTTTTAAATTGTTCTTCCGTTAAAGATTGAATCAAATTTACATACCGTTTGTGTACACCTTCTAGGATTTGAAGCGAACTTTCTACATCAATAGCTGAATCACTTAGCTTTATCCATTCATTTTCATCATAGGGCTTAATCGTAGGATTTTCTTCAGTCAAAGCCAATTTTATACGAATGATACTATTCATATGACTATCAGCTACATGATGAATGATTTGTTTTGGAGTCCAACCACCATCACGATAAGGTGTATTCAGTTGCTCGTTTGAAAGAGAATTTATAAGATTTGAAAATTCTTTCGGTGCATTCCTTAATATTTCGATAAATTCCAATCGAATTTCTTTTGAATAGACTGCTGGTTCTAAAAATCTTCCAATCGGATATTGTAGCTTCTCCATATTTCATCCCCCTATTTGGTTAAGTTTTCTTTCTTAAGTATTTATTAACAACAAGTAATACATGAAAATAAAGTAATGCAGCAGGCACAGTTATGTAAAGTGTTGAAAGTGCTGATTAAGGATTAAAATCTTTCGTGTTTGCTAATAAATCTAAACTGATTGCTGCAACTACATACATTAAAAATTGAAATACGTACTTGCTTCTAATTCTTAAAGTCTTTATTAACAAATCGACTAAATATGACCAGCTGATCGCAAATACTAAATAAACAAAACTGCTCATATATAATGCAATCATAAAAATTGGAGCAAAAAGTAAACTAAATAAAAGTGCAGATATAAGCGCTGCAATTATCTTATGGAATAAATTCTTCATTGATGTAAATACCTCTATGAGTTGAAATTAAATGATTAAAAAACAACAAAGCCTACGTAAGACTTTGTTGTTATAAATTAAAGTGTATTAAATGTATCAGTTAGTACCGGTACGATTTGTTTTTTACGAGATACAACACCTTTTAATAGAGCTGTATTGTTTTCTAATGTAACATTGTAAGCTTTTTCTACAGCGTTTGTTGCAGTACCTTTTACAACTGCAATTGAATCATTTGTTAAAATATCAGTTACGACAAATAAGAACAAATCTAAACCTTTGTTAGATACAATGCCTTCAAGTACAGCTTCTAATTCTTGTTGACGAGCAAGTACATCATTTGTATCAACTGCATTTACTTGAGCAATTTCAACTTTATAATTACCCATTTGGAATTCTTTAGAATCCAATGATACTAATGTTTCGATGGATTTGTCTGCAAGGTTCGCACCAGCTTTTAGCATGTCTAACCCGTATTCTTCTGCATTCACTCCAGCAATTTCAGCTAATTCTTTTGCAGCAGCTATATCTTGATCTGTACAAGTTGGTGATTTGAATAATAATGTATCTGAAATAATAGCTGAAAGCATTAAACCTGCAACTTCTTTCTTAATTGATACGTTATTTTCTTTATACAACTTATTTAAAATTGTAGCTGTACAACCAACTGGTTCGCAACGATAGTAAAGTGGATCACTTGTTTCAAAATTTGCAATACGGTGATGATCGATTACTTCAAGTACACGAACTTCTTCGATATCATCAGCACTTTGTTGACGCTCGTTGTGATCAACTAATATAACTTGATTCGTTTCTGTAGCAACTTTTTCTACTAAACGAGGTGCATCTGTTTTAAATGTATCTAACGCAAATTGAGTTTCAGCACTTACAACGCCTAAACGGATTGCCTCTGCATCTACCCCTAAAGCTTTCTTTAATTCAGCATAAGCAATTGCTGAGCAAATTGTATCAGTATCTGGGTTTTTATGTCCGAAAACAAGAATTTTTTCCATCGTAATTCTCCTATCTTTTTCATTATATTATGTTGGAATATTAATTGTTTTTATGTAAATATGTAATACCAAAGCTTTTAATGATAAAAACGGATAGAAAAATTTGGCTATTACATAAAACGCTTCAATAATAATACCATATCAACTAAAAAAAGAATAGCCAAATTGACTATTCTATACTAGTTAAGACTCTGATTTTTTATATGACATTGTTTCCGTAATTGGCTCATCTTTTGGTAGCCATTCAATCGGAATATCGTCCGCTGTATTAAGATCCTCAAGTAAAAGTTCATCTAAATTTTGATGATTAGTTACTTTACCTTTTGCTGATTTAGATTTTTTCATTTACCTTTCTCCTTCATCTATTTAACGTTTGTAATCTTTAATAGTTTATGGAAAGGTAGGCATCCTATTAATTTATTTTACATTTTTAATAATAATTTCAGGAATAGCAATGTTTTTGCGTGGTTTAATATTATCCATAATAATGTCAGCGATATCATCCGGATTCATCATTTTAGACGTTTTGTCTTGATCAAAAATACCTGCCCAAAAATCTGTGTTCATTCCACCCATATATGCTGCAAAAACAGAAATAGGTGTTCCTGTTAATTCAACAACTAAACTTTCAGTGAATCCCTTTACCCCAAATTTGCTAGCACAGTAAACTGATTCTGTCGCTTTTCCGATTAAACCTGCTGTCGAAACGATATTTACAATCGTACCACTATTTTGTTTTTTCATCTGTTTAAGAACTTCCTGTGAACAAAAGATAGTTCCTTTTAAATTGATATCGATCATATTATGTATGTCTTCTTCACTTAATTCTTCAGCTAAATCAAATGAACCTACTCCAGCATTGTTAAATAAAAGATCAATCTGTCCATATGTTTGAGTGATTGAATCAAATACTCTTTTTACATCACTTAATTTTGAAATATCAACAGTATGTATTGAATAATTATTTGGTAGTACTCTTCCGATATCTTTTAGTTTATTTTCTGTACGCCCTAACAAACAAATATGCGCACCAATATCTGAATATTTCTTTGCTAGTGATGCACCTAGACCACTTCCAGCACCAGTAATAACGATTACTTGATTTTTCAATTCAATTCCAACTTTCTGTTCAAAGTTAATTTATAAAGAAGTATTTACTTATAGCAATTAAACCAAAACATGATACAATTGTAAAAGTGTTTGTTTAGGAGGTCGATCAAATGAATACGACAAAAAAGGGAAAAATATCTCACTTTTTCACACTACTAATCCCAATTCTTGTAACTCAAGTGACATTATTTTCAATGTCATTTTTTGATACGATTATGTCTGGTAATAGTAGCCCACAAGATTTAGCCGGCGTTGCAATTGGTGTTAGTATTTGGGCTCCAATTAGTACTGGACTCACTGGAATTTTAGTCGCTCTCACTACAATGGTAGCTAATTTGAATGGTGCAAAGGAAGACAATAAAATTGCTCCGCTCGTTATGCAAGCTCTTTATTTGGCAGGGTTTCTTGCAATTTTCATTATCATCGTTGGAATGTTTACAATTCAACCAATCTTAGATCATATGAATCTAGAACCTAAAGTTCATCGAGTTGCACTTCATTTTATTTTCGCATTATCTTTTGGAATTTTACCTTTATTTTTATACACTGTTCTTCGTCAATTTATTGATGGATTAGGTAAAACAAGAACAACCATGATTATTACAATTGTGTCTGTTCCGATCAATGTAATTTTGAATTATTTCCTCATTTTTGGTAAAGCTGGTTTACCAAGACTTGGTGGAGTTGGTTCTGGTGTTGCATCTGCGATTACGTATTGGATCATTTTTGGTTTAGCTATTTATATTGTACAAACAAAGGAACCTTTTAAATCATTCCGTATCTTTAAGAATTTTGTTTCGGTTTCAATTGCAACTTGGAAAAGTATCTTAAAGCTTGGTGTACCAATCGGTTTAAGTATCTTTTTTGAAGTTAGCGTATTTGCAGTAGTTACATTATTATTAAGTGAATTTGATACAGAAACAATTGCCGCTCACACGGTAGCAATGAACTTTGCAAGTATGCTGTATATGGTACCACTTAGTATCTCAATGGCATTAACAATTGCTGTTGGATATGAAGTAGGTGCGAAGCAATTTCAAAATGCCAAGGAATACAGTAAGATCGGTTTAATAATGGCTTTATTAATAGCATCCTTCTTTGGTATTATTATCTACTTCTTTAGATATGATGTTGCAGGTTTATATACAAATGATTCGTCAGTTCAAGCTTTGGCTGGTGGTTTCTTAATATTTGCGATTTTGTTCCAATTATTTGATGCGTTCGCTGCTCCAATTCAAGGTGCATTAAGAGGCTATAAAGATGTGAATGTAACATTGCTAATGATGATTTTGGCATATTGGATCATTGCCCTACCTGTTGGGTATGTATTAAAAAATACAGAATTAGGCGCAAAAGGTTATTGGATTGGCTTAATTGTTGGTTTATCAGTGTCAGCAATCACATTAACTTACCGATTAATTCAATTACAAAATCAAAAGCTGAAACTAGCAAAAGATATAGCGTAAAAAATAAGACGTTTAATTCTCAATTGAATTGAACGTCTTATTTTTTGCTTAACACAGTGGTTGTAAGTATAGAAGTAAAATAAATGATGAAAATATTTCTGCGGAGAATATTTGTTTAGTAAGGAATATATACCGTATTTCATATCATATTTGGTATGAATGAAACTAGAATAACTTTTTAAAGTAAAAAGGATAGCCTATTTAGCTATCCTTCAATTCGAAATATGAACTATCTTGCTCGATGAACGGTCAAGTTAACTTTCTTAGTTTCACAAACAAAAGTGGAAAGATGCACAGGGTCATCATTTGAATCAAAAGCAATCTTTACAATTTTATAAAGATTTGAACCAATATCGCAATCTAATAATTTAGCATAGTCTGATGTTGCACCGATGACATCAATTATTTTATCATTTGAAACGATTTCTGTACGATATTCATCTAACAGTATTTTATATGTAGATTCATCTTTGGCAATTTTTTGTTCTAAATTTGGAAAACGCAGTAATGAATAGTATGCAATATCATAAAAAAGAGGATGATCATTAACATACATTAACCTTTCTAATTCTAATACAGGACTACCCTCTTCAATATTAAGACGATTGGCTACCTCATAAGAAGCTGCAATGATTTCACTTTTCAAAATTCGTGAGTTAGGGATCATCCCTAGTTGATGGCTAAACTCCGAAAAACCACTTACAGATATCAATTCATTATGAAATTTCTGATTTGTCACAAAAGTCCCTCTGCGTGGAATACGTGTCAAAGTACCTTCTTTTACTAAATCTTCAATTGCTTTTCTTATTGTAATACGACTTACATTATAAAAATCACAAAGCTCAGCTTCTGTAGGAATTTGTTCTTCAGGTTTATACTTGCCTTCCTTTATATCATCTTGTAGCATCTGTCTAATTTGCATATATAAAGGTAGAGTAGTTGAAGAATTTAATTTCATTTATCTTCATCCTTTTCCAATCTATTCATTTATAGATTGATTATACATCGATAACTTGATTACGTCACCATGCACCAAAATAACTAATTGTTTTTGCGGCTGTTTCTGATCCTAATTTTAAACATTCATCGATCTCATATCCTTTTAATCGACCAAATAGGAATCCGGAAATAAATGAATCTCCAGCCCCCATTGTATCAACCACAATTCCTTTAACGACATCACACTTATAAAATTGTTTTCCATCATAGGCTAAAGATCCATTTTCTCCTAATGTAGCTACTACTACTTTTGACCCTAATTTAAAAACATCCTTTAGAAACTCTCTGATAAAAGAGTTGTCATTCGTATATGAGAAAAATGAATAATCAACAAAACATGGTAATGTCTTGACTAGTTCGTGATGTAACTGATCAGAAAAATCGAATGAAGTAATTAATCCTCTTTCTTTAAACATTGAAAAATATGGATCCACATGCCCCCAGATACCTGCATGTACTAACTGGAATGTTTCTATGTAATTCATCTCTTTTGCTGTTAGAGAAAACTCCGCCATAACGCCTTCATCATATTTTCCAAACTGACGATCATTATCAACTAATTCGACATATGTTATAGCTGTATGACCTTCTTTTGTTGAAACAAAAGAAGTATCCACACCCCTACTTTGAATCGCTTTAATCATCTTATCACCATATGCATCAGTTCCGACCCAGCCTATATATGCTGAATCTACACCTAAACTCTGTAAATACACGCTTACATTAACTGGATTTCCACCAGGATATGCTTCACCTCTATTTTGATATACGTCCATACAATTATCTCCAACAGTTACGATTCTCACGTTTCCCCCTACTTCCACATATTATTTTTATTAAACTTTCTCATCAAGATAAATTAGTAAAAACTGTTCTCATTTTACCTTATTTGTTATGTCTTGTATTGTAACAATATATCACATTGTTCACAATCTTTTTTTTATAAAATATCATGATAAAATCCACATTTTTTCTTCTCTCATTCATCCCATACATTGCTTTTGTTAAATAGAAGAATAGACAGTTTTATCCTAATAAAATAGGAAGTCAGTTTATATTACAAACTAACTTCCAGCATTGATCTTTATGTTAAATTAAAAGAATAAAATACAAATCAGTCCATTTTTCTATACTCGTTTTACTCAATATACCTTTTAATTGTCTGGTTATAAATTACTTCTGCTAATTCTTTTTCAACATCAAACCTATTATTGCTTTGTAGGTTGAAATTTGCACCATTTAATACAAAAATAATGCCAAACTTCTTTTCTTCATTCCAATATAAATTACTAATCAAACCATATGCCTCACCAGCATGTCCAAACATCTCTTGATATTCAGACAGAAAGTCATGACTAATATGTAAACCTAATCCCATCTTAGAGAAAAAATGGTTCTCCTCTTCTCTATTCCAGTGAACTGATTTCATCAAATCCAACGTCTCAGGCTGAAGCAATCTTGTTTCATTGTATGTGCCATTCATTAAAGCTCTTAAAAACTTACTTAGCTCAAGTGCAGAAGTACGTAACCCTCCCTGAGGTTCAAATAAACCTCCGTGCGTACCCGGTAGATAATTTTTCAATGAAGCTATGTCAAATTTCTTTTCAGTATTGTCTTGAATTGTAAGCTTATATTTTTTCGTATTTTCATCTATTTCATATAAATTTCCAAATTCTTGGTTCTTTTTCATCCCCGCATATGAAAATGAAACATTCTCCATTCCGATTGGTTTAAATATATTTTCTGTTATAAATGAATCGAATCGCATACCTGAAACTTTTTCAATAATTGCACCGCAAATAATCGCACCAATATTAGAATATACCCAATTGATCGAAAGACCCGGCTGCCAATCTCCCCAAATTTGATGAGTATAGTATTTGCCTCCTGGTACTAATAGTTCTTTAAGGCTTACACTATGATCCGACTGACCATCCTGAATATATTTCGCATAAATACTATTAGATTCCTCATCTGAAGTAAGTGAAGATGTGTGTGTTAACAGCTGTTTTAATGTGATGATCGTTTTTGGATGATTTGGATTCCTTACTTCAAAACCAAGATAGTTACTGATATCAGCATCTAATTTTAATTGTTTTCTTTCAATTAATTGCATGATTGCCGTTGCAGTGAATAATTTTGAAATGGATGCAATTCTAAACATTGTATTTTCCGTTACTGGTTGATTCATTTCAACATCTCGATCACCAAAGGAATCAGACCAAATTATCTTGTCCTTATAAACAGACACTGCTTGACAGCCAATTATTTTATATCGTTTCATAATACCATCTATTTCTTGATAAAAAACTGTTGATCCATCGTTTGTGTTTGTTTTATGATTCATTTTTCTCTCTCCTGTTCAATAATTAATTGTATGATTAAATCGTTATTTTAAAGGGATTTTCTGTCACGAAAAATATTTTTTAAATGAAGCGTTTTCAAAACTATTTTGATATTGTAATAGAAACTTCATGTTGATAAAATGATTCTTATGAAATTGTTTGTTAGGGGATAGAGGAGAATGATTTTAATCGAGGTTTTTGTATATGCAGGAATTATAGCGGCTAGTATTTCTGGTACTTTAGTCGGTATTCAAAAGAAATTGGATTTATTTGGTGTTGTTTTTTTAGCTGCATGTACAGCTTTAGGTGGAGGATTAATTCGTGACATTATTTTAGGTCAATCCGTGCCTACCGCATTTGTAAAGCCTCAATACTTTATTGTAAGTACAGTCATTTCTATTTTAACATGGCTATTTTATCAACGTACATTACAGTTTCAAACTACTTTAATACTAACTGATGCAATTGGACTTGGTGTATTTACAGCTGTCGGTGCGTATTCTGCAATTGACCATGGATTAAAAGGCGCATTCTTAATTGTTTCAATGGGATTAATTACTGGAATCGGTGGTGGAATTATGCGAGATGTGTTCGCAAGGGAAATACCACTTGTTTTCCAAAAAGAAATTTATGCAATTGCTGCAATTATCGGCTCATTCTCCATACTATTTACAAGTGAAATGTTCTCAAAATTATCATCTCTATATATTTGTTTTGTCATTACAACGCTAATTAGAATCATTGCGGTTCGTTACAAAGTAAATTTCCCAATTCGTAACGTAAATGACAAATCATTCCATATGGAATAAAAATATACATTTAATGGCCCAAAACTAGTGTCTACTAGTAGTGGGCCATTTTTTATTAGAAACTTTTTGATTCTAAAAATTCTTTGTATAAAATTTCTTTTTGTACATATTCTTTTAATTCATCAATCACTTCAGAAACTTTTGTAAATGCATCCTCTTTAACAGTAAAATCATTTTCATTGAAATCAACTGGATCTAAAACTAGCTGTTTTGGAATCGCATTTCCATAAACACCTCTTACTACAGTTCTTGCATTATTTAGAGCATTAATGCCACCTTTTCCTCCACCAGCAACGGCCAATAAAGCAGTCGGCTTTTTCTTAAATGGTTCAGATCCAAACAGCTCGATTAAATTTTTCAATGTTCCGCTCATCGCATTATTATACTCAGGCGTACATAGCACAATTCCATCTGCTTGTATTAGCAAATTTCGAATTGATTTTACAGCATCTAATTCTTTTTGTTCAGCTTCGCCATTATATAAAGGTAATTCACCTAAAGCTAAATCTACTAAAGAAAAATTAAATACATCCACGATTTGTTTTGCTAATACACCAGTTCGTCCAATTGCTCTTGGCGAACCATTTACTACGACAATATTCAAAATAATTCTCCTCACTCTATTAAGATGATGTACAAGATTATGTTTCGACACCTTTTCTAAAAATCCTTCTATAAATCTTATATTAATATTATAAAAGAAGAATTTTGAAATACCATGTTATTCTATTTTAAATGAGAGATTTGTCTATAAATATATGAAGGTTGTATAAATATCATTATTGAATATAGATATTAAAAGGTAAAAAAACGGAGGAATCTATATGAAGAAACATTTTGGGAAACTATCTATTCTCTTCCTTTTAGCTGATATATTATTCGTACTTTCCATACATGGTAAGTATATAAATCATACATTTGCATATGTAACGATATTGATTTTATTTCTACTTTCGGTTTTATCAGCGCTTTATAGTAGTGGCGTATGGAAAACAATCACTTTAACACTTCTTTCCATTCTATTTCTGGTGATACTAGGATATTTCGTATTAGGAGTTTTGGCATTTTTATAAAAAATCGTTTAGAACAAAAACAATTTACAACGATTTAGTAATTGATACTTCAACCTATTTTCTATTATACTTATTTGACAGAATATTTAAATTAAGAAGGTGATGTCATGACAAAACAAGAAGTCAACAAAAAAGCGACCATTAGTATTATCATCGCAATGGCTATATTTGGAACTATTGGTTTTATTACGCCAAAAACGGGCTTAAAAGCAATTGATTTAGTATTTATTCGATGCATTTTTGCAAGTATTTTTTTATTTTTAGTTTGGTTTTTAACTGGTTTACATAAAAATGAAATCTATCATAAAAAAGATATTTTTCTATCACTGATTAGTGGCGTCTTATTAGTTTGTAATTGGGTTTTTCTATTTAAATCCTTTGAAAATTTATCAGTGACCATTTCGATCTCTATCTACTATTTAGCACCAGTCATTTTATTCTTAGTAGGAAGCCTAATTTTTAAAGAAAAAATAACGATTATACCGCTACTTGGTGTTTTTAGTAGTTTTATTGGTTCAATTCTACTATCAGGTATTAATTCAGATTTCACTTTGAAAACACTTCTATCTTCTGGTGTTATTTGGGCATTTCTTGCTGCAATTTTTTATGGTTTTTTAATGATCGTTAATAAAGGAATAACTCAAACAAGTGCCTATTTTACTACACTTTTACAAACTACTTTAGGCTTTATTTTACTTCTCCCTTTTGTAAAATTTAGTGCATTTCAAAACTTACATATTGAGAATTGGACATTTATTTTAATTATTGGATTCGTACATACCGGCGTAATTTATGCGCTATTTTTTGGTAATATTCGATTTCTTCCAGCAAATACGATTGCAGTCCTTACTTTTTTAGATCCAGCAGTAGCTATTGTTTTAGATACTATGATAACAGGCTTTAAACCAACCTCTCTTCAAATTGTGGGAATCTTCCTTACATTTTTAGGGATTGCATTAATCATGTTGCTCAATTCTACAAAAAAAGAAGTTAGAAATTCATCAAATAAGATTGCTAATTGATCATAAATTAAGTAAAAAGAAAGACAACTTCATTGTCAAATTATACTAAAAGTACTATAATAGTATCATTAAGAATATACTAAAAGAGATGTGCTGCATACACATCTCTTCCGAGTAGTAATTGTAAAGTTGCTTCCCTCGGACCTAGTGAATATAGCCACCACATCCATTCGAGGGGTAGGGTGGTTATTTTCTTTTATTCAAAGAAACGACGATACCGATTACACTCAAGATTACAGTCGATGTTATTCCAATACTTTGGATTATTAATGTTGCAATCTCATAACCATTCACCATATCACCTCCCTTCAACCGAAGAAAGGCACCTACCACAACTCTACTCTACCTAATTTTACCATAAAGAATCTTAGAATACCAGAATATATGTTCTGTTTTTTCCATAATAAACTGTTCAAATTTACTAGACTGATAAATTTATAGTTATAATACTGTACGTTACCTACCGTTTGAAAAAGAGTTTATCAATTTCAGCATTTATTCCGTTAATGTTATTCTCCCAATTTCATTACCTATTAGAAGTCCCACCTACCTCAATTCCCTAACCTTTCCATATATAAACAAACTATATTTTTGAAATTTCATTTCTAATTATTTTCAAAATAATTGAAATTTTATTTCAATTTTATATAGACAATACTTTCCAGTTTTGGTAGCTTTATATTATGTAAGCGCTACTAATTTAATAGAAAGCTAGGTGGATTACTTATGAAAAGAAGAAAGATTGGGAAATATGTACTTGCTTTATCAGTCGGAACATCATTATTACTACCAAATTTTCCAACTGTAAAGGCGGAAACATTTTCACAAAACATGATTCCTCCTAAACATGAACTACGTGCTGCTTGGATTGCTTCTGTTACAAATATTGATTGGCCTTCTAAATCAGGTTTATCGGTACTGCAGCAAAAATCGGAGTTTATTAAACTATTAGATGATGTTGAAAAAATGGGAATGAATTCAGTTGTTGTACAAATTAAACCAACAGCAGATGCATTTTATCCTTCCCAATATGGACCTTGGTCTAAATATTTAACAGGAACACAAGGTAAGGATCCAGGATATGATCCTCTTGCATTTATGGTCGAAGAAGCACATAAACGAAATATTGAGTTTCATGCATGGTTTAATCCATATCGTATTACGATGCCCCGCTCGACACCAGGAAACGCAACTTTAGAAGACTTAAATACATTAGCAGAGTCTCATCCTGCTAGAAAACATCCAGATTGGGTTATACCTTATGGCTCTCAGTTGTATTTTGATCCAGGTATTCCTGAAGCTCGTCAGTTTATTGTTGATGGGATCATGGAGGTTGTGAGTAAATACGATATTGATGCAGTCCATATGGACGATTATTTTTACCCATACCGCATTGCAGGTCAAGAATTTCCAGATCAGTTATCTTACGAAAAGTATGGTAAAGCTTTATTTACAAATAAAGACGATTGGCGACGTGACAATGTAGATGAGTTTGTAAAAGAGGTTAACGAAAGCATAAAGCAAGTAAAACCTTATGTTAAATTCGGAATTAGTCCATTTGGAGTATGGCGTAATATCGCTAAAGATCCAACAGGCTCAAATACAACTGCTGGTCAAACGAATTATGATGATTTATTTGCGGATACAAGAGAATGGATAAATAATGAATATATAGATTATATTACCCCTCAAATTTACTGGAATATTGGGTTTGAACCGGCAGCTTATGATATTTTAGCAGATTGGTGGACAAAGGAAGTCGAAGGGAAAAATGTTGATTTGTATATTGGACAAGCAGCTTACAAAATTAATGCCAATAATGAAGCATGGGCAAGACCAAACGAACTACCAAATCAAATTGCGCTAAATCGTCAAATCCCACAAATAAAAGGTAGTATGCATTTTTCAATAAAAAGCTTAAATAATAATCCACTAGGCATTAAAGATCGTTTAAGCCAAGTTGAGTATCAAACAAAAGCTTTGATCCCTTCAATGCCTTGGATTGATAATCATGCCCCAAAGAAACCGAAATTTAAAAAAGCGACAAGAACCGCTGAAGGAAATCTACTTACTATTCAAAATAACCCAAGTGATAAAGATGTTACTTATTATGTTGTCTATCGTTTTGAAGATACAAATGAATATAATTTAAACGACGCAAGAAATATTTTAACGACTGTTCGTAAATCTGTTGAAAAAGAAACTACTTATCTAGATCGTACAATATCACAGGATAAAGACTATACTTACGTAATTACAGCAGTTGATCGAAATCACAATGAAAGTAAAGAAACAAAAAAAATAATTGTAAAGGCAAATAAACATTAAAAACTTGTCCTTTACTATAAAGATAAAGAGCTTCCAACAGTGGAAGCTCTTTTTTAAAATTGAAAGGTATCTAACTTTATATTCCAGCTTTCATAATCGCCGCTTTGATCATGAAATAACTTATATCAGAATGAAGCTCTTCTTTTATTGGTTTTAGCTTTTCACTTCCAACCACTTTAATCGCAGCATTTATTTCTTCCTCTATATGAATTGGTAATATTTCATGCCAATCAAATGAAGTATCCTCGACTGCGCCTTGAAGTATATGACTTTCAATCGTTACGGGATTTAACCCTCTTTTTTTTGCAATTTGTTTAATATCTATACCTTCTTTATATAAATCATATGAAATTTCATGTGAAGGAATTTTCTCTTTCATTGTAGGGATGATAGGTTGAACTGTTTGTTCAATTTGATTCGCTACTTTATATGCCTTTATTAATTCAATAAATTGCTTACCAAAACGTTGTTGTTTTTGTAGCCCTACCCCTTTAGCTTCTAAAAATTCTTCGTCTGTTTCAGGAAGTATTTTACATAAATCTCGTAGAGTGCTATCAGAAAAAACAACAAATGGTGGTACAGCTAATTCAGTGGCAATTTCTTTACGCAATGTACGTAATTGTTCAAATAACTCACTGTTTGTAGTAGTTGCTTCAACGATAACTTCCTCTTTTTTCATTACCTGAACCTTATTTAAAAGCACTTCTCTACCTTTATTTGTTACCGTTAATAAAGGAAATTTCCCATCGGTTACACCTATATATTGTTCCGACGTTAAAAAGTCGATTAAGTCTCCTACATTTTTTGCTGTACGATTTTTTAAGAGTCCGTATGTTGATAATGTCTGGAAGTTAAAGTCTAGTAATTTTTTATTTGACGACCCTGTTAATACTGATGCAACCATTGTTTTACCAAATCGTTCACCCATTCTGATAATACATGATAAAACGATTTGAGCATCTTTTGTAATATCAATAGAGTTGCGTTGATCAATACAATTACTACATTTCCCACAGGTTTGATCAGTTTCGTCTCCAAAATAGTGAAGAATAAAAGCTTGTAAACATGTTTCTAGGTAACTATAATCCTTCATTGATTGTAGTTTTTGTATTTCTTGTTTTTCTCTATTAAAATCATGAGTAGACTGCTCGATTAAGAACCTTTGAATTTGTACATCTTGCGCATTAAAAAGTAAAATACACTCACTTTCTAATCCATCACGACCTGCTCTTCCAGCTTCTTGATAGTAACTTTCCATGTTTTTAGGCATTTGATAATGAATGACGTATCTCACATTCGATTTATCAATCCCCATCCCAAACGCATTTGTTGCTACAATGACATTTATATCATCCTGAAGGAATGCATCCTGTTGTCTTGATCTTTCAACATCGCTTAAACCTGCATGATATCTTCCTACAGAAACACCTTGTTTTTTCAATTGTTCTGTTACTTTATCTACTTCTTTTCTTGTTGCAGCATAAATAATTCCAGCTTCATTTTTATTCTTTTTCACATAATTAGTAATAAAATCAAGTCTATTTTGTCCTCTAATGACTTTAAAAGACAGATTTTCTCTTCCAAACCCTGTTATAATTGCACTTTCTTCGTCTATACCTAATTGAGTACAAATATCAGATTTTACATGCGGAGTAGCCGTTGCAGTTAGTGCTAGTATTGTAGGATTAGATGGTAATTCAGAAATTAAATCTTTAATTCGTAAATAACTTGGTCTAAAATCGTGCCCCCATGATGAAATACAATGCGCCTCATCTACTGCCACTAGTTTAATAGGTAATTGCCTTAACTGATTTATAAAAATTTCAGATTCAAGACGTTCTGGTGCAATATAAAGAATCTTATATTCGCCAATGCTTAAATCCATCAATCTTTCATCTACCTCATGATATGAAAGTGAACTATTGATAAATGTGGATGGAATTCCTACTTGATGTAGGGAATCAACTTGGTCTTTCATTAAAGAGATTAGTGGAGAAATGACGAGGGTAACTCCTTGGAGTATTGTCGCTGGAATTTGGTAACAAATTGATTTACCTCCACCCGTTGGCATGATGCCAGCGGTGTGTTGACCTGACAAAACTCTTTCGATAATTTGTTCTTGTCCTTTTCTAAAATGATCATATCCAAAATATTCCTTTAAGTTCTTCCTTGCTAAAGTTAACATGCGCTCCTCCTCTTTTTAGATTATTTTACTTCACTTATTGTACTACATTGTAATAGTTGTTAACATTTTTCTTAACCCAATTTCAAAATTTGTATTATCTTCTTTTTGACGTTTTTTAGGTCCTTTAACTCTTCCACCTGCATTACGAATTTTCTTAGAAACATAGCGAGAATGAAGGAGAGAATCTATGTTTTCGTTCGTATATTGATGACCATTTTGATTTAATACATATGCTTGCTTAGATAAAACCATGGCAGCAAGTCCATAATCCTGTGTAATGACTACATCACCTTTTGACACTCTATTCACTAATGCAAAATCCACTGCATCTGCGCCTTGTGAAATAATAATTGTTTCTGCTCCTTCTCTTTGCATAATATGGGCTGTATCGCATAGTAAAAGTACAGACACACCGAACTCTTTGGCGATCTGAATCGTTTCGTTTACAACAGGACATCCATCTGCGTCAATTAAGATTTTCATTTATTCTTCCTCTTTCAATTGATCTATTAGCATTTTTAATTCTAAATCTGATAAAGATCTCCATTTTCCAACTTCTAAATCCTCTAATTGAATGTTCATTATACGAATCCTCTTCAATTTTACCACTTTAAAGCCGAAATGCTTTGCCATCTTTCGGATTTGACGGTTTAAACCTTGTGTTAAAACAATACGAAAAGTTTGTTCATCTACTCTCGTCACTACACACTTTTTTGTTGTTATATCACCTATTGGTACACCGTTAGACATACTAGTTATAAATTCATCATCAAATGGCTTATTAACCGTCACGATATATTCCTTTTCATGTCCATTTTCACTATGTAGGATTTTATGTGCAATTGGTCCATCGTTTGTTAGTATAATTAACCCCTCTGAATCTTTATCTAGCCTGCCAACAGGAAATAATCTTTTCGGATAATCAACAAAATCGATAATATTCCCCTCTACAGTTTGTAATCCTGTACAAGTGATCCCAACTGGTTTGTTTAATATGATATAATCCTTTTCGTTTGATAATTGGATAACTTCACCATTTATTTCCACGATATCTTGACTGGCCACCACGCTATTTTTTTCGGCTATAATGCCATTTATTCTAACCTCACCAGCAGCAACTAGTCTTTCTGCTGCGCGTCTTGAACAATAACCTGATGCACTAATAAACACATTGATTCTCAAAACAATTCCTCTTTTTCATAACTTTTCTATCATCATAACAAAAAGTGTTGTGACAATACAGCTCTCACAACACAACAAATGTTTATTTATTAAATAATAATGGGAAAACCCAAAAGTCTTAAGAACCATTTTTTTAATTAATCAATTATGAAATATATTGACTAAATTCAGTGTGGCTACGTTCTTCTGCAATATGGATTGGTGTTTTTCCATTATGGCTTTTGTAAATTTTTGCGCCATTTTCTATTAATAGTTTTGCAATTGAAATATTCCCCTCGAACGCAGCGATATGTAATGGCGTATGTCCTTCACTATCTTTGATATTACAATCTGCTCCGTTAACAAGTAAATACTCAATCGTTTCTATTGACTTAGCCCCTGCAATTGATGCGTGAAGTGCAGTATTTTGAGGGATGAATGAAATGTTCGAATGTGAAACTGCATTGATTTCTGCACCATGTGATACTAAAGTTTTAACAACTTCAATTTGTCCATAATGAGCTGCAATGCCTAATAAAGTTAAGCCATTTTCATTCTCTTTATTTACTAAAACTGGTTGCTCATTTAATAGTTCATCTAATAATTCATGGTCTCCAATTTCAGCAGCTTGAAATAAGCTTGATAAAACTTCTTTCATTAATATCGCCCCTTTTTTATCTGTTGGATTTCTAAATGTAAATGTTTTAAGAATTTTCCAACTCTATATTTCGTTTTCTCGCATTCTCTATATCTATTGCGACTAATTTTATGTAGTCTCCTTGCTTTGCTTGAGAAAGCTTTGATAAATCAGAGTGAATAATCGTACCTAATGTCACATATCCACCAGTCGTTTGACAATCTGCCAGGAGAATGATAGGTTGCCCACTTGGTAATATTTGAATTGTACCAAATGTCGTACCCTCTGAAAGTATATTAGCATTAAACTCTTGGTTAATTTTTTCATTCGTACTTACATACATGCCCATCCTATTACTTGTTCCTATTAGTAAATTTGTGGACAATCGATTAATTAAATCAGTGGGTAGCAAATTAAAATGCCCACTCTTAATATAGTGAACTACTTTTTTATTCGAATAGTTTGGGTGCCACTTATTACTCAGGCTTATTAATTCACGCTTTTCAGTGCTGTAACCATGAATCATCATTCCTTTATGAATAACCAAACCTAATTTGGCAAGAGCATAAGAAGATTGGCTCTCAAAATCTACTTTACTACAAATCCCGTTTGGTACTGCAATGTAACTATAAACACCACTTTTTGCACCGTGAAAAGTTAACATATCATTTTGTTTCAATCTAATAACTTTATACATTGGAATTGTTTGGCCATTAATTGTAGGTGCTAGATCCGCTCCTGTAATAACAATATCTACATCGTGACAAACTTTTAAAATCGTACCTCCCATCGCAACTTCAATACTAGCTACATCACGTTTGTTTCCTAGCAATATATTGCCAATTTGATAAGCTAATTGATCCATCGCTCCAGAAACAGGAATGCCTAATTGTCTAAAATTCATTCTGCCCATATCTTGGATTGTAAGTAGTACTCCGACATTTAAAACTTCAAATAGTGAAATCAATGTCATTTACTCTCCAACTGTTTTGACGGCTATTTGATGTTGATGAAAGATTTTACGTAATTCAGCTGCAAGCTCCGTCCCTATCGCTGAATCACTATGTAAGCAGATTGTATCAGCATCTAACGTGATAATTTTCCCTGAAATTGTTGTAACTGTATTGGTTGTTACGATTTGAAGTGCTTGTTCTACTGCTACTTTCGTACTCTTATGTACAGAATAAGGCAGGCATCGATCGACGAGTGAACCATCCTCCTCATATGTACGATCGGCAAATACTTCAGAAGCATACGGGATATTCATTTCGATTGCTGCTTCGATTAGTTTACTTTTTGAAAGTCCATATAAAATTAAAGATGAATCAAAAGATTTAATTGCTTTTATGATTGCCAGTGCTAGTTTAATATTTTTTGCTGCCATATTGTATAATGCACCGTGAGGCTTTATATGGTGTAATTCTATTTTATGAGCTTTACAAACTGAAGATAGAGCACCTATTTGATAAAGTACTAGTTTATATACCTCATCTTCTGTAAAAGTCATCTCTCTGCGACCAAAACCAAGTAAATCTGGAAAACCTGGATGGGCCCCAACCGATATATTAAATTTTTTTGCAAGCTTAACCGTTTCATACATTGTAAACGGGTCTCCAGCGTGAAAGCCACATGCAATATTTGCTGAAGAAATATGAGGCATCATACTTTCGTCATCTATTTGATACCTACCAAAACTTTCACCAATATCACTATTCAAATCAATTTTCATATTCTTCCTGCACTTCCTTCTTCAGTGAAAATGAACCTTCTTTCATTGATTTTTCTATTTCTGCATATTCAAACTCATTAATAGCTTTAAAACGCAAGAAGCTACCTGGTTGAAACAATACTTTATCATCAAAATGATTTGAAAAGATCGTAATCGGTGTTTGGCCGATAATATTCCATCCACCAGGCGATTCAAACGGATAGATCCCAGTTTGTTCCCCAGCAATCCCAATAGCCCCTTGTCGAACAAGTTTAGGCTTTATCAATCTAGGTGTAGCTAATTTTGAGTTTAGACCTCCGAGATATGGAAAACCTGGCAAAAAACCAATCATATAAATACGGTATAAGTTTTCCTGATGCATCTGAATCACTTCATTAAGTGAAATCTGATTATGCTTCACGACATTCTCAATATCAGGACCATAATGCTTTCCGTAGCATACAGGAATTTCATATATCATTTTCTTATGTTTCATATGTAAAGTTTGCAAATTAAAAATTTGCTCTTCAACTTCTTTCTTTAATTCGAAAAATGAATATGAATACGAGTCATAATATAAGGTAACTGAATGATAGGAAGGAACAACTCCAGTAAATTTATGCTTCAATTTATGTTTTAAGTGGTTTGAAATAATATGTACTAAATCATTCGTTTCATCTGAAATCGAATCTCCTAAATAACAAACAATACCGGAACATCCAATTGGATGAATTGATACATTAATTTTCTTCATTTGTACTAATTACGTTTATGGCTAGCTTAATTGCATTTGTTAAATCTGTTTGTGACCAACCTGGTAAGTTTTTTTGTATAACCGCTAATTCATGAGAAGCTGGAATATGAATAAACCCACTTGGAATTGATTTTTCTTTTTTCTTTAACTCATTAAGTATTTGGTACATTATGTTATTACATAAATAAGTTCCTGCTGAATTCGAAACTTCTGCAGGGAAGTGATTGTCATTTAAATGATCCACAATTGCTTGTACGGGTAAAGTTGAAAATAAGCCATCTGGCCCTTCTTCATCGATTTTATTACCAATAAATTTATTTCCTTGATTATCTGCTGCACCATCATTGCAATTAATCGCAATACGTTCCGGAGTAATTTTATAGCGACCTCCAGCTAATCCTAAAGAAATAACTGCATTTGGATTGATTTCATGAAAATACTGAATGAGAAGATCTCCAGCGGATTGAAAATCAACAGGTAAAATTTTACCGATAATTTTATATTCACCTATATATTGTCCATCTAATTCTTTCACAATATTTTCCGTTGGGTTAATCGGAAAGTTTAAAAAAGGTTCAAAACCTGTTAATAGTAACGACTTCAAACTTATCAAAACCTTTCAAAAAAATGTATTGATGCAATATTCTACAAAAGAATTGGATTTCCCTTTCAATCAGTGATAAATACTGGTTTTCATTCATTTTTTATTTAGTTAAGAATCTAATGATCTGTGAATGGAGTTAACAATATTTAACAATTGTAAAATAGATGTAACAAAGACAACTTCTATACACATAGGATTAATTGATGATTATCATTATGATTCTATGGGGAGGAACGCGATTGATCAGAAAAATATTTGCGTTGTTAATGTTAACTTGTCTAATATTTGTAACTATAGGAATAAAGCCAAGTGAAGCGGCTGGCAGTCAATTTGTGATCATTAATAAATCAACAAATCAGCTAGCTTATTATGAAAGCGGGAAATTTATTAAAGTGTTTAAAGTAGCTACGGGTAGGAAACCTTCTTACACTCCTGAAGGTAAGTTTAAAATTGTAAATAAAATTGTAAATAGGCCATACTATAAAGAGGGTATTCCCGGAGGTGACCCTCGAAATCCACTTGGAAACCGATGGCTTGGTTTAAATGCTCGAGGTACATGGGGCACAACCTATGCCATTCATGGAAACAATAACCCTAGTTCAATTGGAAAATATGTTAGCTCTGGTTGTATCCGAATGTATGATAATGAAGTAGAATGGTTATTTGCTAGAATCAAAGTAAATACGCCCGTAGTCATAACAACATCTACAAAAGCTTTTAACACAATTGCAATAGCAAATGGATATAAGGTTACTGGCACAAATCCACCTATCCCTACTACAAATGTGGGAATATTAAAAATAGGCAGTCGTGGTACTAGTGTGAAATCGCTCCAGAAAAAACTTACAGCTCTTGGGTACAGTACAAAAGGAATTGATGGAATTTTTGGTTATCAAACAGATCAAGCTGTACGCAGATTTCAAAAAGACCATAAGTTAAAAGTTGATGGAATCGTTGGAGCTGCAACGATAAAAGCACTTGGCGGGTTATAAATTGAGCACATATTAGAGGAGAAACCTCTATTTTTTTTGCAAAAAAAGAGTTGCCTGTAGCAACTCTTTTGTTTGAAATATTGATTTAAAGTTGTGAAGTTTTAGTCAGAAATTTAGTAAATGCCTCAACAATCAATCCATGATCTTCTTCCTGAGACAAACCAGAAACTGTAATTACGCCAATGACACCTGTTCCTATTACAGCAATTGGAAATGCTCCTCCATGAATTGCATAGTCAAATGGACTAACTGAATAAAATTCAAAATATGATCTGTTTTTCATCTCGTTATATAATCGCATATAATATGAACTGTGATGATGACGAAGCACTACATTTGATTTTTTCTTAATCCATTCATCTTGGTCTGGCGTTGTGCCATCCATTGCGTGATGGAAAATAGTTTGCCCATTCTTCACGATATGAATAGAAACAGCTTTATTGATTTTTTTAGTTGATTCAATGATCGATAAGCCGATTTCTAGTGCATCTTCATTAGAAAAACACTTAAATACAAGTTTTTCTTCCTGTCTTTTGATGATGTCAAGCTTCTCTTGAATATTGGTATTTTCCACAGTAAACGCTCCTTGAAAAACAATTTAATCTAAATAGATTGCTTTCTTTTCTAAACTGCTTTTTTGTGCTGCTTTAATGATTTTTATTACTAATAAACCTTCTTCTCCAGTAACTGGTACACTTTTTCCTTCATTAATGCTTTCAGCTATTTTTTGATAATACGTTAAATAAGAACCATGTTTTGTTTCAATTGTTTCCGATTTAACTGTTTCTCCATCGATCGTATTGAGCATACCGTAAAATTGAGGTTCATCAGCCCCCCATGAATCATCCAATGGTTTTTTACCAGTTTTTAGTGCATCTTCCTGTCCATCTATTCCGTACTTTATAAAGCTTCCTTTACTTCCATATACCTGAAAACGTGGACCATTACTCGGAACGATTGAACCAGAATGTAAAATGACTCGTAGCTTCTCGTACCCTAATGTAAGATGGAAATAATCATCCGTTTCGCCATTTTCTCTTTGAGCAAAAACATCCGCTACAATAAATTTTGGCATCCCAAAGAGTTGTAGTGCTTGATCAATTAAATGTGAACCTAAATCATACAATGTACCAGATCCTGGCCCTTGCTTTTCTCTCCATCTATCTCTTACCTCTGGTCTGAAGCGATCAAAATGTACCTGATATGTATTAATCTCTCCAAGCGCCCCATCACTCACTAGTTTCTTAACAGTTAAATAATCATTATCCCATCGTCTATTATGATAAACACTTAAAAGTAGATTCTTTTCATCTGCTATTTTGATTAAATCCTCTGCCTCCCACGTTTCTACCACCATAGGCTTCTCCAAAATAACATGCTTACCGGCCATTAAGCTTCGTTTTGCCATTTCATAATGCAACCCGCTAGGTGTTGTAATAACAACTAAATCAATCGCTGAATCTTCAAGAACCGCTTCTAAACTTTTCACTACTTCAACACCGCTCAGATCTTGCAGTACTTTTTCCTTATTGGAACTTACAACTTTTTTAACCTCGAATTCCTCTAAAACACTTAATAATGGTGCATGAAAAGTAGCACCTGAAAGACCATATCCAACTAAACCAACATTAATCTTTTTCATCTTATTCACTCTCTCCTTCTTCTTCCGTAATAATTAAATGTACATTATTTTCTATTATCTTTTTCATCACAGCTTCATCTGGCTGCGTATCTGTAACAATTACATCAAAATCAGTAAGATCACAAACCTTGTGTAGAAATGTTTTTTCAAACTTTGACCGATCAGCTAGCAAAATAACTTGTCGTGCACGGCTCATCATTTTTTTCTTTAAGAAAGCTTCTTCTTCATCAGGTGATGTTGCGCCTTCAGAGCTAATACCACAAGCACCTATAAATAGTTGATCAACCATAAAGTCATTTAGTGTTTCAATCGTTCTAGGTCCAGTTAGATTTCTATTTTTTCTATTAAACTTTCCAGGAAGTAAGAAAGTTGGAATTTCGGTATATTCCCCAAATAAATCAACAATATCGATTGAATTTGTGATCACATTAACACGTTTGTTTTCCATGAATTTTGCCATAAGAGCACCAGTTGAAGATGCATCAATCAACAAATCATAATGATCGTTTATTAAGAAAGAAGCACTCTGTGCAATACGTTCTTTACTAGCAGTCACTGTTCGTTCTTTGTAATGAATTAAATTCTTATTAGCTGATGGAAGTGTCGCTCCACCCTTGATTCTGATTATTTCTCCACGGTCCTCAAGTTTGACAAGATCTCTTCTTGCTGTATCTTTTGACACACTAAGCATTTCACATATCTCTTCTAATGAAATACTTTTATGAGATGACAAATACTTTTTAATCAATGATAACCTTTGTTCTTGATACATAGACAATAGCCCCTTTAAAAATCTCATTACCTGATCATAAGCTTGAATTCTATTATATAGGATATATCACAATTTTTCTATGATAAAACTTAAATAACTTAAGTTTTTTAAGTCGTTTAAGTTATTTTTTTGAAAATAGATGTAGAGATGTTAAAGGATTGAAAGGGTAAAAAGAGCAAATAGAACTAAAATAATATTTAGACATAATGAAAGCTCAGAGTTATTTATATACCCTGAGCTTTTTTGATTCTTTATACTATGTAATTTTAAATGGTATTTAATACTATACATTTAATAGACTATGAAAATAGTAATTTGCATCATTAAATGAGTCATATAAATCAATAAATTTATTCACAGAATATAAAAGTGTGACTGCAATCAAACAAATAAAAAATATCTTTGGCTCATTAGGAATGATGTTTCCCTTCCTTTTTACCAAGAAAATAGTAATAATAATTAAGACTAAATATAAAATACTAAGAATAAATTCTAATTTTAGTAAACTAAGATCATTAACCGTTTTTCTAAAACGATCTAAATAATCAGCATTTTCTTTAGTCTCTATGATAAAAAACACATTATCTTTATGACCAATTTTCCATTTATATTCACTTTGTTCTTGTGTAATTTGATATTGATATCCACCTGCATTTTCTTCACGTAAAACGATAGTTGCACTCGCAAGTGTACTCGGAACATTCTTAAGGAACAAAATAAAAAAGATTAATACAAAAATCACTTTTTCCTTCTTCAATAAACTCACCTATTGCTATATTTATATTTATTTAACTCGGGCAAAGTGCCTATTACAATTGACTACCCATATCAATCATTTTCTGATTAACTTACTTCATTTTCGTTCACATGAACTTCACTCATTTATATTGCGTTATCAATTAAGGATTCGAACTTTGAATATGTAGAAAATCCTCGATTTGCTTTTTATGATGTTGATCATGCTCACTAAAATCTTCAATTAAATAGTAAAACGTATAATGCTGATCCGTATTTGGAATATGTGTTTTTCCATTCATGGAGATTTGTTTAAGGGCAAATTCCTGATGTTCATTAAAACATTTAACAAGATTTTTTCTAGATATTATTGCTTGAGTGATGACTTCTTGAATTCCTTTATCTAATACTAGTATTGCAGATTCATGGTTATAGTCATGAAAATTTGGGAAATTTATTGTACCACTTTCTAAAATAGAAGGAATTCCCACGTTCAATAAAAATTCATCCCATCTATAAAGATGAGCAATAATTTCTTTCACTGAAAATTTCCCTTCAGCAATTGGTTTGTTCATTAGCTCTTGATCACTTAATGGCAATGATTCATACCATTTAATTAAACTATTTAATTGAAACAATTGATCGTTCATTTCAATCTCCTTTTTTGTTTATAATCTATACGCTTATTTCCAAAACAAAAGTTGTTGCTCAATATTTTCTCTCGTTACATAATTTTTTTGCATTGCAAAAGGACAGGCCAAATTATATTGTTTTATTTCATAATTCACTTCATTAATTAATTTTGAAATGATTGAAGAATGTTCTTTTGTGTTAATCTGCGATACAATATGTTCAAGCTTTTCAAATATTTTTTTCTGCTTAGATAACCAATCTGGCTTATATCCTGATCTTTTAATGACAGTTGTTAATAAGTCATCCTTTAAATGTTCTTTTGGTAAAGGTTTTCCAGTTCCAGGTAAATTGTCAAATCCACCTTCTTTTTCATGACGCTTCACAATTTCATCTAACCAGTCTACATATTTTTCATTATCACTCATTATAATGATCACCTCGATTAGTTAATACTGTAATAGATTCGATTAATTTCTATAATTTTCCTTTTTTCAATTTTACAAAACAAGTTTACTTTATGATTTTTTGTCATTTTTGTGAACACTGAAAGTTTTAAATTCTAGATTCATTGATGAATTGTATTAAATAGTTAATTCTATTAAATTTCCTTCCGGGTCTTCTATTACACTCTCAAAATAACCATCTCCAGTCACACGTGGACCATTTACAATAGAGTAACCATCATTTTTTAACCTTGCTGTCATTTGATTAACAGAGTCCTCACTCCCTAAAGAGATAGCTATATGAGCCCAACCCAATTGATTACTCTTATTTTGTTGATCAATACCTACCTTACGCATAATTTCTAATCTTGCTCCTGTATGAAAAGTTAGAAAGTAAGATTCAAACTTCTTTTCAATATTGTGATATTTAAGGTTTGACTTACAATTAAAATACGTTTCATAAAACGCCTTCATACGATCCAAATCATTAACCCAAATTGCTACATGTTCAATTCGCATTCAGTTTCACCTCATAAATTTCAGAATTCGTTAAGTTGTTAAACAAAAACATGCGTTAGATTAAATAGTTTCTTTTTCAACTGGTGAATAGTTAAAATCCCCAAGAATCAACTTTCCATTAAACCTTTTCTATCTCTAATTAGAGTCCTACTCCATTTCATTGACGTTTATAATTTATTAAATTCTATTATTAAGGATAAAATTCCTGGTACTTGTAAAACTAGAGGTTTGCTCAACAAATAGACCAAACCTCGACCTTGTCCTTCCTAGATTAATAAGAAAATACAAAGAAACCCCATTTCAAAAGGAATTTAAAATGAGGTTTGTCTACAGTACTTGTACAATTGAGTTAATGTTTCTAATGTACATCATTGTGGAAGAAAATCTGCAAATTTTTGAATAGATGTTGGCATGCTTTTTAATAAAAATGAGGATAATCTGATTACCCCTAAATTTACAAACGCGAATACTTATCCTTATTTGACTTTGAAACCTTCATGCTCAAAAGTTTCTAGACTTATTGATATCGGTTTCCTAAATATCTTTTCCTGTACGTCTTGCCTTGGTCTGGAATATCAATGAAACCTTGTGCGCCCCAAACTTTATGCTCTGTAATTTTATCAATACTTCCACTTAGCTCTACTGTTTCTTTCATTTCAATATCATCATCTTTTGGAATGTCCATATCCATTGATGTATCATCCTTTCCTTATCGTCAAAATTTGTTCGATACACATTAAAAATTTATGTGATAATACTATAGTTTTCTCCCACAATTCATTCTTATTCCACTAATCTGCCAGAACGTAAATTGGGACCTTAGAATAACAATCACCCTATCATTTACTTTCCTGCCTATTTGCAAAAAAAAGACTGCTAAAGCAGCCTTCTTGATTTTAAACTATCACATACATACTTTAATTTGGTATAAATGCTTCGACCTCGTTTGACAATATAGATGTATCCCATGGAAGCCCAAAATAAGTTTTCCCGTCAAATTGGATATTAAATTGATATGCTACTGGTTCACCTGTATATAAAATAATATCAAAATTGGTTGGGTTACCTTTTGTTGTATCAGGTTGGAAATTCGAATTTTCTTTGCTGTTATTCAAAATTTTTAAGAAGACATTCAATTGCTCTTTGTCTTTTATCTCAGTTATCATATTCCCTTTGGCTGCATTGCCTTGATAAATTTCTATCGCACTCACTTTTTCTATTGGTACATTCTGAAATTCCCATCGATTGTTTGTTTTATCTTTTGAATAATAAACTCTATACCCGTTTATTGTACTCTTATCTTTTACGGCGATTAAATCAGAGTTTCCTTTAATCGTATAAATTTTTGTTCCTTTCTCATGAAATGCAGCATCTCCATTCTTGATCTTGTATCCCGAATTCGTGACATTGTCTGCAACTTTAAACTTTACTTTTCCTAATTTTTTATCAATGAACTGCTCATCGGCTAAAATGCCTGTTCTGATTCCCTCGTATACTATTCCATCCCATTTCACAAAGTCTACCCATTCAATGACTGATTGACCACCTATTAGGTTAGATCGACAACCAATTAAGAGAAATGGCAATAAGATAAAAAGCGCTAAGAACTTATTTAAACGACTCATCAAATCCCCCTTACACAAACAGCTTAGCTTATTTTTCTTTTCAACTTGTCTTATTGTTTTACATACGCTCAATTTCTTTTTTTTAATTTCTTTCTCAAATGCTTTGGTTAAAAAGAAGATATGTATTGTCTATACGTTAAACTAATATAAATGAACAATTTTCTCTCAAGCTTGTCTAATTGGGAACTTAGAGTTAAATGCATTTTATTTATTACAACATACACCAGCATAACGGATCACTTCCACCACAATGAGGGCAACATCCTCCTGAATAAGTAATTCTAACTTGATCTGAATGAAGTACATAATAATCAGTAATTGGTTTAACGCCAGGGACCGCTATCCCGCCTGGTATCGTCGGCTTATTAACCTCACGAACAGTCATTTCCGACCACTTACCGCTCCATGAACAAATACTGCACTGTAATATTTCTT
Source organism: Gottfriedia sp. ABJ_BB2_2 (assembly GCF_055484705.1). Lineage (NCBI taxonomy): Bacteria > Bacillati > Bacillota > Bacilli > Caryophanales > Bacillaceae > Gottfriedia > Gottfriedia sp. ABJ_BB2_2. The sequence continues at coordinate 391,514 of NZ_JBVFKR010000001.1, forward strand.
CCGAAAAGTCCGAAGCATTACGGATGACAATAATACATTCTCTACTATAAGTATGACAATTAGGACAATCGTGTACTTTCATGAAACTCCCCTCTCGTGAAATTTGAATCCATTCATGCACCTTCTTTTATTATTCTTTTATACAGCCAATTTGTCCTTTTTATTAAAAAGAGGATAATCAAATGATTACCCTTCAAATATAAAAACTCATACATAGTTTTATAAAAATCAAATTCCATTTTATAGTTTTAAGATTTTTGGGTTTACTAAAATTTTTCTCCAGTCATAATTGACATAAAATCCTTATAAAACCCTTCATAATCTATGCCTACTGCAATATGTTGTTGTGGTCTCCCATCATATTTCTCAGGAGTATCAGTTACTCGAAAATCTGCAATACTTTGACCTCTAGCCACATCGGTTGTATCAATTACAACAGCAGATTGATAGAATGTAAATAAATCGCTACGAATGACTGCCATAAGAGTTACCGCATCATGAACAGGACTACCCTGAATGCCAGGTACTTTCTTTTGATAAAAGTTGAAATAATAGAAATCTAATAGTGGTTTTATAAGATCAGTTTTCCCTTTAGAGTGAATATAATTGACCATTGAAGGCGTAACAATGGCATTTTGCGTTACATTTAAAGGAAAAATATATGCACCTTTTACATACTTCATAACGATATTAGCTGCTATCGGGTCTCCATAAAAATTCGCTTCTGCAATTGGTGTAACATTTCCTGGATATAGAAAGGCCCCTCCCATGATATAGTAAGAATTTACACTTTTCATCAGATCTTCGTATAAGATAAACAGGGTGGCTAGTGAGGTTAATCTACCAGTAGTCACGATAATTAATTCATTCTTATACTTCTCAATCAAATCGATAACTTCACAAAAGTTTTCTAAGCTCTCAAATTTTAAACCTGGATCGATTGGACCTAAACCGAATGTACCATGTATTTCTGGGTAAAAGGTTGGGACATCTCCCGTCATTGGATTCTCAGCACCTCCAAAGACTTTAATATCTTCTTTTCCAGACCTTTTAAGTAAAAAACGAACATTCCTAGTCGTTTCTTTTTTAGATACATTTCCATATTCCGTCACAATTCCAATTATATCAATATCCTCTGTTAATCGTGCATAAACCAAAGCAATCGCATCATCAATCCCAACATCTCCGAAGAATAACACTTTCTTCCCCATTAGCTTAGCTCCCTTTATATCAAAACTTCATAATAATTCTTTTAAAATTTATTCCTTTGATATAATGGTATGTTGTTATGTATTTGAAAAGTATCATAAAACATCCTATATTTTTACTTCTGCAATTTTTAACTTACTTAACTGTTAGATTAATTTTTTTAGTTTTTAGTAGAAAATCGATAATAAAAAAGTGCTGCCAATGGCAGCACTTTTTGTACAACTAACTCATGATGGTATCAAATAGGCACATTTTAGAACTCGTAATCGTGAGCATGTTCTAATATTAGATTTTAAGAACCATTATCTATATTGTAAACAATTTATTTAAATTTCTAAGTTTTCCCTTATCACGATTTACAAACAAGCTTCTAATGCAAGTTTCATCATTTTATCAAAAGAAGTTTGTCTTGCTTCAGCACTAATCTCTTCATGTGTAACTAACGAATCTGAGATAGTAAGTAAAGAAGCTGCTTTCTTTCCTAATACTTTCGCATTGTGAAATAATGCATAACTTTCCATTTCTGTACAAATACACTTATGGTCATTATAAAAATCTACAAAATTTGGAACTGAACTTTCATAATAAAAGACATCACTAGAATGTATTCTTCCTTTAATAATTGGCGTATTGATCTGCCTTGCAGTATCTTCAATTTTGTTTGTTAATGTTTCGTTAGGGTACTGAATGTCACCTTCTACTCCTGCTTGAGTCTTAGCGAAAGTTGATTGACTCCAAGCACTGTCTACAAGCACAATATCATGAATATTAAGTTCATCTGTATAAGCTCCTGCACTACCAACACGAATAATATTTTCTACATCATAAAATTTATATAGTTCGTATGAATAAATTCCTATACTTGGCATTCCCATACCAGATCCCATAACAGATATTTGTATTCCTTTATAAGTTCCTGTATAACCAAACATATTACGAACAGTATTAAATTGTACTGGATTTTCTAGATATGTTTCCGCAATATATTTCGCACGTAGTGGATCTCCTGGCATTAAGACTGTTTTTGCGATTTCTCCTGCTATGGCAGTATTATGTGGCGTTGTCATATTATACTCTCTCCATTTCTATTCTTTTAATTTACTTAACCAACAAAACCTAGACAACTAATATTCTCTCAATTCACATGGTAATTTATTTGTAAAAAATAATGCATTTGTGCATATGTATTCGTTTACAAAATTGAACAAGCACAAAAGGTTCAAAACACTTCATTAATACCACGAAATACAGTTGTATACTTAGTTGTCTACTTTCGTTCAACTAAATTATATTTAAAGATAATAAATAAAGCAATAAAAACTTAAACTCACACAATATTTTTAACTTATGAAATTTTAAGTACTTGATTTAAGAAAATTTGATCGTATTGGCCATTTCCACTTAACAGACAAGTTTGCGAATAATTCATAACTCGATATAATACTTATAAGGAGTGTTGATATGTCCGTAGAAAATAAAAAAAAATTACCTCTATACGTAGAGATTTATGAAAAATTATTTAAACTAATTAATGAGGGAGTCTATCCGATTGGAAGTAAACTCCCTTCAGAACCAGAGCTTTCTAAGATGATGAATGTTAGTAGAATGACCTTAAGACAAGGATTGGGTTTACTAAAAGAGGACGGTTATATTGAAACAATCCATGGACAAGGGAATTTTATAAAACAAAATGTGAACATAAGAAGTGTTGGCTTAGAAAAAATAGATAATTCTGTTTTTCAATGCTGTACAGAACCAATTGATGATATAGATGCTTACTTAGAAGTAAGTTTTTCAGATGATTTTGATTACGTTAAAAAGATTTTTAATAAAGAATCATCAGTCATGATTAGGTTTAATAGATGGTACAAGTCTAAAAATAAAGTAGTCGCACATGCTTATACAATGTTTCCAAGTGAGACCGCTTCACTATATCAAATGAACCTAAACGACCAGCAAAGTGTCCTTAAAATGCTTGAAGAAGATATTTATAAGCTAATTCATTCATCAACGATTGAAATAAAATATACAGAATCAGTGCTTCCTTCTTCAAACCATGAATTACATTCAAATAATCATTTATTCGTACTACTGATTGAAAATCTACATGACTCAATGGGGAATATTGTACTTAAAAATAAGATATATATCCCTATCGAACTTAGTTCAATAAAAATTAATCGAATAAACAAATAGTGGAAAAAGCAGTTTATAAAGACATTAGGATATATCTGTAAGTTTTGAACTTTTGAACCGATAACATAAAAAAACAGCGAAAAATCGCTGTTTTTTACTTTGATAATACATAAGAATCTTGCTTTTCCTTCAATAAATCTGTTTTCCCATCAACTTTATTCACAAAATCGAAATCATTTAATGAACCAAAATCCTTATCAGAATTCTGTTTTAATTGTTTAGCAGGGACCGATTGGTTGTTAATGATTCTTTCAATGCCTAATTTGATTAAATTAAAGGCAAATATTGTTATGATAAAAGCGACACTCGGACCAACAATTACCCAAGGATCAATTGATAGTTCAAAGAAATTACTACCAATCATTGCTGCCCATTCATTTGCCTTTGACATATCTCTTCCATCGCCATCGTCTATGAATAATGTTACGGCTCCTCCGATAAACAATCTAAAAACACCGAGTTGAGTTAATAAGAATAGTACCTGAATCGTTTGTTGAACGAAAAGTAACAAAATTCTTGTACGTAGAAACGGGAATACATGTTTTCTTCTCAGCCACATATTACCTGCACCAATAACTTTTGAACTTAAGATAAAATCACTTTTCAAAAATTCTTTTACCTCGTCTCCTATCGTACTAGTTAAAATCGGTATGGCAATAAAAGATAACAATATTAATTGAAGGGTGATTGTTTTCATCTGATTTTCACCAATTCCAATTTGAAGCATTTGAAAAATTGGAAGTACGATGATAACTGCAGGTACAAAACGAAATGCATTGATGAAAGGATTCACAATTGTTTCAAATTTCTTTCCTGTAAATCCATAAAATATTCCAAATAATATACCGAATACAACGCGAACTAAGGCAACAACTAATGCTATTGCAATTGTATACTTTGCCCCATCTACTACCATCCAAAATACATCTCTACCAAACCGATCAACACCAAATGGATAGGTTAAGCTTGGTGGATATCCATATGTCCCAATCATTTTTCCTTCATCATTATAAAGAAACGTTGGCGGTGGTTTCAGTGTATCTTTTATAAAGTATGTATATATGAAACTAAATGCAATTAATCCGACAATGATAAAGCAACCAATCAAAATTGGTAAGTAATGTTTCAAATTTTTCATACGGATTCACTTACTCCTCTCAATCGATTAACGATATATTTAAAGATTACGTCTAATATAAAGAAAGGAATAAATAGTAAAACAAGTGACATGAAAAATATTTCTGGAGAGTTAGTATTTTTGAATAAGAATGAAAAATACCCTTTCATGTTTAATAAAAATTCTACAATAAATAAATTAGAAATAATCACCCAAAAAATTAATTTTGTATTTGTAAATAGGGTAATTGTAACGTTTCTTAAAATATGTCTAACTAATATCCAAGATTTAGATAAACCTTTTGCTCTTCCATATTCTACATATTCTTTTATTTCTTCTTCATTAATTGATAAGTAAATCATTAGAAATAATTGGATTGTTGGAATGATAGAAACGACAAAAATTGGGAGTATATAAACTTTACTCTCAAGACCCGCTACAGGATCAATAATCATGACACCCGTTTTTTTGAAAATCCAAAATAAGAAAATTTGTAAACCTGCAATCATTACAACATCTGGGGCTGATTGAAAGAAAAATAGCAAACTATGAATTATTTTTTTTACTATTTTAGGAGCAATGTATGTAATGTACGAAAGAAGTAAAGCTGCGATGATTGAGCAAATGAATGCACAGAATAAAATCGTTAATGAATAAACATAAGGTTCCTTCAAAACTGTATAAAATGGTACATAGATTAACTCTTGCACATTCATAAGAACTTCTAAATCTTTAAAATAAAAAAAGCTCCAGAAAAATATTTGTAATTGATTCCATAATTCAGTTAACCGTTCTCCTTTAGGTAAAAAAAGACTAAAAGATAAAGCAGTAATGAATCCAATTCCGACAATCGTTAACACAAATTGAAAAAAATGTTTTGTGATTAATTTACTAGTTTGTATCATATCCGCTTACACAATCTATTCATATAAGTTGTGTATCTACCCTCCTACTTCTAATTTTAAGGGTTTTTCATCAAAGAAAACATCTCCTCCTTTTAAGAGAGATCCATACTTAATAAAAGTCCCATATAACTTTATATAAAAATAGTTTTCATGATTCTTTTTGTCTTTTTGATAACCAAAAGCATTGTTTCTAATATTTTGACCATATTCTCCATAAATCGATTGAATTTCTTTTGTTTGTTTTTCAGGTTTAAAAAGTATCTGACCTTCTAAATTTTGCTTACCAACAACAAAAGCTATCCTTTTATCAACAGACCCTTTTTCATCCGTTACTAAAGTAGTTTCATAAACTAATTTTTTGCTATCTAGATCTTTAACGATGAAATCTAATTTTGCATTTTTTGGAAGAGAAGAAGTTACTTGAAAAGTAAATGTTTTCTCATCAAATTCCCCACTTGGTCTAATTTGTAAACTTTTAGGTGGCTTTTTAATTGTGCATGCCGTGAGTACCGTTACAGCAAACAACATGATCAGTATATTTCTGAATTTCTTCTTCAAATGGTAACTAACTCCTTTCTAACAAACTTTAAAAATATGACAAATTGTTACAATTTTGAAATAGATACATTTAATTTTACCAAAATTATGACAAAAGTTGCACAAAAAGTTATTTAAATTTTCTATTTTATCGAATAATTTTACACAGGTTGTCCATTTATTAAAGTATAATAGACTCGTAAGAATACATTTTTGAGGAGGAATTTTGATGGAAAAAACATTAGAAAAACGCCTAAATCGTTCAGAAGTACCTACTGAAATGACATGGAAGCTTGAAGATTTATTCCAAACTCGATTAGAATGGCTTGATGCATTAGAAGAAATAGAAAAAGATTTAGATCAAATCAATACTTTTAAAGGATCAGTTATTTCATCAGCAAACACTATGGTTAATGCCCTTTTAGCATATGAATCTATTATGCTTAAATTAGTAAGAACTGGTACATATGTAAGTCTTCGTCAGTCTGAAGACGGTACAAATTCTCAAAACCAATCAGATAGCCTTCAATATTCTGCATTAAGTACAAAAGTAAATACAGCTTTAACATTTATTCAATCGGAACTATTGCAATTAGATGAAGTATTATTTGAAGCGTATTTAAATGAAGAAAAAGAATTAGAAGTGTTCAAATTATCTGTTGAGGAAATTCTAAAGTCAAAACCACATCAATTACTTCCTGAAACTGAAGAAGCATTAGCTGCTCTTGGCGAAGTTACTTCTGCACCCTACCGTATTTATCAAACAAGTAAAGCAGCTGACTTAACATTTGATTCTTTTGTTGATGAAAATGGTAAAGAATTGGAAAACTCCTTTGCAATGTTTGAAAATTTATATGAATTTTCTCCAAATCATTCAATACGAAAAGATGCTTATCAATCTTTCACAAAGACTTTAAATCAATACAAAAATACATATGCTGCAGTATATGCTACAGAAGTAAAAAAACAAGTTGCTTTAAGTAAGTTACGCAAATATGAGAGTGTGACTCATATGTTATTACATTCGCATAAAGTAACTTTGGAAATGTACCATAATCAACTATCTGTTATTTTCAATGAATTAGCCCCTCATATGCGTAAACTTGCAAATTTAAAGAAAAAACAACTTGGACTTGATACATTACATTTTTATGATTTAAAAGCACCATTAGATGTAGATTTTAATCCAAATACTACATATGAAGAAGCAAAAGAAACTATTTTGAAATCATTAGAAGTAATGGGTCCAGAATATTTATCAATCATGGAAAAAGCATTTGATGAGCGCTGGATTGATTATTCCGATAATGTAGGTAAATCTACAGGTGCATTTTGCTCAAGCCCTTATGGCGTTCACCCTTACATTTTAATTAGCTGGCAAGATAATATGCGTAATGCGTTTGTACTTGCTCATGAACTTGGTCATGCGGGACATTTTTATTATGCAAATAAATATCAAAGAGTCGTAAATACACGCCCTTCTATGTATTTTATCGAGGCACCTTCTACATTTAATGAAATGTTATTAGGACAGTATTTACTTAAAAATACAAATGATCCACAAATGAAACGTTGGGTTATCCTTCAATTATTAGGTACTTACTATCATAATTTTGTTACACACCTGTTAGAAGGTGAATTCCAAAGACGAGTTTATGAGCTTGCAGAAAAAGGAACTCCTTTAACAGCTAATACTTTCTGTGAAGTGAAAGGAAATGTGTTAAAAGAATTCTGGGGTGACGCAGTCGTTATTGACGAAGGCGCAAGTTTAACTTGGATGCGTCAGCCTCATTATTATATGGGATTATATCCTTACACTTATTCTGCTGGATTAACTGCATCTACTGCGATTTCAAGAAGAATTGCTAGTGAAGGTAAACCTGTTATCGATTCATGGATTGAAGTCTTAAAAGCTGGTGGATCAAAAAAACCTGAAGAATTATTAAAAATGGCTGGAGTAGATTTAACAACTAGTGCGCCAATTAAAGAAGCCGTTGCATATGTTGGTTCATTAGTAGATGAACTAGATTCTTTGTTATAAAACAATCAAAAAACACCCAAATTATGATCTAATTTGGGTGTTTTTCTCATACTTATTTTTTACTTTTGGCTAGATTTCCATTTCTATATAAAATAAATCCGATGCAACCAAATAGGACTGGACCTAATACGATTGGTAAATACTCCAATAAAGTTGTACCAGGTGCAGGAATTAATGTTAATAAAATTGTGCCTACAACCGACAACATTCCAACTAAGGCAACCGTAATTGCAACTTTGTTATTTTTTATTTTAAATGGTCTTTCAATACTTTTTTCTGTCATTCTAAGCTTGATATATGCACTAATTAAGAATACATAAGGAATAAAAAATGCTAGAGTTGACATTAAGATTAACATATTTAATGCAGATGAAACACTTGGTACAAATGCAGAAAGTAATAAGATAAGCGTTACTGCAATCGCCTGTCCCTTCACTAGAGTAGCAGGCATCCCATCTTTATTTTTTCTCAATAGTTTTTGAGATAATACTTCCTTTGCACTTTCCGCAATCATTACACTAGGATTTAATATTAAAAATGAAAGTGAACCAACAAATGCTAAAACGAAGCAAATACCTAAAATCTGTGATAGTGAAAAATTAAGACCAAATTGATTCGTGATCTTATCAGCAAATAAATACAATGCTGTTGCTGTTTGGTCTGAAGAAATTGTAATGACAAATTGGAAAGCAATCGTTGCTAGTATATAAACTGTTGCAATAATAATTGATGTAATAAAGATTGCTCTAGGAAATGTTTTTTGAGGATTTTTTACATTACCTGCAATTGTTCCTAACATTTCCGCTCCAGAAAATCCAAACATTAATGTAGATAAAAACATGATTGTACCAAATGATAAATTATTTGGCATAATTGTTTCACTTGTAAAGTTTGTAGCACTTGTCTCCCCGCTGAGCATACTATAAATTCCAAAACCAAAAATTAATATTGCTGGTACTAAAACACCTAATGGTGCTCCGATTGAAGCTAGTCTCCCACTCATCTTAGTCCCTTTTAAAGTTAATAAAGTGACAATCCAAAATATAATACTAGATATAATGGCTGTTTTCATCGGATTATTGGCGATGCCTGGTTGATTGATACCATATGCAATGGCAATAGTTGTTGTTAATAAAAGTGATGGATAGTACGTAAAATTTGCGATCCAAAAAAACCATGAACATAAAAATGAAGCTTTTTCACCAAAAGCTTTACGAACCCATACACCCATTCCGCCTTGATTTGGATAAGTAGTAGATAATTCTGCAACTATTAATCCTAGTGGAATAAAGTAAATTAATGCTGCAAAGATCCAATAAAACATTGCAGATGGTCCGATTGTTGATGCAAATGCAATATTTCGTAATCCAAGGATTGAATTTATGCTTAGAAATGATAAGGCTAGTACACCTAATTTTTTTGATTGACCCATGTTGTTAACACCTTTCAAATAACAAATCTTTAATTTATATTTCACTCGAATTATTATACATATGCGTTAATATAAATTCAATTGTAATATTATTCCAAAATACTAAATTCTAAGTATTGGATAAAGAAAAAACAACAAAAAAAAGAGAAGAACGGATCTTCTCTTTTACAAACTTAAATATTTATTCAACATAACGAATAATATCTGATACTTCCTTACGAGCTAATTTTTTAGCTGCTTCAGAAGGATAACCTAGTGAAATAACCATATTGATTTCACGGTCTTCTGGAATTTCTAAGTAATCTCTTAGCTTATCTTGCGCTAGTAAAACTGGACCTGTCATTGGGCAAGTACCTAATCCTAAAGCATGAGCAGCTAACATTAAATTTTGTGATGCTAAGCAACTACTTTTAATTCCTTCTTCTGTCCATACTTCTGGTTCAACAAATCCAATTGGATCAAAGATTTTTGTTCGGAATTTAGACTCATACGGTGTAGCTAAACAAATAATTAAAACTGGTGCTTCACGAAATGCTGTTGCATACGGACCAAAAGAACGAACTAACAACTTCCCTTCTTTTTCTAATCCTTTTTCTTTTGCTTTTTCTGCGACTTCGTGTAATGAATCCCATGTCATTTCTTCAATCTTTTTAATTTTATCAGTGTTTTTAATAATAATAAATTCCCAAGTTTGAGAGTTTGTGTCACTTGGAGCATAACGTGCACAATCAATAATTTCTTCAATGATTTCATTTGAAACTGGCTGATCAGTATATTTACGAATACTTCTTCTACCGTGAATAATTTCTTTAAATGAATTGTAGTCCATATTTCCACCCTTTATTGTATATGCTGATCTTCATTCATCCCCTGATGATTCACTAATTCATAGTAAAATCCTTGATGATTTAGTAATTCGTCATGTGTACCTCTCTCTACACACATTCCGTTTTGTAAAACTAGAATTTGATTAGCATTTTTTATAGTATTTAATCGATGTGCAATAACAAAGCTAGTTCGACCTTCCATTAATCTTAGCAATGCTTCTTGTATTTTAATTTCAGTAATTGTATCAATACTACTTGTCGCTTCGTCTAAAATTAAAATTGCAGGATTTGCTAATATGGCTCTTGCAATAGAGAGAAGTTGCTTTTGCCCTTGACTAATTTGCCCGTCATCTTGCTGTAAAATTGTATCATATCCATTAGGAGTTTTGGTGATAAAACTATGGGCATTTGCTAGTTTTGCAGCTTCCATTACTTCTTCATCTGAAGCATCTAGGCGACCATATCGAATATTTTCACGAATGGTACCCTTGAATAAAAATGAGTCTTGAAGTACAAACGCCATTTGTTCACGCAAATTCTTCCTTGAATAATTTTCAATTTTCACACCATCTATGAGTATATCACCACTATTGATTGTATAAAAGCGTGAAAGTAAGTTTACAATCGTTGTTTTCCCTGCACCAGTTGGTCCAATTAAGGCAATTGTCTCTCCTGAGTTCGCCTTAAATGAGACATCTGTTAAAGTATTACTATCTTTTCCATATGAAAAGCAAACATTCTTAAACTCAACATCACCTTTAATTTCTTTACGGTGATCGGTAATATTTGCTTCATCGATTGCTTCAACATCTTCATCAAGTATTGAAAATACACGTTCTGCTCCTGCAATTGCAGAAAGAAGCGTATTAAATTGATTTGATAAATCATTTAAAGGTCTAGTAAATTGTCTTGAATACTCAGTAAAAATAACAATTGTACCAATCGAAATAATGTCTTTAAATGCAAAATATCCTCCAATACCTGCTATTATTGCAAAGCTTGCATTATTTAATACATTCATAAACTTTGGAATGAAGCCTGCAAAAATCAACGCCCAAAATCCTGACGTTTTTAGTTTTTCATTTTTAATTAAAAAATCACGAATCATTTTATCTTCTTGAGAGAAGGTTTTTATAATTCTCTGTCCTGAAATAGTTTCTTCGATAAACCCATTCATTTCACCTAAATTTCTTTGTTGAATCTTATACAATTGTCCAGTTCGATTTGTAATCCACTTAATGCCAACTACTAATATAGGTACAATTGACAGTGTTAAGAGTGTCAAGAGCGGACTGTAATAAATCATGACTGATACTGTTCCGACTAAAGTCAATATACTAGAGAAAATTTGGATTACAGAGCTGTTTAAGGTTGAACTTACATTTTCTAAGTCATTTGTGACACGACTCATTAATTCACCATGCTGTCTTTTTTCAAAAAATGATATTGGCAATTTATGAAATTGTTTAAATAACTCTGTTCTCATTTTATTAACTGTATTTTGTGCAATTTCAATCATCCAATAGTTTTGTAGAAATAATGATGCCGAATAACCTAAATAAATAAAAATAAGCGAAACAATTAACATACTTAAACCATGTAAATTATTTTTAATAATGAAATGATCGATTGCATATCCAACTAATACCGGTCCAAGTAAACCTAAAACAGAACTGATTAAAACTAATATCAAAACTATGCTTAGTTTTGCCTTCATGAATGACAAATAACTCCATATTCGTTTTAATGTTCCAGTTACATTTCTTGCTCTCGACTTTTCTTTTTCATTTTTCTTTAGTTGCAACGGTATATGTTTATATTGGAAAGGTTTAGTTAGCTCCTTTAACATTTGGAATTTCCTCCCTTCCATATTGTGAATAATAAATCGCTTTATAGAGTTTAGACGATTGCAGCAGTGAATCATGCGTACCTTCTTCAACTAAGCATCCATCATCTATAATTAATATTTTATCTGCATTTTTAGCGGAACTGATTTTTTGTGTGATGATAAAAATCGTACAATCATATTCCTTTAATGAATGAATTAATTTTGCTTCTGTCTTTAAGTCTAAAGCACTCGTACTATCATCCAGTAAAAGAATACTAGGTTTTCTTAATAAGGCTCTTGCAATTGCAAGTCTCTGTTTTTGGCCCCCAGATAGATTTACGCCCTTTTGTCCAATTTTACTTTCATATCCATTAGGGAAGGAAAGGATTGTTTCATGTATTTGAGCATGTTTTGCAGCAGTGAAAACTTCTTCATCTGATGCATTTTCTCTGCCCATTAATAAATTCTCTTTAATCGTTCCAGTAAATAGTAATGCTTCCTGAGGAACATAACCAATTTGACCGCGTAGCTCCTTGCTGTTCATTTTACGAATATCTTGATCATCGATTAAAATGGTCCCTTCGTTTACATCGTATAAACGTGGAATTAATTGAAATAAAGACGTTTTGCCTGCTCCAGTAGACCCTAAAATCGCAATTGATGTTTTCGGATGGGCAACAAAAGAGATATCTTGTAATACATCATTATCTGTATTTGGATAATGAAATGAAACGTCATGAAATTGAACTTTTCCTTCAATTCGATTTCTTAATTTATTTCCTTCATTCTTCTCAATAAAGTCTTCTTCAATTGTAAGTACCTCTTCTATTCGCTCTGAAGATGCTCTAGCTCTTGAAAATGCCATGATAATAAATGAAAATACAGAAAAAGTTGAGGTAATTCGTGAAATATAGTTAACTATCGCAACAATTTCACCAATATTAGATTGATTTGAGTGAACTTTGCTATTTCCATACCACAATACGACTAATATTGAAGCATTCATAAATAGCAATAGAACTGGCATTGTCACTTCCATCGTTTTCAGAGCAGTAGCGGTTTTTCTTTTTAGATTATTGTTAATGACTTGAAATCTTTCGTCTTCGAAATCATTTCGTACAAAAGCTTTAATTAACTTCATTCCCATTAAATTTTCTCGTAGTACACTATTCACTGAATCTACATTTTCTTGTACTCTCTTAAACAGCTCTCTACCTTTTTGAACCATCCAATTTAAGAAGAAAAATAGGATTGGCAATATAAAAAATAATATAAACGAAAGTTTCCAATCTAAAATGAGTGCCATTACAACACTACCGACAACCATAAGCGGTGCCCTTAGGATGATTCTTAAACTCATAAACACAGTATTCTGTAATTGTGTTACATCATTTGTAAGTCGAGTAATTAAGGAAGATGTAGGTAAAAAGTTAAAGGTTGTAAATGAGAAGGTTTGGACCTTTTCGAATAATGACTTTCTTAATCCAAAAGCAAAACTTTGACTAACATGCGTTGAATAAAATGTATTCAATACTCCGCCTATAAAAGCGACAATAGATAGAATCAACATGACTATTCCCCATTTTGTTACGTAGGCCAAGTCATTATTTAAGATCCCTTTATCAATAATTTTCGATAGAATATATGGTTGATATAGTACTACTATTAATTCGACAAGTAGAAAAAATATCGCAGAACCCATTGTTAGGCGATATGGTTTTAAAAATGTTAAACTTTTCATCATTTAGTCACTCCCTGACTAAAGAGGCAATCATTAAAACCCCTCCGTGTTTTCTTATCTATTTTTAATAAAAGCAATACAAATAGGAAAAGAACTCGTAATCAAACGAGTCCTCTTCTCCAAAAAGATATCATTTAAGTAAGGGATAAGAATTCTTCAACGTCTCTTAACGAAAGTTTTACTGCACTTTCCCAGAAATCTCGTTTTGTTAAATCCACACCTAAATGTTTTTGTGCCAATTCTTCAACTGTCATAGAAGCTGTATCTTTTAAAAGAGCAATATATTTCTGTTCGTAGCTTTTCCCTTCTTCTAACGCTTTCGCATAAATACCTAATGAGAATAAGTATCCAAACGTATACGGGAAATTATAGAAAGGTACGCCAGTAATATAGAAATGAAGCTTTGATGCCCAAAAATGTGGATGGTATTCTTCTAAAGCTCCGCAATATGCCTCTTTTTGTGCTTCTTCCATTAATTCATTCATTCTATTTTTGCTAACAATGCCATTTTTACGTTCTTCATAAAAACGTGTTTCGAATAAGAAACGTGCGTGAATATTCATATAAAATGCAACACTACGTTGAACTTTATCTTCTAATAATGCTAAGCGTTCTTCATTTGTACTTGCATTTTTTACTGCTGCATCAGCAACAATCATCTCTGCAAAAGTAGAAGCTGTTTCAGCTACATTCATCGCATAATATTTATTAAGTGTATGCACGTCCTTCATTGCATATGAATGGAACGCGTGACCAAGTTCATGTGCTAATGTTGAAACATTAGAAGCTGTGCCAGAGAACGTCATAAAAATACGAGATTGGCTGCTTTCAGGGAAACCAGTACAGAATCCTCCTGGACGTTTTCCAGAACGGTCTTCAGCTTCAATCCATGAATCTTCAAATGCCATTTTTGTAAAATCAGTTAATTCGTCACCGAAGTGTTTGAATTGATCTAAAATAAATTCTGCACCTTCAGAATAAGAAACACTTGAATCTGCATCTGCTACTGGCGCATCTAAATCATACCAGCTTAATTTTTCAACACCTAATAATTTTGCTTTTCGCTCTAAATATTCTACGAAGGGAGCTTTATTGTCAATAATCGCGCCCCACATTGCATCAAGTGTTTCTTGGCTCATTCTATTAATTGAAAGCGGCTCTTTTAGTACATGATCCCAACCTCGTTGTTTGTAAACACTTAAACGGAATCCTGCTAAATGGTTTAAGATTTTAGCAAAGTAATCTGCTTCACTACCCCAAGTTTCTTCCCATTTACCAAAGATCTCCTGACGAACATTACGATCTTTAGCTGAAAACAGATTTGATGCTTGACCTACAGATAATGCTTTTCCTTCATGCTCGATTTGCATTTTACCAACTACAGTATCGTACATTTGACCCCAACCATGGTATCCATCTACTGAAAGTGCTGTAATTAACGACTCTTGTTCTACTGATAATAATTCTTTTGCGTTTTGACGACGTTCATTTAATACATATGATATTTCTTTAAAATCGTCTCTTTCTAAAATTTCAGTCCATACAGAATCATTTACCTTTGTTAATTGATCATGGAACGTTGTTAAAGTCGTAGAGAATTTCGCATATAATGCAGTCAAAGTTCCTCGAAGCAAATTCGCTTTTTGATCAGCCATATTTTGTGCTTGTAAACAGCTAACAAACCCACTAGCTTGTGATAATTTTTTTCCAACTGTTTGAATGTTAACAATGATATTATGTAATTCTTCTACTTCATTACTATTATTTGGAGCAGTAAATTGTGAAACTTGGTGTTCAAGATTTTCTAATAGTCTACTAATCTCTTCTATGTATAATGCAAATTCTGGAGACTCGCTCCCGCCCTTAAAAAAAACATCTAAATCCCACGTTAATGAATACGTATTCGTTGACATACTATCCCACCTTTATTGATTATGTATTTACATTCTACATTATACATTATTCTAAATATTTAGTCTAATTATCTACTTGAGCAAATTAATTGATTACTATTTTTCTTTATGTCGAAACTGTAAGGCTATTTACACCCTCTTCCATATATTGCTAATATGTCAAAAGTAATATATTTGTAATATAATCTAAAAGCTCTTGAAATCTAACTGTCACATTTCCATGGTAAAGTATGAAACATAGAAATAGACAGGAGCGAAAAATATGAAAAAAATGATAACATGTTTTGTTACTACTGTTTTTCTAACAATGGGATTTACAAATCATACATATGCGTACTCTTACAAGGTTAAATCTGGTGATACTTTATCGGAAATTTCAAAAAAACATAAGGTTACTGTATCTCAATTAAAATATTGGAACAAATTGAAAACAGACCGAATTAACATTAATCAAGTACTACAAATTAAACCAGCTAAGAAAAGTACAACAAAGAAAACAACTTCAACAACTGCAAAACCTGTTAAAGTTTTAAAAATGAAAGCGTCTGCTTATACAGGAAACTGTAAAGGTTGCAGTGGTAAAACAGCAACGGGACTTAATTTAAAAAAGAATCCTGATTTAAAAGTTATTTCTGTTGATCCTAAAGTTATTCCATTAGGTTCTAAGGTTTATGTTGAAGGCTACGGTTACGCTATCGCAGGCGATACTGGTGGAGCACTTAAAGGCAACAAAATTGACGTATTTATCCCAAATCAGAAAAAAGCCCTTAATTGGGGAGTTAAAACAGTAACTGTAAAAGTATATAAGAAATAATAAAAAACGAGCCATTAGTATTGGCTCGTTTTTCTTGTTCTTAATCCATTTTTATTCAAATCAAAAAGCTTGCGTTCTAACTCATTTAGGAATTCAATGCGTTTTTCTTCATTTGAAAGAATTTCATTCATATTACATTTTAATATTAATTTGCGAATACTTTTCCTTTGTGCCATTTCAACCGTATACATTTTATATGAGTCAAACCACGGCTCAACTTCAAGTACAGCTATTCGTCCTAAGACTAACTCTTCGTTTTTATTTCGAATTGGAAAACCCAGTTTTTCAAATAGTTTGCTAAACGGTTTTTCAATTAAAAAGTGGAAAATAACTTCAAGCAAAATCTCAGCAAAGAATCTAAAAATCATTCCAATTACAAATCCGCCTATTCTAAGTAGCACTTCAAACATGAAAATAACCTCGATTTTATTTATATAAATATATATCTATCTTATCATTTTCATTTAAAGTTGCTAGTAATATTTCATTGATTTGAGCATTGTATGTATTCTTTAATTCTGCGATTAACCAACTTGTATCCTTGTTTATTTTCGTCAAAACCTCTTGTTCAATAGCGCCATCTTTAATGATTGGTTGATTAAAATGGAATGGTTTCTCTTTTAATTGAAGATCTTCTCGTGTTGGGTGCTCATATTTCGGATATAAAAATGTTGAAATAAAACCTCCAGCTTCCCAACAAGCTAACGCAACCTTCTTCGGATCGTCAATTTTTTCCTTTCTAAGCTCTGAAAGTAGTTCATCAATGGTAATTCGTGCTTTTTTTAAATTTTTATATTGTATTTCTCCATTAGAAATAAGATGCAAGGGATGTGGATTGACATAATGTTTAAACTTATTTGATCTAAAAGTTAAATAATTACACATTAAATATAAGATGACTAATACTCCTATTGAAATAAAAGAATCTGTTAATGATAATTGTTCATCTGATAATGGATGTGCAATGATATTTCCTACAATGAGGACGATGACAAAATCAAGCAATCTCATTTGCGAAATCGTTCTTTGCCCTAATATTTTCACACTAATTAACATAAAAATAAATCCTACAGCTGCTCTTAAAGTCCAGTCAAAAAAAGTTAAAGAATGATCACTAAATAAAAAAGACAAAGTTCTACCTCCGATGGTTTAATCAACCTTAGTATCAGAATAATTAAGCAAACTATACTACATAATAAACTGAATACATCTAATGTTTGGAGCTGATTTTTGTGGAAGATAAGAAATTAACAATAGCTGGAACTGATATTGAAGAAGTAAAAAATCAAAATGCAAATTCAGGCTTAACGTATAATCAAGTGAAACAATTACTAGCTGATCAATATAATAAAAAGCCAAACAAATAAAACCACTCATTCATGTGTACTGCCCCTATTTGTTAGCTTTAGTCTAACAATAGTTAGCAATGCATAAATGAGTGGTTTTTTAATTCATTTGCACAAAATGTACTACCTTAGCACCAGAATTTTCAACAGACAATTCGCTTACTTCATAGTGAGGGAATAAATTTCCAAAAAATTCTTTGGCATTTTGACAATATTCTTTCTCTACAAAAGCAAGGATTGTTGGTCCAGCACCGCTTAATACGTGACCATAAACATATTGTGGGAGTGTTTGATTTTTTAATACTTCTAATTCATTTACGATTTTACTTCGATATGGTTCGTGAAATAAATCCCGTTTCATCATATCTCCTGCAAGTTTCCAATTTTCACTTAACAATGCAGCAACGAGTAAATTACTAAAGCTACTAGATAAGATTGCATCTTTGTGAGGAATTTCCTTAGGTAAAATATTTCTAGCATGTTTAGTTTCTAATTCATATGACGGGATGATTGCAATGACTGAAACTTTATTTATAGTTGAATGTTGAATATATGCCTTTTTATCTATATAAGTCCCAATTACCAATCCACCATAAATTGATGCCCCAACATTGTCCATGTGTCCTTCCATGGATGTTGCAATTGATAGTTGTTCCTCTAACGTTAAGTTTAGATGACATAATTCATTCGCTAATAATATCCCACCTACAATTGCTGAAGCACTACTTCCAAGACCTCTTGTTAATGGAATATTACTCCTAAGCCTCATATGGCAGGTTGGTAAATTTTGATTATATTGTTTTGCTACCTCAATGGCCGTCTGAAAAATTAAATTGGATTCATCAGTCGGAATACCTGTTAAATATTCACCGATTGCCTCGCAGCTAAACGAACTATGTTGAAAAACTTCTATATTTAAAAATCTACCTAAAGCTATTCCAATTGAATCAAATCCAGGCCCTACATTCGCTGTACTAGCAGGGACTGTGATTTCAAATCGCTTTTTCATACTGTTACCACACCTTGTAAATGCTCTGCTACTATTTTTTGGTCATTTGGTAATAAAATTGGTTCAATTTGATTCGATTGGATAGCGATATCAGGATCCTTTAATCCATTTCCTGTTAAAATGGCAACAACTTTTGATCCACGTTTGATCAAACCATTCTGAATGTGTTTATAAACTCCAGCTATACTTGCACATGAACCTGGCTCAGCAAAAACACCTTCTTTTGATGCAATCAATTTATAAGCTTCGAGTATTTCAGCGTCTGATACGCTATCAATTTTTCCATCCGACTGATTGATGGCATTAACGGCTTGCTCCCAGCTCGCTGGATTTCCAATTCGGATTGCTGTCGCGATTGTTTCAGGATTTTCAACTTTTTGATTATTTACGATTGGTGCAGCCCCTTCTGCTTGGAACCCATGCATTTTTGGCAAAGAGTACCCTTTTGCATGGTTGTATTCAAGGAAACCTTTCCAATAAGCAGTTATATTACCCGCATTTCCAACTGGAATCGCTAAAACATCAGGCGAAGCATCTAATTGTTCACATAATTCAAAAGCGGCCGTTTTTTGACCTTCAATTCGATAAGGGTTTACAGAATTAACTAGCGTAATTGGTTCAGTTTCACTTATTTTTCTAACCATTTGTAATGCATGATCAAAGTTTCCATCGATACTAATAATATGGGCTCCATACATGACAGCTTGCGCTAATTTTCCATAAGCAATTTTGCCATTTGGAATAATGACGATACATTTCATGCCAGCTCTTGCTGCGTATGCCGCAGCAGCTGCTGAAGTATTACCAGTAGACGCACAAATAATTGCAGTACTACCTTCTTCCTTTGCTTTTGCAACTGCCATTACCATACCACGATCTTTGAATGATCCAGTTGGATTTAGCCCTTCTAATTTTACATAAAGCTCTATTCCCCATTCATTTGATAATGTAGGTAAATAAAGCAAAGGCGTATTTCCTTCATTTAAAGTTAGTAGTGGTGTATGTTCATTAACTGGTAAAAAATCTGTATATCGATTGATTAATCCTTTATACATCTCATTCTTCACCTGCAATTCGATAATAACTTCGAACTTCATCTACTACATCTGATGATTCTAAATCTCGAATGACTTTCTTAAATGCAGCACTTGAAGCTTGATGAGTCACTAAAATAATTTCAGCTAACCCTTGATGTTTTAAAGGTACTTGAATGATTTTTTCAAAACTGATATCACACTCAGTAAATAGAGACGTTATTTTTGCAAACGATCCTAATTGATCTTGAACTGTAAATCGGAAAAATGATTTAAAATGAATTTCATGATCATCTTTTAGCTCTTTTGGATATTGTGGTAATACTGCACTTGTTCCATTTACACCTAAACGCATATTTTTCATAACAGCAACTAAATCAGATACGATTGCAGTGGCAGTTGGTAAGCTTCCTGCACCCGGTCCATAAAACATCGTTTCGCCTACCGCTTCTCCATATACATAAACTGCATTAAATTCATTACTAACCGATGCTAATGGATGACTATGAGAGATTAAAGTAGGTCCAACACTTACTTCAATTCTATTTTCACTTCTTTTTGCATAACCGATTAATTTCATTGTATAACCAAAATATCTTGCATAATCAATATCCTCTGCCGATACTGAACTAATTCCTCTAACTTGAACATCTTCAAGCTCGACATCCATTGAGAAACCAAGTTTTGAAAGAATTGTCATTTTCCTTGCTGCATCAAGTCCTTCAACATCAGAGGTTGGATCAGATTCTGCAAAGCCTAGTTCTTGTGCTTCTTTTAAAACATCTTCATATGGTCTTCCTTCATTGCTCATTTTTGTTAAAATGAAATTCGTCGTACCATTTACAATTCCCATTAGCTTCGTCACACGGTCAGCTGCTAATCCGTCTACTAAACTACGAATAATTGGAATACCACCTGCAACGCTTGCTTCATAAAATAGATCACATTTATTTTCGTTTGCTACTCTTAACAACTCAGTACCATATAAAGCCATTAAGTCTTTATTTGCCGTTACAACATGTTTTTTATTTCGAAGAGCATGGAGAATGTATCTTCTAGCGTCTTCGATTCCACCCATTACTTCAACGACAACATCAACATCAGCATCATCTAATATTTCTGTCGCATCTGTCGTTAGTAAGTCTTTTTGAATCGTAATTGCACGTTCCTTCTCAAGATTCTTTACAAGTACTTTTTTAACCTCGACAGAACAACCAATTTGATGAGCTAAGCGATCTTGGTGGGCTTCTACAATTTTGACAACCCCACTACCAACAGTTCCTAGTCCTAATAAACCGATAGAAATACAGTTCTTCATGATAACTCCTCCGTTTTAATTTTAGATATAATTACCATTATGGTAATGTTTTTTGAAAATAGCAATGATAATTTTAAATTTTCTAATAATTTTACATTCTTTTTGAATTCTTTGTGAAGTATTTAGATAGCTTTACAATGTATATGGCGTTTCCTGATAAACATAGTAATTTAACCAATTTGAGAATAAGAGATTACCATGACTTCTCCAACGGACAATTGGTGGGTTTGCAGGATCATCATTTTGATAGTAATGTTTAGGGACCTGAATTGCTAAGCCTCTTTGTCTATCTCTATCATATTCATTTTTTAATGTGTTCTCACAGTACTCACTATGACCAGTAGCAAAAATTTGTTTCCCATCCTCACTTGAAACTAAATGTACACCAGCTTCATTAGACATACTTAAAATTTTCAAACCACTTACTTTATCAATATCCTCTTTTTTAATTTCAGTATGTCGAGAATGTGGAACATAATACTCATCATCAAACCCTCTTACAAGGTTTACAAAACGGTCTTCTAAAGTATGTGGAAAAACACCAAACATCTTTTGCTCTAAAGCGTGTTTAGGTATGCCATAATGATGATACAAGCCGGCTTGTGCGCCCCAACATATATGTAGAGTTGAGGTGACATTTTCCTTTGTATATTCCATTATTTCTTTTAATTCAGACCAATAATCCACCTCTTCAAATTCTAACGTTTCAACTGGTGCACCGGTTATGATAAAACCGTCATATTTCGTATCTTGTACCTGAGAAAATGTTTTATAAAAACTAGTTACATGTTCCTCAGAAATATTTTTAGGCTTGTATGATTCTGTACCAATTAATTCAACATCAACTTGTAATGGAGAATTTGCGATTAATCGTAGTATTTGTGTTTCAGTTTCTATTTTTGTTGGCATAAGGTTTAAGATTCCTATATTTAAAGGACGGATATCTTGTGTTTCAGCGCGTTCTTTCGTCATATAAAATACATTCTCTTTAGATAACACTTCAGTAGCAGGTAAATCCTTATTTATGATAATTGGCATGTTTTTAATCGCTCCTAATGTAGAATACATAGATATTTGGCAGAAATAGACATCAAATCATTTCTATTTACTGCCAAATTTTGATTATTTATATAGATATTACAGTATTCTAATTTGTTACACTGAGAAGTATCTTCCGTCTTTATGTGAGAATACCATTGCTGTTACTGATGCTTCAGGTAGCATCATAAAGCCCTCTGTCAGATTAATACCGATTTCATTTGGATTAATTAACTTAAATAATTTCTCTTGATCCTCTAAATTTGGACATGCAGGATACCCAAACGAAACTCTAATACCTTGATATTTAGCTTTAAATCTTTCCTGCATTGTAAAATCAGCTGCGTCTGGGAACCCCCATTTTTCTCTCATTAACATATGCGTTTTTTCTGCAAGACCTTCTGCTAGCTCTAAAGCTAAGGAAAATAAAACATGACTTTTTAAATATTCTCCTTCTTCCTTCCATCTTTCTGCAATGTTTCTCACCCTTGGTCCTGAAGTAACTGAGAAAAATCCAACATAGTCCATTTTTTCTCCGACAGGGTTTAAGAAGTCACTTATACAAAGACCTGGCTCCTTACTTTGTCGAGGAAATTGAAAACGTTCAATAGGTTTTGAAGTAATAGAATCATAAATAACCACGTCATTTCCTTCGCTTTGTGCAGGGAAGAATTGATAGATTACTTGACAGTCAAAATATTCGTTTCCATCTCTTAATAATTCTTGAACTAATTCATATAATTCCTGACCTCTTTCTTGTTTATCCCATTTACCTTTCACACCTAAATGGTGCCCAATCAACATTTGATAGTTTATAAATGGCGCAACTTGTGATACAGGAATATTTTTAATGACAGTCTTCTTTAATGATGACGGAACCAAACAATCAGACGGTTGAATGTTTGATCTAGTTGTATTTATTTCTAATTGAGGTAATTCATTCAATTGATTATCATTTTTTATTACCTTTTTATTTTCTATTAAACTTTGACGCTCAATTGGATTGACGATTTTATTTGCCAAATCTAAACCTGTCATCGCATCATTAGAATAAACAACTAAACCATCATAGATTGGTTGAATACGATTATCTGTAAACTTTCTTGTTAGTGCTGCTCCACCTACTAAAATAGGTGTATCAATACCTGCATTTTTCAAATCTCCCGCTGTAATCACCATTTGTTGGGCTGATTTGACTAATAAACCTGATAAGCCAATAATATCTGGTTCATTTTTACGAATTTGGGTAATTAAATCATCTGGTCGAATATTGATTCCTAAGTTGATTACCTCAAATCCATTGTTCGTCAAGATAATATCAACTAAATTTTTACCAATATCATGAACATCACCTTTAACAGTAGCCAAAATCACTTTACCTTTACGTGAACTCTCAGAAACTTCCATAAATTGTTCCAAAAATGTTACGGAAGCCTTCATGACTTCAGCGCTTTGTAATACTTCAGCAACGATTAGTTCATTATTGTTAAATAATCGTCCAACCTCGTCCATACCTGTCATTAATGGTCCATTAATGATATTTAATGGTGTATCACCGCGATCAATACAAAGTTGCAAATCATCAATTAAGCCTTGCTTCGAACCTTCTACAATGCATGCTGCCAGTCTTTCCTCAACTGGTAAAAGTTCCTTCGGTTTTTCTTCCTTTTTTACAGAATGACGAAAATGCTCTACAAATCGATCTAATGTTTCTTGAGATGTATTAAATAGTAGTTCTTCTGCTAATTCACGTTCGACTTGGGGTATTGATGCAAATCTTTCTAGTTTTTCAGTATTTACAATTGCATAATCTAAACCAGCTTTCGTTGAATGGTATAGAAAGACTGCATTTAATACTTCACGCCCACTGTTTGGAAGACCGAATGAAATATTACTTAATCCTAGAATCGTTAAACACTCAGGTAGTGCTTCTTTTATCAAACGTATGCCTTCAATCGTCGCTTTTGCAGAACCAATGTATTGAACGTCTCCAGTTCCTACTGGAAATACAAGTGGATCAAAAATGATATCTGAAGGTCGAATATGATATTTTTCAGTTAATAATTGATAACTACGTTTAGCGATTTCTAATTTACGTTCCGCAGTTACTGCCATTCCATCTTCATCAATCGTTCCGACGACTACCGCAGCACCATACTTATGAATTAATGGACAAATTTTTTCAAATCGTTCTTCAGCATCCTCTAGATTAATAGAGTTAATAATTGCTTTACCTTGGATATAAGTTAATGCGAGTTCAATTACTTTTTCATCAGTTGAGTCAATCATAATTGGAACTTTTATTTTATTAACCAATTGTTTTAGGAAATTTTCCATGTCAGCTAATTCTTCACGGTCAGGATCAGCCATACAGACATCAATAACATGTGCACCTTTTTTAACTTGTGCTCTGGCGATTTCAGCAGCTTCCTCATATTTCCCATCAGCGATTAAATTTTTAAATTTTCTAGAACCTATAACATTCGTTCTCTCACCAACAAATAGTGGTCTCATACTATCATCATAAATTAGTGATTCTAATCCACTAACCGCATGATCTGTTCGCTTTTTTAATTGACGCGGTTTGATTCCTGAAATAGCTTCTTTCATTGCTTTAATATGATCTGGTGTTGTGCCACAACAACCACCTAGTATATTGACCCAACCTTGTTCGGCAAAATCACGTACTTTGTATGCTAATGACTCTGGTGACTCATGATAATGTCCATCCTCATCTGGTAATCCTGCATTAGGATAACAAGATACATATGTTTCAGAAAGCTCAGATAATGATCTTACATGGTCTCGCATAAATTCAGGACCAGTCGCACAGTTTAATCCAATTGAAATTGGTGAAATGTGCTCAATCGCTAAATAAAATGCATCAATAGTTTGGCCAGCAAGTGTAGTACCCATAGGTTCGATTGTTCCTGAAATCATTACCGGAATTGTTTTGTTTAATTCTTTAAAAGCATTACTAATCCCGATACAAGCAGCTTTAACATTTCTCATATCCTGACATGTTTCAACTAAAAGTAAGTCAACTCCACCATTTAATAGTCCAATTGCTTGACGAAAATAAGCAGTAATTAAGTCATCAAACGTTACACCACCAGTGACACTAATTGCTTTTGTAGTTGGGCCCATTGCACCAGCTACAAACACATTTTTTCCAGAAGAATGTACAGCAGCTTTCGCAATTTGTGCAGCTTTTTCATTTAATTCGATATCTAAATGCTGCAAATTGTAATCAGATAAAACGATATTTGTTGCACCAAATGTGTTTGTTTCGATAATATCTGAACCAGCTAGTATATATTCTTCATGGATTTCTTGAATGACATCTGGACGAGTGACAACTAAATATTCATTACATCCTTCTAGTTCTTCACCTCCAAAATCATCAGCTTGTAGGTTTCGTTGTTGAATCATCGTTCCCATAGCTCCATCTAGGAGTAGAATACGTTCGTTTAATGCTGCCTCTAATGCTTTCATAATTGAATCTCCTCTTTTTTACGAGTTTTAGTGTATTGGATTAGTTCTTCAGTAATTTCATATTTTAAGAATGGAGTAATCAAGTAGATTCCATTAAATTTATCAATTGCATAATCTACAAGTTCTTTTGCAATTTTTTTGCCTTCTTCAATTGCTAATAAAGGATCATTGATGTCAATTCGATTTCTAACCTCATCAGTTAATGTAATACCTGGTACCTCATAATGAATAAAATCAGCGTTCTTTTTACTAATTAGTGGCATAATCCCAATAAATATTGGCTGATTGATATGTCTAGTGGATTCATATAAACGATCGATTGTTTCTAAATCATAGACAGGTTGTGTTAAAAAGTAATCTGCCCCCGCTTCAACCTTTTTCTCTAGTCTTTTAATGGCAGCATCCATTTTCCTAACATTTGGATTAAATGCAGCGGCTACTGAAAATCTAGTACCGTTTCCTAAACTTTTACCGGAATACAGTCTACCTTCATTCATTTCTTTGATCATGCGAATGAGTTCAAATGATGCAACATCATATACCGATGTAGCACCAGGGAAGTCTCCTACTCTTGCAGGGTCGCCTGTAATTGCTAAAACTTCATTTAAACCTAAAGTCGATAAACCCATTAAATGTGATTGAAGGCCAATCATATTTCGATCACGACAAGTTAAATGGGTTAGGACAGGTATATTTAATCGTTGTAACATGGACGCAATTGCTACATTAGATATCCTTGGTGAAGCTAATGGATTATCTGCTAATGTAATCGCATCTGCTCCTGCGTTATTTAAAGCCTTAGCCCCTTCAAAAAAACGTCTGGTTTGTAAAGTTTTTGGTGGGTCCAGTTCCGCGATTATCGTTGTTCTCTGTTTTGCTTTCTCAGCTAGTGTTTCATTTTTTTGTTCAGGCTGCTTTGGTATTTTTATTGTAATTGTTCGATTGTTGATTTCTTTTTGTGTGACAGGCTTTAAATTATCTATTTTATTGCGAAGTGCGGCAATGTGTGCGGGTGTTGTACCACAACAACCACCAATCAAACGAACGCCTTGTTCAATAAATGGTTTTGCCATATCTTCAAAATATTCTGGATTCGATTTATATACGTACTTACCTTCTTCATACAAAGGAAGACCTGAGTTTGGAAATGCTGACAAAAATCCTTTTTTCGGTAAAGCAACCGTATTTAACGATTCAATCATGTGTAGTGGTCCTAAATGACAATTAATTCCTACTACATCTGCTCCTAAATCAACTAATTTAGGGAGAATTTTTTCTATATATTGACCGCTTTGCATCACACCGATTTCTTGTAATGTTACTTGGGCAATGATTGGGATGTCTGTACGTTCTCTTAATAAGGAAACAGCATCATATAATTCATGTTCATCATAAAAAGTCTCTAGCATGATGCCATCTACGCCTTCTTCTAGTAAGGCAGAGGCTTGCTCTAACAACATGATTTCTCTTTCTAACGGAGTCGCAAAAGTTGAACCGATATATTTCATTCCACCAATACCACCAAGTATTAGTGCTCTTCCTTTAGAAGCTTCTCTAGCATTTCTGACAGCCATTTGATTGATTTGTTTAACTAGTTTTTCCAATCCATGTTGTCTTAGTTTTCCAGCATTTGCACCATAAGAATTTGTTTGAATGACCTCTGCACCAGCGTTAATATATTGTTCATGAATATGAATAATTCGATCTCGTTCAGTAATATTTAATTCTTCAAAACAGCTATGTAACCCCCCAGAATATAACAGAGTACCCATAGCTCCATCACCTAATACAATTCCATTATTTAATTTTTCCAACAAGCCCAAGCGATCACTTCCCTTACAAAAATAAAAACGCCATTCTTTCTAAAATGAAAGAATGACGTTATCTACAATCCACGCCTTATCTCTCATGTTAAAAACATGCTGGATTTAGCACTTTTTAGCTAAAGCTAAAGTTGCCGGGTTTCAAAGGGCCAGTCCCTCCACCACTCTCGATAAGGAATATTCAGTTATTTTTTAATATGACTAGTTTACTATAATTAACCAATTAAAGAAACATATTTTATGAAAATTTGAAAAATGGACATAATTTACTATTTTATGATAACACTAGTTTACATAATAATATTATTTGTTATGATAATGAGCCAATGCAAGTAAAGGATAAATATATTGATAACTATGGTAATGAATATAAAAACCACCTGGTAGACCTAGACCCGTAGGATATGCTAATTCTTTTTGTGTTTTTTGTTTTTGTGCCAATAAATATTGAATCCCTCTTTTTATCACTTCATCATCTTTATCTAGAATCGTTAATAAAGCGTCAACTGCCCATGCCGTTTGACTAGGGGTACTGTACTTTAGTGGTACATAACATTTTTTTACAGCCGAATAACCAGACTCTCCCCATCCTCCATCTTGATTTTGCACACTGATTAGCCATTTTGCAGCCTTTTGAATTGCTTCATGATTCTTTGGGATTCCGATTGATCTAAGACCAGTTATAGCCGCCCATGTTCCATAAATATAACAAATTCCCCATCTACCATACCAGCTACCATTTGTTTCTTGGTGCTCTAAAATCCACTCTATCGCTTTTTCAACCTGTTCATCTTCTTGCTTAATTGTAGTGTAGTTTCCAATAAACTCTAAAACGCGGCCAGTCAAATCAGCTGTAGAAGGATCAATGATAGCATCCTTGGCATTTTCAATTGGTAAATACGTTAACCATTTATTTGTGACGTTTTTTTCAAACGCGCCCCATCCACCATCATGATTTTGCAAGCCTAATAAAAACTGAATACCTTTTTGCCATTTTTCAAGTTGGGTTGGGTCTGACATAGCACTTCTTGTTAGCGCTCTTAACGCTGCACTTGTATCATCATTATCTGGTATAAATGAATTATCTTCCGAAAATCCCCATCCTCCAGGATTGATTTTTTTAGCATGTATTGACCAATCCCCTCTTAGTACTTGCTGTTTTTTATTTAAATATTCAACTGATTTTTTGATTAAAACATCTGTTGAGGGAACGCCTGCTTCTTGTAATGCATAGGAAAGTAACGCCGTATCCCAAACCTGTGAAGGTGAATTTTGAATATGGATTCCATCTTCGGTTTCAAATGAATATGAGATTAAACCACTTAATGCTTGTTGAATTTCTTTTGAGCTAGTTTCATAGCCAAGCGCCAATAAGGCGTAAATCATATAAAATGTAGAACTAGCGTAGCTATAAAATGTACCATTTGTTTCGATTCTGTCTAATATAAATTTTTCGGCTTTTTCATATCCTTTATTTTGAAAATATAGCGGATACGAAGCAAGCTTCTTACCCTCTTCTACTAAAAAATGAAAAAATGAATCTCTCTCATCATCAAACCACTCTATCTCTTCATTCGAATGTAAATGATTTAGATGAATTGTCTTATCAGATTTGGCTATAAATCGTTTATTAATACATAGAATCATTGGGATTAAATGAACTCGGGCATAACTACTTAGTTCAAATAAACTGAGAGGAAAATTGTTTGGGAGTAGAAAATAACTCATCGGAAAATGAAAGAATATTGGATATGGAATGAATCCATGTATCGCTAGTATCATTTTTGTCATAAAATGTACTTTTCCAATACCGCCATTGGTTTGAATAAAGGTTTCTGCTTTCTTCATACTTGGATGGTCTTTTTCATATGTTTTAGATACTAATAATGCAATATAAGCTTGAACGGTGGCAGATAGATTTCCATTTTTTTCATCTTCATATAATTTCCATGAGCCATTTTCTTCTTGTAACTTGATTAAGCGTTTTGCAATTTTTTCACATAACTCTTTTTCTTTATCTAATAAAGTTAAATCATTTAAAAGAATTAACATAAAGCAATCTGTTATGATTGAACCTTCAAAACAATATTCCCAAGATCCATCTGCTTTCTGATGTTCTCTTATTATATTAATGCGCTCATTTAGGTTTTGTAAGACTTCTTTCTCGAGGTCCAACTGTTTCACCTCAATCATAAAAAGATTTAAGTATGATATTTATCCATTCTACTCTTCTTTTCACTAGATTCTCCTTCAATGTCAACCAATCTCTTATTCTTTACTTTAATTTCAGAAATCAAGCTCAAAATAAACACAAATAGACTGAAAGGGAACACAATGATTTTATAGCCAAACAATGTAAAAGAAGGAAGAATATCTAAAAAATAACCTAAAGAAAATAAAACAATGACTAGTAATATATTAACTCCTATTACAGTGAGTAAAGCTTTAAATGCTGAGTTTAAGCTTATTGAATACTTCAAAATGATCACACTCCATTACAAATCTATGTTGATCATATGAGAATCATGAATGCAAAAACCATTTTCGTTAGGAATATGTGAACGTTTGTGAGACTATATAAAAAAACTCGTAAACAATTTGTATTGTTTACGAGCTCTTTTTATCGATTCAATTTAACTTTTTCAACTAGAAAATTTAATATGACATGGGCAGCAATTCTACTTGTCATATCACGGAAATCAATCGTTGGATCTAATTCTACAATATCCATCCCACATACTTTTGGATGAGATGCAACATAACAAATACCATCGATCAAAGTTTGACTATCCATTCCACCAGGGCCAATTGCTGGACAGCCTGGTGCAAATGCTTGATCAAGCACATCCATATCAAGACTAATATAAATAGCATCAACTTCTTCTGCTAAACGATTTACACTATCCTGAATAATTTTTTGAATACCTAAATCACGCACATCACGCATTGTATATATTGTGACACCATGATTAATACCAAACTCAGTATAAGGTGCACTATTGGAAAAATTACGCAAACCAATTTGAATTAAATGCTCACCATTTAATATACCTTCATCTATTAAACTACGGAATGGCGTTCCATTTGACCTGCCACCATCATTTATATTTCTTAGATCGTGATGTGCATCAAATTGAATGACCCCAATTTTCCCTCTAGCTTCTGCGAATGCAGAGATGCTTGGAAAGCTAATCCCATGATCCCCACCTAAAATTATCGGAATCGTATCTTTAAATTGGTTCAATAGCTCAGCAATCGTTGATTTAATACGATTTCTCGATTCTTCAAAATCAGTGACATGCATCGTGATATCACCAAAATCCGTAACGCGTAACGTTTTCAAGTCTATTCCATCTTCAATATGATACGTACTATAGCTACTTAGCATTTTTCGAATGGTTGAAGGTGCAAAGCTAGCTCCTGAATGACTAATAGAAGTTTTCGATAATGGAACCCCTATGATTGAAAAATTAGAAGCATCTTTTCCATCCCAAGCAGTAACTATTTCATTTGCTTTTGTAACAGATGAATCAATGAAAACTGCATCTCCTGCTTTTTTAAGATGTGATAGAGACATCATATACACCTCTATTTACAACTAACTTTCCATTCTTAAAGACTGATTCAACATGATTTACACCAAAATGATATGGTACATACGTGTAATTAGGCGCATTCCAAATAACAACGTCAGCCATACGTCCAACTTTAAGTTTACCGGCTTGTTCGCCGCGATTAATTGCATAGGAAGAATTAATCGTGACAGCATTCCAAATTTCTTCAGGTGTCATTTTTAACTTTAGCATAGCAATTGTCATGATCAATTGTAAATTCTCTGTCGGACAGCTACCAGGGTTAAAATCAGTAGCCAATGAAACAGCGGCATTTTGATCAATCATTTCTCTTGCCGGTGCAAATTCAGGTTTATTTAAATAGAAGGTTGTACCCGGTAAAATAACAGCAATTGTGTTACTATCACCTAGCATTTCTACCCCTTTAGATGATGCGCCACATAAATGATCAGCTGAAGTCGCCCCAATTTCTGTTGCCATTTCTGTTCCACCAAGTGGGTCTATTTCATCTGCATGAATTTTAACTAAGAATCCTTTTTCTTTTGCCTTTAAAAGAAATTCTCTTGATTGTTCAACAGAAAATACACCAGTTTCTGCGAAGATATCAACAAACTCTGCAAGTTCTTCTTCTTTAATTTGGTCTAAAAGTGACAGCATTTTTTCTAAAAATGCTTCTTCATTACCTTTATAATCCTTTGGTACTGCATGTGCACCTAAAAATGTAGAAACGATATCAATAACATGCTCAGATTGTAACTCTTTTGCAACTTTTAATTGTTTACATTCTGTTTCCTCATCAAGACCATAACCACTTTTAGCTTCAACTGTAGTAACTCCGTATGAAAGCATACGATTTAAATGTTGAATTGTTTTTTGTTTTAGTTCTTCATGAGATGCCAATTTTGTTTGACTAACAGTAGAGTGAATACCTCCACCCATTTCTAATATTTCTAAATATGATGCACCTTGTAATTTCAAGCTTACTTCATGCTCACGTGATCCTCCAAAGACCACGTGAGTATGAGGATCAACTAATCCAGGCGTAACTAATTTACCTTGGCAATCAATTACTTCATTTGCTTCGATTTTACTTTCATTCATTTGGCCAACATAAATAATTTGACCATCTTTCCATGCAATTTCAGCGTTTTCTATTACTGGTAATACGTTCATCTCTTTGCCACGTACTGGACCGTCACCGTGATCCATGGTCACAAGTTGACCAATATTTGTTAATAATATATCTGCTTTCATCATTTACACCTACTTCATCATTGGGATATTTACGCCTTTTTCTTTCGCCGTTTCAACTGCTAAATCATAACCAGCATCTACGTGACGAACAACACCCATACCAGGATCCGATGTTAATACTCTTTCAATACGTTTTGCAGCTGCATCTGTTCCATCAGCAACAATTACCATACCAGCATGTAAAGAGTAACCCATTCCTACACCACCACCGTGATGTACACTTACCCAGCTTGCTCCATTTACTCCATTAATCAGCGCATTCAGAATTGGCCAGTCAGCTACTGCATCACTGCCATCTTTCATACTTTCTGTTTCACGGTTAGGAGATGCAACTGATCCACAATCAAGGTGATCGCGTCCAATTACGATAGGCGCTTTTAATTCCCCATTTTTAACCATTTCATTAATGATTTTTCCAAATTTAGCGCGTTCACCGTATCCTAACCAACAAATACGTGATGGTAAACCTTGGAATGCAACCTTTTCACGAGCCATACGAATCCAGTTACATAAGTGTTCGTTATCTGCAAACTCTCGAAGAATTACTTCATCTGTTTTGTAAATATCTTCTGGATCTCCAGAAAGAGCTACCCAACGGAAAGGTCCTTTTCCTTCACAGAATAATGGACGAATAAATGCAGGTACAAACCCAGGGAAATCAAATGCATTTTTAACACCTTCATCAAATGCTACCTGACGGATATTATTTCCGTAATCAAATGTAATTGCTCCACGTTGCTGCATTGCTAACATTGCTTCAACATGTACAGCCATACTATGTTTCGCTTGTTTGATCATTTCATCTGGATTTTCCTTACGAAGTGTTTTTGCTTCTTCCAACGACATTCCAATTGGCAAATATCCATTTAATGGATCATGAGCTGAAGTTTGGTCTGTAATTAAATCTGGTACAAAGTTACGTGCTACTAATTCAGGTAAAAT
The DNA here is from genome assembly GCF_055484705.1 of Gottfriedia sp. ABJ_BB2_2. Classification (NCBI taxonomy): domain Bacteria; kingdom Bacillati; phylum Bacillota; class Bacilli; order Caryophanales; family Bacillaceae; genus Gottfriedia; species Gottfriedia sp. ABJ_BB2_2. Next base: position 424,905 of record NZ_JBVFKR010000001.1, read on the forward strand.
TTCTGCTGCATTACCAACTAAACCGATTGCAAGTGCTTTACCTTCATTTTTAGCTTCTGTAGCAAGTTGTAAAGCTTCTTCTAATGAATGAGTTAGAACATCACAATATCTTGTATCGATACGACGTTGAATTCTCGTTTCATCTACATCAATACCAATTACAACTCCACCATTCATTGTTACTGCTAATGGTTGCGCTCCGCCCATACCGCCAAGTCCAGCAGTTAGTGTGATTGTACCTTTTAAGCTGCCTCCGAAGTGTTGTTTAGCCGCTTCTCCAAATGTCTCGTAAGTTCCTTGAAGAATTCCTTGCGTTCCAATGTATATCCAGCTTCCTGCTGTCATTTGACCATACATCATTAATCCTTTTTCATCTAATTCACGGAAATGCTCCCAAGTAGCCCATTTAGGTACTAAATTTGAATTCGCTAATAATACACGTGGTGCATCTTCATGTGATTTGAAAATTGCGACCGGTTTACCCGATTGAACTAATAAAGTTTCATCATTTTCTAGCTTTTTTAATGATTCAACAATTGCATCAAAGCTTTCCCAGTTTCTTGCTGCTTTCCCGATACCACCATAAACAACTAAATCTTCTGGTCTTTCCGCTACTTCTTCATCTAAGTTATTTAATAACATACGAAGTGCTGCTTCTTGAACCCAACCTTTTGTATTTAATTCAGTTCCAGTTGGTGCTTTTAGTGCTCCTTTAATCAGTTCCATTTGATTACCCACCTTTTTTTATATTTGTTTTTGTCCTACAAAACGATCTGAGACGAAATTTTCTTTTAAATAACTAGTTAATTTTTCAATATCAGTTGAAAACACACGATCCTTCGTGATTGACGGTACAGTTTTGCGTGCATTCTCCATAAACCTACGTGTAATGACAGACATTTTTTCAACACCTTTATACTCAACGCCTTGCATTGCACAAATACATTCTATAGCTAATACTCTTCTTGCATTTTGCAGAATTTGATAAGCGTGACGTGCCCCAATTGTTCCCATACTTACATGGTCTTCTTGGTTAGCTGATGAAGGAATTGAATCTACACTCGCTGGATGTGCTAACGTTTTATTTTCAGATACTAAAGCAGCTGCAACATATTGCATGATCATTGCACCAGATTGTAAACCTGGCTCTGGACTTAAAAATGCAGGTAAATCGTTTAATTGAGGATTAACTAATCTCTCAATTCTACGTTCAGAAATATTTGCTAATTCTGCGATACCTAGTTTGAAGAAGTCCATTGCAAAAGCGATCGGCTGACCGTGGAAGTTTCCACCTGAGAATACATCATCACCAAATAATAATGGATTATCAGTTGCCGCATTCATTTCTATTTCTAATTTTTCTTTCACATAATTAAGTACTTGCCAGCTCGCTCCATGAACTTGAGGAATACACCTTAATGTATACGCATCTTGCACACGAATTTCACCTTGCTTTGTCGTTAACTGACTTGTCGATAGAATATTTCTATAACGCTCAGCTACTTGAATTTGTTCCTTGAATCCACGAGCAAAATGAATTCTTTCATCAAATACATCTGTAATTCCTTGTAAGGCTTCAAATGTAATAGAAGAAATTAATTCACTTTGGTAAGCGAATTCCTCACCTTCGATGTACGTTAAAATGCCCATCGCTGTCATTGCTTGCGTACCATTTATTAAAGCTAATCCTTCTTTAGCTTCTAAAGTGATTGGTTGAATTCCTTCTTTTGCTAATGCTTCTTTTGTCTCCATTCGGTTTCCTTTATAGAAAACCTCACCTTCACCAAGTAAAACAAGTGCTAAATGAGATAAAGGTGCTAAATCTCCACTTGCTCCAAGTGATCCTTGAGATGGAATCACTGGATGAATATGAGCATTTATTAATGAAAGTAATTTTTCAACAACAATTAAACGAACACCAGAATGTCCTTTTAACATTGTATTTGCACGAAGAACTAACATCGCTCGTGAGACTAACTCAGGGAATGGCTCACCGACTCCACAAGCGTGTGATGCGATCAAATTATACTGAAGTGCAGAAACATTTTCCTTTGCAATAAATACATCACTAAATTTTCCAAAGCCAGTTGTAATCCCATAAACAACTTCGCCATTATCAACGATTTGTTCAACTTTTTCTCTGCATTTTTTTACAGCATGTAAGCTTTCATCACTTGCTTGCACATAAACATTTTCAAATAAAATTCGTTTCATTTGATCCATTGTTAAACTATTTCCAGTTAACGTAACCATTCAAAGCACCTCCAAATTTGGTCAAAAAACACAGAAAGAGGCTATGCAACGTAAATAATCATTTACGAAACATAGCCCCCTATAATCTCTAATACACTATGGGCATTTAAATATGATTGATACCAAGACCGGCAGATTCATGCTCAGATCCTTTGATCGGCGCACCGATTGTACCGTATAACGCTACAGCAATCCAGTCACCTTCATTAGCATTTTTATAAGGCTTTCCTCTAACAACAGCAAATCTAAGTCCAACTGTTCTGAGAACGCCACCTAATTGCAAATGACCTCTTGTGACACCTTGAATTGCTTCTAAAATTGCATGATATAACGAATGAACTTCCCTATACAAAGCACCATTTATTACACCATTTTGTTTGGCAGCGGTTTCAATTGCAGCTACAATTTTTTGTGAATCCATTGTACCAACCTTGCCAACACACCAAACGACATTTTCATTCAGATTAATTAGTTCTTCTTCTTCAGTCAAAGCAAGCATCATTGCTGTTCGACCAATTCGTAGACTTTGCTCTGCCATGTGCTATTACCTCTTATGCTTAATCTCTAATAAACTAGTATCTATTTCAAGTATATGCTAATAATTAATAAACTTCAATATTTTCAGATTATTATTCTGAAAAAAATCGCAGTTCGTTCATTACAGCGATTTTTTATAGACTTTATCGAAGGTTTCTTTTTAATATTTTGCCTGTACTATTTTTAGGTAACTCGGCTACAAAATAGATTTTCTTTGGAACTTTATAATGGATTAAATATTTAAGACAAAAGTTTTTAATTTCTTCCTCTTTAACATCTTGGTTCACTACAATGTACGCACAAACACTTTCTCCTACTAGTAAATCAGGCTTGCCTACAACTGCAGCTTCAATAATATTTGGATGTTTATATAACTGTTCTTCTATTTCTCTTGGATAAACATTATATCCATTCGTTATAATCACGTCTTTTTTTCGGTCTAATAAAAATAAATATCCATCTTCATCCTTCTTACCAAGATCGCCTGTTTTGAACCATCCATTCGTAAATGCTTTCTCAGTTTCTTCTACTTTATTGTAATAACCCATCATCACATTTGGACCTTTTGCTACTACTTCTCCTAATTCACCAACTAAAACTTCTTCGCCTGATTCGTTGAAAATTTTTGTTTTTACACTCGGTAAATCAATTCCAACTGAGCCTGGCTTACAAAGTCCACCATAAGGATTAAATGTTAACACTGGTGATGTTTCAGATAAACCATAACCTTCTAATATATTTAACTGCAACTTTTCTTGTAATGATTGCAGTAGCTCAATCGGAATAGAAGAACCACCCGAAATACAAGCTCTTAAACTTGTAAAATCTTCAGCAGAGACATTAGATAATTGATTTATATAATTATAAATTGTTGGAACAGCTGCAATTAACGTAGCTTTTTCATTTTTTATGATCTCTACTAATTCGATTGGATTAAATTTAGGCACGATGATTGTTGTTGCACCATTTAATAATATCATATTGACACAAATTGTTAAGCAAAAAGAGTGAAACATAGGAAGTACCGCAATCATTTTATCTGATTCATGTAGTTTGATCATCGAAGAAAAATCTTTTACATTTTCAATTACATTACGATGTGTAATGATTGCCCCCTTTGGATTTCCAGTTGTCCCTGAAGTATATAAAATAACTGCAGGATCATTTTCGCTGAAAACTGGGCTAGTAAAAGAAACAGTACTATTTTTTTGATTTACTTGTTCGATTGCAACGACGTGCTCACAATTTGGACATGAACTCTTTACACTCAATAATTTAACTTCTTGTTCTTCTTTTGAAATGATCATTTTAACATTCGCATCATTTAAAATATAAATTATTTCTGTTTCTGTGAATGCCGGATTTAAAGGTATAGCAATGGCCCCAAGCTTTAATACTGCTAAATATGCCTGAATGAACTCAGGTGAGTTACCTAGTAAAATAGCAACCTTATCATCCTTTTTTATATTTCTATCGATTAATTCATTAGCAAAACAATTTGTTTTTAACATTAATTCATCATAAGTTGAACTCACACTCTCATATACATATGCAATATTCTTAGCTTGACTACTATTGGCAATGCTTTCAATTATATTATAAATATTCATTTTCTGTTCATTCCTTATTATGTATTCATAGATTGTTAATGTATTGATAGTTTATCATTTTTTGATAAAATTTAAAAAGTTACTATAGCAAGAACTAATATTACTAACTCATTATTAAATATGTTTTTTCAAACTAAATAGCCCCGAAAAAATTTCAAAACAGCATCCTTCTTGAACACAACCAAAATTTTATCATATTTCTCAAGTAGCATTATTATGTCGTTCATCAATTAAACTAGACTTTTCTTTTAAGAAAAAAGTAAGAACACAACAAATGAAAAGAAGAACCAATACGAAATAAACTGAATGAATCCAAGTAGATTGACTCCCTTTCACAATTTGCATGGCTGCAATAACAATGACTGCTCCGAGATTCCCGGCCATTAATAACAGACTTGTGGCTGCACCAGATTGTTTTTCACCTATAAACCCTTCGGTAACTGAAAGTAATAATGCAAAAGCAGGTAAGAAAAAAAATCCTAGCAAACTACCAAGTATCAGAAGTAGTGTGAAATGACCATTTGTACAAAGAGGATAAGTTAGTAGTAATGGAAAAATGACTGTTAATAAGATAAACGGTTTTCTCTTACCAACTAAATCAGAAAGTATTGGAATCATAATCGAACCGATGATTCCACCAATGATGATTGAACCTCCTACTAAACCAGCTTGTTCAGAAGAAACACCATAGGGTCTTAAAATTTGTTCGATCCAAGAGGTTACCCCATTAAAAACACCTAATCCTAAAAATGAGATGACATTAAGTAGAATAAACTGCTTATTTTTAAATAAAGCAAATTGGTCACGAAAACGAATACTAGCACTGATATCAATTTCCTGTACAGTTGTCGGATTCGGAAAACCAATACAGAAAAATATGAGTGTTGAGCTGACTGTTAGAATAGCCATGATCAATAAAGTTTGTTGAAATCCAAATTGAACGACAAAATAGGGTGTCAATGCGAGTGCGAATGCCATACCAATAAACATTCCCACAGTCCCTATCCCAGTAGCAGTCGCTTGTTGATTCTTAGGAAACCAATCAACAACTAACCTAGAAATCGCATTAAGAATATAAGGCTGTCCGATCGCAATACCAATTTGTCCTATAAGTATAATTGAAAAACTAGAATCAATAACTCGTAGACAGGCAAATACTGACATAAAGATTCCACCAATTAAAATACTGTATCTATATCCCCTACTATCAATAACTTTACCTGAATGGATAGATAGTAAAATATAAATTAGAGGAAACACTGTTAAAAGCCAATTAATATCTGATTCTGATACATTGTAATGAGTTTTTAAATAAGATATTAGAGGGGCAAAATTCAGCCAAAGCATTTGACTAACTCCTGCTAGTGATGCAAATGCCAATAAAACCGTCCAACGATTAGAAAGTGGTTTAAATAATTTAATAGGATTCAAACTACACACATCCTCGCGTTATATATATTCATATTTGAATATATGACTTGTTACAACTTGTCTAATACCTTTTAAACTATTATTTTATTTGTGACTAAAATGGAAGAACAAAAGTTTGGGTCTTTTCGAATTAGTCTCATTTTACAGATGATTTTTATATCACTTTTTCAAAAAAAAAAGCATTACTCCCTGTTGACTTGAAGTGATGCTTAAATGATGTTCCTGTCAACCAAGCCGATCAAACACTTATAATCGTGGAGAGTACTTTGTATATAAGTTATTTTCTTTTTGTGATTATCTTATGATCCTCTTATTTTTCTTCATACTCAATGAATGAATCAAAACCTGCTTTTTTTAATTCCTCAACTCTTTTTTCCGCATTTGCTTTTTCTTCGAATGAACCCGTAACAACTTGATAATAACCTGTCTTTGTGTCTGTTGATGTCTTCTTTTTTAATTTAAATGCTTTTGCAATGCCTTCAGCTGTAGCGGTCGCTAATCGTTTTAAATTCTCATCACTTTTTAACCAATTCGCATCTTCTTTATTATCGATGAATAAATTTTCAAGTAAGATTGCGGGCATTCTTGTTTCTCTGAGTACCGCAAAATTCGCTTCCTTTTTTCCTCGGTCATAAAATGCTAGCTGTGAAATAATTTCATCATGAATGATAGAGCGATAATTAATTGTATTGCTTGAAACACTCCCATTGTAAATATAACTTTCGAAGCCATGTCCTCCACCAGCATTGACATGAATTGAAACAAAATAATTCGCACCCCAATCATTAGCTAAGTCCGCTCTTTTATTTAATTCAATAAAAACATCTGAGTCTCTTGTCATTTGTACACTTACATTTTCATAGTCGTTTATCAGGATAGACTTTAGTTTCTTTGCTACATTTAAGACAATATCCTTTTCCTTTAATCCGTTCGCCGCTGCTCCCGAATCACTTCCTCCATGCCCTGGATCAATTGTAATTTTCATTTACTTCCCCCTATTGATACTTAATTTCAAGTGTTATTTTCCCTCTTAAAGCATGTAATAGGACTATTATGTCCTGTTTAGGCCACAATGTAGTTTGCGGTTTTCCTAAAAAGATGACGATTTGTAAGTGACTCCATCTTGATATTGAATTTTTGGTGTCAAACAATGAAAAATATCGCTTGTCTACTCATTTTATGTTTGTCAGATTCTTGTGGTGAGTAGAATTTTAAAATATAGTCCTGTGTATGTACATTCTAAAAGTTTAAAAACTGCACCTAAATTGTTAGATAGTTAACAATTTAGGTGCAGTTTAAGACAAGTATCTTTTATTTTCTATTACAAAACATTTAGAATAATCTTCTATATTCAACTAATATTCCGAAGAACCTACATTTCTAGGAAGGGTAACAAATGGGCTGTTTACTTTATTGCTTACCTTCAAATTTTGTTCCATTGTTTTATACCATTAATTAAAAAAAGATCTTCCATGAAGATCCTTTTTTTATACCTCTATACGTATCATTACTCATCATTTTCGCGTTTTTTAATTTGTAAAAGTGTATCTGTGATGGTTTTCAGTTCCTCTTTAAGTCGGATGGTTTCATTTGCTACTCGATCGGATGAAGTTTCTTTTATTGTCTTGTTTAGTACATCTACCACTTTACGTAACTTTCCGATGGTTTGTTCAAGTTGAACAGTTGATGTGGTTTTCATCATTTCCACTCCTTGATTCGTTTTACTTTTAGCATACCACAGTTTATTTTATATTGGATAAACACGATTTTCTAAGCCTCTTTTTAGAAATATAAAAAATAGCTATCTGTTAAATAGAAGGCTATCATTCTTTTTGAATATTAACTACTACTAGATACTTCTTGTGATTGCTTATAAGTACCCTTCTGACTAAACGCTACAATAATAAAACTAACAATGACAAGTAAAAACCATGAACTGATTTTTCCAACGTGGACGATTTGCCAATGGGCATGTTGATCTGGATATTTCCATGCTCCAAAAAATGTGGCTATATTTTCAGCAATCCAAATGAATAATCCAATTAAGAAAAACGAAATGACTAAATGCATCCTTAATACTGTTTTTTTCACTTTAAATTGTACTGTCGTTTTGAAAAAAACAAATGGTAAAATCAGAATGAAAAGCCATCTTAAGTCGTAAAAATAATGATGGGTAAAAAAGTTTAAGTAAATAAGGGTACCAAATATAAAGACGATGAATGGGTTTGGGTAATTTATTAGTTGTATATGCATCCTTTTCCAAGCTTGGCAAATATAACTTCCAACACTTGCATACATAAATCCACTATAAATTGGAACATCCATAATTCTAAGATACGATTGCTCTGGATATGACCAAGACCCCATACGTACTTTAAAGATTTCGAGTATTAATCCGATTAGATGGAAAATACAAATCATCAAAAATTCCTTTTTCGTCTCAAATTTGGTCAGAATAAACACAATTTGTATCAATAAGCAAACGATAAAAATAAAATCATATCTTGGTAAATTTGGAATTGTTACTAACTTTGATATTGCCAATGTAGCAAATATGAGTACAGGAAATAGACAAGATAGTGCCTCTTGAATCGTAAATTCAATTAATAGTAAAAAGTAATTTGACAATCTAGTTTTTGTTTTCATAATAGAATCCCTATTTTCTTTTAATTTAACAATTTTTTAATATATAATGTTATAATTTTAAAAAAATATTATCTTTTTAAGTTAGAAGGTGAAGTGTATGTCACAACCAATTATTAGTCAAAAGACGAAAAAAAATGCAGCTAAAATTGGGATAGCACTCGCTTTTATTGGAGCAAAATTCAAACTGATACTGCCCTTATTAAAAGCTGCTAAGTTTATGTCGTTTTTAAGTATGATTTTCTTTCTATTTACTTATGGATTAACATTTGGTTGGTATTTTGCATTTGCGATATTATATTTGTTAATTTGTCATGAAGGTGGGCATTTAATTGCCGCGAAGAGAAAGGGTTTACCAACTTCCCCTGCCTTTTTTATACCATTCGTCGGTGCCGTCATTTCTTTAAAGGAAATGCCAAAGGATGCAGTTACAGAAAGTTATGTTGCTTTTGGTGGACCACTTGTAGGTCTTATATCAATTCTTCCTGCAATCCCTTTATATCACTACACACATAATGAGTTCTTTGGTTTGGTTATTGCACTTGGTTGTATACTCAACTTGTTTAATTTAATACCAATTTCACCCCTAGATGGAGGTAGAATTTTAAGTGTATTGCCACCAATATTTTGGTTCATTGGCATTATGTTAATGTTAGTATATGTGTTTTACAACCCTAATTTTATCGCATTTTATATCATTTTCTTAGGTATCATGACGTTTATTAAACGTGTAAGAGAATCATTTACATTAAAAGTGATAAACGAAAAAATTAAGCTTTACGAACATACGATTAAACAATTTCAATTTGGTATTTTTAATTATCAATACGATCTACAAGTAAAGGATAGCTTTTTCTTTCCCTATTTTGAAGATCAAAAAAAATTAGAACATGAACTTCATAAAGAAAGATACTATATCAACAATTTCATTAGATCAGTTGGAATTAAAGTTGAGCAAACCGATAATGAGTGGCGTAGTCATATTGATCAAAAAATAGATGAAATAAGAAAAAATAAAATCCAACCTTTGTTTAAGGAAAAAGAAACGCTTGAAACATATTACGTAACAAGTAATCGTAAAAAATGGCAAATTTTCCTTGCTTATATCCTACTTGCTAGCTGTTTAACCCTGTTAGGCTTTTGGGGCTATGGTTTAATCGAGAATGTAATGATGTAAATATGGATCTAAATTTATATTGAGAAATGAATTTCAATTCATTCCTCTAATAAAACGCTTGGATTATAATAGTATCCAAGCGTTTTATTTTTTTGTTCAAAAGAAAAACAATCTATTTTACACAATAAGTTATTTTCGAACCGTCAATACTAAGTATTTTCAGCATCCTCATCAATTTGATACTCTAAAATATCTCCAGGCTGGCATTCTAATGCTTTGCAGATTGCATCTAATGTTGAAAATCGAATTGCTTTTGCCTTCCCATTTTTCAATATAGAAAGATTTGCCATCGTAATCCCAACTCGGTCTGTCAGTTCTGTAACACTCATCTTCCTCTTAGCTAGCATCACATCAATATTAATTATAATTGCCATGTTATTCACCTCAGACTATTAAGTCATTTTCAGATTTTATATCGATGGCTTCTTGTAAAAGCCTCTGAAGTACAGCTGCAAAAACTGCAATCACCATTGAAGCAAATATAATGACCAATCCAATTAATATGATACCAGGTGCGTCGTCTTTCTCTGCAATTAGATAGTAGATTGGCATTCCTAAAGTAATAATGGCACTAATTGCGATTGCACAAGATTTTATATTTTTTAATGCTCCTACAGATAATTCCGAGAATGCTTTGTTCTTGTCAATATAAATTAACAGTTTAAAAGCTTGGACAAGAGCAAAGTAAAATGGGATCGCGCCAGCATACAGATCAATAAAAACAAGATATTTTAGATAAGACATATTCGGATACAATTTTACAGCAAATCTTGCAATTTCTGGCACTATAAATATACATAAAGCTAGAACTGGTATACCAATCAGAACTACCGCTATTTTTAAGAAGAGCGTTGACACTTGTTTCATAAAAGCACCTCACTTATTTATTTTCATTTTGAATTTATCACACTATTTATCGTTTTACAATAAATATTTATTTATATTTATAACATTTTTATTGTTTAAAAAGCAAATCGGCTTAAATATACAATTTTCCCTTATTAGAAAACCTAATGAAAATAATTTGATTCGAAAGTATGTGAGCTTAGAAAAGTGTTGCAGGACAGATGTTATCTCGGAAAATATAAAAAAGATGTCTCATTGTCATAAAATCGACTATGAGACATCTTTTTTGTTTATTTTTCTTATAAAACTTTGATTTGCTTTAATTCAAATAATATCTCGCGTATAACTCTTTAAAAACAAAAATTGCATTATAAAACTGTTCATTATATGAATCCTCATCTTCCAAACTCCAACAAGTTGATAAAACTGAATGAGCAAATCCCCATGATAATATCCTTTTTTTATCTAAAGTCAATTGTTCAACCAGGAGATCAATTCTCTGATCAATGACAGTTAGTATATCTTTGTTTTCAAGGTTATTTAATAAAAATTGGATAGTGTCGTATTCTCTTTCACCAATTAAACCTTTTGGATCAATTGCCATCCATGTGTCTTTACTTGCTTTTAAAATATTATAATGATGTAAATCGCCATGTAATAAATAAATTTCAGATTGAGTACTTATTAACTCTTCGAATGTATCTACAGCTTCCTGGATTGTTTCTATCTTAATTGGTCCGATTCCTTCAGGATTTTGTTCAGAAATCCTTATTAAGCTTTTTTGACGATCAGTAATTGATTGCACATTACAGTTTTTCGGGACTGGTTTCCATAACTTTTTCATAATACATGAAGCAATTAAAACCGCTTCTTCTTCACTCTTTATTGAAATTAATGTATCACCTGGTATCAGTCTTTCAATAATGAGTATTCCCTTTTCGAGATCGTAATCTAATAACGAAACCATGCCACTTCCATTAAATTCTTTTAGAGCTGAAACCTCAGAAAAAAATTCTTCATTTGGAACAGTAAGCTTGATAACTATATTAGAACCATCTTCTAATATAGCAGGTGCAACAAAGTTATACGATAATTCAAAAGGTGGCATAATTCGCATTTTCCATCGTTCTTCACAATCATTTATTAAACGATCGAAATTTGCTAGCCACTTCTCTCCTTTTTCCTTATGTATATCTGTAATTGTTTTGACAAATTTTGAAGGTAAGTGAATCATATGAGCTCCTTTTATGAATTACTAATGATTAATGACCAGTACTTTCATAATGTTTTACACCAAAATTCCAAAACTTATATGCTACAGCAAAACTAATGATTGCGACCAATGGTGTGACAAAAGCTAAAATTGTAACGCCTTGTTCATCTAAAAAGTAATTTGCTGGATAAAATGCTGTAAATCCATAAGGTATAATCCAAGTAATTACTAATGTAATAGATTTATGATATATATTTACTGGGTAACGTGCAAATTCACTTAATCCGAAAACTGATACAACAATTGGTAAACTATCAACCATCCAAAATGAAAAAGTGATGAAGAATAAATTAATTGCTACAAATATCATTCCACTTGAAATGATAAATAAGATTAGCATTCCAATTTCAGTCATACCCCAATCTATTCCTATATGGCTAGCAGAATAAAGTAATATGATGATACCAATGATCAATTGGCCAAAACCGTCTTGCTGAAACCGCTCTGAAATGACTTGAAATAAAGGATTGACGGGTCTTAATAATAATCTTTCAAAGTTACCAGAACGTATATATTGCCATCCTAATGTCCATAAATTATCAAAAAAGATGTGATGAATTGATCTCCCTAGAAATGCGATCGCAAAGATAAATAGGATTTCATAAAAAGTCCATCCTTTTAATACTTGAATATTGCTAAATATAATTTTCAAAAATATAATGCTAATTCCCTGTTGGATAACCGTTGAGAACATACCAATCAAAAAATCTACTCGGTATTCAAGCATTACTTTGATATGTTTACTAGCATAATGGAGATATAGTTTTAAGTATCGAATAAAGTTTTTCATTACTAACCTCCAAATATTGTAATTTTTCGAATCGCAATAGACCATAGAAATCGAAGCAGTGCATACATGCTAATTAACCAAAAAATTTGAAGTCCAATTGAAGAGATTATTTGATTTGGATCATGTATTTGACCAGTAAAAATAGCCGTAGGAATATAGACCATTGCTTGAAATGGCAAGAACTGACTGACATCTTGAAACCAGTTAGGAAATAAGCTTAACGGAATTAATGCCCCAGAGAAGAATTTTATAATGGCTTCCCTTAATACCCTGACTCCCCAAACATTTACTGTCCAAAAGGCGACAATTCCAATCATTAAATCAATTTGTGCTCCTATTAATACACCTAGTACAAAACTAATGATGAAGTATAAATAAGTTACTATATTAGTAGGAAATGATAGCGATAAAAATAAGAAAGCGATTGCAATAATCGGTAATGTCGCGCGGAAAAATGAACTTATTTTTGAACCTATATCTAATGCTATCATTTTATTTAACATATGATATGGTTTTAATAGCTCCAATACGATACTTCCATCTTTTATTTGTCTAGCCAGACCATCGCCAACACCAGAAACATATTGTTCAATAATCATTGCTACCACAATGTAGGTTAGCATTGACTGAAAACCAATTCCTTTAATTGAATCATTATTTTCATAGACTGCAAGCCAAAAATAATAAGTGATTAACAGTCTTAAAATCGCCGAACAAGTTTCAGCCCAATACCAAGCTGTATAGGCCGAATCTACTTTCATTTGTGATTTTGCTAGTTCCCAGTATTTGACCATGAACTAGCACCTCTTTCATATATCTCTTTTACAATTGCTTCAATTCCAGGTTCTGTTAATGTAAAATCCTGAATTGTAAATTTTGACATGATCTCTTGAATGATATCAGTAGCGGATACGTTTGCACTATTGAACGCTAGAATATAACTATTTGGTTGTCCTTCAATTTTTTCAACCTTTATACTATCTGATAAATTACTTGGGATTTGGAATACTTGTTGTTTATCAATTTCAATTTGAATCATTCTGTTGTAAGTAACACCTTTTTTTAATTCTTCTAACAGACCATCAAACATAATTGTCCCTTGATCGATAACAATAATTCGATTACAAAGTTCCTCAATATCTTGCATATCATGTGTCGTTAAAATAATAGTTGTTTTATATAGGCGGTTCATATCTTTAATAAACTGACGAATTTTTTCTTTTACAACAACATCTAATCCAATTGTAGGCTCATCAAGATAAACAATTTTCGGATTATGTAAAAATGCAGCTGCTAGTTCACAGCGCATTTTTTGTCCTAAAGAAAGTTGTCTAACAGGAATATGTAATAATGGCTCTAAATCTAAGATTTCTTTAAATAATGCTATATTTTTTTGAAAATCTTGTTCGGGAATTTCATATACATGCTTTAATAACTCAAATGACTCTTGCACGGGAATATCCCAATATAATTGTGTTCGTTGACCAAAAACTGCTCCAATTGTATAAGCGTTGTTCATGCGATCTTTATAAGGTACAATTCCATTTACAGTGATAGACCCTTCATCTGGTGTCAACACGCCACTGATCATTTTAATGGTTGTAGATTTCCCAGCACCATTTGAACCAATATAGCCAACAATTTCTCCTTCGCTAATATGAAAATTAACATCTTTTACAGCTGTTTTTATTTCATAAACGGGTTTAAATAAAGCTTTGATGAACCCTCTTAAACCAGGGTCTCTTTTTAGGATCCGGTAATGTTTCTTTAAATCCTTAACTTCGATCATTTTGTCACCTACTTACCTTCTTCATTTAGTAAAGTCTATTAAATTAGTTGTTCCTTTAAAGCATATTCCTCGATTAGGCGATTATTGACATAATGTCCTTTTGCATAATCAATGATGTATTCTTTAATATTTGGAAATAAAACAATTTCATTTAATTTAGATAATGGAACCCATCGCACGCCTGATTGATTCGGGTCAGGATTAATTGGCATCGTTGGGTTCGATCCTTCTTTCAAATAACATCTGAACATTAAGCTTAATCCGTGAGGCTCATGTGATCGCCCTGTCATATGTGGCGCATTTTCTGAAACAAATACAAGCTCTCCGACTTCTACTTCGACGCCAGCTTCCTCGTATGCTTCTCTTTTTACAGCATCCACGATTGTTTCACCTGGTTCAGTTCCTCCTGCAGGTAAATTAAAGTGAACCCCATCTTCATCAGTAAATTCAATTAGTAAAACTGAATCGTTTTCGATAATTAAAGCACAAGCTCTTACTCGAATATGATACATTTTCATCCCTCCAAATACAGTGGTTATTTCATTATGTTTGAACCTGGTAAAATTTTCAATATATTTTTACAATAACATAAAAAAGCCTTGCACTGGCCTAATCGCCTGTACAAAGCCTTCTCTTTTAAATTACCTGTTCTGTGTTTAAACAAATTTGAGTCATTACCTCTTTGATACAGAAAACCGCTTCGTCTATTTCTTCCTGGGATATTGTTAAAGGTGGCAATAATCTTAGTGTGTTGGCACCTGCAGTTCCTACTATTAATCCCTTATCTAATAGCTGCTCGACAAGTATACTTACATTTTGATTACATTCAATCCCAATCATTAACCCTTTTCCGCGTATATCTTCAACTATTGGGAACTGTTCTATCATTTCACTTAATTTATTTTTTAAATAGTCACCTTTTTCTTTTACATTCACTAGAAACTCTGTTTGATTGATAATATTAACTGTTTCATAAGCACTTGTCATTGCTAAATAGTTACCACCAAATGTTGAACCGTGTGACCCATATGAAAACGCAGATGCTAATTTTTTATCGCCAATTAAAGCGCCCACCGGAATGCCATTTCCTAACCCTTTTGCTAACGTAATGATATCGGGCTTTAATGGTGTTTGTTCATAGGCAAACATTGACCCTGTTCTGCCAATTCCGGTTTGTACTTCATCAACAATGAGTAATAGTTCATACTTTTCACAAAGTGCTGCAATGCCTTCAAAAAAGTCTTCTTCACCAACGATTACACCACCCTCACCTTGAATGATTTCTAAAATGATTGCACCTGTATTTTCTGTTATTTCCGCCTCTAAAGCCTCTAAATCATTAAATGGTACATAAGTAAAGCCATTCAACATATCTCCGTAGCCTTCATGAATTTTTGACTGACCTGTTGCAGCCATTGAACCGAAAGTCCTTCCATGAAAGCTTTGTTGAAAGCTTATGATTTGTGATTTCCCTGTATATTTTCGTACTAGTTTAATAGCAGCTTCATTCGCTTCTGTCCCGCTATTACAAAAGAATGCAAGCCCATTTTCAAATGATTTACATAAAATTTTAGCAACTTCTTCTTGTTTTTTAATTGTAAAGAGATTTGAAACATGCCAGAGTGATTCGATTTGTTTATGTAAAGCACTTACTATTTTTGGGTGACAATGACCTAAATTACAAACTGCAATTCCACTTAAAAAATCCAAATAGCGTTTATTTTGATCGTCAATTAAATAGGAACCATTTCCATTAACAAAATGGATATCTTTTCTTTGGTAAGTTGGAAATAAATTACTCACTAAATACAACTCCTTTTGAAAACACAGTTCCATTCATTGATCCATCTTCATTTAAGAAGTTTTCTCCCACAATTGCTACTGATTGTACCTCATTCAAAGCTTCAATCGCACTTTGTACTTTAGGGATCATCCCACCAGTAATTGTCTTATTTTCAATTAAAGCTTGAACTTGATCCTTCGTAATCTTATCGATACTTTTCCCTTCACTATTTAAGACGCCATTTGTATTCGTTACATAGCAAAGTACTTCAGCATTTAATGCTTTTGCAATACTTTTTGCTGCTAGATCTGCATTAATATTATACTTTTGACCAATTTTATCAACACCAATTGGAGAGATTACTGGAAGATAATCATTAGAAAGTAATAATTCTAGTAAACTTGTATTTACATTCTCTACTTCTCCAACCCATCCTAATTTTCCTTTATCATATAATGAAGCTTCTAAAAGTAGATTGTCACAACCTGAAAGCCCAATTGCAGATAAATTAAATTGATTACACATAATGACTAAATCTTTATTTGTTTTGCCATTTAACACATATTCTACAACTTCTAAAACTTCATTTGATGTTTTACGAAGGCCGTCTTCCATCTCTACTGGAATTGAAAATTTTAATAGTAAATTATTAATTAACGGACCTCCACCATGAACAATGATTACTTTTTTACCGTTTCGATGCAGTAGATTAATATGTTCAAAAAAAGTATTTGATAAACCTTGTATTAAACTTCCACCTAGTTTGATAACAACAATGCTCATTTTCTTCCTCCTTACGTTCGATAACTTGCATTTATTTTGACATAGTCGTACGTTAAATCGCAGCCCCATGCTGTTCCACTCGCATTGCCATCATGCAAGTGAACATCGATATAGACAATTTCAGATTGTAAAGCAGCCTTCGCTTCAGTTTCATTAAATGCTACAGGTTTGCTATTATATAAAACAGTTACGCCATTTATTGAAATATCAATCTGATTATATTCGCCTTTTAGTCCACTATAACCAATAGCACCAATTATTCTTCCCCAATTGGCATCTTCTCCGTAAACAGCCGTTTTCACTAAGTTCGAACCTACTATTGTTTTTGCAATGATATTTGCCATTTTAGTATTTGATGCACCATTGACATTGACTTCAATTAGTTTTGTTGCTCCTTCTCCATCTCTAGCAATTTTTTTCGCTAAATCTTCACAAACTAGTTGAAAACCTGCTTCAAAGCTTTCCCAATCTGAATGATCCTCGGTTAATGCTTCATGTTGAATAGCACCATTAGCTAAAACTAGGACCATATCATTTGTAGACGTATCACCATCGACAGTAATTTGATTAAACGTTTTATCAGTTACTTTTTTTAATAAACTTTGTAATTGTTCAGAACTAATTGTCGCGTCCGTTGTAATAAACCCCAGCATAGTTGCCATATTTGGATGTATCATTCCTGAACCTTTTGCTGTACCTGCAATCGTAACGGTTTTCCCATTCACAAGAACTTCATAGCAAGTATGCTTAGAAACAGTATCGGTTGTTAATATTGCATTACCAAAGTTTTCACCATCTTCAGCTTGATTTCCAATTGATAGTTTTTTGATACCATTGTTCATTTTCTCCATGCTTAAAAATTCTCCGATTACTCCTGTCGAAGCGACCCCAACTAAATGTTCTGGTATATCAAAGTGCTCTGCACACCACAACCTCATTTGATAAGCATCATCTTCACCTTTTTTTCCTGTACAAGCATTCGCACAGCCACTATTCACTATTACAGCCTGAAGTGTATTGTTATACGCAATGCTTTGTTTTGTAATAGCAATTGGAGCAGCTGGAAATAAATTTTGCGTATAAACAGCAGCAACTGATGATGGTTTATCAGAATAAATGACGCCTAAGTCCATTCTTTTATAACGAAATCCTGCATGAACACCTGATGCAAAAAAGCCTTGTGGCGTTGTGATTGTGCCATTAATTTTTTTTATTTTTTTCTCTTTAGTTATCAATTCCACTCTCTCCTTATGGGAATACAGGCATAAACATCAAACCGGTTTCTTCTGGTAAACCAAGCATAATGTTCATGTTTTGAATAGCCTGACCTGCAGCTCCCTTTATTAAATTATCTATCACTGAAATAACAGTGATTCTATTTGTTCGCTCATCAAATGCAGGATAAATATCACAAAAATTAGAACCATAAACATCCTTTGTACATGGAATTGAATCTCTTATTCTAATAAAAAGTGAATCTTTATATATCTCTCTATACAATTCTTTTAATTCCTCATTAGAAATCAACGCTCTAGCAGTTGAATATGTTGTAACCATTATTCCCCGAGTCATTGGAACTAAATGTGGAGTGAACGTTATATAGTTTTCATTTGGATTGATTATTGATAAAAATTGTTCAATTTCTGGAATATGTTGATGGTCATGAATTTTGTATGCAGCAAAATTATCATTTCTATTTGTAAAATGAGTGACTTCATTTGAGCCTTTTCCAGCCCCTGATATACCAGATTTCGCATCAATAATAATTGAATTTTCTACAATTAGGTTTTCCTTTATTAGAGGTGCGATTGCTAATATAGACGCTGTTGGATAACATCCTGGATTAGCGATAAAATTAGAATTTTTTATCTCTTCTTTATTCCATTCTGCCAACCCATATGTAAAATTTGCTGCTTTAGAAAAACAAGGATGATTTGATTTATACCATTGATTGTATTTCTGCTCTTCTTTTAATCGAAAATCACCTGAAAGATCAATAAGTTTCACATGATCTTCACTTATATTCATGACAAGTTCACTACTGACACCATGTGGTGTGGCTAAAAAAACGATATTATTTTCATTTATCGATTTATCTGTATCCCATTTCTGTATTGGTCCGTTTACGATTGATTTTACATGTGGGTAATACTCGGATATATCATTCGCATTACTTGTTAATGCATAAAAATTCAACTGCTCTATTTTTGGATGCATATGTAGCATGCGAATTAACTCAAGCCCACTATAACCACTTGCACCTACAATACCTACTTTCATCTTTTATCCCCTTTGATATAAATTTATATTCTTCATTATAGTTATGAATAATTATAAAATCAATTGTATTTTTATTAAATTTTAAAAATGAAAAAAGATTAACCATTTTAAATGATTAATCCATTGTTATTTACTTTATATATTCATTAATGTGTTTTAAAGAACATTTCAAAATAAAATTTTCTTTCTTATAAATAAAACTCCACTAATTTTGCAATACGTTCTTTCATACGGTCTTTCCAGGATAAATTATTTAAATATTTTTCAGTTACTTGAAAGGTCTGATGAAACTCATTTTGTAATTTTGGTTCGACTGATTTAATAAATTCTTGATCATAAATATAACAATTTATTTCATCAGTTAAATGAAACGATCGCGAATCAAAATTTGAGGTTCCAATCATCAGTAGAGAATCATCTATTTTCATTACCTTTCCGTGGAATATGCCTGGTTTATATCCATAAACTTGAATACCATGCTTGATTGCTTGTCTGATATACTTGACTGCTGCTTGTTCAACTAAAATCGCATCAGATTTATGAGAATATAAAATTTTGACATCTACTCCTCTTTTAGGTGCGTCGAGTAAAGCATCCCAAATTACTTTATTATTAGGGATAAAATAAGGGGAATATATGGTAATTGATTGTTTAGCATTTTTAAATAGTTTTACATAATCATCCTGTATACCAAGTTTCGTATAAGAAACGAATTGGTGCTCACTTTTTCCGGCTTTTGATGTTATTTCCATTGGGCTGATTGGTTGAGACGTATTTCTTCTCCAATCTTTTACGAATTGATCCTCCAATCCTTTAACACCACTACCAACTAGACGAAGCTGTACATCTTCCCAATTCTTTAATTTCTTGTTTTCACTTATATACTTTTTACCTATATTGAAGCCGCCAATATAACCGATTTCACCATCAATAATCGTCATTCTACGATGGTTTCTATGATTGATGGATGAAAAAAAGTAACTAAGTGTCGGTTCATTAAAATAGGTAAAATGAACTCCATGGGCCTTCAATTCTTTTCTTTCTTTGTTTGATAATAATAATCCACCTAAACGATCGACACTATAATAAACAGGTATGCCCTCATCACTTTTCTCTTTTAAAATATCTAAAAATTGATGAGAAATTGTATCATTGGAAATTGAAAAAAAGTATATATGTACAGCTTGTTTTGCATTCTGAATATCAGTGAATAATTGCTTATTAAATTTTTTACCATTCGTATAAATTGATAAATCACTATAACCTATTGGGTACTTTACTGGCTTCTCTGCATTTATATTTTTCCTCATTGCGAAATGCATTTCAATTTCATGTAATGCTAAAAAGATGATTAGTAAACTAAAAATTGTTAACAACAAAACTTTCAAAAATCTAAATAACTTTTTCATCAAATTCCTCTAATCTTTTACAGGATATAGAGTATTTTTTGAAAATATTGGTTATATTATCCAAAGATTTTTTTATTTTTTTCGTTAATTACTTTGGTTGCATTCTAATTGCACCATCTAGTCTGATTACTTCACCATTCAGCATAGGATTTTCAATGATACTTTTCGCTAAATGAGCGTATTCCGATGGTTTACCAAGTCTAGAAGGAAAAGGAACCATATTTCCTAATGATTCTCTTGCTTTTTCTGGTAACACATCAAACATAGGTGTTTCAAATATACCAGGAGCAATACTCATAACTCGAATCCCGTACCTTGCTAATTCCCTAGCAATTGGTAAGGTCATTCCAACAACACCGGCTTTAGATGCACTATATGCTGCCTGACCAATTTGTCCATCAAACGCTGCAACAGAGGCAGTATTAATAATAATACCTCTTTCACCAAATTCATTTGGCTCATTTTGAATCATATATTCACTTACTAATCTGATTGCATTAAAAGTTCCAACTAAATTTACATTAATTATTTTTTGAAACGATTCAAGTGCATGTATTCCTTCTTTTTTGATGACTTTTTCACCTGTTACAATTCCCGCACAATTTACTAATGTATTGACTGGACCAAAATCGCTTTGGATTTTATCGATAGCTTCTCGAATACTTTCCTCTGAAGAAACGTCTGTTTTCACAAATAAAACATGATCTTCCCCTAGTTGATTAATTAATTGATTTGCTCTTTCTTCAGACAAATCAAAAATTACAGCTTTACCACCATTTTTTACAATCTCAATGACTGTTGCTTCACCTAAACCAGAAGCACCACCAGTTACTACAGCACGACAATCTTGTATTTTCATTTCAATTCCTCCAATCTATTAATCTAATCTTTCAATGATTGTTGCATTTGCCATTCCATGACCTTCACAAATTGCTTGCAAGCCATATCTACCGCCAGTTTTTTCAAGTGCATTACATAAAGTAACCATTACCCTTGCGCCACTCGCACCTAATGGATGACCTAATGCAATTGCGCCACCAAACACATTTAACTTTTCAAACGGTACATTGAATTCCTTTTGCCACACTAAAGGCACTGTTGCAAATGCTTCGTTTATTTCAAATAAATCAATTTGGTCGATTGTTAATCCAGTTTTTTGAAGTACTTTATTTGTGGCCTGGATTGGTCCCGTTAACATTAATGATGGATCTGACCCTACAACTGATCTGCCAATAATTCTAAATTTAGGTTTTAATCCTAGCGCCAGTGCTTTTTCTTTACTCATCAGTAATAGACCAGCAGCACCATCACTAATTTGACTCGCGTTACCTGCTGTTATCGATCCGTCTTCTTTAAATACCGGTTTTAAAGATTCTAATTTTTCAACTGAAGAGTTTTCTCTTGGACCTTCATCTTTTAATACTGTAACCATTTCATTTTCTTTATCTTTTACAACAATGGGAATGATTTCTTTTTCAAAATAGCCTTTATTTTGTGCTTTTAACGCTTTTTGATGACTATGATATGCAAATTCATCTTGTTCTTCGCGTGTTACATTCCATTTCTCATTCATTCTTTCAGCAGAAATCCCTTGATTGAACTCACCAAACATCTTTTCTAATTTTTCATTCCATTTTGATCCTTTTAAATTAGAAAACATTGGAACACGAGTCATACTTTCAACACCAGCAGCAATGACGATATCCATATCACCACTTAAAATCGCTTGTGATGCAAAATGCACTGATTGTTGACTTGATCCACATTGACGATCGATTGTTACACCTGGTACTTCAATCGGTAGGCCTGCAACTAAAGAAGCGACTCTTGCAATATCCCCAGCTTGTTCACCGACTTGGGTAACGCATCCCATAATGACGTCATCAATTTCTTTTGAATCAAATTCATTTCTAGTTACAAGCTCTTTTAATACAAATGCAGCTAAATCATCAGACCTTGTTTCACTAAAAATTCCGCCTCTTTTTCCGATTGGGGTTCTTAATGCATCAACAATCACTACTTCTCTCATACTATTTCTCCTTTTTATAGCAAAATTTAGTTTAATCCCATATTTTTTGCGATGATAGTTTTCATAATTTCATTTGTACCAGCGTAAATAGACATAACTTGAATGTCTCTAAATCGTCTAGCAATCTCGTATTCTTCCATATACCCATATCCACCATGTAATTGTAGACATTCTGAAGCTACTTTTTTGCCTAAATCTGTGATCCACCACTTTGCCATGGATACTTGCTTCACAATATCTTTTCCTTCCATATGTTCCATAATCAGTCTCTCAATAAAAGTCCGGCCTATTTCGATCTCAGTTGCTAGTTCTACTAGCTTAAATTGAGTATTTTGAAATTGTCCGATTGATTTTCCAAAAGCTTTTCTATTTTTAACATATTCAGTTGTTACTCTCACCATTTCTTCAGATGAAACAAGTGCTTCTAATGCTACTACTAAACGTTCCTGTTGTAATTTATCCATTAGATAATAAAATCCTTTTCCTTCTTCACCTAAAAGATTTTTAACTGGAACTCTTGCGTCTTGGAATATTAATTCTGCAGTATCTTGACTATGAAGTCCTACTTTGTTTAATTTTTTACCTCTAGAAAATCCTATCGTATCCTTTTCGACTACTAGTAAGCTGATCCCTTTATAAGCAGGCTGAATTGATGTATCTGTTTTCACTGCAATAATAACTAAATCTGAATGAATACCGTTTGTAATAAATGTTTTTTCGCCGTTTACAATATAGTGATCACCTTGCTTGATCGCTGTCGTTTTAATATTGGCCAAGTCAGATCCAGCACCTGGTTCTGTCATCGCAATTGCAGTTATATATTCGCCTGAAATACATTTTGGAAGCCATTCCTTTTTCTGTTGCTCATTTCCATACGCGTCGATATAAGGAACAACGATATCATTATGGAGAGATACACCAACTAAACTTGATCCAACCTTTTCTAGCTCTTCGATGATAATAACAGAGTAGCCAAAGTCTGTGTTTAAGCCTCCATATTCTTCATCAATATATGGACAGAGGAAACCTTCATTTCCTAATTTTAACCAGAATTCCCTTGGGACTATCCGATTTGCTTCCCACTCTTCGTAAAATGGTACTGCTTCTTTTTGTAAAAATTTTCTAAGAGACGTGCGAAAGATTTCATGCTCTCTTGTTAAGTAAAGTTGTTTCATAATTTTGCCTCCTAATCAAAAGTAAAAATAAAACGCTTACATTACACAAAATACTAAATATTACAAATTTTAAATTTGTTAATATCTTATGATTGAGTATTCATTTAATGAATGTACTATAAAAAAAGAACTGAAAATGATTCAGTTCTTTCTTTTTATTTATAAAGAGAACTCAATTGCAATTTTACCAAATTGATGACCTTCACCCATATGTATTAACGCTTTCTGTAAATCCGAGAAAGAATATACGGAGTCAATTACTGGTTTTATATTATGTTTTTCAAAAAATGCCAACATTTGTTCAAATTCTCTAGGGCTACCCATTGTTGTACCTCTAATATCCATATTTTTAAAGAATATTTTAGGTAATACTGTATGTGGTACAACTCCATTTGTTGCTCCATACGTTACGATTCTTCCACCTTGGGCTGTAACATCAATTATACGATTAAAAGATTCGCCACCTACACCATCAATTGTTAAATTTACCATTCCAATTTGGTTTCTAAGTTTTTTGTACCAATCTAGATCCTTATAATTAAATCCAGCAAATGCGCCAAGTTTTTTTGCTTTTTCGATTTTTTCGTCACTGCTAGATGTTACAATCACTCTCGCTCCATGTGAAGCGGCAATTTGTAAAGCATATAATGCTACACCACTACCGATTCCAGGAATTAAAACTGTATCAGATTCTGTTAATCCACCTCGTGTAAATAACGCGCGATAAGCCGTTAAAGCTGCTAAAGGAATGGCTGCCGCTTCTGACCAGCTCAAATAACTTGGTTTTTTCTTAACATTTTCTTTATGTACAATGATGAACTCTGCAAATGTGCCATTCTGAGGCATACCAAGGACATTAAAATGCTCGGAACAAATATCATCTCGTTCGCCCCAATTTATACTTGGATTAACGATGACTTCATCACCTACAGCTAGTTCATTTACTTCTTCGCCAACTTCGACAATTTCTCCTGCTCCATCAGAACCTAAAATTGAAGGTAATTTCATTCCAGGATACATGCCATGTGTAATAAAAAAGTCACGCCTATTTAAAGCAGCTGCTTTTATTTTAATACATACTTCATTTGGTTTGATTGTTCCTAGATCAAAATCTTCTAATTTTAGTGAGTCAGGACCTTTCGTCTCTCTCAATACGTAAGCTTTCAAAGCAATCACTCCTATGAAATTAATTTTAAACCATTAATGGCCAATAAAAAAGATGATAAAGAATACGTTTTCTTTACCATCTTATCAAATAGTCGGACGAAAGTTTCATGCAAAGTCTTTATTTAAGAAAAAAACGGCAAGTGTTCCAGGACCTGCATGTGCACCAACTGTTGCACCAATTGTTGTTATGACAAAATCCTCACAACCATAACGTTCTTTAATCATATTCTTTAACAAGTTTGCACCTTCAATATTATTTCCATGAGTAATCCCGATTAATTGATTTTGCAGATCACCGCCTCGTTCTTCCATAATTGAAACAAGACGTTCCTTCGCTTTCTTTGTACCTCTAGCTTTTTCGATTGGTGTTAGGATTCCTTCTTTTAAATGCAATACTGGCTTTATATTTAGCAAACCACCTATAAATCCTTGGAACTTACTAACACGACCACCTCTTACAAAATATTGTAGATCTTCAACAGTTACAATATGTTCCATATGTCTTGAAGCCATTACAGCATAATCAATAATCACATGTTTAGTAGCATTTTCTTGTGCCATTTTTGCAACCTCAATCACAACCAAACCTTGGCCTAGTGCACCACATTTAGTATCGATAATATCAATATCCCATTCTGGATATTCTTCTAACAATTCATTTTTTACTAAAACCATTGATTGATGAGTTCCTGATAGTTCAGAAGTTAAAGATAGATGTACTACTGGAATATTTAATTTAGCATACTTTTCAAAAGTTGAACGAATGGATTCATATGACGGTAAAGATGTTTTAAAAACTTTTCCTTCCTTCATTTCATTTAGTAGCCTCTCTGGTTCAAGTGTTACACCATCAAAGTACTCATTACCCTCTTCATCAAACACCCTAATTGGTATCACATCGATGTCATATTGTTCGTAAAGCTCTTTCGTTAAATCAGCAGCACTATCCGTAATAATCTTTACTTTCATTATAGAACCCCTTTAACATATTATTTATACCTTATATTATTACATGGTACTAAAAGTGTTGCAAACTTATTTTGGTTTTCATTTCATTCGTTTTAGTACGGTAATTGAAATTTCTAATTATGCCATAAAAAAATGCTCAAATATAGACTGAGCATCCATTACAGTAAATGAAATTTTCTAACAGCATGTAGCATTTTAGATATTAGTAAAATACTATTTGGATAAAAAGAATATCCCTAATGCACTCGGACCTGTATGTACTCCAACTGCTGAACCAACTGAATTGATCATTAGGTTTTGGTTACCTATCGATTTCTGTAATTGGTCTATAAAATTTACCACTAACTCATCCCGATCTCCATAAACAATACCGACTACTTCATCTTGATTGTCACTTTTTCGAAGTTTCATAATTTCAATGATTCGATTCAGTGCTTTTTTCCGACCACGAACTTTTTCTAATGGTTTAAATTTCCCCTCTGCTACTTCCATGATTGGATTGATATTTAACATGCCTCCAAAGAATCCCGCAAATTTTCCAATTCTTCCACCTCTGATTAAGTACTGCAAATCTTCTAAAGTGAAAATATGATTTATTTTTTGAATCTTTTCATGTAATTTACGAATGACTTCATCTAGAGAATTTCCATTTTGAATATTTTTTAGCAAATCCACTACTAAAACCCCGATTCCTAAAGAAACTGATCGTGAATCTATTACTTCTATTATTGCATTTGGATATTTTTCTAAAATATCTAATTTTACTACCTGGGCAAAATTATAAGTTCCCGATAAATCACCAGAACACGCTAAATAGATCGTTGCATTTCCTTCTTCACAATTTTGACTCAGTGCTTCGTATATTGACTCATAAGAGGGTAATGATGACGAAAAGCGCTCTCCATTTTTCATTCGTGATAAGAGTTCTGTAGGTTTTAAAGTGATTCGATCTGTATACTCTGTTTCTAATTCATCGTAAATCCTCAGAGGAATGACTGTTATATCATTTTGCTGTGCCAATTCCTCAGGTAAATCTGCCGAACTATCAACAATTACATGAATGTTCATTGTAAACCCCTCTCAATTAAACAATGATTTTATTTAAATATTATTGGTATAGCAGGTGAAATATTCAATAGAAAACGGCTAAAATAAATTAAAAGTGGAATTGCTCTTTATTAGAAACTCTTTAAAAAATATTGTTGAGAGTCGTAGGCTTATTAACTTTTTCATGGTAGGTCTAGAACCTTTAATAAAGATTGATAAAATTAAATTAGAAATTCTTTTAAATATTTAACTAATTCTTATTGTAATAAAGATATATTGATTGATAAATAATCTACTTCTAAATACATTCGTTTATTGATATAAAAAAAGGTAAAATCACTTCTATTTTAGAAGAGATCTTACCTTTCTAATTAACAAAACTTTCGATAACATCTGTTAAAGTGAATTTTCAACTGTAGTTGTTACTGAGACAATATTTTTTTATAAACTGATATGATACCGCAATGTAATCCTTCATGATACATATTATAACGGAGTAACTGTTCCGGATTATTTAAACCAAGTCCTATTGAAGTCATAAGAGTTGGTGTACTTTCATTTAAGCGACCAGTTAGCGCCTCACGAATTCTAACCCATTGTTCCCTCAAAAGACTCTCAAGCTCTGGTAACGTTGGTAATGGAACCGACTTGTCTATTTCATCTAATGGCGACTTTCCATTTGGAAAGCGATCTACAAACCCTTCCGGCAGATTCATAGGAAGATTTAATTTTAAAAACGCCAAGAATTCAGTTACAGTATAAATGTGACCAAGCTGCCAACGGATGTTATTGCGGAAACCAGTTGGAATTTGATCAGCTAACTCTTCTGTTATGCCCTCCATAATTTTTAATGTCTCAGTTCTGATAGCTTCTAAATCGTCAAAAAGAATTTTTTCCATTTATATTGCTCCTCTACTTTTTTATCAATTTTAGTAATTATCTTGTTTTCAAACATATTACAACATTACTTTTCAAATTATTGCTTAATCATATTGTTTACAAATACTGACCGTTTAAATTTACTCTTGAAAAGTTTAGTAGTCTGCTTTTGAATATTACATGTTAATCAATTGACAAAACGCTTTGCTGCTTCCTCAGCTTCATGGTAAGCATTTGCTAAGATCTCTTCTTCATTTAACAAAGCGGTACCTTGTGCTCTTATAAGCTGATAATCCTCTACTCCCAAGAAGTTAAACATAGATTTTAAATACTTATGGGCAAAATCAACATCTGTATACCAGTCATTATTCGTATAAATCGCACCACTTGCTTGGATAACCAATAATTTACGATCATCATACAATAATCCCACAGAACCAGATTCTGTATATTTAAATGTCTCACGTGCAATCATAATATTATCCATATAATCCTTTAATTTAGATGGAATATTAAAATTATGAAGAGGCATAGCAATGACATATTGCTTTATATCTTTAAATTGCTTTAATATTTCACTCATTCGATCTATTTTTATCTTCTCTTGCTCATTAATTGGTGTTGCTTCTCTTAGCTTACCCCAAGCAGATAAAACTGTTGCATCTACCATAGGGATATCATCGTTGTATAAATTTACTTGTTCAATTTCAACAGTAGGTTCCATACTTTTAAGTTTTTCCTTGAAGTAATCTAACAATTTCAAACTAATGGCTTCTTTAGAATTGAAATCAGGATGTGCATTTATTATTAGTACTCTGCTCATTAATTATGTCACCTCGTGTTGTTTTTGATTAATTAACGACTATATTTATCGCCGATTAACCTTATCTATAATATAAGCTCTACTTTTATTAATGTCAACGAAAATTTAGGTGATTTGTCTTAGGAAAGTTTCCCTTCTATATATTGTTTTGATTGCCATATAGAGTTTACATCCATTACCAAAACTAAGTTATTATTAACACAGACAATTAAATTTAATACAAATGAACATTACCCATTAATAAAAAAACAAGTAGCAAAATTCTACTTGTTTTTTTATTATTCATTAAAATAAATTAAACAAACTGGAGACTAACTCAAATAAATACAGATTATTTCAAATATTGCACACATTTAACTATTAACCTATTTTGCTTTTTATAAACCCGTTTTTAATTAATTTTATAACCAAAAGAAGTGGTATATAAATATAAATAAAGTAAAATCCTACATTTCCATTAAAATTTGCAAGTTTGTCTACACTTTCAAATTCCTTTAAACTAATCGAAGTGACGCCAATTAGAAAAAGAAAAACTCCTATTGATACTTTTGGTTTGATTGCAAATGTTCGTTTAGCTATTCTAGAGCATGACCATAACGATAAACACATTGGAGGTAAAATTACTAACAACCATATAAATATAAAGATATATTCAAACCTTTCCACAAATGAAAATTGTACGATTTTTACCATCATTAAAGTGGCCCAAGGAATATGTTGTAATACCTCTTGATTAAAATATAGAAATGATACGAACGTGATAATTAAATAAATAAAAAGTGAATAAAAAGTTCCAATGTGTGCCCACTTAGGAACTTTACTTGAACCTTTCAAAAAAGGAAAATACATTAATATCCATTCAAAACCAAGAAAAAGCATGAAGGAAGCTTTTGCTGATTGCAATAGATCCTTAATTGAATGACTAAAAGCAGGTAGTAAATAAGTAAAATCCATATGCTTCATTGGAAAATATATTAAACCAAATAAAAAAGAAGGTATAATAACTCCCCAAAAACTAAAACCTGCTATATTACGAAAACCATTTGATACGATATAATAAAGTGTTAAACCCAAAATAATGCTTAGTTGCCAAGTTTTTATTGTTGGATATACCCATTCTTGAATGATTTCTATGTAAGTTCGGAAAATGGTTAAATTCGATAACAAAAAATAAATTAGTACTAATAAAGACAATATATTACCTAATATCTTTCCAAAACAATAATGGTGAACAGCAACTAAATCATTATTGTTTTCATCCAATAACTTAAAAATAATAAAAAGTACAATATGAATAGAAACTCCGGTCATTATTAAAGAAATCCATGCATCCTGTTGAGCATTTTTACTAATTATCGATTGATAATTTAAAAGACCTACACTAGTTTGTGAAGCATGAATTAAAAAGAATGTGAAAAAAGTTGATACTTGAAATTGTTCTTTTACCTTGACGCCCACTATTTTCCCACACCAACTTGTCTAAAAATAATTTTTGTTTGTACTTCAAAATTTAATTTAGGATATATATTTTGATAGAAGTTATCTTCATTCCAACCCTTTTGTTTAATTC
Organism: Gottfriedia sp. ABJ_BB2_2; assembly: GCF_055484705.1. Taxonomy (NCBI): domain Bacteria; kingdom Bacillati; phylum Bacillota; class Bacilli; order Caryophanales; family Bacillaceae; genus Gottfriedia; species Gottfriedia sp. ABJ_BB2_2. The sequence continues at coordinate 455,168 of NZ_JBVFKR010000001.1, forward strand.
TATAAATTCTTCCAATTCCTAAAGGATCAACTTTATTTTTTTGGAACGACTTTAATAGATGTTCTGCTTCTCTAGAAATCGAATACTGTATATTATTTTTTAATGAATTAAAATCACTTTTATTTTGTAAGTCAATCCATTCAGGTAGTTCCTCAATTCTTATATTTAATACTAATTTTAGTTTTACCTTTTCAATATTTTTATTGCGAATAATATGTTTATTGTGTTTACCATAAAGAGTCTCGAATCCAAAATTTGTTTTATGCCCGTTCATGTTCAAATTGAACTCATATTTTCCATTTTTGTTTCTATCAGACATAAACTTTAGTAATAATGCTTCTTTGTCAGATATCATATATTGCAATTTATCCTTTTTAAAAATTGCAATACCATCAACGAAAATCTTTCCTTTTGGATCAAGATTTAGAGTAGGAAAATACATGTCTATCCCACTACCATAATGCTGATCAAACATAGTATGAAGGTCAATATTTGGAATTCCGCCATTTTCAATACTATTATCGATTATATTTTTCAAGTAGACAGGGCTTTCTTTAAGTGATGTTTCTAGTAATTTATCTAATGACCCTCTAGAAACGGCTATTCTAATAACACCTATTTTGGGATCCTTACAGACTGAGTCTAATAATTGTGATATACCAGATTTACTCAGTTTTTCACTTAACAACATTACCCTGACTTGTCCCATTTCTAAATGGCTTTGTATTTTAGCTGCTAGCTTACCTTTTAATGAAGAAGTGTTCTTTGCATATGCTGTTATTAGAGTAGGTTTATTTACTTCAGTATAGTTTGGGAATACAACACTTGCCTTTATCAAACCTTTTTCTCGATCAAATCCTACATTATGCATTAAAGAAACTTCATCGACAATACTTCTTGGTATACAACCTGAAAGCAGAAGAAGAGATAATAGAACACAAAACATTTTAACACTTGTGTTACTCCTCATTTATATCACTCTTTTTCTTATTTTTTTTAGGTTTATATCTTAAATTTTTATCAGTTTTTAAATATTCTGCCCTTTCATTTATCATGCTATAAGGCGGTCTAATAAAACTATCTTTAAAGCTATTTACTCGAAAAGGGTGTAATGGAACCATATAAGGTGTCCCAAAAGACTTTAATCTGAACAAGTGGCTCAGCATGATGGTAATTCCTAGAATAATACCTAATCCTCCTAGAATTGCGGAAAGTATGATAAAAGGAAACCGTAACAATCTAATTGTATTCGACATCGTTATGGTTGGTGTAGTAAAAGAAGCTAATGCAGAAAGTGCAATAATGATTAGCAAAACATTACTAGTAAGAGATGCCGCCACAGCTGCTTGACCAATTACAATGCCACCAACGATCCCCAAAGTTTGTCCAATCTTTGTTGGCAATCGAGCACCTGCCTCTCTTAACAGTTCAATTGTTACTTCTAAAAATATAACTTCCAACAAAGGCGGAAATGGTACATTTGCTCTAGAAGAAATTAGTGGACCTAATAAATCAATTGGAATCATTTCGTAATGAAAAGTTACTACGGCAACATAAAATGATGAAGAAAAAATTGAAAAGAAAATACCAAGTATTCGTATTAAACGAAATAACGAACCAATAATCCAGTTGTAATAGTAATCTTCTGAAGAGATAAAGAAATCGAGAATTGTTGATGGACCAGATATCGCGTATGGTGAACCATCACAAAATATTGCAACCTGACCACTGGAAATAGTATAAGTTATTCTATCTAACCTCTCTGAAGACAAATAAATTGGAAAAGGCGTATTAGAATTATCGCTAATAATTTGTTCTAAAACTGTTGTATCCCAAACTATATCAAAATCTATTCCTTTCAGTCTTTTTTTCACCGTTTCTATATGTTTTTTATTTGTTATCCCATCAAGATAAACAATCATTACTCTTGTTTTTGACATTGTACCAAGGACTATTTCTTCGGTAACAAGTAAAGGGGATTTTATTTTCCTGCGTAGTAAACTAATGTTTGTGTCTAAGTTTTCTACAAAACCGAGTTTAGGACCGGTAACACTAAATTCATTTTCTGATTCATTAAATTGTCTAAGACCAATTAATTGATTACTTATATTTAGTAAGATACAATCTTCTATTTTATCTTCAAATTTTAGTAATACATAACCATTATGTATCTTATCCTCTATTTCTTTTACATCGCTAGTCTTAACAACCTCTTCAAGGGGAAGTTGCCTATAAAATTTATCTTTGTCTAATTTTTTTTCTAGATTGTTTTCATATTTATCAATGTATGGAAGTAAAATTTTTTGCATAGTATTATGATCAATTAATGTATTAAAGTATGAAATAGAAAGTGAAGAACCAAAAACTATTTTTTTTATTTCTGTAAAGTCATTCGATTTTTTAGCACTTGTGATTACATCTGTAAGAGTTTGATGGTTAACTATAGGATTTTGATTATTATTTTTCTTAAACATTCATATTACTCCCTATATTTGTTATCAGTTAGTATACTTAATATAAAAAAATGTATTCGAATACATATTCATACTTTTATTAATGGTTTGTGTTCTAAAATGAATCAATACCGCGTCTAAAAAACACAAAAAAAAGACAAAACACTTTCCTAAGAAAATGTTTTGTCTTTACTTTATACTCTAACCGATTCATATTGTTCGATTTTATCTTCAAATTGCATTGTAATGGCAATATCATCTAAACCATTAAGCAATTTATCCTTCCAAACGGAATCAATTGTGAATTCATAGTTGCCAAATGGCGTTTTCACTAACTGATGTTCAAGGTCAATTTCAATTTCTTGATCCCCTTTTAATGTGACAAGTTTTTGACGAATAGTATCATCTAATACAATTGGAAGCATGCCATTTTTTATGCAATTATTATAAAAGATATCTGCAAAACTACCAGCAATAACGATGGTAAAGCCATAATCATTTAGAGCCCAAGGCGCGTGTTCCCTAGAGGAGCCACAGCCAAAATTATGTCCACTAATTAATATTGTCGCTGTCTTTCTTTCTTCATTATTTAATACAAACGTTTTATTAGGGCTACGATCGTCATGATATCGCCACTCGTCAAACAAGAATTCTCCAAATCCTGTCCGCTCGATTCGCTTTAAGTATTGTTTTGGTATAATTTGGTCAGTATCGATATTATCTAACATAATTGATACAGTGGTTCCTTTATGCGTACGTAACGGTTTCATTTGTTTGCTCCTTTCGAATGTCAATAAAATGACCATGTACTGCGGCAGCAGCAGCCATGACTGGACTTACTAAATGGGTTCTTGCCCCTTTTCCTTGTCTTCCTTCAAAGTTACGATTTGAAGTAGAAGCACAGTGCTCTCCAGCAGGTACTTGATCTGGATTCATTGCTAAACACATTGAACAACCAGCTTCTCTCCATTCAAATCCTGCTTCAATAAAGATCGTATGCAAGCCTTGCTTCATTGCAGCGTTTCGTACTTGTTTAGACCCTGGTACGACTAAAGCACGTACGTTTGAATTAACCTTTTTTCCTTTAATATAAGCAGCCGCTTCTTCTAAATCTGATAATCTTGAATTTGTACAAGAACCAATAAAGACATGTTGTACTGGAATCTCTTTTGGTGTTATTTCAGGCTGTAAGCCCATATATTCATATGCTCTCTCATCGTTTTCATCCTTAATTGAAGGAAGAGCTCCATCAATTCTAACTCCCATACCAGGATTTGTTCCCCATGTTACATAAGGTGCAAGTGAAGATACGTCAACAAAGATCTCTTTATCGAAATTTGCGCCTTTGTCAGTAAATAGTTTTTTCCATTCAACCAATCTTTCATTATATGAATCAACTGTATATCTTCTATCTTTTAAATATTCAAATGTCTTTTGATCTGGTGCGACAAGCCCTGCTTTTGCTCCACCTTCAATTGCCATGTTACATAATGTCATTCGCTCTTCCATTGACATATTGGAAATTGCTTCACCATAAAACTCAATAACATGCCCTGTACCCATTGAAACGCCATAAGTCGCTAATAAATGTAGAATGATATCCTTCGCATAAACACCTTTTGGAAGATTTCCTTCTAAACATACACCCATCGATTTAGGTTTTACCTGCCATAAGGTTTGAGTAGCTAATACATGCTCTACTTCACTTGTACCAATACCGAATGCTAGTGCACCAAATGCACCATGTGTTGAAGTATGGCTATCACCACATACAATTGTTTTTCCAGGTTGCGTTAATCCAAGCTCTGGTCCAATTACGTGGACAATACCTTGTTCCTCATCAGTAATATCTGCTAGAGGAATATTAAATTCTTGGCAATTATTACGTAATGTATCCATTTGCTGCTTTGCAATCATATCAGTAATGACTAATTGATTTTCTGTTGGCACATTATGATCCATCGTTGCAAAAGTTAAATCAGGTCTTCTAACTTTACGGTTTGATAATCTTAACCCTTCGAATGCTTGTGGAGAAGTTACTTCATGAACTAAATGTAAATCGATATACAATAATTGTGGTTTACCTTCTTCACCAGTAACGATATGCTGTTCCCAAAGCTTATCAAATAACGTCTTTTTCATCGGTTAACTCCTCCTACTGCAAATGCTTCAATGTGTGAAATAACATGCTTCGTAAATTCAGTCGTTGTTGTATCTCCGCCTAAATCACTAGTTAAATAGCCGTTATTAAATGTTTTTACAATTGCTGATTCAATTGAATTCGACTCTTCAAATAAGTTAAAGTCACGTAACATCATCGATACAGATTTTAACATTGCAATTGGATTTGCTTTATTTAATCCCGCAATATCTGGAGCTGATCCATGGATTGGTTCATATAATGAAGGACCGCTTCCTGAACGGCTTGCTGATGGTAACATTCCTAAGGAACCAGTTATCATAGAAGCTTCATCACTTAAAATATCTCCAAATAAGTTTTCAGTAACAATTACATCAAATCGCTTTGGATTTCGGATAATTTCCATTGCTGCGGCATCTACTAAAACATGTTCAACTTCAACTTCTGGATGCTTACTACTCATTTCATTGACAATTTTTCGCCAAAGCTTACTAGATTCTAGTACATTTGCCTTATCTACAGATGTTAATTTCCCTTTTCTAGTTTTCGCTAAACTGAAAGCATATTCTACAATTCTTTCAATCTCATCCCTTGAATAAGATAATGTATCTGTTGCCTCATTTTCAGTATGGAAACGAGGTTCAGAAAAATAAATTCCACCTGTCAACTCACGTACAACTACAAAACTTACATCCTTTACTCGATCCGACTTTAACGGTGAGTAATTAATTAGCTCATCGTACACTTCTACTGGACGAATATTTGCAAATAAGTTTAATTCTTTCCTTAAACGAAGTAATCCACTTTCCGGTCGTTCAACTCCTTGGTCCCATTTAGGGCCACCGACAGCTGCAAGTAGTACAGCGTCGGCAGTTAAACAATTTTGTAAAGTTTTACTTGGTAAGGCTGTTCCTGTTTCATCAATTGCATGACCACCAAATAAGTTATGAGTAAATGTAAATTGATGATTAAATGTTTCAGCAATTTTATTTAACACCTCAATTGCTGAAGCCATAATTTCCGGACCTATTCCATCCCCTTCAAGACATGCAATGTTTACGTTCATTTTAAAACCTCCGTTTCACTCCATTTACTAATAATTCTCATCAAATCTTCATTGGTAATGTCTTTCTTTTTATCTGTTAATGCTTTAAATTGAATGAATGCTTCATTAATAATTTCTGTGGAAAATTCATAGCCAAGTTCTTTTAATCTATCAGTAAATGCATGGCGTCCTGAATGTTTTCCTAACACTAATGAATTTGTCGAAAGACCGATTAAAGATGGTGGGATAATTTCATATGTTGTTGGTTCTTTTAATACGCCATCTTGATGAATGCCTGATTCATGTGCAAATGCATTAGAACCTACAATCGCTTTATTTTTCTGGACAACCATACCAGTTAGACGACTAACAAGTTCACTTGTTTTCGTAATTTCATGTAAACGTAAATTGGTATTTTTTCGATATACATCTTCGCGAATATGTAGCGCGACTGCAATTTCTTCCAATGCAGCATTACCCGCTCTTTCCCCAATTCCGTTTACTGTACATTCTACTTGTTTTACCCCTGCCTGAATTGCAGCTAGAGAGTTTGCAACTGCCATACCAAGATCATCATGACAATGACATGAGAAGATTGCTTTGTCGTATGAAGGAACGTTTTCCTGTAAATATTTAAATAAATCATAGTACTCAGATGGATTTATATAACCTACCGTATCAGGAATATTAATCACATCTGCTCCTGCATTAATTGCAGTTTCAACAAATTCAGCAAGAAAAGCACGATCACTACGACATGCATCCTCTGCGGAAATTTGGACTTTTGGAAAGAAAGATTTTGCAAGTTGGACACAATGTTTAGCAGTCTCCAAAACTTCGCTTCTAGTCAAATTCAATTTATGTTTCATATGAATATCACTTGTCGCTAAGAAAATATGAAGTCTTGGTTCTGCAGCCTTTTTTAGGGCATCCCATGCTGTTCGAATATCTGAATCCTTAGCTCGAGAAAGGCTTGAGATGGAGACAGATCGAATCTGTCTCGCAATCTCTTGTACTCCTAAAAAATCACCTTCCGATGAAGCAGCAAAACCAGCCTCAATGATATCAACACCTAAAGCCTCGAGCTGTCTCGCAATTTCGAGCTTTTCAAATCGATTTAAATTAACCCCAGGAGATTGTTCGCCATCACGTAATGTTGTATCAAGAAACTGAATTTTACTCATAAAGTTATTTCACCTCGACTTTTTCTTTTCTTTGGATAAATGGCATCATTGCACGTAATTTTTCGCCTACTTCTTCTAATTGATGATGTTTTTCGCTTTCATTCACTTTATTAAATACAGGTCGACCATTTTTATTTTCATTAATCCATCCTTTTGCAAATGTCCCATCTTGAATTTCTGCTAGAATGTCTTTCATTGCTGCTTTTGACTCATCCGCTACTACTCTTGGTCCAGATACAAAGTCACCCCACTGTGCTGTATCCGAGATTGAGTAACGCATATAGCTCATGCCGCCTTCGTACATTAAGTCGACAATTAGTTTCAATTCATGTAAACACTCGAAATATGCAACCTCTGGCTGATATCCTGCTTCGACTAATGTTTCAAAACCAGATTTTACAAGTGACGTTACGCCACCACATAGAACTGCTTGTTCACCGAAAAGATCTGTTTCAGTTTCTTCTTTAAATGTTGTTTCAAGCACACCTGCTCTTGTTGATCCAATGCCATCAGCATAAGAAAGTGCAACTTCTTTCGCTTCTCCAGTTACATCTTGATAAACAGCAAATAATGCTGGTACAGCAGCACCGTCTACAAAAGTGCGTCGTACTAAATGTCCTGGACCTTTAGGTGCTACTAAGAATACATCTACATCTGCTGGTGGGACAATTTGATCAAAATGTACGTTAAACCCGTGTGCAAAAGCTAGTGCATTTCCACTTTGTAAATATGGAGCAATTTCATTTTCATAGACTGCTGGTTGATGCTCATCTGGTAGTAGAATCATTACTACATCCGCTACTTTTGCAGCCTCTGCAACTGTCGTAACATGTAAGCCATCATTTACTGCAGCGTCCCAAGACTTCCCAGGTCGACAACCAACTACTACTTTATGTCCATTTTCATGTAAATTTAGTGCATGCGCATGACCTTGTGAACCGTATCCAATTACTGCAACTGTTTTACCTACTAATACGTTTTGCTTTACATCCTCACCATAATAAACTTTAGCCATTTTCCATTACCTCCGAATAATTTTTTAGTTTTTTAGTTTTTTAGTTTTTATTTTTAATAAGAGAGTAGCTTTTGGGCATGCTCCTTATGTTTAGCAGATCTAGTAAATGCTGTTACGCCAGTTCGGGCGATTTCCTTCACCTCAAACGGTCTTAATAGCTCAATTAATGCTTCCACTTTTTCTGAGTTCCCTGTAACTTGAACAACAATTTGATCTCGACTTACATCAATAACTGAGGCTCGAAACGGTTCAATTAAGCTATAAATCTCATTTCTTGTATTAGCATTTGTACTAACTTTAATTAATGCTAATTCTCTAGCAATCACTGAATCTTCAGTTATATCAGCTACTTTTATCACATCAATTTGTTTATGAAGCTGCTTAATTAACTGTTCGACTTGCTGTAAATCTTCAACATGTACCACAAATGTAATTCTCGAAATATGATCTTGTTCTGTATGACCTACAGAAATGCTTTCAATATTAAATCTTCTTCTTGAGATCACACCAGTAATACGATTTAAAACACCACTGTTGTTTAGAACTGTTGAAGTAATCACACGTTTCATTATTTCACCCCTTCCATCTCATGTATTCCTTTACCTGGAGGAACCATCGGTGTGACAATTTCTCCTTGGTGGATTCGACAATCAATTAAAACTGGACCATCGTATTCAATCGCTTCTTTTAATCGTGTTTCCAATAAATCAGGCTTCGTAATTGTGATTCCTTTAATTCCATATGCCTCGGCAAGTTTCGCAAAATCAGGTTGGCAGTCGATTAGAGAACTAGAGAAGCGTTCATTATAAAAAGCAGATTGCCACTGTCTAACCATACCTAGTGCTGCATTATTTAGAATCAAGACTTTCACTGGTAAATTGTGTTCCTTCATAATACTTAGCTCCTGCAATGTCATTTGAAATCCAGCATCACCTACAATGGCAACAACCAATTCTTCTGGGTGGGCAAATTGTGCACCAATCGCAGCAGGTAAACCAAATCCCATCGTTCCAAGGCCACCTGATGTGATCCATTTATGTGGCTTTTCTAGTGGGTAATATTGTGCTGCCCACATTTGATGTTGCCCTACATCAGTTGAGATGATTGCATTTCCATTTGTCATTTTGTGTAAGTGTGATAAAACAGTTTGTGGTTTGATCACTTCATTGCTCTCTTCAAAATGATAAGGAAATGCTTCTTTTCTATTTTTTAATAAGTTCAACCATTCACGATGATTTTCTTTCCCACCTTTTTGCTTCAATAAGACCTTCAAAACCTCTTTCGCACAACCAACAATTGGAATGTTAGTAGTGATTACTTTATTGATTTCAGCAGGATCAATATCAATATGGGCAACAACTGCATTCTTGGCAAAATGATCTAAATTTCCTGTTAAACGGTCATCAAACCTAGCTCCAATATTGATGAGTAAGTCACTTTCATACATTGCCATATTCGCTGTATACGTACCGTGCATTCCTCCCATTCCTAGGAATAATTCTCCATTCGCTGGGTATCCGCCAAGTCCAAGTAAAGTATGGACGACTGGCAGATTATATTTTTCTATGAATTCAGTAAATTCTTTCGAAGCATCAGCATGTAAAATACCTGCTCCTGCTAAAACGACCGGTTTTTCTGCACTTTCAATCGCTTGTAGTAATTTTGTAATTTGAATAAAATTCGGCTCATATGTTGGCTGATAACCTGGTAAATTGACTTCAACTTTTTCTTTAAGTGAGCCTAACTCAACCATCATATTTTTAGGTAAGTCAACAACGACTGGGCCGGTTCTTCCTGTTGAAGCGATATGAAATGCTTCTTTAACGATTTGAGGTATATCTTCTACATTTCTAACTTGATAATTGTGTTTTGTAACTGGCATTGTAATACCGATGACATCAGCTTCTTGAAATGCATCTGTACCGATCACACTTGTTGCAACCTGACCAGTAAATACGACAAGCGGTAAAGAATCCATCATTGCATCTGCTAATCCTGTTACGACATTTGTTGCCCCAGGACCACTAGTTGCAATGACCACTCCAACTCGGCCACTCACTCTTGCATATCCTTCAGCTGCATGAATTGCACCTTGTTCATGCCTTGCTAAAATATGCACAATGTCAGCATCATAAAGTGCATCATATAGAGGTAAAACTGCACCTCCAGGATAACCAAAAATCAGCTCCACATTTTCTTCTTTTAGCGTTTCAATTAATAAATTTGCACCGGAAATTTGTTTTGGTAGAGTTTTCATCGAATGATGACTCATCTTCTTTTTCCCCTCCTAATTTTTCCTTTGTTTTTTCCAATAAAAAAAAGCCATGACTCCACACTTCAGCAGATGCTGAAGGGGCGAAAGACTTTTCGCGGTACCACCCTTCTTCTTAGGTTAAAATAACCTAACTTTGGGATTTTGGATAACCAAAATCTGGCGATAACGTTGCCAACGTCCAGACTTACTTAAAAATATTTCAGTCTGTCACTCAAGAGTGAGTTTCATTAGACAAGGTCATCGGTTCTCACCAGCCACCGACTCTCTGAAGATCCTTGACATAACTACTTTTCTCTTTCATTGCTTTCATTATATTTTTAAAATTCCACCTGTATTAGCGGATGTAACTAGCTTTGCATATCTTGCTAAATATCCTGTTTTTACTTTTGGTTCCGGGAGGATGAATGAATTCTTTCTTTCATCCAACTCTTCACTAGGTACTGATAAAGTTATACTTCTTGATAATAAATCAATGATAATTTCATCACCGTCTTTCACGTAAGCAATCGGACCACCTTCAGCTGCTTCCGGTGAAATATGACCAATTGCAATTCCTCTAGTTGCACCTGAAAATCTGCCATCAGTGATTAAAGCTACACTTGTGCCAAGCCCTCTACCAACAATTGATGAAGTAGGTGCAAGCATTTCGGGCATTCCTGGACCGCCTTTTGGTCCTTCATATCGAATGACAACAACATGACCTTCTTTTACAAGACCTTGATCAATTGCGTCAACTGCTTCATCATGTGAATCGAAACAAATCGCTTCTCCAATAAAAACTTGAATTGAAGGATCGACACCACCGACCTTAATAACTGATCCATTTGGAGCTAGATTTCCATGTAATATAGATAATCCACCAGTTTGACTATATGGATTTTCCTTTTTACGGATTACTTCACTATTTAAAATGAAAGCATCTTCTACATTTTCAAGTAATGATTTACCTGTGATTGTGATTCTTTCACTATGAATCGCACCAGGTATTGTTGTTAACTCTTTTATAATTGCTGGTACACCACCAGCTAAGTGAACATCATGCATTGAGTAATGCGATGCTGGACTAATTTTTGATAAATACGGTACTCTTCTAGCAACTTCATTAATGTCCTTCATGTCATACTCAATACCAGCTTCGTTTGCGATGGCCATTAAGTGAAGTACTGTGTTTGTTGAACCACCCATAGCCATATCTAATGCGAAAGCATCATCAATCGCTTCTTTTGTAATAATATCTCTTGGTTTAATATCATTTTTAACACAATCCATTAAATGAACTGCTGCTTCTCTAATTAAATCATGTCGTTCTTCACTAGTTGCTAGAATTGTTCCATTGTATGGGAGCGCTACACCAAGCATTTCCATAATGCAATTCATTGAGTTTGCTGTGAACATTCCAGAACATGATCCACATGTAGGACATGCAGACTTTTCAATATCCAATAGTTCTTCTACACTCATTTTTCCAGATTTAAATGCACCGACGCCTTCGAATACTGAAGCAAGTGATAGTGCTTTACCATCTTTTGATAAGCCACCAGCCATTGGACCACCTGATACGAAAACTGCTGGTACATTCGTTCGAACAGCTGCCATTAACATACCTGGTGTAATTTTATCGCAGTTTGGCATATAGAATACCCCATCGAACCAGTGTGCATTTACAACTGTTTCAGCTGCATCTGCTATGATTTCTCGACTTGGTAGAGAATATCTCATTCCGATATGTCCCATCGCGATGCCATCATCAACACCAATTGTATTAAATTCAAACGGTACACCACCAGCGTCTCTAATGGCCTTTTTTACTACATCTGCCATTTCTCTTAAATGAATATGACCTGGAACAATATCAATATATGAATTACATATAGCTATAAACGGTTTATGAAAATCTTCTTCTTTTACACCAGCAGCTAAAAGTAAGCTTCTATGTGGTGCTCGATCAATACCTTTTTTTATCATGTCACTTCGCAAATTGTATCACCCTTGTTTTACGTAAATTTTTTCTCCATCTTCTACTACTAATTGACGAAATGCTTTTAATAAACGATTTGTATGTGCTCCGGGTTTACCTGTTCCAATAACACGACCATCAACTTTAGAAACAGCAATTACTTCAGCCGCTGTACCTGTTAAAAATACTTCATCGGCTACATAAACATCATGTCTAGTAAATAACTTTTCTTCTACGATAAAACCTAATGTCTCACCTAATTCCATGATGGCATTTCTAGTAATTCCTTCTAAAGCACCTGCTGAGCTTGGTGGCGTCACTAGCTTATTTCCTTTGATTAAAAAGACATTATCTCCAGAACCTTCAGCTACATAGCCTTGATCATTTAACATCAGTGCTTCTTGCACACCAGCTAGTTTTGCTTCAATTTTTACTAATATATTATTTAAGTAGTTTAATGATTTAATTTGAGGATTTAACACATCACTTCTATTTCTTCTAGTAGGTACAGTAACAATATCAATTCCATTTTCATATAGTTCATCTGGAAATAAAGATAATTGTTCTGCGATTATAACTAGATTTGGTTTTGGACAAGAGTCAGGATCTAAACCGAGGTTTCCCTCTCCTCTTGAAACGACGAGTCGAATATATCCACTATGTAAATTATTACGATTAACTGTTTCAACGATAATCTCAGTTAATTCTTCAATGGAATACGGGATCGTTAGCAAAATAGATTTCGCAGATTCATATAATCGAACTAAATGCTCTCTTAAGCGAAATACATTTCCTTCATAAACTCGTATTCCTTCAAATACTCCATCTCCATATAGATACCCGTGATCATATACAGATACTTTTGCTTCATGTTTTTGTACAAACTCACCGTTTAAATAAATCTGTTGGGCTGTCACGTTAAATCCTCCTAAAGTAGAGTTAAAATTATTAGTACTTACTTTATGCCAATCCAATAAATTAATCAACAAGTTTTTAGAAAATTTAAAATTCATAAATTATTCACAAATGGTACAAATACTGGTATATCAACAATGAAAACCTTTACATTTTTTTAAAATAATTTTTCGACAAAAAACTACCCTTGAAACTATGAGAGAAATAATTTATTATAGGTTTACTTTATACAGAATTTTCAGTTAATTAACGGAGGGATAAAAAATGGCTACTTTACACATTAACGGAACGATCAATGAAATCAATGAAGTATTAAAGGTAATGAGTAATCATTTTGATTTTCAAATGAAAAATCAAAAATCACCTACAAACGACTTTTTTGTTGAAACATCATCTAAAGAATGGGAGATTGATTCCTTTGTCAGTGAAATGTTAACTGGAGCTTATAATGATTAATAAGTAATTTTTCCTATATCATCATAATAAAAAAGGGATGTTCATTATTGAACATCCCCTTTTTCAAATCAATTATTGTAATAATCCTTCATTCTTTAAGAACTCTTTCGCAACACTTACTGCAGTTTTTCCATCTACATTTACTTGATAATTCATGTTTCTCATCTCATCATCACTAATTCTATTTTGTAATTTATTTAGTACTTTTTCAATCATTGGATACTTTTCAATTGTTTCACTTCTAACTAGTGGTGCACATTGATACGGCGGAAACAATTCTTTATCATCTTTTAATACTTTCATATCATAACTATCTAACTCACTATCTGTAGAATAAGCATCAATAATTGAAATTTCACCTGATTGAATTGCTTGATAGCGTAATTTTGGTTCCATTGTCTTTAAATTTGGCAAATTTAATCCGTACAGCTTCTTTAAACCGAGATAACCATCTTCACGATCTGAAAATTCTAATGTAAACCCAGCTTTTAATTGGTTCGCATATTTTACCGCATCAGATATTGTCTCTATTCCATTCTGATTGGCTACTTTTGTTGGCATTGCTAAAGCATAAGTGTCGTTAAATTTCATCGGTTCTAAATAAGTCATTTGATATTTTTTAGCTAAACCATTTTTAGACTGTTCATAAACTTCACTGGCATTTTTACTAACAGCATTTTCTTTCAAAAACGTCGATACTACAGTACCTGTATATTCAGGGTATATGTCGATATCTCCATTTTTCAGCGCATTAAAAACAAAAGTAGTTTTTCCGAAATTAGGCTTTACTTCAACTTTTAAATTTGTTTCATTTTCAATCATTAACTTATACATGTTCATGATAATCTCAGGTTCTGCTCCTAATTTACCCGCTATCACAATATCCGTTTTATTCCAAGCTTGGATCGTGATTGGAGAGATACATAATGCTAAAATGATAAAACCAGTTGTAACCATTCGTAATGAAAAACTTTTGAAGCTTGATTTTTCTAATAGTTTTAATAAGAAATCAAAGATTATCGCTAAGAAGGCTGCTGGAATCGCACCAATTATTATTAAATTCATATCGTTCCGATCAATACCGAGTAATATCAAACTACCTAATCCACCTGCCCCAATGAGTGCAGCGATCGTTGCAGTTCCAACGATTAAGACCATTGAAGTACGTACACCTGCCATAATAACAGGTAATGCTAATGGTAACTCCACTTTTACGAGTTTTTGAGAATTCTTCATTCCCAGTCCAGTAGCAGCCTCCAATAAAATTGGATCAATCTCCTTGATACCGGTATATGTATTCCGTAAAATTGGTAAAAGTGCGTATATACTTAATGCAATGACAGCCGGAATTTTTCCAATACCAACTAACGGAATTAATATTCCTAATAAAGCTAAGGAAGGAATTGTTTGGATGATCGCTGTACTGCCAATTACGTATTCCGATAAAACTTGCTTTCTTGATAAATAAATACCAAGTGGGACAGCAATTACAATCGCAATCATTAATGACAAAAGAGATAATTGAACGTGTTCAAACAAAGCTGTCACTAATTGCTCTTTCCTATTTCCAAAGGTATTCAAAAATGAAGTGAGAATCATAGTGATATTCCACCTTCCACTACATTCTTTTCCCTATACCGTCGTATAAATTGTTCAACAAGTTGATTTTTGGGTTGATTGATCAATTCTTCCTTTGTCCCAATTTGCACAAGTTCACCATTAAACATGATACCAATTCGATCTCCAATATAAAATGCCTCATCCAAATCATGTGTAACGAATAAAATTGTTTTCTTAATTTTTTCTTTTAATAACTTTAAATCCTTTTGTAATAGTTCACGTGTCAGCGGGTCTAAAGCACTGAAAGGTTCATCCATTAATAACACACTCGGATCTGCAGCCAACGCTCTTGCAACCCCTACTCTTTGTTGTTGCCCCCCTGATAAGTCTGCAACAGATCTTTGCTTAAATTCCTCAGGTACTAAATTTACTAATTTCAATAATTCGTCGACCCGCTCTTTAATCCGATTTTTATCCCACTTTTTTAACTGAGGTACAATCGAAATATTTTCTTCAACAGTAAAATGTGGAAACAATGCGATTTGTTGCATCACGTAGCCGAAGTCTCTTCTTAATTCATACACATCGGATTCAATTATATTTTCATTATTAAACAAAATCACACCTTCAGTTGGATTCAGTAATCTGTTTAATAATTTAACTGTCGTCGTTTTGCCACAACCACTTGGGCCAATTAATACTACGCATTCTCCCTTTTCGATCGTAAACGATAAGTCTGAAACTGCATATTTACCATTTGAATGTTTAAAGGATATCTCTTGAAATTCAATCATTGTTGTCCTCCCAAACTTTATACTTACTAAATATATAGTTTATGGACAAGTTTACTTATGCTACTTATCCATAAAAATAGGACATAGTAACATAAATTTTAAAATCTATTGAATATTAATTGAATTTTTTTATTTTAGTATAGTAATTGGAAAATATATTTGATAGAATGAAATCTACTTTTTATTTGAACTATAGATTGAGGTGAATTGTTTGAATTATTTAACAAAGAAAGAAATTTTATTTATGGGTTTTATGCTATTTTCAATGTTATTTGGTGCAGGTAATCTAATCTTTCCTGCGTATTTAGGACAAACTGCTGGTGAGAATGTTTGGCAAGCAGTTGCTGGCTTCATTATTTCAGATGCAGGACTTGCAGTACTGGCTTTTATTGCAATTGCGAAATCGGGTTCATTCGATACATTAGTGAACAGAGTAAATCCGATTTTTGCCTTACTTTTTCCTTTAGCAATTTATTTATCAATCGGGCCAGGACTTGCCATTCCACGAGCAGGTAGTTTAGCTTATGAAATGAGTATTAAACCATTTCTATCAAATTCAATCGAATCATCGCCAATCGGGTTAATGATTTATACCATTGTATTTTTTAGTATCGTTTATTGGTTTGCGAAATCTCCTTCAAAATTAATAGACAGGTTTGGCAAAATTTTAACGCCATCTTTGCTTATCTTAATTATCATTGTATTTATTAAAGCTTTGTTTACAGATTTATCAAGCTTTAACGACCCCACATCAGTCTATAAATCTCATCCTATTTCTCAAGGATTTTTAGACGGTTATCAAACAATGGATGCGATAGCTGCATTAATATACGGAATTGTGTTTGTTAATATTTTCAAAGGTAAAGAGATTAGTAATCAGAAATTACAAGTTAATTACTTGGCGATATTTGGGATCATTTGTGGCGTTCTACTAATGCTTACTTATTTAATCATTGCCTATTTGGGTGCTTCTGCACATATATCTGGTACAGTCGATAACGGTGCGATTGTATTAAGTACTGTTTTACATCAGTTATTTGGTAATAGTGGAACTATTGTTTTAGGGCTTATTTTTACGCTTGCATGCTTAAGTGTATGCATCGGTTTAATCACTTCTTGTGCACAATATTTTACAAGTATCTTTCCAAAATTAACTTATCTAAACTGGGTTGTCTTATTATGTGCGATTAGCGCCATTGTTGCGAATCTTGGTCTTACTCAAATTTTAAAAGTTTCAGTTCCTGTACTTGGTTTGTTATATCCAATGGCAATTGCTTTAATTGTACTTGGGTTAGTCCACGATAAAATTCCATTTAAAGATCGTCCTGTATATGTGATGACAATAGGTTTTGTTGGTTTATATAGTTTCATTGAAATGATTAATCATACATTTTTAAATGATACACTTTCTGATTCTTTAGCAATTATTCCAATGCAAAGCCAAGGTTTTGGTTGGGTACTCCCTGGTTTTATTGGGTTTTTGATTGGAGCTTCCATGAAAAGTAAAAATAATTCAAAACCGAATATTAAAAATGTAGCATAAAAAAAGTCCTAGTTAACGATAAAAGTTAATTAGGACTTTTTCTTATATTTCTTGTAATTGTTTTCGAATTGATCCTTTAATTAATAAGGATGAGTTCAATTCACTAATATTCTTTTGCCCTGATAATGCCATTGTTAGATCAAAGTCAGCAATGATATTTCTCATGACATGAATGACACCTTCTTTACCTCCAAGTGCTAAACCATACATAAACGGGCGACCAATTAATACAGCGTCAGCTCCAAGGGATAATGCCTTAAAAACATCTGCTCCTCTTCTAATTCCACTATCAAATAAAATTGATATTTCCCCTTTTAACTCATTACTAATCATTTCTAATGCGTCTAAAGAACTAATCGTTCCATCAACTTGTCGTCCTCCATGATTTGAAACAATGATTCCGTCCATCCCATACTCATAAGCTAGTTTTGCATCTTCTTTATGCAAAATACCTTTTAGTAAAATTGGTAAGTTTGTTTGCTTACGCAGGAAAGCTAAATCTTCCCAAGTAAGTGATGGGTTTCCGAATAATCTCGTCCAAAGGAGAATGGCTGATTCAATATCATCCTTAGGGGATACATTTAATCTTGAACAAAAAACTGGGTCTTCTAAGTAATTTGCGATGCCTTGTCCTTG
The DNA here is from genome assembly GCF_055484705.1 of Gottfriedia sp. ABJ_BB2_2. Taxonomy (NCBI): domain Bacteria; kingdom Bacillati; phylum Bacillota; class Bacilli; order Caryophanales; family Bacillaceae; genus Gottfriedia; species Gottfriedia sp. ABJ_BB2_2. The sequence continues at coordinate 473,141 of NZ_JBVFKR010000001.1, forward strand.
TAAAAATGGTAAGTATGCATGTTCAATATCCTTTTCTCTCCAACCCATCATTGGCGTATCTAATGTTACGACGATTGCTTCATACCCACTTTTTTCAGCTCGTTTGACCATACTTGCAGTTATGTCCATATCATTGCTCCAGTACAGCTGGAACCATTTTGGCGAATCATCTAATACATCTGCTATTTTCTCTAATGAAAAACTTGCTGCAGTACTCGCAATATAAGGGATATTCAATGCAGCGGCTGCTTTAGCTGCCTCTAACTCACCATTTGGATGTGCAATCGTCTGAATCCCAATTGGAGCAAATAGGATTGGTGATTGATAAGTTTTTCCAAACAACTTGACACTTATATCACGCTCAGCTACATTTCGCAACATTCTTGGTACGATTTTCCACTGATCAAATGATAATCTATTTTCCTTCATTGAACGTTCTTTACCAGCTCCACCGGCTATATAATAAAATGAGCTTTCATCTATTTTTTCATGTGCTAATTGTTCCATTTCTTCAAAAGAAACAGGCAGTTCACTCTTTTTTCCACTACTATAAACTTGAAATTGAACATTATTTCCATAGTTACTCAACACGTACACACCCTTAGAATACAATTTTTTGTAAGCGTTTACTAAATTCTAAACATATTACTAAATTCCCTCTATTTTTGAGTGTAAATAATTCGACATACCTCGTGAATTGAAGTGTCATATTTACACTATTTAGTTCATAAAATGATTAAACATTTGACTATGAACGGTGGTGTTGTGAATGAAACACACTGATTGGATAAAACTAAGTGTTAGACTTGCTTATGAAAATTTACTAAATAAAAATGGCGGACCTTTTGGGGCTATAATTGTCAAAGATGGTAAAATTATAGGAGCTGGTGTAAACAGCGTGACATCCTTAAATGATCCTACAGCACATGCTGAGGTCCAAGCAATTAGAGATGCATGTTTAAATATCGGAACCTTTACTTTAAAAGATTCTGTTTTGTATACTAGCTGTGAACCTTGTCCAATGTGTCTTAGTGCTGCATATTGGTCTAGAATCTCTAAAATTTATTACTTCTTTACAAAAAAAGAGGCAGCTGAAATCGGTTTTGATGATGCCCATATTTATAATGAATTGTCGTTACCGTATGAAGATCGCTCAATTCCTAGTGAACATGTATTCATTCCAGTACTTGATAAAGAAAATCCGTTTCTTGTTTGGATTAACGATGAAAGTCGTACGAATTATTAATTATGTTCACATAAAAAAGGTTGTCACTATCAATGACAACCTTTCAGACAGCCCGCTAAACAATCGTTTTCTTCGTTGCTTCGCCCGCTTGCGGTGCTCATTACCTACACAAAGGCAACTCCGCTCCTATTGTGGCACCTGAGCCTATAAAGGCTAGTGTTTCAATCAGTCTGATTCTATAATTTTCTACTTTGTTTACAAACCTACTTAAGTTAATCGTATTTCAATGATTGTATTTGTAGTCGTTGTTGTTCCATCGTGTATTTTACAATTTTTTGTCTATCTTGATTAGACAAATTACTATACATTAATGAAATTAACTGCATTTCATTTGATTCTGACTCATGTATTCTTACTATTGTCGATTCAACTTTAACTTCTTCGTTTAGTGACTTTTCAAATTGTAAATTCATTTTTAATACCACATTCTGATTTACTTGTAATGGAATTGACTTCGGAATATGAATCGCAACTCCTCCAGCACTGATATCCTGTGATAAAGATTTAATTGACGTAAACTCTTCCTCAATTGGGAGAATAGTAATTTCGGTTGAAGATGGAATGCGAAAGAATCTTCTTCTTTGCTCGATTACCAATTCATTCTCGTTTGGTTTTGTGAAAACCATTACAGGGACAGTCTCATGTAATGTCTGGATATATGTTATGCTACAGGAATAAAGTACTGATTTTTTAGTTAGGAATAAAGCTTTAAAAGCTGAATTTCTTGAAAAAATAGCATTTCTACCAGTCATTTCATTAATTGGTATTTCTAAATGAAGTTGTTTGTCAAGTAAATCTACAAGTCTTGTTTTATAATATAAAATTTGATCATCGATCTTTTCTTCGATAAAGACCGTATCTCCTATTGATAGCACGTTATACATCCTTCCTTAGATAAAAAAATTACTACATGGTTATATAACGTTTATCGGCATAATTTATTAATTATTAATAAAATGTTCATTCCTCTTTATCAATTAGTTCATTTTCCTCTTGTTTTTTATTTTTCCAAATTTTATATTTCTCTATGTCTGTATTTAACTGTTTAAATGTGTAAGCTAAAATTGTAGCATCATCCAAAAGTCCCAATCCTACTAGGAAATCTGGTAATGCATCTATTGGACTAACGAAATATAGTAATGCTGCAATTACAGTTAATATTGATTTAGTAGAAATATCTCGATAGCTACCGTTAATATAGGCTTTAAATAGGTCAATAAATAAAATAACTTTTTCCCAAGCATCACCTAGCGCACCTTTTTTCTTTGGTGCTAGTTTCATTGCTCTTTGTAGTAAATCAGTAGACTTTTCTTTATTTCCAAGATAGGAAGAGGCTTTTTTTAAGTATTTTTGAAAAAATGTATTTTTATCTTCATTTGACATAGTTACTCCTCCTTTTTGTTTTAGTTTATCAAATTGTATACTAAGTGAAAAGTAATAAAAATCTTTACATTTTAAAGGAACAAATAAACTTTTTGAACTTTTGGGCAGTCCCCCTATATTGTAAAATTGTAGTTTAATTTCTTCTGATTGCACTAAAAACAAAAGGACCAAATCATAAACGATTTGGTCCTTTTACTACTTTACTTTAAAAGGTCAGTAGTTTTTCATATTATTTTTTATATAATGATTCTACTTGTTTTTGTAATTCTGTGTTCTCTAAGAATTCATCGTACGTACATTCTTTGTCAACTAAACCGTTCGGTGTTACTTCGATGATACGGTTTGCGATTGTTTGAATGAACTGGTGGTCATGTGATGTGAATAGAGCAGTTCCTTTAAACGCAATTAGACCATCATTTAGTGCTGTAATTGATTCTAAGTCTAAGTGGTTTGTAGGATCGTCTAATACAAGAACGTTTGCTCCGCTAAGCATCATTTTTGATAGCATACAGCGAACTTTTTCTCCTCCAGATAGAACCGAAGCTTTTTTCATTACTTCTTCTCCAGAGAATAGCATACGACCTAAGAATCCACGAAGGAAGCTTTCTGACTCATCTTGTGGAGAGAATTGGCGTAACCATTCAATTAAATTCATGTCGCTGTTTTCAAAGAACTCTGAGTTGTCTTTTGGGAAAAATGCTTGAGATGTTGTAATCCCCCATTTAAATGAACCAGTATCAGGCTCCATTTCGCCCATTAAAATTTTAAATAATGTCGTAATTGCAACATCATTTTTACCAACAAAAGCGATTTTATCACCTTTATTTACAGTAAAACGAACATTATCTAATACTTTTACTCCGTCAACAGTTTTAGATAGACCTTCAACTGTTAATAAATCATTTCCAACTTCTCTTTCAGGTGTAAATCCAACGAATGGATAACGGCGTGAAGAAGGTTTAATATCATCTAACGTAATTTTGTCTAATAATTTCTTACGAGAAGTTGCTTGCTTTGCTTTTGATGCATTTGAACTAAAACGAGCAATAAAGTTTTGAAGCTCTTTAATCTTCTCTTCTTTCTTTTTGTTAGCATCGCCCATTAATCTTTGAGCTAATTGGCTTGACTCGTACCAGAAATCATAGTTACCAACATAAAGTTGAACTTTACCAAAATCAAGGTCCGCCATGTGCGTACAAACTTGGTTTAAGAAATGTCGGTCATGCGAAACGACGATAACTGTATTTTCAAAGTTAATTAAGAAGTTTTCTAACCATTGAACAGCTTTTAAATCTAAGTTATTCGTAGGCTCATCTAATAAAAGAATGTCTGGTTGACCAAAAAGAGCTTGAGCAAGTAATACTTTTACTTTTTCGCCTGCTTGTAATTCACTCATTTTTTTATCATGAAGTGCTTCCGTAATTCCTAAGCCTTTTAATAAAATTGCAGCTTCAGATTCTGCTTCCCAACCATTTAACTCAGCAAATTCACCTTCAAGCTCAGCAGCTTTCATTCCATCTTCTTCTGTAAAGTCTTCTTTCATATAAATCGCATCTTTTTCTTTCATGACTTCATATAGACGAGTATGACCCATAATAACAGTTTGAAGTACTTCAAATTCTTCATATTCAAATTGGTTCTGTTTTAATACTGCTAAACGCTCACCTGGTGTAATGATAACATCGCCCGTAGAAGGTTCGATATCTCCAGATAAGATTTTAATTAGCGTAGATTTACCAGCACCATTTGCTCCAATTAAACCGTAACAGTTTCCAGGTGTAAATTTTATATTAACATCATCAAATAATTTTCTGTCCGCAAATCGCAAACTAACATTACTAAGTGTAATCATTGTTTTCCTCCAACTCTCTTTTGCTCTACTCTTAACAATACCATATTTTTTAGTAAAATTAAAACCTTTCTACAAGACTTACCTGTTATACGATGAAAAGTTTACATAATCTGATACAAATTTTTATAGTAAATATTTTCGTTTTTCACAAACACTCTATATAATAATCTTAAAGTAAAAATAATGAGGTAAGATGATGGCTCAAAAATTATATTATGTAAAGCCCACATTGAAAGAATGGACAACTTCCATCGTTGATATACAAGAAATAGATGGACTTTACCATGTTAAATTAGAAGATTCTGCATTTTATCCTGAAAGTGGTGGCCAGCCATCTGATTCTGGGACAATTGATGGAATTGAATGTATTGAATGTATTGATCATGACAGCGAAGTTATTCATGTTCTAAAAGAAAAACCGAGAAATGAAAATGTGAAGTGTATCATTGATTGGAATAGAAGACTTGATCATATGCAGCACCATAGTGGCCAGCACCTTCTTTCTGCTGCGATTATCGATTTATATGATATTCAAACGATTAGTTTTCATCTTGGTAAAGATACAGTCACAATCGATTTAGATACACCAAGTCTTTCATCAAATCAATTAATTGAGATTGAACTAGCAGTTTATCAAAAAATTATCCAAAATAATGAGATTAAAACATATTTCGTCAAAAAAGATAATCTCGATTCATTACACCTTCGAAAATTGCCAAAGGTTAATGATGAAGAAATTCGAATCGTAGAAATAACAGATATTGATATTTCAGCATGCTGTGGTACACATGTAAAACAAACTGGTGAAATTGGGTTACTTAAGTTGATGAAAACCGAAAAAGTTAGACAATCTACTCGCCTTCATTTTAAATGTGGGAATCGTGCACTTGAAGAATTTCAAAAAACAAATCACATCGTAACGAGCATAAATTTATTATTTAATACAAATTCGGATCAATTAAAAGATAAAATTGAACAAACCATTTCCGAATTAAAGGAAGCTCAAAAAGAAATTGATCGTTTAAAGGCGATGATTTTTGAATCAATCTCAAATGAATGTTTAGTTAATGCTAAAAACGGAATAATTTTCCAAACATTTACTGAAGAAGACATGAAGGATTTACAGTTACTAGCAAAAATCATACATAGTAAGCAACCTTCCATTATTATTTTTACAAGTTTAAAAGACAATAGACTTTTATTTTTGAATCAAACTGGCACTGAACTGCATTGCGGAAATGTCCTTAAAAATATTCTTTCTCAAATAGATGGAAAAGGTGGAGGAAGTGCACAACAAGCACAAGCAACCTTTGAATCTTCATCTAAATTAAATGAAGCAACTTATTTACTGCTTAATCATCTTGATTACGAGATAGAGGAATAAGTGCTTCCAACAGTCTGGCGACAAAACACTTCTTTCTTGATTCAGAGAGTTGAAACCTAAACTCCTCTTCTCAAGTGAATTTACATCTCGAAAAAAGCAATTTTTTATCAGCCTATAAACCAAATATTGAACTAATTTACACACAGTTTTAGAAGCTAAAAGGCTTCTTTTTTTTAACATTTTTTAATAGTTTTAATAGTTTTTTTATCCTATATTTGAGATAATAGCTAAAGTCTTAGAAATATATTTAGAAAAAGAGGTTTTAATAAATGTGGAGAAACCGTAACGTTTGGATTGTTCTAATCGGAGAATTTGGAGCAGGAATCGGATTATGGGTTGGAATTATTGGGAATCTAGATTTTATGCAACAACATGTCCCTTCCGATTTCTTTAAATCTCTTATTCTCTTTTTTGGATTACTAGCTGGTGTATTTGTTGGTCCATTGGCTGGTCGATTAATTGATCAATATCCAAAGAAAAAAATATTATTGATTAGCGGCCTTGGTCGAACATTAAGTACAATCATCATGTTTAGTGCGATTCATTATGAAAATATTATTTTTATGGTTTTATTTTTAGTTTGTTTACAAATATCGGCGGCATTTTATTTTCCAGCACTACAAGCTGTTATACCACTTATTGTGAAAGAAGATCAGTTGTTATCACTAAATGGGATTCATATGAATATTGCCACAATTGCCCGTATTGCTGGGACATCAATTGGTGGCATTTTAGTTGTCGCAACAAGTTTAACAAATGTTTATGGAATTAGTATGCTAGCATATGCATTTCTTTTTATCATGACATTCTTCTTACGTTTTGAGGAACAATCGAAAGTTCTAACATCAACAGAGAGTAAATCAAAGGAATCAAAACAAAAAGAAGGATTTACGGAAATATTTCGTTTAATTCGAAATACGCCAGTTGTCTTCAATTTAATCATTTTAAATATTATCCCCCTGTTATTTATTGGCGGTTTTAATTTAATGGTAATTGAAATCAGTGATCTACAACATAATGATTCAATCAAAGGACTTATTTATACATTTGAGGGTATATCGTTTATGCTCGGTGCATTTATCATTAAACGATTAACTAAAAAGTTCTCAAATACAGGGTTATTATATTTTTTCACAACACTGGTAGCATTTGCTCATTTAACACTATTTTTTGCTAATATTCACTGGATGCCAATTGTTTCATTTTCACTCTTTGGATTGGCAGTTGGATGTTTCTTCCCTGTTTCATCAACCCTATTCCAAACATCAATTGACAAATCATATCACGGTAGACTTTTTTCGTTTAGAAGCATGTATGAACGAGTCATGTTTCAAGTTGTATTATTAAGTACTGGCCTGTTTTTGGATACGATTGGACTACGATACATGGTACTCATATTTGGTGCTGTTTCATTAATCATAATTTGTAAGTTATATATAAATGAAAAAAAATACAAACAGGCAGAAGCGTTAAAAGATCCACAAAATATATCAGTCTAATAAAAAAGATGAATACAGTTAGTTGTATTCATCTTTTTCTGAGTGTAGAAAAATACAATTGTCATATGAAAGTAATATGTATAATGCAAAGAGTCATATCAATTATGACTGTAGAGATGGTAAAAAATGGGTTCAAATTATTATTAAGTTGTTTTAAAGGTTGATATTCCCATTTAATTTTATCAAAAACGTTAATAAAATCTTTTTTTAAGTTGATAGTTAGAGTTATCTTTAATGAAAAATCTTTTTTTATGAACAAGTTGATTGGAACGGAAGGATGATCGACTCCTGTGGGAAATGCGGGAAGCCTGAGACCCCGCAGGCCTGCCGAGGAGGCTCAGGTCTCGCCCCTAGGAAAGCGAGCAACCTGTAGTGGAAATCAACCTGATAATACTTTTTTATTGACAAGTTTATATTTCAACAAATTCAAAAAGATGAATAATCATTAGGTATTCATCTTTTTCTAATTTTAATATCCATAAGCTTTTAAAAACTCATTCACACTTGAAAATAAAGTAACGACTTCCCAACTTTTTTCAAATTCATACGCAGTACAAACTTCTCCGGTTAACTGGTTTATAAATATAACATCGTCTGTTTCATCTTCGAATCCTATGATTAACCAATTTTCATCCCATTTGATTTTTCTGCTTAAATCTTTCACAGCTTCTTCTAGGTTTTCTTCATTAATAAAGTAGATTGTCATATTTTCATTTGATACTTCATTTACACCAAGCCCATTAATTCTTGCAAACCATTCGTTTTTCAATTTCAATTCCCCACTTCCAATAAAGAAAGCCTGTAATCAAAGAAATGATAACAGGCACTCTTTTTTTACTGTTGCGCTTTATTTTTTTTTGACTCTGCTAAATTTGACTTATCTTCATAGTTAGGTTGTTTTTGTCCAGCGTTATTTGTTCTGCCGCCTTTTCCACGTCCCATTTTATATCGCCTCCTTACTAATTGCTATAAAATATTTTGTGCAATTAATAGAAGACTATCCGAAAGAAATTATAAAAAGAAAAAGTACAAAACACATTGAATAAATAAAATGATCCAGTATCCAAAAACGAATTTTGGATGCTTTGTTTTGTGACGGAAATAGTACATTGCTAAAATCGATCCGATTGAACCACCGATAATCGCTAATAAAAACAAGATCCGTTCAGGAATTCTCCATAGTTTTCGTCTTGCACGGTACTTATCGATTCCCATAACAGTATAAGATAGTATATTCACAATGATTAAATAACAATAAAAATAGTTCATTTTATATCCCTCAAAACTTCAGTCATTTTGCAACCTTTGCTAATTTGCTTCGAGTTGTTTGTATTAAATCATTCACATTCAGTTCAAGTTGTATACCTATCTTTCCACCACTAACAATGATCTCATTTAATTGGTCCGCGGATTGTTCAATAATAGTTGGAAATTGCTTTTTCATACCAATCGGAGAACATCCTCCACGTACATAACCAGTGTTCGTTAGCAAGTCCTTTACTGGTAATAATTCCAGCTTTTTTTCTCCAGCTACTTTTGCTGCTAGTTTCAAATCTAACTCTTTTTCTACCGGAATAACAAACACATAAATTGATTTAGATGGCGTAATGGACACTAATGTTTTATAAACCATTTCTGGTTCTTTCCCAATTTTATTTGCAACAGATACGCCGTCAATCTTTCCATCAGTTATTTCGTATGAGTAAGTTTGATATTGTATTTTTTTTGAATCTAATATTCTCATTGCATTCGTTTTACTTCCTGACATTTTAGCTCCTTTCAATGCATTCAAGCACATAAATCAAACTTATGCTGACATTGATTGTTTTTTATTTTGCTTTTTAAATTTTTGTTCAATTGATTTCATAAATGGTGTATTTGAGATAGAGAAGAATAAACATGCTACCCATATAAAAGTAAAAGAAATCATATCAGTATGAGTAAAGCTTTCACCGTACAATAGTACACCAATCAATAAGCTTATTGTAGGTGAGATAAACTGTAAGAAACCTACATATGTGTATGGGATTAATTCTGTTGCTTTTCCGAAAAATAATAACGGTAAAATTGTTACGAAACCTGCACCTATCAATAGTAGTTGTTCAATTGGTGCACTTTTAATGAAACCAGCATCCCCATTTGCCGATAAGAATATGAAATAAATAAGTGCTACCGGAAAAATTAATAAAGTTTCAATTGTTAAACTAAAAAAAGCTTCTATTTTCAGTAATTTCTTTAAAAGTCCATAAAAAGCAAATGTTAAAGATAAACATATTGCTATGATCGGTAATGTGCCAGAAGAAATTGTTAAGTACCCCACTCCAATCGTTGCGAGACAGACAGAAAAAATTTGCCAAAACGATAATTTCTCTTTTAACACAATTACTCCAAGTATTATGCTAACTAATGGATTTATATAGTAACCTAAGCTAGCATCTAAAATATGATTTGAGTTAACTGCCCAAATATATAATAACCAATTTGTACTGATTAACAATGAAACCAGAATCATTGAAAACAAGACCTTTTTATTACCAATGACTTGTTTCCATGTTTCTTTGAATTCGGTTACTTTTCTAACTAAAAATATAAAAATCAGTAATGTTACAAATGACCACATGATTCGGTGTGTTAATATTTCAAAAGGTGCAATATCTTGTACAAGCTTCCAATAAATTGGTAAAACGCCCCAAACGACATATGCAAATACGCCATACACTATCCCTTTCATGGTTGAGTTCATAGTTTCCCAGCTTTCTTTTATTTATTATTGAGCAAGTTCAACTTTTTTTTCTTCGGAATGTAATTTCGGTAAAAACATTACAAAAACAAACGTGATTACACTAAATATTGCCATTAAAAGGGTAATTGTTTGAAAGCCTTCCGTAACTGCATTTTTAATAGATTCAGATACCACATGTTCTCCAGGTTGACTATGTGCACCTAAAACTAATTTCTGACCATTTAAAAAGCTAGATGCTTTTAATGTGAAAATTGTACCTAATATCGCTACTGTAATTGTCTGACTAAATGTATTTAGAAAAGAATTCGCTGCAATAGCAATTCCTCTTTGATTCGTTTCAACTGCAGAAGAAATGATGATCATATAAATTGGAAATGATAATCCAAAACCTAAGCCTAAAAAAGCATTACAAACATAAACAAATAACTCTACATTATGCAGTTCATATAACCCTAATGAACCAATCATACAAAAGAAAGCCCCAAATAATATGATTTGCTTTGCCGATAACTGTTTAATCAATCGTCCGGATAAGAATGAGCCGATTGTCCAGGAAAACGATAATGGTATTAACATTAAACCTGACTCTGTAGCACTTTTTCCAAAGACACTTTGATTAAATACTGGTAAATACACTTCGATGCCAATTAATAATGCGTGTGCAACAAACATCGCTGCATATGTGACGACTAAATTTTTAATTTTAAATAGTGATAAAGGTAATAATGGTTCAATTGCTTTAGATTCAACAAAAAGAAACAGGACAAATAAAATGATTGCAATACTAAATAAAAATATTAGATTAGGAGAACTCCAATTCCCCTTCTCACCACCTACTACTAAAGCATATAAAACTGATAGTGTACTGATGATAAATAAAATTGTACCTAAATAATCAATCGAAATGCGTTTATTTTGTTCAATTTTTTGATGATAAAATTTCCACAAAATATAAGTAGACAACATACCAAACGGAATATTAATAAAAAAGATAAATCTCCAAGAAATAAAATCAACAAAAAAGCCACCAACTAATGGCCCTATTACACTTGAAACAGCCCATACTGCACTAATAAAACCTTGAACCTTTGCACGCTCCTGATATGGATATAAATCTCCAATTACTGTCATTGTAAGCGGCAAGGCTGCTCCAGCACCAATGCCTTGAATTGCTCGAAAAGTTATTAACTGCCCCATATTTTGTGCAAAACCACACAAAATTGAACCTATTACGAACATAAGTATTCCGAAAATCAGTAAATTTTTTCGGCCATATAAGTCAGATAGCTTCCCATAGATTGGGGTTGTAACCGTCATGGCTAACATATAAGCTGCAAAAATCCAACTCATTAAATTTACACCTGATAGATCTGACGTAATTGTAGGAGTAGCAGTCGTAATGATTGTTCCTTCAATTGCTGCTAATGTCACTGCTACTAGTAATCCAACAGTAACATACTTTCTATTTGTTTGTTTTAATTCCATAGTCGCTATCTCCTTTCAATTTTTAAAAAATGATTGCTCTTAAAATAATAGAAGCCCAAATGAGCTTCTAAAATGTAAACTTATTTCCAATTTTCGTTAATGAACTCATCTCTACCAGACATCGCACGATCTTCTTTATAGTGCTTTGGATTTTTCTTATGGTAATCTTGATGATATTCTTCAGCTTCATAGAATGTAGATGCTTGCAAAATTTCTGTTACGATCGGCTTCTTAAAACGTGAACTCGCAATTATTTCTTCCTTTGATGCTGTAGCTTCCGTAAGTTGAGATTCATTATGAATAAAAATGGCAGCTCGATATTGAGGGCCTCTATCTTGGAATTGTCCATCTGCATCAGTTGGATCAATTTGTGGCCAAAATAAATCTAATAATTTACGATACGGAAATACTTCATCATCAAATGTAATTTGAACGACTTCATAGTGCCCCGTGCTACCTTTTTTCACTTCTTCATATGTGGGATTTTCCAAGTGTCCCCCCATATACCCTGACACAATACCGTGTATGCCCGGTAGGTCTTCAAATGGTGTAACCATACACCAGAAACATCCACCTGCAAATGTCGCTTTCTGTAACATTTAAATATCCTCCTTTAAACGTCTTAGTTTACATAATATTTTTATGTATAACTACATTTTTTCTTATACTTTATCATATCGCTTTTACTGTTTATTTTAAATATTTTAGCTCATATTTCATTGATTTTTTAATGACCAATCGTAAACTGATCCTTAATCGTGTTTCAATCAGCTTAAGAATCAGATTATATATATTTCTAATCTAAAATTTCGTATAAATCAGTATCAAAAGAAGGTTATCATGCTTTCCTGTTGAATGTTAGATTAACAACTGTTTTGAAAGGGTGAAAATCATTGACTGATAACAAATTACAAAAACTACTATACGTTCAGCGCGAGTCAAGGATTCAGCTGCGCTATTAGATATTCAACGAGAAGTTGTTGCTGAAGGCCAATACTTTATTTCTATTTCTGAAGAATTTAATAAAACTGTTGAAGAACAACAAGTATGGGTAAAAAATAGTCTAGAAAATGATAGAGAAACATTGTTAGTAGCCGAAGTAAGTGGTGAAATCGTTGGATGGATTTGTTTTAATACACAGAATCGTAAACGTTTATCACACACAGGCTCGTTAGGGATTATGGTAAAAAAGGAAATGAGAAACGCAGGAGTTGGTAGATTATTATTAGAAGAATTACTATCATGGGCTAAGCAGAATCCATTTATAGAAAAAGTGAGCCTAGCTGTGTTTGCTACAAATACAAGAGCAATCACATTATATAAAAGCTTAGGGTTTGTTGAAGAAGGACGTAATATAAAAGAGTATAAACTAAATGAACATGAATATTTGGATGATATACTGATGTGTATATTCGTTTAATGTAAAAAACGAAAAGGACCTAATCAGGTCCTTTTAAAATACTTTTTCAAAAGGAGCGAATGTCCTAATCTTTTAAACCTTTTCCATCGAGGATTTGAGGTATATACTTTTCTACTCTTGATACTCGAGTTTTAGATTGTTTTGGTGCTGCAAAATAAAGAAGATATGCTCTCTGGCGACCAGGCGTTAATTCTTCAAAGGCAGTTTTCAATTCAGGGATTTCTTCTAACTTCAGTTGGAATTCTTCTGGAACTATGTATTCTGTATTCTTTTTAAACTCGACTTCCAGCCCGGATTTTTCAACTTCAATAGCTTCAAGAATATATGCCTTTATGATTGCTTCTATATCACTTATTTGTTGAACATTCGTAAATCGAATTTGGCGAGCCGCCTGTACATTCTCCGTTTGTTGGATTAAAATCCCCTTCTCATCCTTTAATAAGGCACCTTTGTGAAATAAAAGAGCACAATATTCTTTAAATCCATGAATTAAAACAATATTTTTATCTTCAATAGTGTAACAAGGATGCATCCATTTAAAATCTTCAGTCAGTTCACAATCAAGGACGATTTTTCTTAACATTTCAAATTCTGCCTGCCAATTTTTGGCTCTACTCAAAAATGCATCAACTTTGGGATTTAAATTTATTTCTGTCATAAAACACCTCATATTCATTCTTCTAGCAATTTCTTAAATAATTTTAATATACTTCAGCATTTGGATTGTCGATTGCTTACAAACATGTTTCCATCAAGTTCTATATCTTCATCTTTAAAAATTGTATCTACTTTTGAATTTTACTATACATATTTTTATTATTCTACTTGAATTCTTGTTAGTTTTTGAAAAAAATAATAAATAAAAAATGGTAACTAATTAAGATTAGTTACCATTTTTTGTAGTTCTCAAAATAGTGAACTTACTAAGCTGAGATCGATTGTTTTTTATTACTGATCTTTGTTCCTACAAATAACCAGATCACAAATACTATTAAAATGATCTGCGGAATTGCACTTTCGAATGAAGGATAAATCCCAATTTTAGGTATTGTTGGTAGTTTTGTAGACATGTGATTTGGTAAGTACCCAATTCCTTGTAGTGCATGTATACTTTGCCCGATAAATTTAAACGTCAAATAGTAAATACATAAGCTTGCAATTAAGAAGAATGGTTTTAATGGTATTAATTTGCTACCTTTCAAAAGGATGAAACCAATAACAATTAATATCAAGATACCTCCTGCAAATCCAATCAATAATTCTTTCATTGAAATTGATGAACTCATCCCAATGTAGAATACTACAGTCTCTGCACCTTCTCTGAAAACTGCAAAAAACGAAAGTAAGCTAATTGATAGAATTCCTCCACCTGCTAATGCAGCTTGTGCTTTTTCTTTCATTGTTTTGCCATATGCTTGTTGATTTGATTGTTTATGCAACCAAAGTCCAACTGTTAGCATAAAGACAACGGCAATTAAACCGGATACCCCTTCAATTAATTGATTGCTAATACCAGCGGAAATTTTAGATAATAAAAACTGGAATAATGCACCGGCAATTAAGCTTGCAACAACCCCAAAGGCACCACCAATGAAGATCCATTTTCGAGCAGAAACTTGATTATTTTTTGAAACTAAAGCTAGTAAAGCAGAAATAATAATCAAAGCTTCTAATCCTTCACGGAAAACAATTGTTCCAGCATCAAACATCGAATATGAATTTTTCTCCGTAGCCATATTTAAGTTTGATTGAATCTGTTTTAATGTTTTCATCGTTTGATTAGAGTTTGGTTGATCGGATATTTGTGATAAAGCGATTGTTGTATCATTTTCAATTTGTTTATAAAGTTCCATTGAATTAGCTTGAACAACTACTTCAACATATGGCCAATCCTGAACGAACTCAGTAAAAGCGTCTTGTGCTTTTTTGGGTTCATCTGAATGAATATACTCAATCGTTTGGTCAATCAATCCAATCGCTTTCTCAATACTTACCTCTTTATCTGAATCAGTTGTTGGATGATTTAAGACATCAATTAATTTCATTAATGTACTTGTTACTTTTTTACTGTCTTGCTCTGTTGAAAATAATGCAGATCTAGTTGTAATCATATTTGATTCAATTGCACCGTAGAAACCAGCATTCGCTTTTCTTAAATCATTCTCGATTTTATACCATTCAACCTCAAACAATTTATATTGTTTTTTTGCTTCAATCCAATCTGAATCAATTGAATAAGTCTGAACTTTTTCAAGATGGAATGTTAGTTTGGTTAAATCAATTTGAGATAAATCTTTTACCTCATTCGTATTTTCAATCCATTTTTCTGTCTCAAAAGCAATATCACGAATATCTTCAGTAATTGCTGTAATATCATTACTATCCAAATCTTTTAGTGCATTATTTACAAGTTTATTTAATTGATCAGTTTTTTCTTCCTTTACAATTAAACTTTGTATCGATTGTAAATCTGCTTTCACTTTATCTTTCTCACCGTTTTTAACTTCGGTTAAGGAATTCCCAATGTGAGAAAGTACTTGTTCTTGAGCGTCAGTTTCTGCAAATATTTTTTGAATTGGACTATTAATGAATACAATAAATAGTAAAGTAATTAAAACCGTTGTAATTTTCTTCATTGTTTTCACCTAGAATAATCCTTCTCCAATATAACTGCCCTTCTTTACACCGCCAAAACATGCAAAGACCGCACTTCCATTATGTTCAATATATTCATTTAATAAGTCCATTTTTGCTAATTTTTCTTGTAAAGGTATAAATTGTTTCTCAATATCTTTTTGGAAACTTACAAATAATAAACCTGCATCTAGTTTTCCTGTTTGAATATCTAATCCATCTGTATATGAATAAGATCTTCTTAAAATTTTCACTTTACCATTTCCTCTAGCTAGAGCAACGTGAGAATCAGCGGGAATCATTAAATTACCATTTACATCTTTTTTCTTTACATTTAATTCTGCAAATTCGTCCTTTTCGCCAAGAGGTGCACCAGATTGTCGATGACGTCCAAATGTAGCTTCTTGATCATTTAAAGTACTTCGATCCCATTCCTCTACTCGAATACGAATTCTTCTAGCCACTAAATACGAACCACCAGCTAACCATGTTGGCGTATTTTCATTTTGAATCCAAACATGCTTATTCATTTCATTTTTATCTTTCGGGTTTGGATTTGCAGTACCATCTTTAAATCCCATTAAATTTCTTGGGGTACTTCCAGATGGATCTGATCCTGCTGAACGTTGAAATCCATGTTGCATCCATTTTAACGAAACAATTCCGCGGCCAATTCTAATTAAATTACGAAGTCCATGAAATGCAACTTGTTGATCATTTGCACAAACTTGAACAACAACATCTCCACCATTCCATTCTTCTCTTAAATCGTCACCTGGAAAATGTGGTAAATCCTTTAATTGACTTGGTCGTTTTGATTGTAGTGATAGTTTATCGAAGAAACTAGGTCCTACACCAAAAGTGAAAGTCAGTTTCATAGGTTGAAGTCCAATCGCTTCTCCCGTATCTGCTGGAGGGGAAGACAATACATCTCCATCTCCAATCTCTTTTCCTTCACTAAGTGTAGCAGCCGCTTCCGTCCATTTTTTAAATAACGCTTTTATCTCATTTTTTGATGTCGTTTCTAGTTGAAATGATGCTAAGTACATGAAGTCTTGAGCAGGCGTAATAATCCCTTGTTGATGCTCACCGTAAAATGGAAGAAGTTCACTTGCGTCCACTTTATTTGGAGTAAAAAAATTAGTTACTTTATCAGTAGCAGCCTCTATACCAGTTGCACCAATTAATAATCCCGCTCCGCCTACACCGATTAACTTAAGTGCATCTCGTCTAGAAACTTTATTAGTTTCTAAGTTTGCCATATTAATTTACTCCTAACGTTGAACCAACTTGAGAAATAGGTTCTGCAAGCGCATCAACTTGTTGTGCTAGCTTCTTCACTTCATCTTCTTTTAACTTCGTGTAATCGATATATTGATCACCATTTTTATATGAGTCCAATGATGCCATTAACTCGTTAAAACGGTCATCAATTGTAGTCGCTAACTCAGCATCTTTTTCCTTTAATTTAGGTAGAACTAATTCAATTACTTTGTGAGAGCCTTCAACGTTTGCTGCAAAATCAGCTAAGTCTGTATGAGAATATCGTTCTTCTTCTCCTGTAACTTTTGAAGAAGAAACTTCATTTAATAATTCCACAGGACCTGTTACAAATAGAACTGGATCAATTTCAACCGTTTCTACTTTCGCACGTAAATAATTTGCGTCCTTCATTAATTGTTCAGTATATTTCTCTAAACCTTTTGTTGTTTTATCCACCCATAATACTTGTTCGATTTTGTGGAAACCAGTCCACTCCTCTGCAGGTACATCACCTTCACGTGCATCTATTTTCGGATCTAAATCACCAAAAGATTCTGCAACTGGCTCAATTCTTTCGAAATATGATCTGCTAATTGGGTATAAACGTTTTGCTTCTTCTATATTACCTGCATTGATTGCATCTACGAATAATTGAGTTGATTTTACAAACTCTTCCGTTTGTGAAACAACAAAGTCGCGATAACTATTAATCTCAGTATCTAGCTTTACTTTTTCTACTACATTTGTATCTTTTTTAACTTTACTAGTTTCTTCAGCTTTTTGTGAGCACCCCGCTACCATAAGGCTTGTTGCAATTGAAAGTGCGATCAAAGTTGTTTGCTTCTTCATTATTTTATTCCTCCAGAATGTATCATACTCTTTTGATTGTATGTATTGAAAACCATTATCATCTAACATCATATTATAATTGATAATAATTTTCAATTAAAATTTCATTAAAAAATGACAGAAAGTTACTACCTCCTGTCATTTATAAATTATCCTAAGTTAAATAACTTTCCTAAATATGCATTTACAAACAAGTTATTTGGATCTAGTTTGCTTCTAATTTCTAGAAATTGTGATAAATGAGGATATAGCTTATGCAATTGATCTAATGTCATACTGTGCATTTTCCCCCAATGTGGACGTCCACTATAGCTTTGGAGAATTTCTTCTATTCGATGGAAATAATCTTGATGTGGCATTCCTTTATACATGTGAATGGCAATATAAGCAGAATCACGTAAAGATGCGGGACTGATCATAAAATGATCACCTTTTACAAACCTACATTCAATTGGAAAATGAACATTGAATTTATTTTTTAAGATTTCCTCTTGAATCTCTTTCGTTGCATCAATCATTCGTGCTTTTGGAATGCTATATTCCATTTCATTAAATTTTACATCTCGTACTGTAGAAAACAGTTGAAAACTTGGTCCTACCATTTTAGAGTTTGGTACATTTTTGGCACTTAATCTACTAATCATCCTACTAGTTTTAGGTATATTTCTACTAATTTCACTTAAAAACCAGAAAGCTTTATTTTCAATTGTTGCCACTTTCCATTTTTCGAATTTAAATGAATGATTCTTAGTTCGCGTTTCATTCATCAGTTTTACTTGTATATTTTTTGAATAAGGAAACATATAAAATTCAAAATGCTCATTTTCATTTTTCATTTCATTTAGCTGATGATATAAATCATTTGTTTGAATTTTTTTACTTTCATATCGATAAGTTGTTGCAGGCTTAATCCTAATCTTCATTTTTACTACAATCCCGAGTAGTCCTAGTGAAACACCAATTGCTTTAAATAAGTCTATATTTTTTTCTTTCGAGCAAACTAACACTTCTCCATTAGGTATAACTACTGTTAGTTCTTCAATTTGTGTGGCTAAGATTCCATGCTGTATACCAGTACCATGTGTGCCTGTTAAAAATGCTCCGGCAAGAGATTGTACATTTATATCACCTAAATTTTCTTGTGCATAACCTGATTGATATAATTCTTGCCCAAGTCTCTCTAATTTAGTTCCAGCCCAAACTTCAGCTATTTGCTTCTCTTTATCTATTGAAATAATACCTTGTAAAAGATCTAAGGATACGAGGAAATCAGTTGTGGATATTAATGGGGTAAAGGAGTGACATGAACCTACTACTCTTATTTTCTTATTTTCTATGTTTGCTTTTTTAACAATCGAAACAACCTCTTCTATTGTAGATGGTGTAAATATATGCTGTGGATTAAACTTCACACTACCAGACCAATTTTGCCAATAACCGCTTTTCATCGGAAACACCCCTTTTCTCCTGTATGTTGTAAAACTATCGATGCTTCGCTATGGTTTATGGTGAATCACAATTGACAAAACGTAATATGTTTTAGGACTTGTACATTACTAATAGGATAATCCAGCTTGAATTTTTTCAGTTTAACTTCTTTACAGTATCAATTTTATTTGGATTAAAAGCATCTTCATTAAGAAAAAACATGGCATGAATAAGTTTCAAATTCGGTCTCTTCGACCAATTATTCCGTTGCAATTTTTTACTAATTTATGCAAAAAAACTTCGTAAAAGAATAAAAAAATTACATGGAATACAATCCATGTAATCTTAATAATCTATAAATCCTTTTAATGTTCGTAATGTATTTGGACTATTTAATCTAGCGGTAAAAATAGACTGATTCATCGTTTGGTGACAGTAAGGGTGTCCATACCAAAGGATCTCATTATCTATTATGATGAGCGGTTGCACAATTTCTTTATGAATAAATTTCCACTTTTTTTGATTTTCATAACTATTCTCACTAATAAAAGTGATTGGTACGTCAATTTCATTCAATAATTTTCGAAATTCATTAGACATTAGTGACAAGTTTGGCATAGATACAGTTAAACTTTTTTTGATATTTCGTAGATCATTTTTAAATTCTTCGTTCCAATCAAATTGATGATTCGGAAAGAACTTTAATCTTTTAGAAATACTATGTGAAAAGACTTTTTCAAATTCATTTTTTTCAATTTTATATTTATGCTCCATTTGATATTCTATTAATTTACGAACTGTTTTCTCGCGGTTTGTCTTTTGCTTCATAAATGGGATATCAGTTATATGAATAAATTTACCTTTGGCCCTCGTTAATGCTACATTAATTAATCGATCACTATTTTGGTCCGTTAAAATATAACCTGGAGAATATTGTGGCTTTGTATCAACTGTATCAAATATGATTACATCACATTCTGAACCTTGAAATCGATGCACTGTTGCAATTTGAATTGGTAAGTCTTTATATTTTGTTTTTCCAATAATATCTTTATGGAGTTCAGCTAATAGTTTTGATTGAGCTCTATACGGTGTTACAACGCCAATCGACTCAACCCCATCTATTATACTTGTGAGCATACATTGTGTGGCAATAATAGCTGAACCTAAATTGTATCTAGAGTTAGTATTTGTATCCTTCATAGCATATGTGTTTAAAAACTGTGCGTTTACTAAACAATTTGCTTTCATGGGGAATGGGCGGTGTTTGGAAATCTCTTCCCTCTTCTTAACAGATGGATGATCAAATACTAATGAATGATATATTTCCATATTGGTAAATCCAGATATATTCGGATGCATCCTTCTTTGCTTGTTCAATAGAACAAGATTTTCTAAGCTTTCACCATTATTTATTTTCTGAACAATCCCTGCATGATGAAATAAATCTTCCTGAAGCCATTTTTTTACATATTGATTTTGATAGTTAGAAGCAATCGGTGGTAATTGTTTAAAATCCCCACATACAACGATTCTTTTTGCTAATGTAGAAGCAAATGCAATTTGTGGTGTATAAGCCATACTAATTTCATCAACAATGACTAAATCAAATTGACGCAAATAGATTAATGGATCAATTGAACATTTTGATAATGTAGTACCTACTACCTTTGCTTGATCAATCAATTCTTTTTCTTTCTCTCGAATCTCAGCCCGAAGCTTATTCAGCTTATTTTGGATTTTACTTAACTCGTGTAAGTCACCTCTTGAAGCGACTCCTCTTTTTGCTTTTCTAATCATTGCAGATTTTCGATCATCCAAATTTTCTAGCTCAATTTGAACAGACTGATCCTCTATTTCGACAAGTTTAGATGAGAGTATATCATCATGTTGAAGCAGCACTTCATCTTTTGTATATCCATAACGAACAATATCTCCACTTTTCCATTTTGCTTTTTCTTCAAGCTGACCTATCACATTTTTCATTAAAACATCAACTGCAGCATTTGAATGCGCGATCACTAAGACAGATTTATTTTTTTCATAATGCTTTAAAATCATATTCGTTAAATTATAAGATTTACCAGTACCTGGTGGCCCCCAAATATAGGTTGTTGCATTATAGAACGAACGATAAATACATTCCTTTTGGAGAGAACTACCAGCTTTTAATTTTTCTAGATGTTTTGGCCTAGAATTTGCGTTCATTAGTCTCATAATTCGTTTTTGTTTGTCTCTATAGTCTTTTATTTCATCAAGTCTCTCTATTAATTGTTCTAGTAACTCCCAAGGCTCACTGAATAATTCAGCATATGGTATGTTCGACTTAAGATTTTCATTTACTTTAATTTCTAATTGTAATCCTTTACTAGACAGGATTTCGCCTTGATAATCTTGATTTTCAATTTTTATACGGACTGGCGTTCCATCCGGTACAAACACTTCAGAGTAGACAGTAAATAAGATAACTGTACTTTGACCTATTTCATATAGTGGTGTACCTTTAGTTAGTAAATGTCCTCTTCCGCCATGAAATTTCAAGAAATTCCGCTCAGCTTCTAATGCGATTTGCCATTCTTTTATTAATTCCTTCACATCGTTTGTATGTTTTACTTGCATCTCTTTCACCTAATTTGTTTTAAATTCCAAAAGTAATCTATTCGTAATTAAACAATCATACACTAGTTTTTCAAATAAATTAAATAAATTCATATGCAACAGTATGTAAATCATATTTTCATGAAGTTTTTAAAATATTCTTTCGCCTCTATATGTTGTATGATGTATTCATCAATAAATAAAGGATGGTTTTGCCAATGAGAGCAGTTCAAATAAATGTAGATTCAAAAGCATTATTTATTGGAAATGACAGAATGCCTACGATTGGTGAAGATGAACTTCTCATTAAAGTTCAAGCGACCGCATTAAATAGAGCAGATATTCTTCAAAAATATGGTAAATATCCCGTTCCTCCAGGTGCTTCACCAATATTAGGATTAGAGATGTCAGGAGTAATTGAACAAATTGGTAAATATGTTACTAATTGGAAAATTGGTGATAGAGTATGTGGTTTATTACCAGGTGGTGGTTATGCCGAGTATGTATCTCTTCCCTCACAACTTGCCATTCCAATCCCGGATGATATGTCTTTTGAAGAAGCAGCAGCCATTCCTGAAGTTTTTTTAACAGCATATTTAAATGTATTTGAACTTGGTCGATTAAAGGAGAAAGAAACTGTGTTAATTCATGCTGGGGCAAGCGGTGTCGGAACTGCGGCAATTCAACTTGCGAAAGAATTTGGTGCAAACTCTATTATCACAGCTGGAACACAGGAAAAATTAGATGCCTGTCTACAATTAGGAGCAAATCATGCCATCAATTATAAAAATCAAAATTTCCAAACGGAAATTGAAGATATAACCAATGGCAAAGGCGTAGATTTAATTTTAGATTTCGTTGGCTCAGATTATTTCCATCAAAATATTCAATCATTACATACGAATGGACGGTTAATTTTAATCGGAACAATGAGTGGATCAAAGATAAATGATTTCAATCTATTACCGTTACTAATGAAACGAATTTCTATTATAGGTAGTACTCTACGTTCACAAACACTTGATCAAAAGATTCATTTAACAAATCAATTCATAGAACATGTGATACCATTAATTAAATCTAAAAAAGTAAAACCGGTTATCGATTCAATTTTTAGTTGGAACGAAGTAAACGATGCTCATAACCGAATGGAAAAAAATCTAAATATCGGCAAAATTGTCTTAAAAATAGATTAATACGAAAATCATGCTCTGTTAATTCTGTTAACGGAGCATAGGATAAAAAAGAAATAAAGGGGATTATCATGGTATTACTAGGTTCAATTGTTAATGCAATCGCAATTATTATCGGTTCATTACTAGGTTTATTTATTAAAAGAATTCCTGAACGAATGAAAAATTTAGTTACACAATCAATCTCTCTTGTTATTATCGTCTTGGGAATTACATTAGCGATGAAAACGAATCAAGTTTTAATTGTCATATTCAGTTTAGCTCTAGGGGCTGTGGTTGGAGAATGGCTAGATATTGAAGAGAAATTAGATAAACTTGGGCATTTCATTGAGAGTAAAGTAAAAACGAAAAATGAAGGATCTATATCAAAAGGTTTTGTAACTTCAACATTACTTTTCTGTGTTGGAGCAATGGCGATTTTAGGAGCACTTGATAGTGGTCTTCGGAGCAATCATGAAATCTTATATACAAAATCATTGATGGATGGATTCCTATCAATCATCTTAACTTCTACTCTTGGCATTGGTGTTTTATTTTCATTTATTCCTGTATTTTTATATCAAGGCTTCATTGCAATTTTTGCTTCATTTGTTCCGAATCTTGTAACAGAGCATTTATTAAATGCCATTATTGCTGAAATTTCGGGTACTGGCGGGATCCTATTACTTGCATTAGGTTTAAACTCCCTTGGCGTAATCAAAATAAAAATTGGTAATATGTTGCCCTCAATTCTATTTGCACTACTATTTGTTTGTATCATTCAATACTTTTAATATAATTATAGAAAAAAGTGAAGTAGACTGTTTAATCTACTTCACTTTTTATTTACTAAAAAACTAGTTCTATTTATTTAATTACTTTTACCATATGATCCTCATCGTAGAATACACCATCAACACTTATCGCTCTCTTTTCTACTCCGAAGCTAACAAAATCTAAAGACTCATATAATTTTTTTGCAGGGATATTTGTAGAAATAACTGCTAATTCAATTTGTAG
This sequence comes from Gottfriedia sp. ABJ_BB2_2, assembly GCF_055484705.1. Lineage (NCBI taxonomy): Bacteria > Bacillati > Bacillota > Bacilli > Caryophanales > Bacillaceae > Gottfriedia > Gottfriedia sp. ABJ_BB2_2. The sequence continues at coordinate 497,117 of NZ_JBVFKR010000001.1, forward strand.
TATATCTTCAATTAAAACCGCTTGATTTATTGCATATTGAAGTAATTTTTTTCCTAAACCAGTACCTCTTTGACTAGGTGTTATATACATCCCCCAGATCGCACCTTTATGCTTCATCTTCTCAGCTCGCTTTTGAAAAAAACCTACAACTCCTACGAGCTTATTATTTTCAAAGGCTCCTATAATAAAATTATCATCTGTAGATGGAAAGATTGCTTTATGTTGCTCATATGTCTTAGTTGTATATTCTATTAAACTTTCACCAAACGCTTCAGGCGATAATGTTAACCCTTCACTTCTTAATTCAATAAATTCATCCAAATCTTCAATTGTTAATCTTTTAATTTCCATCTCATGTTCTCCTTTTAATATGGAATTTCACCTTTCAAGATCGGTATAATTAGAATGATGAAAGAAATAAATAAAACGACCCAAAAAAAGTAGCCCCTAATTCTTCTCTTTAACTGTTCCGAATTCCAAATTAGTAATCTGATAAGTGATTCAATCCCATAGATGATAAAACTAACACTAAACCATATCACACTGATATTCCCTAAAAATTGAACATCATTTATTTGATAAAGCTGTCTGATGATTACATTTGTTGTGATTGATCCGATGAGTAAAGCTAAAAATACTTCGAAGATTGTCCAATAGTAACCTTTCAATTGATCCATTTAAATACCTATCCTCTCACCTAGACAATGTATTCATTTTTAATTTTATGTGAAAACATCTACCTTCAATATAACATATAATTCAGAATGTTTAGTATATGTTTTTAATGCATGTTAACTAACTTGATTTCCTATCTATATTAGGAAAGAAAATTAGTTAAAGTTACTTATTCTATGTTCAGATAAATGTAAGGAAATCACGAAAAAAAAGACCTACCAAAGATGATTGATAAGTCTTTACATTAAATTTTTCACTTCACAGATACGATCACATTTTTATCGAAATTAATTTCATTTCAGTCATTTCTTGAATTGCGTATTTAATCCCTTCTCTACCGTATCCACTTTCTTTCACTCCACCATATGGCATTAAATCCACTCGAAAAGTTGGTACATCGTTAACGAGTACACCACCTACATGCAGTTTTTTTGTTGCATAAAGCGCACGATGGAGATTTTCAGTAAAGATTCCCGCTTGTAATCCATATCTACTGTTATTCACTTCATTTATTGCTTCATCAAAATCGTTATACGAATTTACGGATACAACTGGTCCGAATACTTCATTACAAGAAACCTCGCAAGTATTGCTCACATTGGCTAATACAGTTGGAGAATAAATACGTTCACTGATGATGTTTCCACCTGTAATTAACTTTGCACCATCTTCTAATGAGTTTTTCACCCACCGATCAATTCTTAATACATCTTGCTTTGTAATTAATGCGCTAATATCCGTTTTCAAATCTAGTGGCGAACCAACGACTAATTTTTCAACAGCTACTTTCATTTTACGTAAAAATTCCTCTGCCAGTGATTCGTGTACATAGATGCGCTGTAATGAAATGCAAACCTGACCATTATAAATAAAGGCACCCCATACACAGCGATTGATTAATTCATCCGATAAATTTACACCTTCATCAATGATTAATGCAGCATTTGATCCAAGTTCAAGCGTAACTCTTTTTAATCCAGCTTTATTTTTTAATGAAATACCTACTTCCGGACTTCCCGTAAAAGTAATTGCTTTCACATCTGTATGTTTAACGAGAGCATCTCCAATTTCAGAACCTTTTCCAGTAATTAAATTAAAAGCACCTTTAGGTAAATCAGTTTGATCAAGCATTTCTGCTAAAGCATAAGCAGATAAAGGTGTTTGGCTTGCTGGCTTCAATACGATTGTGTTACCAGCTGCGATTGCAGGTCCGACTTTATGTGCAACTAAATTAAATGGGAAGTTAAAGGGTGTAATCGCTCCAATTACGCCAATAGGCTCTCTAACAGTATATGTTATCCTTCCTTCTCCACCGGCTACAGCATCTAATGGCAAAGTTTCACCATATATTCTTTTCGCTTCCTCTGCGGCTATCTTATACGTCGCAATTGTTCGATCAATCTCACCTAATGCTGCTTTTAAAGGCTTTGCAGCTTCCAATGCAAGAATCTCAGCTAATCTACTTCGGTTCGCTTTAAATTGCTCTACTAATTGCTCTAAAATCACACTTCGTTCAAAGGAGCTGAGTTTTTCCATGTCATCTCTTGCTTTTTTTGCAGACGTGATTGCTTCTTCTAATTGTTCCAAACTAGCTAACGGAATTTCAGCTAATTTTACATCTGAATGTGGTGCGAATAGTTCAACATGATTGATTCCATCTATCCATTTACCATTTATATAAAGTTTCTTCCTCAATTTATTTCACCTCGGTTTTATGCTTGCCACTAACTTGATGTAAAGAATACTTTAGTATTTCTAGACCCTCTTTTAGTTCCTCATCAGAAATGGTTAAAGGAGTTAAAAAACGAAGGACATTACTATGAACACCCGCACTTAAAATGATTAATCCATTTTCATAACAAGTCTTTGTTAGTGCAGCTACAAATTCTTTGGCTGGTTGACGAGAGATTGGATCAACAAATTCAATCCCGACCATCGCTCCAAGTCCTCGTACATCATAAATAATTGGTAATTCCTCTTTCAATTCATTAAAGCAATTTTTAATTGTCATTCCAATAGTATTTGCTCTTTTCCAAAGTTTTTCTGTTTCAATTTGCTCTATTACCTCAAGTGCTGCAACACATCCTAATGGGCTCCCACCATATGTTCCACCAATTTCCCCTGGCGAAGGAGCGTCCATGATTTCGGAACGTCCAGTAACTGCACTAATAGGTACACCGGCAGCGATTGATTTAGACAATGTAATCAGATCAGGTTCTATTTCAAAATAAGTCGAAGCAAATAATTCACCAGTTCTACCAAAACCAGTTTGTATTTCATCAGCTATAAATAAAATTCCATGCTTTTTACAGATTGAAAATATTTCTTTTACAAAACGTTTAGGTGGAACAATAAATCCACCCTCACCTTGTACAGGCTCCATAATTACAGCAGCAACTTCATCAGGTGATACCTCAGTTAAAAGAAAATCATTAAACTGATGAATACAAAAATCAACATACTCTTCCTCAGTCTGACCATTTGGACGATTTGCTAGATAAGGAAATTGTGCTTTATATGTAGCTGGAGCAAATGGGCCCATTTTATATTTATACGGTTTTACTTTACTTGTTAATGACATTCCTAGCAGTGTACGTCCATGGAAACCTCTTGTAAATGAAACAATCCCGGAGCGTCCTGTATACTTTCTTGCAATTTTCACTGCATTTTCAACGGCTTCTGCACCACTATTCAATAAGATAGTTTTTTTAGAAAATTTACCTGGGGTTATGTTTGATAGTTTCATTGCTAAATCAATATATGGTTTATACATCCCTACATGAAAGCAAGAATGAATGAATTGATCTGCCTGCTGTTTAATCGCTTGTACCACATGCTCTGGTGTATGACCTACATTAAGTGTACCTATTGCACCTGCAAAATCTAATAAATTATTTCCATCAACATCCTCTATGATTGAACCATGGGCTTTTTCAACGAAAACGGGAGTATTGTTACCAACACCATTTGGTACATAATGGTTTCGTAATTCGATTAATTTTTTTCCTTTTGGGCCAGGAACACCAGCAGAAACATTTGTATATTTTCGATTGATGGCCATCTTTCATTCTCCCTTCAATTTTATTCACAAAAAGAAGTTTCATATATAAATTAGGCTTCATTCTAATATACTCGCATTTCAATTTTTCAGAATGGATAGATAAAAACTTATTGTTATAGTAAGGGAGTACATTCAAAAAATACCGCTCTATATGACAGAGCGGTAAGTTTAAATCATTAATATTTCTCTAATATCTTCTTCTGTTAGCATAGTGGAAACTTTGTCATCTGAATCAATGATTTCTTCAACCAGTTCTTTTTTCTTAGATTGAAGTTCATTCATTTTTTCTTCAATTGTACCTCTGGCAACAAGTTTAATTACCTGCACATCATTTTTCTGTCCGATTCGATACGCACGATCCGCGGCTTGTTGCTCAACTGCTGGATTCCACCATAAATCGTACAAGACTACCGTATTTGCCCCAGTTAAATTTAACCCTACCCCACCAGCTTTTAATGAAATCAAAAAGAAATTACATTCACCATCGTTAAATCGATTACACATTTCTAATCGCTTTTCAGAGCTTGTGCTCCCATCAAGATAGAAAAATTCATCTCCATTAATCGATAACTCCCTACCAATTAATTCAAGCATTTTCGTAAATTGAGAAAATATCAATACTCTTCTATTCGCATGTTTCGATTCTTCAACAATTTGCATAAGCTGCTCAAATTTTGCAGAACTTCCTTTGTACCCTTCAATAAATAATGCAGGATGACAACAGATTTGCCTTAACCTAGTGATCCCAGCAAGTATTCGAATTCTCGTTTTTCCGAATGATTTATCTTTATCTAAATGCTTTAGTGTTTCTTGACGTAGCTTGGCTAAGTATGCTGCATACAATTTTTTCTGTTCAGGTAATAATTCCTCTGATTCAATCAACTCTACCTTTTCTGGTAACTCTTTCAGCACATCTTCCTTCATTCTTCGTAATAAAAATGGACGAATTCTGTGAGCAATTGTCTTCTTAGTTAAATTGCTATATTCTTTTAATCCTTGAAACAGCTCTGGAAAGACAACATGATAAATTGACCAAAGCTCTTCAAGTGAATTTTCTACTGGAGTCCCAGTTAGCCCAAAACGATGCTTTGCATGAAGCTTTTTAACAGCTCTTGCAGTTTGTGTTAAAGGATTTTTAAAGTTCTGAGCCTCGTCGAAAAATACTGTATGAAATGTTTGTTTTTCGTACCATTTAACATCTTTTCGTAAGAGTGGATAAGAAGTAATTATCACATCAATAGTAGAAATATCTGCTTGTAGTTTCATTCGATCAGTCTTAGTGCCGTCCAATACAAGCGTTTTAATACTTGGTGCAAATTTATAAAATTCACTTAGCCAATTATAAGTCAAAGAGGAAGGACACACGACAAGGACAGGTAATTTTTTGCTTCGAACTTCTTTCAATATCGATAAAATAAATGAAATACTTTGCAATGTTTTACCTAATCCCATATCATCAGCTAAAATCCCACCGAATCCAAAATTTGCTAATGTTTTCATCCACTTATAACCATATTTTTGATAATCTCTTAAAATCGGCTCAACAGATTCAGGTATTTGAAAATCAATTTTTCCGGGATTATGAATTTGATCTAAAAACTCATGAAATGATTTTTCTAAATCAAATGAATTTAGATTCTCTCCAGAATCAATTATTTGTAGACCTTTTACAATCGGTAAATTCAAGCCGCTTAACAGATCTTCTTCTTGGTTTGGAACTTCTTTCAAGAAACGTTGGATTTCTTCAAATTCTCTCGTTTCAAGTGTAAATAAAGTCCCATTTTTCAATCTGTAATATTTTCTTTTTTCTTTTAATGCCGTAATAACTTCACGTATTTCATTTTCAGAAATACCGTCCAATTTAAACGTAAATTCCAGCCAATTTGTTCGTTCTTTTTTTACTTTTACATTTATTTTAGGGAATGAATTTCCTCTAAATATTCGATTTCTCACAGCAGTAGTAGCATGTATTTGGACAAACTTCTCTAGTTTTGGGATTTTATGATGCAAAAAGTCATACTCTAATTCTTCGTTATGCAAGTAATAGCCACCATCAGTTTTTGAAAATGAACATTCTTCCATTAACTGTAATATTTCATATTCCTTTTCTTCATCTCGCACTAAATTTGAATGTTTGATAAAATCGCGTTGGTCTAATGGATTTATTAAAATATGATCATAATGAAAATCTAGCCCTGCAAGTAAACGATTTTTCACACGATCTAAATATAATTTTGCAACTAAAGGAGGCCTGTCGAAATTCTTTAAAAACGCTTCGGAAATTTGGACTTCACCTAGTCTTTTCAAGCCTGGTATGACTGTTTCCATAAAAAATGTAATTTGCTTTGTTGGTATCGGAATAATGGTCGTACCTGAATCATGTAACATCGATTTTAATTCTGTTAATCTGATGAAATCTTCACTTTTCAGCTTGTAGAACTTCCCCATCGTGAGTACGTAAGAATAAGCATTCAATAATATGACATCTTCCAAACCGTACACATTTAATTGGAAATCTTTATTGTTGGCTTCAATAATATCAAATTGTAATGGCAGCAAATGAGCTGCAATTTGTAATTCATGATAAGATTTGTCAAGCGTTTCCAATTTTACTATTGATACTTTCAGTAATGAGTAAATTAACTGTTCCCAAGATGTTGTTGGAATAAATAATGTACCATGATTACTTTTCGAAAAAGCCTGATCATGAATATGCTCCAAAAATGATTTTTCGTCGTCCATTAACTGGATCAGTAATTTCAAAACATCATCTGTCTCTTCTAAAAAACAATGAAGATTTGGATCATAAGTAAATAACTTTGAAATTTGCGTAGGTTGTCCATTTTTAACATTCTCCAAAAACTCTCGTATCTTTTCCACTTTCGAGGGGCCAATACATATTTGAATCCCACATATATGACTGCCATTTTTTAAAGAAATAACCTGTAACGTAAATTCTGCATTGATGGTTTGTCTTGTTTCAAAAAGTCGTTGTTGTCGACTTGCTCGACTCGTTTTTTTGTGATTGAATAACTGAACAAGTCCTTCAGTAAGGTTTGAGTTTGATGAATCGAATTGAGCAAAATTGATATTCGTGCTCGGAGTTGTCCCTTTCTGAAGATGATCACAAACTGCAATTAATACAGCTGCAATATGCTGGCAATCTCTTTGATACGAAGCAAGTGATGGACAACTACATGTTTTATGAAAGGTTTCAAGATCTTGATCATCTCTTTTAATACTCACTTCAAAATCTTCAGTGCCTTTTACAATCGCATGACTTTCATCTATATTAAATTTTTTAAATATTACTTTATTAGCGCGAAAAAAGGATTCTCCTCGTTTGAAGGAGACTTCACCACACATTTCTTTAATTTTTTTATGATTTAATGTACTAACCAAATGTGCTTCTCCTCCTTACCGTTTTGTAAAACCATTATTCTATCTTACCATTTCTAATTCACAAGCTACATTTTTAAAGCTGAAATTCACAAAAAAAATTAAAATGATGAAAATCTGATACTAAAGTTAAATATGTGTTAATTGATTCCAACCCCAAAAACAACAATTTTTAAGAAAAGAACTTATAAAAAATGAAACCTATGGATTTCCATTTTCGAATGCTACTTTTCCATAGAGATATGATGAATTATATTGTCATTTCTTTAAAATGAAATAGTTCAATAAAAAAAGCAACTAATCTCTAAGTAAATTAGTTGCTTTTAGAATATTTATTTTATTTTTATTAAACATTTTTCTCGGCATTGCGTTTTACTTTTGTTCAACAATGCCATGTCTAAATGCATAAATAACGGCTTGTGTACGATCAACTACTTCTAATTTTGTCAGTATGTTACTTACATGGGTCTTGACAGTTTTTAATGATACAAAAAGTGCATCAGCTATTTCTTGATTTGATTTTCCTTCAGTCATTAAATGAAGTACTTCTTGCTCTCTTGCAGTTAAATCATCATGCAATTCACGATGAGTCGATTTTCTCATGCGATTCATCATTTTACCAGTTACAACAGGTTCTAGTACAGAACCTCCTTTATGTGTTGTACGAATGGCATTTGCGATATCACTTGCTCTAGATGTTTTCAACATATAACTGATTGCACCAGCATCGATTGCTGGGTATACATTTTCATCATCTATAAAACTCGTAACGATGATAATCTTCGCTTCTGGCCATTTTGCGATAATTTGTTTTGTCGCTTCAATCCCGTCCATAACTTCCATTACTAAATCCATTAATATAATATCGGGTTTAGTATTTAGTACCAGTTCAATTCCTTCTTTTCCGTTACTTGCTTGACCAACTACTTCGATATCGTTTTGCGTACTCAGATATGTAGAAACACCCATTCGTACCATTTCGTGGTCATCTACTAATACTACTTTAATCACTTTAAGCACCTCTATTCAATTACTGGAACTTTTACTTCAATTTGAGTTCCTCGATTTGGAATACTAACAATTTTTGCAGTACCTCCAATTTCAGAGGCACGTTCGCTAATAGACTGAATTCCATAAGAACCTGTTTTTCGTTTTTCAATATCAAAACCGATTCCATCATCAATCATGCGTACTAAAACAAAATCTTCAATACTTCTAATTCTAATTTCAAAAGTCTTTGCATTTGCATGTCTAAGTGTATTTGATAAAGCCTCTTGTATAATTCTGAATAAATGATCCTCAACACCTTTTGATAGTGAGATATCATCGATTTTCCATTTTAACTGGAGAGCTTGACGATTTGTTAAATCTGCTAGTAGCTTTTCTACACCTTCCTTTAAGCTTTTCCCTTCTAATTGGACAGGTCTTAAATGAAGTAATAAAGCTCTCATCTCAGATTGTGCATTTACAGCCATTTTTTCAATATATTGCAGTTGTTCTTGGTAGGTTGTATCACCTAATTCATTAATAGCAGAAATCATCATTGATATTGCAAATAATTGTTGGCTTACTGAATCGTGTAACTCTCGTGCTAATCGATGTCTTTCTTTTGTAACAACATCCTCAATTGTTTGTGATTCAATTAACTTCTTTTCATCTACTAATTTTTGAACAGTTTTTCTCGAATCCTCAATCTGTTTGGAAATTTTTAGTAGATTTGATTCAATATCATTCTCGATTGATCGAATGGAATGATTAGATTCCTTGTGATAAGTACCGTTTTCTGCTTTAATCATCCCAGTTATCAGTGCTTTTTCATTATGACGAATTGTACTAAGAACTGCTGTACTATATACGATTGCAATGATAAGAATCGCGATGAAAATGATTAATAATAAAGATAATTTCCCGATTTTATATATCATTAATTTATCAAATAGCGTTTGATCAATGAAATAATAAACAATACCACAAATTAATGCGCTGGAAGTCAGAGATGCCATACAGATTGATAAAAATATTCCCTTATCTATTTTCATCTGTTTGTCACCTCTATTTTTCCAGCAGCTAGTGACGTAATGATTTTTAATTTTCTTGATGCTTCTTTATAATCATTTGTAGTGAATTTGCAATTTTTATTAAACCCCTGCAACTCATTTTTTAAAATATTAACTTTTCCAAATAAAGTTGAATGATGTATGGATAACTCTACATCATATGGTATATATAATGTGATGTTTCCAATCAAACCATTGATTGCTAAAACTGTTTCACCTTCAGGTATAAAAGAATCAGTTAAATCAATCTCAACATCACCAATTCCAAAATAATAATCAACATCATCTAATTCAAATGTCGTATCATTTTTCATTCGAATATTTGAGAAGAAACGGTTAGAAATTACTGATTTCTCTTCAAATACCCCTGGACTTGTTTTCTCTTGTATGAGCGGAATCGTTAATTTTTCATTTAATTTTGAGTTGATAAAAATTAAATAACCTATATAAATGACGATAAATGCTAAAACACCTAAAATAGACTTCAATTGAAATACATTGCTAATAAATAAAATAATCCCACCAAAAAAAGCTATATTTGCTGAGGTTGATGGATAAACTTTTCGTTTTTTTGCACCGTATTGAATTAAATATATACCGACTCCTGCTGCAATAATTGCAAATGGATTTAAAAACAAATCAAATAAAAGCCCTATACCTGCAATGATAAATAATATTCCAATTAACTCATTGCTAGACAATCGTCTTAAATGCTTTAAATGCTTCATATTGCTCTCCTCTATTCACTAAACGTAACTTGTTAATAACAACTGAAAGCAAATTGTTAGTAACGCTTGTAATATGTAGTTTATCTATTTTTACGTAAATCGTTAACAACCTTAAGTATTGTTTTTTCTCAGTCTAAAGTCTGAGAGAAATTTGTAATAATCTACTGAATATAAAATATGGTTTTTCAAAAAGAAAAAGAAGAGTAGTAAACTCTTCTTTATTTATAAGATTTCGTATTCATCATCTTATGCACTTTTTTCCATTTGTCTTTTTCAATCCGTGCTAATGAAGCATCTTGCTTTCTTTCTGCATATGCCAACTCTCTCATCAATTTTCGATAACTAGTTAATCTTTGAGCGTCTAACACACCATTTGATATGGCTTCATTCACAGCACATCCAGGTTCATTTTCATGTTTACAATCGGAAAACTTACATGATTTCGCTAATTCATCTACATCAGAAAAAGTTGAGCTTATATGATCTTCTCCACCCCATAATTGAAGTTCTCGCATACCTGGTGTATCGATCACCATTCCGCCTGTTGGTAAGAAGAATAATTCACGATGGGTAGTCGTATGCTTGCCTCGATCATCGCCTTCACGAACATCCTGCGTAATTTGTATCGATTCTCCAATTAATGCATTTAATAATGTTGATTTACCTACACCAGATGAACCTAAAAGGGAGACTGTCTTCCCTTCTGTAACCAGATTCTTCACTTCTTCAATACCTTCACCGTTTGTACTGTTTACAGTAAAAACTGGAACTCCAAATGCAATTTCTTCAACTTCTGAAATTCTAGAAGCTAGATCATCACATAGGTCTTTTTTCGTTAGAACGATAATTGGGTTAGCTCCGCTTTCATATGCAACTAACAAATAGCGTTCTAATCTTCTTATATTAAAGTCATTATTTAAGGCCATGACTAAAAATACATAATCGATATTCGCGGCAACTACCTGTTCTTCCGTCTTTTCGCCTGCGGACTGTCTTGAAAATTGACTCATCCTAGGTAACACTTTTTGAATAATCGCTTTATTTTCGTCTTTAAGTGGCTCAATAACTACCCAATCTCCTACCGACGGATAATCACTTTTTACTTTTGCTTGAAATTGAAATTTTCCAGAAACTTCACCGTTCAATTCATTTTCACCATCATGTAATTTATAAATTTGTCTTTGTTCAGAAATCACACGAGCCACAATAGTAGATTGATCTTTTTCTCCAAATACATCTTTCCAGCCTAATTGTTCTAAATTCATTTTGTCCTCCTGAGTATAAGGACAATAATGAAGAATTACTTCATTTCTTGTCCCCTTGTAATTGCATTCTTATTTAGTAAACTCATTGAATTTCCCATATAACATCACTCCGTTTCATTAAAATTACTATTAGTATATCCAAATTTTAGAAAATCGTCCATATGAATTAATTGAATATTAAAACAGACTAAATACTTATTTTATAATTCTACAAATTCCGACATTTCCAATTATTTACTTTTATTAAAAATTATTAATCTAAGATAACAAAATTAAGAAAACCCTTGAAATATTTCAAAAACTTATTATTATTTAAATATAGGTCTTTTAGATTAGACATGTTTTGCCTTTTCTTTTGTGAAAAGTACTGATATACATATGTTTTTGCATGAAAAATCAGTATTGCAAAATTTGTCTGACAATACAAATTACTTTACAGTGTTGTGTTGTTTTGTGTTATACTACAAAAGTATTTATTATCCATATTTTTACACAATTCAAACAATTGAATTTTGTTTGTATGATTCTGTTTATATAGTAAGATCATCTTTTTTTAGGTGAAATTGTCGAAATTTGTAGAATTTAAATTATTTTTTACACCAAATTGACAGAATAGTGTATGAATTTGCGACAATAAATATTCAAACAGAAAACGACACAGAATAGCACTTAAGAGGGAGGAATTAAAATGAGCGTAGCGACTCAAAACGTATCATCAAATGAGCAACAACAAAAAACGAAACATCCGCCTGGCCTTTACTTACTTTTTGCAACAGAGGCTTGGGAACGCTTTAGTTATTATGGAATGCGTGCACTATTGGTTCTTTATTTGACAGCAACAATGGTTCAAGGTGGACTTGGATTTAAAGATGCATGGGCTCTTCAACTTTATGGATTATTTACTGGACTTGTTTATTTCACACCAATAGTAGGTGGTTGGATTACAGATAACTTTATTGCTAAGCGTACTGCTATCACTCTTGGTGGTATCATTATGGCACTTGGTAATATTACATTATTTGGTATCCATTCTACTACAGGTTTATATATTGGATTACTATTATTGATCATCGGTAATGGATTCTTCAAACCAAATATTTCAACTCTAGTAGGTGAATTATACGAAGGTGATGACCCACGTCGTGATGGCGCATTCACGATTTTCTATATGGGTATTAACTTAGGTGCTTTATTTGCACCATTAGTAACAGGTTATTTAGCACAAACATTATTCTTTGACGCTAATGGCCCTGGTAAAGCAGACGACCTATTCGGTTATAGATATGGTTTCTTAGCAGCGGCTATTGGTATGATTATTGGTCAAATTATTTTCAACCTATTAAGTAAAAAATACTTAGGTGATTTAGGAACAAAACCAAATGTAAAAGTTTTAAAAGAAAAAAATACTGTAGATAAGAGTATTCCTCTAACGAAGAAAGAGAAACAACGTACAACAGTAATTTTTATTCTAGCTGCATTCGTAGTATTTTTCTGGGCTGGATTTGAACAAGCTGGATCATCTTTAACATTATATACTGAGCGATTTATTGATTTAAAAGTTGGTAATTTTAATGTTCCATCAGCTTGGTTCCAATCAGTTAATCCATTATTCATCATTATCTTTGCACCAATTTTATCAACAATTTGGATTAAATTAGCATATTCAGGTGTTAAAATCAGTGTACCAGCTAAAATGGCAATGGGTCTAATTCTTTTAGGAATCGGATTTATTTTTACAATTTTAGCTGCTTTAAAAACTGGATCTGATCCAGAAAATATCACAGTAAAAGCAAATATGTTATTTATGGTAATGACATATTTCTTCCATACTATTGGTGAGTTAGTACTTTCACCTGTTGGTTTATCAGCAGTTTCACGTTATGCACCACTTAAACTTGCATCACTTTTAATGGGTGTATGGTTATCATCAAGCTTTATCGCAAACTTAGTTGCTGGTCAATTAGCAGCATTTACAACTACTCTTGGTATTCTTCAAGTATTCGTAGTTGTTGGTGGAGCAGCAATCGTTGTAGGCTTAATCTTACTTGCAATTTCTCCAAAATTAGCAAAAATGTTAGACTAATATTCAAAACAAAAAGCACTCGAAAATTTCGAGTGCTTTTTTTATTTTCCAGTGCTACCGAATCCGCTTGTTCTTTCTTCTCCAGCAATATCATCATCAGTTAATAAAAACTTTTGGAATACCGCTTGTCCAATTCGCTCACCTTTTTGAATAATAACAGGTTCATTTGTAACATTTAAAAGCTGCATCATAATATGCCCATCATTTGATGGATTACTGTAATAATCCGAATCAATGACCCCTACTCCATTCCCTTTTAATAAACCTTTTTTTAAAGGGGTTGAAGAGCGTACGTATAACGCTAGGAATTCATCTCTTTGCATATATGCTTTTACACCAGTGCCAACAAGTTTAAATTCATTTGGTTGAATGATTGTATCTTCAATACTTTCAATATCGTAACCAGCTGCGTGTGTTGTCGCTCTCTTCGGTAAATTAACGCCTTCCTTTTCAAAACCTTTTGCTATTTCAAAACCACGAATCTTCTCCAAAGTTTTCACCCTTTACCATATATTTCATTCCCTAGTTTAACATAAAAATGTTCAAGTATGAGTGATATAGAATTTTTAATGTTATTGTAAGAGTAATAACATTTACTTTCCTATTTGGTAACCTTCAAATCGTTTTCCTCCAAACGGTTTTAATGCCAATTCAACTACGTTTATGATTCCATTCTTTTCACCTGTTTGAAAATAGTTCTGAAATGCTTGAAACATTTCGTTCGTTAAGTCTGGATTAAAATGATCCATTTCTCGATAAATCCATTTTGATGAGCCCACCCAATGCTGGTTAGTCCTTAAAATGAATTCATGTAATTTATCTAGTAACGTAGCTGCAATACAAATACTTTCATTTACATGTTCTGAACCAATAAAATCATCAATTAGATCAGATAAAACATATTGATTGAATTCTATTGTCTTTTCATCCCATTTTGGTGGTCCAGCAAGCATCGTTTCTTTTGCATGTTCAACTAATTTTTCAATTTTAGGATGATGTTTTATCATCATACCTTCAGCTAGCATTCTTGGCAAAGTCGGTCGCGCTCTCTTTATATCGCTATCAAAAAACGGTTTATATGATTCTAAATCGTATACAAACACTTCAATCATCCACTCATATTTAATCACGGATTCACGATATGCATTTACTCTTTTTTCAAAGACCACAATATCTAAATCTGACGTAGATGTTTCTTTTCCGCTCATAACACTTCCGCTTAAAATTGCACCTAAACAATCTGAAAATTCTGTTTGGATAAACTTCTTTGCTGCCTCTATTGCTGATACTCTCATTTATAATGCCCTCGTTCATTCTGATATTTGATGTATTGATTGATTTTGATTATAGCTTTTTATAAATTTTTAAGACAGTCTCTATAAGTAGTATGAGTGCCTTTACAATAAAATAAATGAACACAGATTTAAAAATCGCTCCAATCACAGCGATTCCAATTGGCCCTGATACTTGACCAGTCGACCCAACAGAAGATGAGTTAATGATACTAACAGTAAAAATTGAGATGATGATTGAACCAATTAAATAAAGTATATTTAATAAACTTAATGTACTTAGCAACGGATGTTGAATATGATTATTCGGTTTTTCCACTTCTTTATTTCCTATCGCACTATTTAGACAATCATAGCAAAGAAATTCATCATTAAACTGTTTTCCATTTTCTATAACTGATGTAAATTTATTACATCTAGAACAGTTTTTATTTAACATATTTCATTCTCCAATCTAAAAAAGAATGTGTTTTACACATTCTTTTTTGAACATTGATAATAATCTTGTGTGTCATATTGTTCGAAGCCACAGTCAGTATATAATTTCTTTGCGTTTTTATTCTCTAAAGCAACTTCTAGATGTATCTCATTTCCTGTTTTGTTTTCCCGTTCTATAATTTGTAACAATGTATTCTTACCATATCCGAATCCTTGATACTTTGGTAATACCGCAAAACCATAAATCCAGCTTTCTTTATGTTCTCTTTGAACACTCAGTTTTCCGATTTTTTCACCATCTACCTCTATTATGAAACATTTACGATTTGGCTCATTTAAAACTCGTGCATTAAATGTTTGAGCATCCTTCACGTCAAAACCAAAGCACTCCACATCGATTCTTGAAATCAATTCAAAATCTTCTTTTGTAGCATCTGACAGATTAATAATTGGTTCAAAAGATTGTACATCTCTATCCTTCCAAACCATTTGATATTCTGAGAATGAATAGTCACATTTCTGAGCTTTTATAAACTCTTGTGCTGTAGTAGAAGCCGCTGGTGCATTCAGTAAGATTGATGTTGCATTCCTGCTACTTTCAAGACCTTCATTTAGTAATGATGTAAATATACCTTTTCTTCTATACTCCGGATGTACCATCCCACAAATTTCTACTTTTGTACCAAAATAATATTTACCTAAAAACCCAACTAATTTGTCCTCATCATAATAAAAGAAATCTTCTTTAACATCATTAGTTCTGTTTCTAAGCATATCCCAATTTAATTTTAATTTAATTTGATCATAGCTCTCGCAAGCTTCTTGCAATTCTTTTATTTGTACTTTTAACAACAAATTTTTCACCTTCTATTTTAAAATTACGTCACTCTCTTAATTTCAACAAAAATGAATTTAGTCCTTCTTGATTATGTACATTTCCAAAAATGAAAAAACATTACTCCTATATAGAAGTAATGTTTTTCATTTTATCTGTTAGTCCTAGGATCTACTTCAAACCATTCTGACATCGATAAGTTCGTTGTTTTATCCTCCCAATCGTCAATCGATAAATCTTCATAATTTTGCTCTAATTGATTTAAATCTTTTTGAATTGTTTGGTCGCTATTATTCCCATTTAATGTAGTCTGATTTAGAGTATGTTCTTGATTTGTTTGTTCATAAGCGTCTTGTATATAGCTCTGAGCTAAAAAGCTTTCATCATATGAATTAGAAACATTTGTATTACTTATATGATTTGCATTGGTCTGATGATTTGAGACACTTGCTGAATATTGTTCAGGGATTACATTTGGCATTGGGTTCAACTCTGAATCATCTTTGCGTTTCTTAGCATTCTTACTTAATCTGCTTTGTTGGTTATGATCATTTTGATTCTTTCTGTGTTCCTCTTCGTTACCGTTATTAAATATATTTGAGGCATACTCCTCTACATTATGAAGAATACTTTCTGCCCATTTATGCTTTTCTTCATGATGTTCCTGATTTTTGTGATGATGATTCTGTTTTTCGTTATGACCTTGGTCGTGTTGTTGATGTTCTTGATTTTGATGATTATGATCCTGGTGACTATGCGAAAACTCTTCTCGATTGATCATAGATAATGTGGATTTTAAGTCCTTTTCAAGACTCTCAATTTGATGATCAAAACTATGTAATTGTTTTTTCATACTATCCATATGTGACTCTATTTCATCAATTCTTTTATTAATTTTGTGCATGTTCCGTTGATGTTCATTTTTCTTTAAATCAAATTGTTCTAAAAGCTTATCAAAAGAAAGATCCATTTACACTCACCTATTTCATTTTTTAATTAGTATGTGTAAATAGACAATAATTATATGAAAAAGTGGATGTTTTTCTTCAAAAAATATCGATACATAGTAAGAATTAAGTTAATAAATTTCATCATTTTTGAACTTCTTTTTTTATATTCATTACATATATGTTATTCTGAAAATATAATTTAGCATTAAGGGGTTGTTGGTCATTCGTTTAAATAAGTTTATTAGTGAATCCGGAAAAGCATCAAGACGTGCTGCGGATAAATTAATCAGTGAAGGAAGAGTCAAAATAAACGGTAAAGTTGCAAAAATCGGTAGCCAAGTTGAGCCAGGTGATGAGGTAATCGTTAATGGAGAACATATTCGATTAGCACGAAATAATGTTTATATTGCATTAAATAAGCCGGTTGGGATAACAAGTACAACAGAAAAAGGTGTAAAAGGTAATATTATTGATTTAGTGAATCATCCACTAAGGATTTTTAATATAGGTCGACTTGATAAAGCCTCTGAAGGCTTAATTTTACTAACGAACGATGGGGATATTGTAAATGAAATTTTACGTGCTGAGAATAAGCATGAAAAGGAATACATCGTCTCAGTTGATAAACCAATCACGCCTGCCTTCTTAAAAGAAATGGCAGCAGGAGTTAAAATCTTAGGAACAAAAACACTACCTTGTGAAATTAAACAACTTTCAAAATATGATTTTCAAATCATCTTAACACAAGGTTTAAATCGACAAATTCGTCGCATGTGTGAAGCGCTTGGTTACGAAGTGTATCGACTACAACGTATACGAATCATGAATATTCATTTAAACAATTTACCAATTGGACAATGGAGAGACTTAACAAAGAAAGAAAAAACACAATTATTTAGAGAACTAAATTACGAGCCAAATGAATGGTAACATTCAATTTTTACATAAAAGCTTAAAATTTTTCATATCTAACTAAGGTTTTACATCATAAAAATAAAAAAAGGGTGAAACATTATGTAAGACAAATATGTTTCACTCTTTTTTTCTGGATCAACAATTGCTTAGAAGTCTAGCAATTATTGCTCAGCAAATACTTTTCCGATATTTATATTCTAATGCCACATCTGATTTTATTTTTTCCTCATTCTGTTTAATTTAATAAATCTTTATTTCCAGAATCCTTCGTAAAAAGAAACCCAATCTTTAATTTCTTCTAATGGAGCTGCATTTAATCGATACCGTGTTTCTCTACCTACTTTACGGTCAGCAACTAAACCAGCTTCTTTAAGGATTGCCAGGTGTTTTGAAACAGCAGTGCGCCCCATTTCAAATTGTGGAGTTAATTCGTGAAGAGGTAATTCATCTGCTTCTGCCAATAAACGAAGTATTTTACGCCTTGTTGGGTCAGCGATGGCTACATAAACATCACGCTCTTGATTTTTCTCGTTCAAAATCACCCTCTCCTTTTTATCGGACACCTATTAGTGTCTTTATTATAGGACACTAAAAAGTGTCATGTCAATTTTGTTTTGACAGTCTGAATTTGTTTTATTCTAATATGTACATTCTTTATTACATGTTCAATAAATTAAGGCTTTAAACCGATTAAATCCTTTTATCTCAAAATTGCCAAATAAAAAGAGTTGCTATAATCAAAAACAACTCTAGGTTTACTTGCTAATTTTATCGTTATATTCATTATAAACTTTTCAAATATACTACAACAATCTCAGGTCTATTAAACAATCTCTGCGGAATAATACTATTACCTAATCCTCTGTTAACAATCATTGTTGTATTTTTCATTTTGTATTTACCTGAAGTATATTTTGGCAAAACCCCTTGATTTGGCGCAACAACTCCACCAACAAATGGAATCCTAATTTGCCCACCATGTGCATGTCCTGAAAGAACTACATCAAAATCATAACTTGAATACAGCGAAAGTAATTCAGGTCTATGCGATAATAATACATTAAATTCACTCTCATTCATTTTCGTATTAAGTGAATGCTTTATATTAACCTCCGCCTGTTGTTCTTCGGTTAAATATTCGTTACCTACCTCTTTTTCTGCGGGGTCATTAATACCAAAGATTTGAATTGATTTACCCTTACGTTCTAAAACTAGACTTTCATTTTTTAACACTTTAACACCTAAATTTTCCAACTTACTCTCTAAACCTTCATATTTACCTGACCAATATTCATGATTTCCGGTTACAAAATATACTGGCGCAATTTTAACTATCTTTTCCATCAGCTTTAAACTATATTTTTCTACATATTTCTTAGAGTCAATTAAATCCCCAGTAAAGACAATCATATCTGGCTTTTCATTTTTGATTTTTCTTACTAGCTTGATCTGATCTTGTCCGAATTCTTTTCCATGAAGATCTGATAATTGAATGATTTTATAGTTATTAAACTGTTTCGGAACCTCACGCGATTTTATAGTTGTCTTATTCACTTCAATTGCATTATTTTGATAGTAACAAAACAATACAACTAACAAGAGAAGAATTAACAGTAAGATTATTTTTTTTCGCTTAATCTTTTTCACTTTTTTACCTATTAACCTTTCATGTTAAGCTATGTCTACCCAAGTAGTCTCTCCTATTTCATCTATAGACTTTAGTTAAATAAGCTTGTATAAATAGATACAAAAATATTAAATCCACCCACAAGTAAATACATTATTGAATTAGACTTTCTTCTTTCTTGAAAGTACATTACTAAAAACATTCCCCCCATAAATAAAAGCATATATGGAATCATAAAAAAATTCTGCGTTATTAATGAAAAAATTGCTAATGCTACTGCAATGATTCCAAAGGTTATTCTAATTATTTTTAACATAGTTTACTCTCCAAAATCTTCTGAAATATATAATTGCATATTAGTCTAATATTGGTTTTATACTCCTTTAAAAAAATCTCATATTACTTACTATATAATAACATTGTTTTTATTACAGTTGAATTCAAGTAAGACACTAAACTCATTTCTAATTTTCTATTTACCTGAAAAAGAAAAAACTGCAAAAACAGTTTTTTGAACAAACATATGATTTTCAAGTTCTTTAATTGTCAAGTTGTGCGTTCCCTTTTGGCAAACTCTCATTATTTAAGAGTTTTGAAAACTTAACAATTCATTCCCATCCGATCCTATAAACGATATGGCGAATCTAGTCCATTTAAACTGGTTTTTCCAGTTTTTTTGTCATGATAAAGTCTACTTGTTCTTCATCGCCCATAAAGAAAGAGTGGGCTCCAGTTTGAACAAATCCCATTTTTTTATAAAAAGCGATTGCCTTTTCATTCTTTTCCCATACGCCTAACCAGATTTTACTTTTATTTAGTTCCTCGGCAATTTGTATTGCTTTATTTAACAAATATTTACCAAGCCCATGCTTTTGATATTCCTTCTTAATATAAATCCTTTCAATTTCAAGGGATTCATCACCCATTTCTTCTGATTGGGCATCATTCGTATTGACCTTTAAATATCCAGTGACTTCATTATTAAGAGAAATTAAAAAGAATTGTGATGAAATATTAGACAACTCTTTTTCAACTTGGTTTATGTTAAATGCTTTCTCTAAGTAGGCATTCATATTTTCAGTTGAATTTTGATTCTTAAATGTCTCATTAAATGTTTCATAACTAATCTCTTGAAGTATACGTGAATCAACGATGTTACATTTTTTTATATTTATTGTCATAAAAATTTTTTCACTCCTTTAATACATTTACATTAAAAATCCTTATCTTTAATTTATCTTATTTTTGTTGTATTTACAACAAAAAACTTACAATAGAATAATAATCATTACTATAAACCATAGAATTCCTTAATGGACTATCCTAACAAATACATAAATAAAAAAGCAGCCAATCAGCTGCTTAGATCTGCAATTAACTCATGCTTTAGTTGAATTAGAAATTTCATTTAATAATGTAAATTCTAACTTCATTTATCCGATATATTCTAGAGTATCCACTTTAGATAAGTGCGGTAAAAGTTAAAACAAAGTTGTTTTATCATAAAGTGTCCTAAACAATTTAAAGAAGTTGAAAAATAGCGGATAGTTTTATAGTTTTATCTTCATTTGTTGAAAATGACTTTATCACCCTGTAAAACCCAGGATCAAGCGGTTTTGATAACATTGATGAACCAATTGTTATCTTTTCATCTTTTTGAACAGATTGGTTTATCGTCAACCCAATTTGTTCAAATCCGACATCTTTTCGGAATTTGACCTCTTTCCATGATTGTGATTTTTCATCGAACTGTTCGATTAAATACGTTGTTCCGTAAACTAATGGATCTCCATTATTAACGATAGAAAGAGTAATAGCTTCGGTTCCAGATGGATAATATTGTCCGTCAAGATTTATCGATACCTGAATCTCTCCATCTTGTATCGTATCTGGAATGGAATTATGAGTAGAATTAACAAAGGATTGAAACATTTTCTGACTAAATACATGTTCATCCGAATTAGTGGAACAAGCGGACAGGCAGCAGATCAAACTAATAATAAGAATCCAACCTTTTTTCATCTTTATTCACCTCTATTGTAGACAAATTCTACAGAAAAGAAGAAAGTCCTATCTAGATTTGTTTCATTGATACATTTTGGATGGTAATTTCACTTCTATTTCTTTCATATTTTGATATGCTCTTGTGATATTTTTTTACTGTCTTAATAATGATAATTTTGTTAGCGACCATTGATCTTGCTCAACTAATGCATGAGTTAGTTTCATCTACTCTATGGAGCTGACTGGTCGACTCACATTAATAAAGACTTTTTATTTTACATAATTTATATAGATAATTTTGTCCGCGTAATTGATCCTGATTGCGTTTACTCAACATGTTTTTTATTTCATTTATTGCTAATTTAGCCTTATGAGAGTCTCTTTCATTTAATTGTTTAATTATATTTTTAATATTAATAAGCTCGTTCGAGTATACTGCATTTTGAGTTATTTTCATTAAGTAAATTTTAAACAATTGAAATGAATTGAATAATCGATAATTGTTATTTGGATCTCTTATCGAATAAATATATCCTTCTTTTTCCCAAAATCTTATTGTAGACGTGGATATTTTAGTATCTATAGAGATTATCTGAGTCGTTTTAAATTCTTCTAACATTCCATTGCTATCAACTGACTTTTCATATAATCTAATTGCTTTTTGTAAAGTAGTTTTATCATGATGAGTTTTTACCTGTTCATAATTAATCAGCCATAGCGCAGATTCTAAATCATTTAATTGAATTTTTTTTAGCACCTCAGTCGTTGTTTCCATACCAAAGCCTGGAGACATTGCTAAAATACATTCAAAATATGCAATATGTTCCTCAGTGTAAATCCGATAACCTGTATCTGTTCTTTCAGTAGGAGGTATGAGGCCTTTTGCTTCATAATTTCTTAAAGTACTAGTACTAATTCTTAATTTTTTAGCAAGATCTATAGGTCTAATATTTTTTTTCATAATTACTCCATTATTGTTTAATATTTTACTACATTATAAAGTTTTTATTTTAGAAGTCTATTATATCAGTATTAATTTATTTAAACTTTAGCATTCGCTTTATTGTTGTAAGATGGACTTGTAAAATAAAATATTTGGAGGTCTTCATATGACAAATGGATTTTTTAATGAGACTATGACAATTTTTGAGGTAGGAGAAGTATTATCAAATTATGTAAATAAACAATGGGAAAATATTCTTGATGAAAATCGAGAAGAATTAGAAACACTTTTTCCTGAATTTGAAGATGCGACTTATGGAATGTATTTAGATAAGCTTTTACCTCCTATTTGGAAAGATCTTGTAAAATGCGGATTTCAATCAGCAGAGGAATCAAAAGAAGATGATTTTGTCATAGCAGGCTGTTTAAATTTTCGTCATTCCATTGAAAAAGCAAAATGGGGCAGACCTAATCATGAAAAACGTATTTTTTGGATTGTGATTAAGAATAAACTGGAAAATAAAATTGGTACATTACTTTTTGAACTCTCCCATTCACATGTAGAGTTTCACATTCCTGCAAAACCGATATTTATTCCTTTTGAAAGTACAGAAACAGACGAAATTAAATCTTTAATTCTTTCAATTAATGATATTTAATTCAAAGGCTGTAACTATTATTAATCAAAACTTAAGTTCGTAAATGATTTCAATTTAGTAATTCTGAACTCGTTATATTTACAGTTTGGTAGCATAACGGTTATTAAAAAAGGAACATATTCCGATTTAGAATATGTTCCTTTTTTGTATATACCTTCAATCTGGAAAATTAAAAAATATTCAAGGAGTTTTCTAATTTCAAAGTCCATCCCATAAAACTTTTATTTTCCCCTCAAATTAAAAGCTAAAAATAAAGAACTGATACCTGATACAAATTGAATACTAGATTGAAACCAAATTAATTTATAATTAAGGCCATTACCAATAGGCCCGACTTTTGGAGTATATGCATAATAAATAGTCCAAATAGATAAAAACACTAATAAAGTGCCGCATAGTAATAAAATCCATTTTTTCATTTTATCCACCTCAATAAAGCTATAATCGTCATTCATTTATATATTCCACTTGTAAAATTCAATTCCTTTTATTGAAGAGAACACAACGGACAGTTCATTTAAAAGATAAATATTTTATACCGGTTTCATTTGTTCAAAAAGCAATTTTCCACTATTGATTTTGAATAAATAAAAAAGCATCCAGAAATAAATATGGATGCTTTTTGGTCTACGCTTAGGTAACTCAATAGACTTAGATGTGATTCAGGATTATTCAGCTGTTGCTTTATTTCCCATCGCAATCGAGATTCTATTCCAGCTATTAATTTGGTTTATTAATACGACAAGATTTACATATTCTTTTTCACTAAAGTGGTTTCGAATACGATCATATAATGCTTCAGGCACTCCTTTATTTGGGATCAATGTGACATGTTCTGTTAACTCTAGGGCTACTTTTTCTGAATCTGTGTAGAAAGTACAATCATGCCAAGCACTTATACAAAATAAACGTTGCTCTGTTTCTCCCATTTTTCTTGCTTCAGTTGTATGCATGTTAATGCAATATGCACAACCATTTATTTGTGATGCACGTATTTTTACTAGTTCTCGAAGTTTACGGTCGATGCCTGAGGTTTTTGTATACTTTTCCATTTCCATCATAATATTTATTGCTTCTGGCGCAAGATTATAATAATCAACTCGTTTTTCCAATTAAATGACCCCCAAGAATTTTATTTTGTTATTAATTGATATGAAAACTGATTGAAGTTTCATTAGCGATAATATCAATCGCCGATTAACAATATCTATATTATGTCATATATAAGATTATGTCAACATGAATCTTTTAACCGGTAAACTTCAATATCAGTTGTTTGACAAAGAAATAAAACATATTTAAGATTAATGAATATAATCTGATTTAAAAAAGAAGGTGTCTTAATGCAGTATAGCGTTGGTGTTGAATATGCACTTCACTGCCTAGTTTATTTAATAGATAATCCTGATGATTCTCCGATTGGAATAAAAGATTTATCATCATTTCAAGGTGTTTCAGATACATATCTCTCAAAAATTTTTAGTAAATTAGCTAAGGCTGGAATTGTCAGTTCAGTACCTGGAGTAAAGGGTGGTTTTAAACTTTCAAAATCTCCTGATGACATTTCATTTTGGGATGTAATTGAAGCAATTGAAGGACCAAAGCCTATATTTCAATGTAAAAACATTAAGGATAATGGATATTTATATAGAGAAAAAGGCTGTACACCAGGTACCTCATGTACTATTAATTTAGTTATGCTCTCTGCAGAAGAAAAAATGCATGAATACTTACGTGGTAAAACACTTTCATGGTTAAACAATGAACTAGAGAATGTCTTACCTAAGGAAATTCGTGAAGAAACTCGGAAATATTTTACAAAGAGCACAATATAAAAAAACCTCTCATGTAATTCCTAAACTAAGTGGAATTTAGAGAGGTTTTTTATTTACGTTTTTTCAACTTTAAGATTCTAATGTTTTATTTCCTCCAAAAAGTTGAACATTCTGTCTTGTCTAGAATATTAAACTCGATCATGTTCTCAATCAATTTGTAATCAACTTCACTTCCCCATGGAATACGTACCAATTGTTTTGTGTGATCATAGCCAGCTTGTACAATTTCATCAGAAAAGCGATTGATTCCTACCGTTTCAGGGGCAACAGCTAAGTGTTGTTTCGATATGCTAAACCCTATAATATATGTACCATGATCGGTAAACATTGGTTGATTCCATGCAATTTTAGGCATTAAATTTGGAAATTTATTAATCACCCAATTCAAAACTTCTTCCGTTCGTTCCCGATGCAACGGGTTATCAATTTTTTCTAAAAACTCAGCAAAAACTTCCATTTCATTCACTCCTAACATAATAATTAATACCCTACTCCATAAAGCCATTTTTTATAATTTAAAGGACATCACTAATTTCTTATCCTAATCATATCCAACGTCATGAAACAGAGCAACTATTTAACAAAATAGTTATGTCTTTTACAGTTAAACTTTATATAAAAGTGAAAAAAAGATGCCTTGGTGGCATCTCCAATATAGATTGATTATTTCCAACATAAGACAATTTCTTAAATGTATTAATATTGTTTAAATATGATCTTTCCTTCTATCACCTTTTGATTTTTTTGGTTTGTAGCGTATACAGAAAAGTGCATCCTTTCTCCGTCGTTCTCTTTTAAAAAAGCATTTAGTGTAATGCTGTCATCAATAAACACCATGTTTTTAAACCTGATGGTATAATCTTCAATGAATCCATTTTCTATATAATCTGAGAAAAGTTTTGATAAATTTCCCATTGTCCACATTCCATGAGCAATGATTCCAGGAAGACCTGCTTTTTTAGCTTCTTCATCAATTGTATGGATCGGATTAAAATCACCAGAGGCACCAGCATATTTGATTAGATCCATTCTTGAAACTGGCTCTAAATTAACTGATTTGAGTGAGTCACCCGGCTTTAGTTCGGTTAAGATTGTCATACTGAAAGCACCTTCCTTACTTCTTCAGTAATGATGACTACTGCATTAGATTGAAATATGACTTGCCCTTTTTCATCTTCCCCGATATCTGAAACGACTAAAAATCCCATAAAGCCATGATTTCCTTTTTTTTCGTAATAATCCTTAATTTTGGTATAGCAAGTAATTTTTTCGCCAACAAATAACGGTCGTTCATAATGAAATGACTGTTCTCCATGGATTAATCCAACATTGGGTAAATGGAAATCTTCAATGATTCCATAGTCAAATACTCTCGGAAAAGTAGGTGGAGCTATATTTTGTTTATATCTAGATTTTTTTCCATATTCTAGATCCACATAGATTGGATGTAAATCTCCAATCGCTTCTGCAAACCTTTTGACCGCTCCTCGTTCAACGGTATTTTCTACAGCTTTTGAGCGTTTTCCAATAAAAGCTTTGAACATCACTTTCACCTCTTTCAATAGTATTTACGCTTTTGGCCCACCTGCCACATAAAGTACCTGACCATTTACGTAAGAAGATTTTTCATCGGCAAAAAATGCGACTGCGTTTGCAATGTCTTCAGGCTTCCCGCCTCTACCAGCTGGAATTTGACTTAAACTAGCTTCAATTAATTGTTCATATGTAATTCCAATGCGACTAGCTGTTTCTCTTGTCATCTCCGTTTCAATCAATCCAGGCGCAACTGCATTTGTTGTAATTCCAAATTTACCTAGCTCGATTGCTAGTGTTTTTGTAAGCCCTTGTAGCCCAGCTTTTGCTGTTGCGTAATTTGCTTGACCTCGATTGCCAAGTGCTGAAGTAGATGAAATATTGATGATACGACCATACTTTTGTTTTACCATGTATTCCTGAGCAGCACGAACAACATTAAAAGAACCTTTCAAATGAACATCCATTACCGTATCCCAATCTGAATCTGTCATTTTAAATAATAAGTTATCTCGAATCACGCCAGCATTATTAACAACGATATCTATTGATCCAAAAGTATCATAGACTTCCTTCATCGCAGTTTGAACTTCACTTCCGTCTACAACATTTGCTTTCTTCGTATAAATCTCAAACTGTTTTAAATCTTCAGCAGTTTGTTTTAACGCTTCAACATTCACATCAATGATTGCTACTTTTGCCCCTTCGTTTGCAAATAATTCTACAATCGCTTTGCCTATACCACGACTTCCACCAGTAACAAACGCAACCTTCCCTTTAAATCTTCCAGCCATACATTATCCCTCCATCATTTATTAAACAAATTGACCTACCTTCACGTGCCCTTTTAATAGATTTCTAGAGATGATTAATCGTTGAATTTCATCCGTTCCATCATAAATTCTCCATAATCTAGCCTCACGGTACCATCTTTCAATTGGTAATTCTCTCGTGTAACCAATTCCCCCATGAATTTGAAGGACTCGGTCTACAACCTTATTCCCCATATTTGAGCCATATAGTTTAGCAATGGATGCTAAATGGCGATTATCTTCACCTTGATCTAAAGTAAATGCTGCATTTAATACTAGCCATCTTGCAGCTTCAATTTCTACAGCTGAATCTGCAATTTGCCATTGAATTGCTTGACGTTCAGCAATTGGTTTTCCAAATGTTTCTCTTTCCTTTGAGTAATCAATTGCCATTTGCAACAAACGCTCAGCTGCACCAACTGCCCTTGCCCCAACAATCCATCTCGCAAAGCCAATCCATTCAAGCCCTAGATTGTAACCTCCATTTAATTCGCCCAAAATGTTTTCCTCAGGTACACGCACATTGTCAAAAACTAATCCAGCAGGTCCCCATTCGCCCATCGTATGAATGTATTCAGATTTCCAACCCATTTCACGGTCTACAATAAAACACGTTACACCACTTCGTCCTCCAGAGGCATGATGTTTTTCTTTATCTGTAATAGCAATTACCATTACAAAATCAGCTTCATTTCCTCCTGTAATAAACGTTTTTTCTCCATTTAAAATATATTCAGAACCATCTTTTATTGCAGTCATCTTAATATTTTGCGTATCAGAACCAGCATTTGGCTCTGTCATCGCAAAACATGATTTCTTATCACCATTAATAGTTGGTATTAAGTACTTTTTCTTCTGTTCTTCATTCGCATAAAATAGGATATTATCTGCAAAGCCTCCAAATGTAAACGGTACAAATGTTTTTGAAATTTCCATATAGACGATCGCTAACATCATTTGACCCAAGTCCGCTCCACCATACTCTTCTGGTGTATTAATTCCCCAAAATCCTGCTTCCTTTGCTTTTAATTGAAGGTCTTTTATAACTTCGGGAGATAAACTTGGTCGCCCTTCTCTTTCATTACGTAATACTTCATTCTCTAGAGGAATTAATTCTTTTTCAACAAATTTGCGTATCGTTTTTTGAATCATTCTTTGTTCATCTGTTAAACGTAAATGCATTGTCAATTTCCCCCGTTCCATTTGTTTTTCTGTTTATCCTTTTATCATTTTCAAACGCTAATTATTTTTTAGGCTCTAAAATAACTTTTCCTACTGTTTTCCTTGCTTGCATTAGTGTGTGTACATTCGCTGCTTCGCTTAATGGGAAAACTTCTCCAATTGTTACTCGAATTTTTCCTTCTGCCAAATACGTAAATAATTCATTTAAACTATGATTTATTAATTCTACTCTTCTCATAAGTGGTGGTAAGAAAAAACCAATCACCGACTGATTTTTAGCCATCAATGAAGAAGGATAAAACTTACTTTGTTGTCCACTTGCAACACCGTAAATAACAAGTCTTCCAAAGTATGCTAGACATTTTAAAGTCTTATAAAACACATCGCCACCAGCCATCTCAAGTGCAACATCTACACCTTTTCCATTTGTCGCTTCAAGCACTTTTTCTTCCCAACCATCTTCAGTATAGTTGATGAGTACATCAGCGCCCATTTCTTTCGCGAGTTGTAATTTCTCACTCGTACTAGCAGTTGCAATCACTTTTCCAGCACCAAATAATTTCGCCAGCTGAACTGCTAAAGTCCCTACTCCACCGGCAGCAGCGTGAATTAGCACAGATTCACCGGGCTCTAGCATCCCCATTGTTTTTAAAATATGGTACGCACTTAACCCTTGAACTGGTAAAGCTGCTGCTATTTTAAAGTCCAATTCAGCAGGAATAGGAATAATTGATCTCTCATCTGAAATTGCATACTCTGCATATCCACCAGATTCCATAATTGTCACAACTCGGTCACCAGGTTTTACTTTTGTTACATTTTCGCCTACTTCTACAACAAAACCAGCTACTTCTGCACCCGGAACATATGGCAAATTTGTTTTGACAACATACTGTCCTTCTCTTCTAGCTGTATCAGCATAATTGACAGCAGATGCATGAACTTCGATTAACACTTCTCTACCTTTTGGGACTGGTCTTTCTAATTCAACTCTTTCTAATACATCAGGACCTCCGAATTGTTTAAATTGAATCGCTTTCATTTTAACCCCTCCAATATGTTATCTTCCTGTAAAGACAGGCTTACGTTTTTCTTTAAATGCAAGAACTCCTTCGTGATGATCTTCTGTTGTTATCATTAGAGTTTGAATCATTCGTTCCTTTTCAAGTATCTCATCTAAATTCGAAGTAAAAGATTGGTCGATTAGTTTTTTCATCATGCCAAATGCTTTACCGGGACCAACTGATAATTTATGAGCATATTTAACTGTTTCTTCTTTTAATTCTTTTGCGGAAACTAAAAAATTAACTACTCCTAATTGAGCCATTCTTTCTGCAGAAACTGCTTCTCCACTAAAGAAAAATTGCTTTGCCAAATGAGGTCCAATTAATCGGGGTAAAAAGTATGAGCCGCCTCCGTCTGAAATAAGGCCGACTTGTGAGAAGCTTAAAGCAAATTTACTATCGTCAGAGGCAATAATCAGATCACAAGCAAGTGCTAAATTAAAACCCGCTCCAGCTGCAAAACCGTGAATTGAAGCTATAACTGGCTTATTTGACTCTTTGATTGCTTTAATACATTTATTTAGTACGCCAATATGTTCATACACAGCAGTGGTATTCGTATTTCCCATTGTTTTCACATCGCCACCTGCGCAAAATGAACGACCAGCTCCAGAAATAACGATTACTTTAATTTCAGGATTATTCTCGGCTTCTAAAATAGAATTTGTGATTCCTGTTAACATCTCTAGATTAAAAGAATTTAACGATTCAGGTCTGTTTAACGTTAAAAATAAGATACGCTCTTTTATTTCAATTAATAAAGACTCATTCATTTAATCATTTCTCCTTATCGTTTATTGTGATTAGGGAACGTTACTTGATGCCCTAACGTGATTAGGGACTCAGCAAACTGTTCAAACTTTGCAAAACGTTGATCATTTGTTTGCCCCATTTTAAATCGATAATAAATTTGCTGGACAATCACAGCTAGTTTAAAATACGCAAATGCAAGATAAAAATTTATATTGGAAACACTTCTTCCACTTTTCATTGAGTAAGCTTCTATGAATTCGGCTCTTGTCATAAAACCATCATTTATAGTAACTGGAGGCTTACCAAGTCCATATTTCAACAAATCTGGATCATCATTTTGTATCCAGTAACTCATCGCAACACCTAAATCTGCTAGTGGATCACCAATCGTTGTCATTTCCCAATCAAATAAACCGACCATTTCTGTTAAATCCTGATTAAACATTGAATTATTTAACTTGTAATCATAATGGATGATTGCCGCGTCGTGTTGATGTGGAACATGTTGATCAAGCCACTTCATCAGTTGTTCGACTTCTAAAATATCACTTGTTTTTGCTCTGTTATACCTAGTGATCCAACCTTGAACCTGTCGTTCCATAAAATTAGTCGGTTTACTAATTTCTAATAAATTTGTTTTTTGAAAATCAATTGAATGTAGCTCAACAAGTTTATCAACCATTACATTGGAAATTTTTCTGCAATCTTCTTTTGATACGTTTAAATGGTCAGGAAATACGGTATCAAAAACTTCACCTTTTTTTCTTTCCATTATAAAAAATGGACTACCAACAATTGTTTCGTTTTCTGAATATAGAATAGGTTTAGGAGCGATAGAATAATGCGGATGAACCTCTGATAAAATTCGAAATTCCCTGCTCATATCATGAGCTTTTGGTGCAACGGGACCAAGAGGTGGACGTCTAAGAACTGCTTCCCATTCTCCGACTTTCAGTAAATAGGTAAGATTAGAATGACCTGCCGAAAACTGCCTTACACTTAGCTGCTCATTTGGCAATTCATTTATATGTTGATGTAAGAATTCCTGTAAAACTGGTAGATTTAGTTCCTCCCCTTTACGAATCTGTATCGTTTCGGACTCTACTCTCTCAGCCATCATACTCCTCCTACTGAATCTATTTTTATCATTAATTTTCTAAATGATTTTCTAATTGAGATCGAAATAAGTCTGGTATATTTTCACTTCTTTGTTCCTGAAAATTAAAGTACACGATGATTGCATTTGCTTTTGCAATTAATACATTCGTTTCTTCACAAGAAATGTCATGCTCAAGCTGAAAACTTTTATTACCTATTTTTGAGATATATGTAGAGATTACTAGTTTTTGATTAAAGTAACCTTGACTTATGAAATCACATTTCGTTGAAGCCAATATGAAATTCCAGTCCTGTAGATTCATTCCATAACCAAGTTGTTGAAAAAATTTAATCCGCGCTTCTTCCAAATAAATGAAGTAGCTCGTATTGTTTATATGACCAAGCGCATCTGTTTCACAAAATCTAGTCGTGATTGTTAATTTTTCCATTTTACCCCTACTTTTTTATTAGTCTATGATTCAAAAGGAAATACTAACTAGTCGGTATGTTAAATGTTTGAAAAAGGTAGGAGAGATGACCTCTCCTACTACTAAACTTCAATACCTTTAAAAACCATTTCAGTAAAAATTTCTGCTAATTGATGATCGTCGATTGCCCCTTCAGGATTAAACCATTGATAGCTCCAATTTGTTATTCCTAAAATCCCAAAGGTAACAATTGGTACATTTAAACTTTCTCTTAATTCCCCATTTGCAATTCCTTCATTTAACAAGTTTTCAATATTAAATCGATATTGATCCCTCTTTGGATTAATTTTATCCAAGCTTTCAGGACTTAAATGTCGCATTTCTCTGAAAAATACTTTTGCACTTGCGCCTTGTTTTTTGATATCAAGTATTGATAAATGAATAATACTAAACAGTTTTTCTTTAAAGCTTTTGTCATGATCATCAAGTATGTTCATTTGTTTCGTTAATAGGTCATTAATATAACGAAGGTGAATTTCCATCAAAAGCTCCTCTTTACTTGAAAAGTAATAATAGAAAGTGCCTTTCGTTACGCCAATAGATTCGACGATATCCTGAATGGAAGTGACTGTAAATCCTTTTTTATCAAATAATTGTATTGAGTGTTCTGTAATTTTCTCTTTCATTGGAAATCCTCACAATCTAAAAAAATATCACTTGAATTATACCATAATCTATTCTGGTGAAAGTTAAAAAAACAGAATGTTCTATACTTTTAACATTGTACAAATTCTAACATTATACTGTTTTAGAATTTTCCGTTTCCCTTAATGCTCTTCTTAATATTTTTCCAACATTTGTTTTTGGTAATTGATCACGAAATTCAATCACTCTTGGTACTTTATAAGATGAAAGATTACTTTGGCAATATTGTAAAATCTCATCCTCAGATGTATTTGCTCCTGCTTTTAATACTAAAACAGCTTTTACTGTTTCACCTCTATACGTATCTGGTACACCTATGACTACTGCTTCTTGAACACTCGGATGTTCATATAGGATTTCTTCAATTTCACGTGGATAAATATTATATCCACTTGCGATAATCATGTCTTTTTTACGGTCTACAATGGATAGATACCCTTCATCATCAACTCGTGAAATATCGCCAGTAAATAACCACCCATCTTTTAACGTATGAGCTGTCTCCTCAGGCATATTCCAATATCCTTTCATGACCTGTGGACCTTTAACAATTAATTCTCCAATTTCACCAACTGGGACTTCAATCGTACCTGTTGCTAAATCTACAATTTTATAATCAGTCGAAGGTAGTCCAAATCCAACTGTACCTGGTTTACGTTCTGCGAATGCAGGATTACAATGTGTAGTTGGTGATGCTTCTGATAGTCCATAACCTTCTAGTATTTTTGCGCCGGTTTTCTTTTCAAATTGATTAATTAATTCTACGGGCATTGGTGCACTTCCACTATTGCAAACTTTAATACAGTCAATTCCATATTTTTCTGCATCTGGATGGTTAATAATTGCAACATACATTGTAGGTACACCAGGAAATAGCGTTGGTTGTTCATTTTTAATTGTTGTTAGAACCTCCATAATGTCAAAGCGTGGTAGGATGATCATTTCATTTGCCATTAGAATTGAGAGATTCATACTAATGTTCATACCATAAACATGGAAAAATGGAATAATGGATAAACTACGCTCCTTTGCAATCTCAATACTACCTTTAAAAAATTCTTGCGATTGCATCACATTTGCTAATAAATTGCGGTGAGTAAGCATTACCCCTTTGGATCTCCCTGTCGTCCCACCTGTATATTGAAGAACTGCGATGTCTTCACTTGAGTCTATCGAAACAGGTAAAACGATTCCGTTTCCTTCAGTTAAAAAGTTTTCAAATGTTGTATGATCATCAAAACTTTCTTCTGTTGGGGTTAAATTGACGACAATAACCTTTCGGAGCTTTGTTTCTGGTAAAATTGCCTTTACTAGAGGATAAAGACTTCCTAATACTATGATTGCTTCAGATTCAGAATCATTCAGCAGAGCTTTTAGTTCTCGTGCGACACTCATAGGATTTACCTGAGTTACGATTGCACCTGTCGATAAAATACCATAGAAAGCAATGACATATTGAGGACAATTCGGCAACATAATGGCTACACGATCGCCTTTTTGGATACGGTTTTGCTGCAATGATGAAGCAAATGCCGTAACGGCGTTTTGAACTTCATGAAATGACATTTTCTTATGATAAAAAGTAATACTGGTATGATTAGGATATTTTGAAACAGTATCTTGTAAGATTTGTGGAATTGTTTTGTCCGGTATTGTGATTTCTGGTGCAATATGCTGTGGATAGTGGGAATACCATATTTTATTCGAATTCATTTTATACCCTCCAATGTTATAAAAATCTATTCATTACATGAAATATGTAAACCTTAAAATATTAATCCCCCACCATCAACAGGAAGTGTAACACCTGTTATAAAAGAGGCTTCATCAGATGCTAAAAATAACGCGGCAGCTGCAACTTCTTCGGGATTCCCAACTCTTCCAAGTGCATTGGCTTTAGAAATAATCGGCCATTTTCGTTCATCTTTTTTCCACATTTCGATAATATTTGTATCAATTACACCTGGGGCTATAGCATTTACTCTAATTTGATATTTTCCATATTCTAAAGCTGCATTTTGTGTTAATAAAACAACCCCACCTTTAGATGCATTATACGCACTGACTAGTTTTCTACCTTTTAAACCTAGTAAACTAGAAGTGTTAATAATGACACCCTTTCCTGATTTGATTAACTCAGGCACAGCATATTTAATTCCTAAAAATACACTTTTTAAATTGATATCGATTACTGAATCCCATTCGTCTTCTTCTAAATCTACACTCCGAACCTCAGAGTTACCAACACCTGCATTATTAAACAAAATATCAAGTCCACCATATTGCTCTACAGTTGCACTTATTAAGTTTTGTACGCTATTTTTATCACTAACATCAGTATGAATAAAAATGGCATTTCCATTTTGCTCTTGAATGAGTCGTGCAGTCTCTACACCAGTTATTTCATTTCGATCTGCAATGACAACCTTTGAGCCTTCCTTTGCAAACCTGATAGCTGTAGAGCGACCGATTCCTCCTCCACCACCAGTTATGATTGATACCTTATCCTTTAATCTCATGATTCACCACCTATCATTTTTATTTTTCAATCGATACAAATTGATTAGATGTTTGATATTTTCGTAGTTCAAGTTTAGCAAGCTGTGCACGGTGTACTTCATCTGGTCCATCAGCTAAACGTAATGTTCTTGCATTTGCCCATTGTGCTGCTAGTGTAAAGTCATTTGATACACCTGCTGCGCCAAAAGCTTGTATCGCACGATCAATCACATTAAGAGCCATTGAAGGAGCTACTACTTTAATCATCGCAATTTCCGCCTTAGCGGCTTTATTACCAACTGTGTCCATCATATATGCAGCCTTTAAGGTTAGTAATCTAGCTTGCTCAATTTCAATTCTAGAGTTAGCAATCCACTCTTGAATTACCCCTTGATTTGCAATTGGTTTTCCAAAAGCAACTCGACTTTGTACACGCTTACATAAGTCTTCAAGTGCTCGTTCCGCTGCACCAATTAATCTCATACAATGATGAATTCGACCAGGACCTAATCGCCCTTGTGCAATGGCAAAACCTTTTCCTTCACCCAAAATTATATTACTCTTCGGTACTTTTACATTCGTAAAGGTAATTTCTGCATGTCCATGTGGTGCATGATCATACCCGAAGACTGGTAGCATTCTTTCAATCTTTACTCCTGGTGTATTTAAGGGAACAAGAATCATAGACTGCTGTTCATGTCGATTTGCCTCTGGATTCGTTTTTCCCATTAAAATTGCAATCTTACAACGCGGATCACCTGCACCTGATGACCACCACTTTCTCGCATTTAAATTGTAGTAATCACCATCCTTTTCAATGCTCGCTTCAATATTCGTAGCATCAGAGGAAGCAACATCAGGCTCAGTCATTGAAAAACAGGAACGAATCTCGCCTGATAGTAAAGGTGTTAGCCATTCTTCTTTTTGTTCTTCTGTCCCATATTTATCTAACACCTCCATATTTCCTGTATCTGGTGCACTACAGTTAAATATTTCAGGACCAATTAATGAGCGCCCCATAATTTCACATAAAGGTGCATATTCTAAATTTGTTAATCCTGCCCCGTATTTACTTTCTGGCAGAAATAAGTTCCAAAGCCCTTCTTGTTTAGCCTTCGCTTTTAATTCTTCAATAATCGGAGGAACATCACTCCATCTTGTTTCTTGTTGATTTAATTGCTCTTCATATAAGTTCTCATTTGGGTATACATATAGTTCCATGAATGTTTTCAATCTGCCTTGAAGCTCTTGTACTTTAGATGAAAATAAAAAATCCATTTCCTCATTCCTTTCATACTAACTAGTCGGTATGTAGTTATTTTTCATTACTTATATTCTACGTTAGTATCTTATTTAAAAGCAGTCTTCTCGGAATGTCTCACATCCACAATCCTTTTTCCACTTTCTAACATCGGAACAACGGTGAAAATACTTTTTTGGTTAACAAAATTTAGTTCTTCCTCGTATCCATACTCCAGCATCATTTTCCCAACTCTAGATTCTGCTAAAATATCAATCTCGTTTTCTTTGGAACCTCTATAAAAATGTAATGCAGCTAAAGAAGCATCCGTCATTTCAAAATGATTAGATGAACTTAATAAGCAATCAATAAAGTAACCCGCTCCATAAAAGTCTTCCAAATTAAAATGGCCAAATGAGCCTGCACAAACTAAAACAATCGTTTCATGATCACTTGTTTGATGAATATGATTAACAACTGATTGACTATTCAAAATCGAAGCAGCATATACTTTTTTCGCAGTCTTAGCTTTTTTTAGTGCAATCGTTCCATTTGTGGTTGATAAAATGATTGTTTTACCATTTACTACATTTCTTAGCGCTAATGGATTAGGTGATAAAAAGCCTTCTAAAGTTGTACCATTATATTCTCCAATTAGAATTTTATCATTATGTTTTATTCCCTCTGCGATTTCCATTGCTTCTTTTCCATCTAGGACAGGAATTACTTCTTTTGCACCAAATTCCAAGGCTGCAGTGATTGTAGAGGTTGCAAGTAAAATATCGAAAATAATAACTGTTTTATTTCCATTTAATTTTTGTTGATCAATTTCTTCTTTTTTCATTAATAAATGAATTTTCGCCATCATTAAACTCCTTTTTTATAACAAGAAATCTCAACAATTTACATAACTGAAGAACCACCGTCTACTACTAAAATCGCTCCTGTAACAAAGTCTGAAGCTGGTGCAGCTAAAAATAGCGCTGCGCCTTTTAAGTCATTTTCAGAACCGAACTTTCTAAGAGGTGTTCCCTCCAAGATTTCCTCACCACCATGTGCTATCACATCTTTTGACATCTTAGTTGGAAAAAAACCTGGTGCGATTGCATTTACATGAACACCACGCGAGCCCCATTTGACTGCCAAATCTCTTGTTAAATTAACAACTGCTCCTTTACTTGCACTATAGCCCACTGCATCTAAATATTTTGGATTTGTACCTTGCAATCCTGCAACAGATGCAATATTGATGATTTTCCCCTCATTTTGTTCAAGCATTACTTTCCCAACTGCTTGAGACATAATAAATGTTCCAGTCACATTTACATTTAATACCTTATGCCAGGCCTCTAACGGCATATCTTCAGCAGGTGCACCCCATGAAGCTCCACTATTATTGACTAATATATCAATTCGGCCAAATTTTTCTTTTGTTTGTTTCACTACATTTTGAACGTCTTCAGGATTTGTTACATCACATTTTAAAGCTAACGATTCAACCCCAATGCTTTTTAATTCTTCACTTACTTCTTTACATGCATTTTCATTTCTAGAACACAAAACAACATTTGCACCTGCTTCAGCGAATCCTTTTGCAATTTGCTCTCCTAGACCTCGACCGCCACCTGTCACAATTGCCACTTTACCTGTTAAGTCAAACAATTCTTTTACATGCATTCATAAACCTCCCAAAAACAAAATTTTAAACCTAATGTATGGATCAAAGCCGTAAAAATAAAACATACAATAAAATACTAACCAGTCGGTATGTTGTAATTTCATCATACAAAATATATTCTGAATATTCAATAAAAACTTTCTTTAAACTTATGTTAATTACGATTTATACACTTATATTCATTTGAAGGACAATCCATTCTAAATGTAAAAAACCATTTCTAAAAATGTAGAAATGGCTTTAGTGTGTAAACAAATTATATAAATTGATACAAATGGTATTTAACATTAATCTTCCAAAGATAGATGATTGATGACATCTTCAAGGGACTTTTCAGCCATTGAAGAGAGACGCAGACTATAATCTTCAAACCCTAAATGAGCAGTCACGCTGTTTGGTACGATTACGCAATGTAAACCAGCCTTACGTGCTGCTAGTAAACCATTTAGTGAATCCTCAAATGCAATTGCTTCTGTGGCATCTATTCCTAGTGCATCAATAGCTTTCAAATAAAGCTCCGGATCTGGCTTGACGTCCAAAACATCTTCTTTTGTTTTAATCACTTCAAAATAATCATATACATGTAGTTGCTTTAGAAAACCTTCAACCCATGCTCGTGAGGAACTAGATGCCAATCCAATTTTTAGTCCTGCTTGTTTTGCAAAAATTAAATAGTCTTCAACACTTTCTCTTAAGACAGGATCTCTTAACTTTACCTGTACTAACTCTGAGACTTTACTTTCTAAATTGTCTCTTTCAAAAGGTATTGAACAATTTTCTTCAATATATGAATATAGTACATCATCATGTGTACCAACCACTTCTGAGAATTTTTCAAGTGTTAATTGTATCTCATAATCTACCAAAACTTCTTTATATGCTTCAAACCATACAGATTCTGTATCAATAATTAGACCATCAAAGTCAAAAATAATTGCTTTAATCACCTGTTATCCCCCTCTTTTAAATCAAGATCGATACCTATTTAGTTTTAATAGAATCCTAGATAATGTTTCCTTAATTGCTTCATCTTGAGAATCAACTCTAAAATATAGGCTACGTAAAAAATGCTTAGCATTTATTTTTATAGAATAGTCAGTAATATAAACACCTGTTTTATTAACATACTGGAATTGTTCAATCCAATCACAAATTTCTTCACTAGATAATACATTACGTTTTAAAATTGAATGAGCTGCTGTTACTAATCTTTCGTCTTCTTCACAGTCAAACACATTTTGAGATTCCATTGCTCTTAATGAAATAATGTTCAAAATTGTTCTTATATCATTTTCGTTTAAATCATTACATTTTGCAAGTTCATCTAAGCAATCCGCTAAATGAGCTACAGAATGAGCCCAGCCTTTTTCTTCTACATAACCACGGACATCATGTTCACCTTTCGCAAATAAAAACACTTTCTCTTTAACAAGTTCTAACTCTTCTAATGGAATGAATTGTTTTTCATTATGCATCATTAAAATAACCGCGATTATTAAGACTGAAAATGCCCTCGTAAACACTGAATCTTTTTTAGTTTCACCTAAGCCGTACAGTAAATGTTCATCGTCTATACAAACCTGTAAAAATTCTCTTAATTCGTCAGTTCTGAATACACCATTTTTGATCCACTTAGAAAACGTTGAGTAAATTAAATCGTCTCGCAAATAAGGATTAACTGAACCAATGTGATGTAGCATTTGTTTTGCGATTTCATATTGACTTTCATTTTTTGGAATCATAAAATCATTTTTACTTATATTTTCTAGCTTATCTAATAAATACTGTTCATTTTTCATTTGATCACCTATACACTTTTCACTTTTTATTTAATGTGAACGAATTTATTTTCTTTCAAAATGAATTATGTTTGAGATTTTGCAAACAAATCGTTCCATTTTTTCCTACAGATCAATCATTCTCTATCCCAATCAGTTTTCAATAAAGAATAGACAAATACATTATGTGATTCTCCATTTTGATAGATATATCCCCGTAGTAGCCCTTCTTTTTGAAACCCAAATTTTTCAATTACTTTCGAGGACGCAATATTCTCAGGAAATATCACAGCACCAATACGAAATAATGAAAGCGTCTGAAAGCAATATGTAATTACTTCATTAATGGCTTCCGACATTATTCCTATACCCCAAAAAGTTGGAAGTAAATCATAACCGATTTCTGTTCGCTTACCTGAGAGTGATAAATTATTTAACCCAATTGTCCCGATTAAACGACCTGATTCCTTCTCGACGATTCCCCAGCGCATTCCAAGTTTATTTTCAAACCTAGTTCTGAAAGATTCTATCATCACTTTGGCTTGTGATTCATTTGTAAAAGGACTCATCCCATAATATTTCGTAACAGCTTCATTAGAGAAAATTTGATAGATTTCATCAAGATGTTTATCTTCTATTTCTATTAACATTAAACGGTTTGTTTCTAAAATTGGAAAAGTCATCAAATCACTCCTTATAAATTTTTTTGTTTGTTCTTTTATATAAAATTTTTGTACATCTAATCTTGACTGCTTTCTTTCTTTAGGATTAACATAGTCAACAATCACTATGGGGTTTCAATTTTTCCATCTCTCTCCAAAGCAATACATGTTCCACTACAAATAATCATTTTCATCTGTTTATGTTAAATTTTACCATACACTTACGAATATTGGTTATTTTCAAGAAATTCAACATAAAAAAGACGATTACAAAAGTAATCGCCTAAGTTTAAAGCTAATATATAAATCAAAATATATGTGATTCAGACTGATTTAACACACTTTTCTTTCAAGGTGCAAAATCTGAAGAAGAGCGGAGTTACCTTAAAAGGTAATGAGCACCACCGCAAGCAGGCGAAGCAACAAAGAAGCGTGCGTTTGTCAATAGTCCTGATCAGTCCACTATTTTAGCAAACTCATCTAATGTTGTTGAATACTTAATATAAATTCGAGGTAATAAATAGTTTTCGTCTTTCTTTCCTTTTTCTACGTACAGTTCTGGGATGGTTGTAATTCCATATGTATAGTATTTCTTAGTCTCTTCAATCACTTTTTTATCGTAAAAACTATAAGGATAAGCTAAAGCAATTACTGGCTTATTCGTAATGGTTTGTATTTTCTTTTTTGATTCATTTAATTCATACTCATAATTCGTTATTTTTGTTAAATTAGGATGGGTAGCAGTATGAGATTGAACCGAAAAGATTCCCGAATCGATCATCCTTTTCAAATCTGACTTTGACAATCTATTTGACCAATCAATATAATCAGAAATAACAAAAAGCGTTGCAGTTGGTTTAAATTTATCATCCTTCAATTTTTGTAAAATCGAAAAAGCAATTAAATTATTTTTATAACCGTCATCGAACGTAATAAAGATCGGTTTTTTTACTTTATAACGATCCTTCCAATTTTCAAAAGTTAATAAAGTGAAATCATGTTGTTTTAAATATGTCATCTGTTTTTCAAATTCTTTAGGATGTACGTAAAGATCC
Source organism: Gottfriedia sp. ABJ_BB2_2 (assembly GCF_055484705.1). Lineage (NCBI taxonomy): Bacteria > Bacillati > Bacillota > Bacilli > Caryophanales > Bacillaceae > Gottfriedia > Gottfriedia sp. ABJ_BB2_2. The sequence goes on from NZ_JBVFKR010000001.1 coordinate 538,369, forward strand.
TCTACACCATGTCCCGAAAATTCATCAATTGAATGATAAATGAGGATCGGTATTTTTTTCTCTGCAAATACCTTCGAAGGCAGAAAAGTAATAACTAGTAAAAATAACAATAGTAAAATCTTTTTCATAGAATTCCTCGCTCTTCATTTTCTTCATGATTATTATTCCTAATATCCAAAAATCTATTATGTTCTTTGAAAGATGATCGAGCGAATCTGATAAATTGAGTAAAGTGTCATACAGTGAAATCGGATGTTATTAACTTTGTATAAATCCCATAAAGAAAGCAACTCTATTATTTCTACATAAGAAAAAGACATTGAATAAATGTTCAATGTCTTATTTCAATATATTTTTTACATTAATAAATGCTAATACTACATGGATTCTGCAGCTTTTTCAAATAACGTACTTTGTTCAATAACACCACAGGCACCACATTGGACTAAGTATTCAGGTCCTTTATATGGGATATAAAATGGGTCTAACCCACCTGAGATATATTCTTCTTGTTCAATATCACCACTTTGTGCATTTAACTTTACTGCTTTAGGGTGTTGTTCAATTAAATAAAATCTTGTTTTATTTGTTTTACAGCGTGGACATGCTAATTTAGACATATTTTCACCTCATTTTATTCATATAAGGTTACTTTTCCATATTTTTACTAAGTTTATTCATTTATTTACTTAATTTTCCTTCAAATACGATTTTTCTACCTGAAGGTTCAATTTCCATTTTACCATTAATCATTTGTTCTGAGAAAATTGGCACTTCCATTCTTTTTACTGGTGTATAGCCTTCTGCTTCCATTCTCTTTAAACAGTCATTAATTGTTTCATGATCTAATACTTCAAATTTTTTCTTACTCATTGTATTAACCTACTTTCTAACTAAATTTCATGCTATAAATCTTATGTAGAAAAAACCTTACTTCTATTTAAGAGTAAGGTTTTTAGCTTAATATTTTAATTTCTAAGTCTTGATAGGAATCTTAACGCTTCAACATAAATCCAAATGACAGTTACTAATAAACCAAATGCACAATACCATTCGAAATGTTTAGGTGCGCCATGTTTTATACTAGATGTAATCAAATCAAAGTCTAAAAATAGATTAAGTGAAGCAATGATTAAGATTGCTAAGCTTACAATTAAGCCAATCGTACCTGATTGGTGCATAAATGGAACTGGTACATGGAATAGCTGTAGAATCATTGTTAGTAAGTAAAATATCAAAACGCCAATTGTTAAACCAATTACGATTGATCTAAAACGATGTGTAACTTTCACAATACCAGTTGCGTAACAAATTAATGTACCAGCAATAATTGCAATTGTTAATAATGCAGCTTGTAAAACGATCATTCCATAAGTTGCTTCATATACTGCTGAAATGTTACCAATTAAAATCCCTTCAACAGCAGCATAAATAGGTGTTGTAATCGGAGCAATTCTTGGAGAAAAACTTGTTACTAAACCAATGATAAAAGCAAATATTAAGCATCCAATAAACACTTTTGTACTTAATGTTCCAGTTGCAGTTAAATAGTAAGAGTAACCCGCAGTTGCGATTAACATAATTAAAGCAATTAACGCTTTACGAATCGTCCCACCCATTGTCATTGCTTTTTCCGAGTGCCTAGATTTTGTTAATTGTTCAGAATTTAAGATAGGATTCGAACTCCTCATCGAAACTCCTCCTTGTTTTTTTATACATCGATTTTACCATTTTTAGTATATTAATGAAAATTTAAACAAGCTTTAATAAAATATATGAAAAAAGATGCCCAAAAGGACACCTATTTTCGAAAAAAGTATTAAAACTTTATTTTATTAGCTAAGAAAGATTGAAGTTCACTAATTGCTACACGAGTTTGTTCCATTGTATCACGATCACGAACTGTAACTTTTTTATCTTCAATTGACTCAAAATCGTAAGTGATACAGAATGGTGTACCAATTTCATCTTGACGGCGGTAACGTTTACCAATTGAACCAGTTTCGTCGAAATCTACATTGAAATCTTCAGCTAATGCCGCAAATACTTCTTGTGCATTTTCAGATAATTTTTTTGATAAAGGTAAAATTGCTGCTTTATATGGCGCTAATGCTGGATGTAATCTCATTACTGTACGAGAAGTTCCATCTTCTAGTGCCTCTTCTTCATAAGCATCAATTAAAAATGCTAAAGTAACACGGTCAGCACCTAATGATGGCTCAATACAGTAAGGAACATATTTCTCATTTGTAATTGGATCATGATACGTAAAGTCTTCAGTTGAGAACTCCATATGCTGTTTTAAATCATAATCTGTACGAGAAGCAACACCCCAAAGCTCGCCCCAACCAAATGGGAATTTGTATTCGAAGTCAGTCGTTGCATTACTATAATGTGATAATTCATCTTCACTATGGTCTCTTAAACGAAGATTATCTTCTTTCATACCTAATGATAATAACCATTTATTAGCAGTTTCTTTCCAATACGTAAACCATTCAAGCTCTTCACCTGGTTTACAGAAGAATTCAAGCTCCATTTGTTCAAATTCACGAGTACGGAACGTGAAATTTCCTGGTGTAATTTCATTACGGAAGCTTTTTCCAATTTGAGCGATACCAAATGGTACTTTCTTTCTCATTGTACGTTGAACATTTTTAAAGTTAACAAAAATACCTTGAGCTGTTTCAGGGCGTAAGAAAATTTCATTTGTACTTGACTCTGTTACACCTTGGAAAGTTTTAAACATTAAATTAAATTGACGAATATCAGTAAAATCATGACTTCCGCAATCTGGACAAGCAATGTTATGTTCTTGAATTAACTTAGCCATTTCAGAAAATGGTAGGCCATCAACAATAATTTCCATGCCTTTTTCATCAAGTGCATTTTCAATTAATTTATCAGCACGATGACGAGCCTTACAATTTTTACAATCAATCATAGGATCGTTAAAATTACCAATATGACCTGAAGCTTCCCAAGTACGTGGGTTCATTAAGATTGCAGCATCTAACCCAACATTATAAGGACTTTGCTGAACAAATTTTTTCCACCAAGCTTTTTTAACATTGTATTTTAATTCAATACCTAATGGACCATAGTCCCAAGTATTTGCTAAACCACCATAAATTTCTGATCCTGGAAAAACAAATCCACGATGCTTTGCATGACTTACAATGACTTCCATTGACTTTTCTGACATTTTTTTGCCTCCAATTTTTCATTCGATTCTATTTGAAAATGCAAGAATGAAAATAAAAAAGCTCTCATCCTTAGGCATTTTCTGCCTAGGGACGAGAGCTGTATATGCACCCGCGGTTCCACCCTAGTTGACAATTTTAGAAATTGTCCACTTTCAAACATAACTCAAGAATGCCTTTCACTAAAGGTTTTGATTGAGCTTCCACCGTCCTCAATTCGCTATGCAAATATTGCTTTAGTTACTTCTTTCCGTCATCGTTATAACTTATGTAATAATAATATGGTCTTAGTTTATCAAAGTGACAACTATTCCGTCAAATATTATTATTTTCATTTGTGTATGAAATAATACCATGAATTTTTAGAATATTTAATGGGAATCATTCATGTAAAGATAATATCTTTACAGTATTCTGATTAATTGGTATGATAGAAAAGTTGTTTTAAAAATATACCTATTTTCTGAAGAAGGGAGTGCTAGTTTTGAGTAGCAGCATATTTTTTAAGAAAAAGAAACGATCAGCAGTATTGCTTGATAAACATCATTCCATTCGTTTATTAAAAACGAACAAAAAGCGAATCGTAAATAAAAGAAATAATAAAATAAAAGGATTCGAACAAATTTTAGTTAAAGAATTAAACGATGAAATGATTTCAACTTCAAATAGTACGGTAAATGAAATTTCTGAACAAAAAGGAAATATCACGATTGAAAAACTTCCAGTAACATTTCTTCTAAAGCTTGGAAAAGAGTTTTTCTCAGATTTAGAAGCAGTGAAGTACTATTATAATAGCAATCAAGAAAACTATTATAAAAATCGTAGTTTACTAGAAGAAACTTTACAATCTTCTATTAATCAATCAAATGATGATGTTCAAGCAAAGATTATGGAATTTATTGCTAACAAATAATACATCAAAAAAGTGCCATTTGTAACTTATACAAATGGCACTTTTTTTTAAGCTAAGTAAGCTTTCTTTATTTCTTCATTATTCATTAATGTTTTACCTTCACCAACCATTTGAATTTCCCCTGTTTGAATTACATATCCACGATGGGCAATCTGTAAAGCTTGGTAAGCGTTTTGTTCAACTAGTAAAATCGTCATCCCTTGCTTATTCAATTGCTCGATGATCTCGAATATTTGTTCAACAATAATTGGCGCAAGTCCCATTGATGGTTCATCTAGCATTAACAATGACGGCCCCATCATTAATGCTCTTCCAATAGCAAGCATTTGTTGTTCTCCACCACTCATCGTACCACCCTTTTGGTTAATACGTTCTTTCAGTCTTGGAAAATAATCAAACGCCATTTCCATTCTGGCAGCAATTAATTTTTTATCTTTTACAGAGAAAGCACCCATTTCTAAATTTTCTTTTACGGTTAATTTAGAAAAGATTCTTCTTCCTTCTGGTACGTGAGCAATCCCTTTTAAAGCAATCTCATGAGATTGTAGTTTAACAATGTTCTCACCTTTATAAATTAAATCTCCAGTTTTTGGTTTCACTTGACCACTTATTGTTTTTAAAGTAGTAGATTTTCCAGCACCATTACTTCCAATTAACGTAACGATTTCACCTTCATTTACATCAATATTAATATTTTTCAGTGCTTGAATACCACCGTAAAAAGAGTTAATTTCTTTTAATTGTAATAGTGTCATTTTTTTTACTCCTTTCACTATGCAGTAGTCACTGCACTTTTTCCAAGATATGCTTCAATTACTTTTTGGTTATTTCTGATTTCTAATGGTTTTCCTTCTGCAATCTTTTCACCATGATCTAAAACGAAAAGGTATTCAGAAATTTCCATTACAAGCTTCATATCATGCTCGATCAAAACGATCGTTAAATTTAAATCATCTCGCATTTGATAAATTAAATCTGTTAGTTCCTTTGTTTCCTTTGGATTCATCCCAGCAGCCGGTTCGTCTAACAGTAGAATACTTGGCTTTGATGCTAGAGCACGTGCGATTTCCAAACGTCTTTGTGCACCATAAGAAAGACTAGATGATTCTTCGTTATATACATCGCTTAAACCTACATATTCTAACCATTTATAAGCCTCTTTCATTGCAGCCTTTTCAGCTTTTTTGTAGCTTGGTAAATGGAATAATGTAGAAAATATACCGTATTTTAAGTGTTGATGCATACCAACCATCACGTTTTCTAATGCCGTCATACTACTAAAAAGTCGAATATTTTGAAACGTACGAGCAATCCCTTTTTTAGACACAGCGTGAGGCTTTAATCCAACTAAGCTTTCTTCACCTAAAAGGATTTCTCCACTTGTTGGGGTATATACACCCGTAATCATATTAAAAAATGTTGTTTTACCTGCTCCATTTGGGCCGATTACCGCGGTAATTGAACCTTTTTGAATTTCGATATTTACATTATTAACAGCAGTTAATCCACCGAAGCTTTTCGTTAAATTATTTGTTTTTAACATTATGTTTGCCTCCTCTCCTAAACTGAAACTGAACGTTGGTTTTCATCTACTTCTGTTAAATCTACTACATCTTCTTTTGGCACCATCTTATTTTTGGCAGGCAATAAACCTTGTGGTCTAAAGATTGCTACTAGAATTAAGATTAAACCGAATATCATACGTTGCATTTTAGAAGGAGAAAGCGCTGATGGAATATCAAGAACGCCATCTAATGTTAATTGATTTAAATAGTTCGTTACTTCTGTTAAAACTTGTAAGTTAAGGATTGTAACAAGTGATGCACCTAAAATTACACCAGGTACACTACCCATTCCACCTAGAATGACCATTACTAGAATTGTAATTGACTCAAGTAATGTAAAGTTTGTTGGGTCAATGAACATTTGTTTCGCTGAGAATACAACACCCATCATACCTGAGAAAGATGCACCAATTGCAAATGCAATTAATTTTGTTCTAACTAAATGTATACCTGAAGCTTGCGCAGCAATTTCATTTTCACGAACAGCTTGCCATGAACGTCCAAGCTTAGAATCTTGTAATCTCGTAACGCCTAAAATAACAACTGCTAGAACGATCAGTACTACATAATAGAATTGACTTGAATCACTAATAACGTAACCAAATATTGTTGGTGAAGGAATTGAAGAAATACCTTGTGCCCCACCTGTAATATTGACTGGTTTATCTAAGTTATTAAATACAATACGAATAATTTCACCAAATCCAAGTGTAACAATAGCTAAATAATCCCCTTTTACACGAAGAACTGGAATTCCTAATAATACACCCGCAATTGCTGCTATAATTCCACCAATGATAATGAAAGCCCAAAATGAATTTCCAGTGAAAGGTAGAATGTCTAACTTTAAAAAGTTTGTAACTTGATTTGTTGAAAAAATAGCATAAGTATACGATCCAATCGCAAAGAATGCTACGAATCCTAAATCTAATAAACCAGCAAGACCAACTACTACATTTAATCCAAGTGCCATTGCTACATAAATTCCAACTAGCGTTGCAACACCCATATATGATTCAAATGCAGAACCTTGAGATGCTGCAAACGGCATAACAATCGTAAGAATCAGAATGCCTAAGCTCCATTTAAGCTTAACTGGAAAATTCGTTTTATATAATAGAAACAGAGAAAATAAGATTAATAAAAACGCAGTTACCGATTCTTGTAATAAAAACAGACCTAATACTGTTACAACGATATAGGAAGTTAAGAATATTGCTTGTAGCTTATTTGACTGTTTTACTTGTGCAAATAAATTATTCATACTTTTCACCTACACTTTCTCTGCCACTGGTTTACCGAATAAACCTTCTGGCTTAAAGATTAGGACAAGAATTAAGATACCAAAAGCAAAAACGTCTTTATACTCTGAAGGGAAAATTCCGTGTGTGATTGTTGATAAATTTGCCGCAGCAAACATTTCAATAATACCGATTAAAAATCCGCCTACCATCGCACCGCGAATATTTCCGATTCCTCCTAATACAGCTGCTGTAAATGCTTTTAACCCTAAAATAAATCCGATATAAGGATCAATTGTGTTATATTGTAAAGCAAAAAGAACGCCTGTTGCCCCACCTAGTGCCGAGCCAAGGAAGAATGTTAAAGAAATGACTTTATTTACATTCACAGACATTAATGATGCTGTTTCACGGTCTTGTGCTACAGCACGCATTGCAGTTCCCCATTTTGTTTTATTGATGAAGTAATCTAATGAAATCATCATTACAACTGCAACAACAAGGATAATAATCGATGCTGATTTTATTTGGGCATTTCCAAACGAAGAAAGGATAGAACTAGAATGGATTTGATGTTGTCCAGCAAATAGTGATGGACCAGTAATAATGTAATTTCCTTCTTTTAATTCAGCAATAAAACGAACGATATCTTGTAATAAGAATGAAATACCGATTGCTGTAATTAATGTAATTAGTTTTGGTGCCTTTCGGAGTGGTCGATATGCGACACGCTCGATCCCCATTCCGAGGAAACCTGTTAATACTGAAGCGATGATCAAAACAATTGCTAATAATAAAATTGCTGGTATACTACTTAAAAACCCAATTCCAGTAAAAGTAATTAATACTGCTGTACCAATAAATGCACCTGCCATAAATATTTCACCGTGGGCAAAGTTAATCAATTCAAGTATTCCATAAACCATTGTGTATCCTAGCGCAACAATTGCATAAACAGCCCCTAAGACAAGTCCATCAATTAATACTTGAGGCAATGTATGGATGATTTCATTCATGTACGTACCCTCCTATAGATAGTAAAATTCAATATTTCTCTTTCCAAAAATTGACAAGTTTTTTACGATATTTAGAGAAAAAGAGTATCACGATTTACGAGATACTCTTTTCTTTCACTAACATCCTTCAACCTTCATCGTCGTTCACAATTTTCATTGCTTTCGGCTGATTGGAGGTAATTTTAGGCGTTAGCTTTACTAATTATTTAGTAACTTCGCCTACTTGAGTACCAGGGTATTTAGCTTCTTTGAATGTATAGATAAATACTTTAGCGAATTTGTTGTCCCCTTTATCGTCAAAGCCAACTTCAGTTACTACACCTTTATAATCTTGAATTGCACGAACTGCAGCTGCTACATCTTCACGAGATGGAGTTTTACCATCGCTGCTTTCAATTGCGTCTTTTAAACCTTCTAATAATACGCCAGCTGAATCATATCCGTAAGAAGAGAAAGACTCAATGTTTTTCTTAAATTTCGCTTTATAGTCTTCAGCGAATTTTTTACCGTTATCAGTTTTTAATGTATCTCCAGCTACTGAAGTGTAGTAGAAGTTTTTAACAGCATCTCCTGCGATATCTACTAAACCAGAAGAGTCCATTCCGTCTCCACCCATGAATGGCATATTTAATTCTTTATCACGAGCTTGTTTTAATAGAATTCCACCCTCAGCGTATAGACCACCGAAGAATACTAGATCAGGATTTTTTGCTTTTACGTTGTTTAATACTCCGTTAAAGTCTTTATCTCCAACTGAAATACCTTCTTCACCTAGAATTTCAGCACCTAATTGCTCAGCAGCAGCTTTAAACTCATTTGCTAAACCAGTACCATAAGCTGTTTTGTCTTGAATGATAAAGATTTTTTTAGCTTTTAAAGTGTTGACTGCGAACTCTGCTCCAGCAGGTCCTTGGAAATCATCACGAGCACAGATACGGTTAACTACGCTTAATCCACGATCTGTTACTTCGTTAGCAGTATTTGAAGGTGATACCATTACAAGATGATCTTTTTCATATTTTACTGAAGCTGGAATTGCAACACCTGAGTTTAAGTGTCCAACAACACCTAAAATTGCTTTATCAGCACCTAATTGCTCAGCATTTGCTACACCTTTCTTTGGATCCCCTTGATCATCATAAGGAACAAGTTTCAAATCAAAGCCTAATTTTTTGAATGCTTCTTTTTGATCATCTAAAGCTAATTGAGCACCTAATTTAATTGAATCACCTAAAATTGCATTATTCCCAGAAAGTGGTGTATTTGTTGCAATTTTGATAACTGTATTTCCATCTTTCTCACCACCATTGTTACAGCCAGCTAAAATACCCGCTGCTAATGATGCAGATGTTAAAATTGCAAAACCTTTTTTCAAAACCATTATGTACTTCCCCCTTAATAACTTATTTTTTAGAAAATTTCAAATACTTAAGAAAATAGTAAGCGAAATTTTTGTATTAAACAAGTTCTTTTGGTTCAAAATATTTCGACAATTCTGTCGATTACTTGTTATTTTAGGAATTTTTTACCATTTGATTGCCAAATATCCCCTTATTTCTTTATAAATTAGACTTAGGAAAAGCCATATTTATTAGATAATTTCAAGTATTTTGCTCACAAATATTTTTTTTGAACTCTCGTGATATTTTTCGACAAAAAAACCTATTCCAGATGAATGGAATAGGCATTTTTTTAGTTATTTTCTTCTTTTTTGTAACGAATGATTGTTTTAATCTCTCCCGCTTCATCTGTATCCATTATAAATGAACCGTTACTATATTGATCACTATGACGAATTCCAGCAGGATCGACCATCTCAAATTGGCCTGATTTACTTAACAATGCGAACATATCCTTCTCGTTAATTGTATAAACCCCAATTAACTGGTGAGGATTATTTTTCAAATCTCTAATGATTTTCGCACCTCTAGTCCCTCTTGAACTTTGAGGTATTGTATCTAATTTCATTTTCTTCACTGCTGCTCTATGAGTTGCACAAAAAATGTCTTTTACAGTCTCTGAAACGATATCAGCAGAAACTACGAAATCTTGATCTTTTAAGTTAATTCCTTTAACGCCACCTGCTCTTAAACCTTGAACACTAATTTCATCTACATTAAATAATAGCGTATAGCCGTTACTTGTCGCTAATATAACGCGATCTGTCTCACCGGAAACGCCTGCATAAATTAATGCATCATCATTTTTGATCGACATACCAACAAGTGGTTTCGAATATCTTTGGACTTTTAATTGACTAATACTTGTACGTTTCACAATACCATTTTTCGTCACAAATAATATAAAATCTTTATTTTCTTCAAAATTATTTACAATCGTTGCCGATAAAATGGCTTCATCACGCTCAATTGGTATGATGTTGGCTATATGTTGTCCCATATCCTTCCATCTGATATCTTGCATTTCATGTATTGGTAAATATAAATAATTCCCTTTTGAAGTAAACAAAATTAAAGTATCTGTCGTAGTACTTTCTTTTTGATAGATTAAACGATCTCCTTCCTTCATTCCATAATCCTTACCATTTGAGGCAGAATAAGATCTAGGAGTTGTACGTTTAACATATCCTTCGCTTGTAACAGTGATGATGACATCTTCTTGAGCAATAATGTCTTCTCGAACGATTTTAATTTCTTCAATTTCACCTTCGATTGAAGAACGACGATCATCTGCATATGTTTGCTTAATTTTCTTTAAATCAGTTTTAATAACTGATAAAAGCTTTGTTTCACTGTTTAGAATGGTTTCTAATTGCTCTATTTTCTTGTTTAATTCCGCTGCTTCTTCTTGTAGTGCCGTGATATCTGTATTTGTTAAACGATATAACTGTAACATCACAATTGCTTCAGCTTGTTGTTCTGTAAAACTATACTGAGCAATTAATTTATCTTTTGCATCACGTTTATCGTTTGCAGAACGAATAGTTGAAATAACTTGATCAAGAATAGATAAAGCTTTCATTAACCCTTCAACAACATGTGCTCTAGCTTTTGCTTTTCGCAAATCATACTTAGATCGATTCGTAACGACTTCTTTTTGGTGCTCAATATAAGCATCTAAAATAGCCGGTAATGACATTTGCTTTGGCGTACGATTATAAATCGCAACCATATTAAAGTTATAAGGAATTTGAAGCTCTGTATTTTTATATAGATAATTTAAAATGGCTTCATTATTCGCATCTTTTTTTAATTCAATGACAATTCGTAGGCCTGTGCGATCGGTCTCATCACGGACCTCTGTAATTCCATCGACTTTTCGATCAAGACGGACTTCATCTATTTTTTTCACTAAATTTGCTTTATTTACTTCAGCTGGAATTTCAGTAATGATTAATGCTTGTTTCCCACCACGCAAATCTTCTGTATGAACTCGGCTTCTAATAATAATTTTGCCTTTACCAGTTTCATACGCTTTTTTAATCCCATCGACACCTTGAATAATACCGCCTGTTGGGAAATCTGGACCATGAATAACAGTCATCAAATCATCAACAGAACAATTATTACGATCAATTCTCATAATTGTCGCATCAATTACTTCTCCAAGATGATGAGAAGGTATTTCTGTCGCATAACCTGCAGAGATCCCCGTACTTCCATTCACTAATAAATTAGGGAACATTGAAGGTAGAACAACCGGTTCCATACTAGTGTCATCAAAATTTGGTACAAATTCTACTGTTTCTTTATCGATATCACGCAATAGCTCACTTGCTATTGCAGATAATCTAGCTTCGGTATAACGCATCGCAGCTGGTGGATCCCCATCAATACTACCGTTATTACCATGCATTTGAACTAGTACATTTCTTAATTTCCAATCTTGGCTTAATCGTACCATTGCATCATATACAGATGTGTCGCCGTGTGGGTGGTAATTACCGATTACATTACCGACAGTTTTTGCTGATTTACGGTAAGGCTTATCTTGTAAGTTTCCTTCATAAAACATTGAGTATAAAATACGTCTTTGAACTGGCTTTAAACCATCTCTTGCATCAGGTAATGCACGTTCTTGAATAATGTATTTACTATATCGTCCAAAACGATCACCTAAAATATCTTCTAAAGGGATATTATATAACTTTTCTGATGATACCATCAGTCTTCGCTCCCTTCTGAGTCAACCTCAACTTGTTCGTTATTTAAAATTTTATCTTCTTCATCTAAATCAAATACAACATTCGATTCAATCCATTTTCGTCTTGGTTCAACCTTATCGCCCATTAAAGTAGTTACACGGCGGTCTGCTCTAGCAGCATCGTCTATTTTTACACGAATTAGTGTTCTTGTAACAGGGTCCATTGTAGTATCCCAAAGTTGGTCGGCATTCATCTCTCCAAGACCTTTGTATCGTTGTAAAGTATACCCTTTACCAACCTTCTTAATTGCATCTTGTAAGTCTACTTCAGACCATGCATATTCAATGACTTCTTTTTTACCTGTACCCTTACTTACTTTATATAAAGGAGGCAGCGCAATATAAACTTTGCCTGCTTCTACTAAAGGTTTCATATAACGGTAGAAGAATGTTAGTAATAGCACTTGGATATGTGCTCCGTCCGTATCCGCATCGGTCATGATAACGATTTTATCATAATTCACATCTTCTAGATCAAAGTCAGAGCCAACTCCGGCTCCAATTGCATGAATGATTGTATTAATCTCTTCATTTTTCATGATATCAGCTAATTTTGCTTTTTCTGTATTAATAACTTTACCACGTAAAGGTAGTATCGCTTGAAAACGACGATCTCGACCTTGCTTCGCACTTCCGCCTGCTGAGTCACCCTCTACTAGGTAAAGCTCATTTTTTTGTGGATTTCGCGATTGAGCAGGCGTTAACTTCCCACTTAATGAAGTTTCAGAACGTTTTCTTTTTTTTCCACTTCTCGCTTCTTCACGTGCTTTTCTAGCCGCTTCTCTAGCTTGAAATGCCTTAACTGCTTTTCGAACTAGTGAAGTAGCAATATCTGGATTTTCTTCTAGAAAATATGCAAGTTGATCAGAAACAACCGAGTCTACAGCTGATCTCGCTTCACTAGTTCCTAGCTTTCCTTTTGTTTGCCCTTCGAATTGAAGTAGCTCTTCAGGAATTCTAACCGATACGATTGCCGCTAATCCTTCACGAATATCCGCGCCTTCAAGGTTTTTATCTTTTTCTTTTAAAATATTCACTTTTCTAGCGTACTCATTAAACGCTCTAGTAAGTGCCGTTTTAGCACCTACCTCGTGCGTTCCTCCATCTTTCGTTCGAACATTATTTACAAAAGATAGCATTGTTTCTGAATATCCATCGTTGAACTGAAAAGAAAATTCAACCTCGATTTTATTTTGAATCCCATCAAAGAATACGACAGGATGAATAGTTTCTTTTCCTTCGTTTAAGTAACTAACAAACGCTTCGATACCGTTTTCATAATAAAACTCTTCGAAAGCATCGTGTCGTTCATCTTTAATTGTAATTTTTAATCCTTTTAGTAGGAATGCAGACTCTCTTAAACGCTCACATAGCGTATCAAAATTATAGTTAGTTGTACTAAAAATGGTTGGATCGGGTTTAAATGAAATCGTTGTACCAGTTTTTTTCGATTTTCCAACAATTTCTAATGAAGTAACTGGTTTACCACCATTTTCAAAACGTTGTTTGAAAATAGATCCATCACGATGGATTTCTACAACAAGCCACTCTGATAATGCATTTACAACTGATGCACCAACTCCGTGTAAACCACCACTTGTTTTATAGCCGCCTTGTCCAAATTTTCCACCTGCATGCAGAACAGTTAAAATGACTTCAGGAGTAGGCTTGCCCATTTTATGCATTCCAGTTGGCATTCCTCGACCATGGTCTCTCACAGTTAAGCTATTATCTTTATGTATAATCACATCTATTTGAGTTCCGTGACCAGCTAACGCTTCATCAACGGAATTATCTACGATTTCGTAAACTAAATGGTGTAGACCTCTACTATCTGTGCTACCAATGTACATTCCTGGACGTTTACGTACTGCTTCTAAACCTTCCAGTACCTGTATCGCATCTTCGTTATATGCTGTTTCATTCTTTGCCAACACCATTTCTCCTTTCAATATTACACCTTACATAAGAACATCCGTTCCATTATATCATATACCGGATTAAAATGTTTCTTCTAATCGTTCATGTTAATGGTTTTTTCGCCAACTTACAAGTCGTTGAAGAAAAAAATAGTTAAATTGTCCTTTTTTTATCGTTATTTTTCTAAAAAGTTAAAATTTTTTAATCTTTCTAATTTTATCGTATTTTCTCTTTAGAAACTAAAAACTCACTGGGGTACAGTGAGTTTCTTAGACAAAGTAAAAAACAGATATTCAGACTGTCTGAAAAGTGAGTTTTCGTTCTATCTTGTCATAGCATGTTCTACTTTAATACAACGATTCATAATAACTGTTTTTCCATTTGCTTTAAGTAGGTCATAAGCTTCTTCATTTTCTATGCCTAGCTGAGCAAAAAAGACATCACAATCAATTTTTAGAAAATCCTGTGCAACTGGCAATAAATGCTCTGGTCTTCTAAAAACATTTACAATATCTACTTTTTCTTTAAGATCTAATAAACTTGGTACTGCTTTTTCTCCTAAAACAGTGTCAACAGTAGGATTGACTGGAATAATTTTATATCCAGCGTCTTGCATTGCTTTACTTACCATATAAGACGTTTTAGATGAATCCGCTGAAAGTCCAACAACTGCAATTACTTTACTGTTTTTTAGAATTTGGCCTATTTCTTCTCTTGATGGGTATTTACTCATTAACAAATCACCCTTTCATTTACATAAATAAGCGAAAAGAGCAATCTCTTCGCTTATTGGTTATATATTCATCTTATTTTGTAAAAAATTACCTGTCAATTACTTGATGCTAATGTTAACGTTATATCTTGTTTTTTACCATCACGATAGAATGTTACTTTTAATTTATCGCCGACTTTTTTATGAGAATATAGGTATTCTCTAATTTCAATCACATCTTCAATAGGTTGGTCATCTAATTCAACAATAACGTCTAATTGTTGTAAACCTACCTTCGCTGCAGGAGTACCTGGGTCCACATGTGTAACTACCGCACCCTTTGTAACAGATTCAGGTAATTTTAGAGATTCTTCAATATTAAATTGTGGAATTTCTTCTAAAGCTTTTAAACCAACACCCATTACTGGACGTGTTACTTCACCAAATTTCTCTAGTTGGTCAAAAACCGGTTTTGCAATATTAATTGGAATTGCAAATCCAATCCCTTCTACTGATTGCTCTGCTATTTTACTCGAGTTAATACCGATTAATTCACCCTTAGCATTAATTAACGCGCCACCACTATTACCTGGATTAATCGCTGCATCTGTTTGAATAACTTGTGTTTGATAATCTGCAACTCCATCACCATCAATATCTTGTGGGATTTCACGGGCTTTACTACTTACAATACCTTGTGTTACAGTGCTTTCTAAAAACCCAAGTGGATTCCCGATTGCAATTGCAGTTTCACCTACATTTATTTTTTCAGAATCTCCTAAATTAGCAACATTTGTTACATATTTTGCATCAATTGCTACGACTGCTAGATCTAATAATTCATCAGTTCCAACTAGTTTTGCATCTACTAATTTACCATCTGCCATTTTAACTTTTAATTGTTTTGCTCCTGACACAACATGGTTATTTGTCGCAACTAATGCTTTATTTCCTACCTTTTTATAGATTACCCCTGAGCCAGAACCAGCCTCCTGAGTGTCCATAGAGAAAGGATTAGAAGATTGATAATTATTAACACCCACAACAAATTTACGAGCAGTTTGAATTGTTGAAGTAACATCTTCACGTGACACGTTAATTACTTGTGCTGGAGTTTGGTTTTCATTACCGATTTCCGAATCATTTGTCGTATTAATTAAATTTGGCGAAACAAGTGAAATCGTCACTGCTCCAATTACAGCACCAATAAAACCAGTTAATACGTGTGATCCGCCTCTTCTGCCCTTATTATATCGTTTATGATTGTTTTGATGATCATTATTTTCATTTCTTAAATCTGTTTCATCATAATATCCCATATTTTATTGCCTCCAATATGTAATAAATTATCTTGATATTAATTTACCCTAGCAATGTGTATTTACTGTGAACTTTTTAATGTATTTTGGAATTTTTTTAGAAAAAATGAAAATTCCACTCCATTTTCTTTATTATGGACGTTAATTTTTGAATGATGTAAATCTACAATTGTTTTAACGATGGCTAAACCTAAACCTGTTCCACCGCTTTGTCTATTTCTAGATTCATCAATTCGATAAAAACGATCCCAAATTTTATCGATCTTATCAGCTGGGATTTGATTACCTTCATTAAAAATAGAGATGTTTACTCGATCATGTTCATCTTTTAAGTTCACAATAATATCACTTCCAGGTTTACCATAATTGATTGCATTTGAAAGGATATTAATCAGTACTTGCTCAATTCTTCTTTTTTCACCACTAACAGCTATATCTTCTTCTACATTAGAAATAAGTCTACATCCATTATCTGTTGTTTTATGATCAAAGATTCTATTTATCACATTCTCGACAGAGTCTACTATTAAGAAAGGTTCACTTTTCAGCTTGTAAGTACCTGATTGAAGTTTTGATAGTTCTAACATATCTACCACTAAATCATTCATACGATCTACTTCTTCGAGTATTACATCTGCATAATAACCATTTTTCTCAATGTTTAATCCATCTTTTAAACCTTCTGCATAACTTTGTACAATGCTTAGCGGCGTTTTAAGTTCATGGGATACACCACTAATAAATTCTTTTCTAATTTCTTCAAGCTGTTTTTCTTTTTCAATATCTTTTATTAATCTTTCATTTGCCTGTTGTAGATTATCGATTGTAGATGCAAGATTTTCAGATAATGTGTTAATTGATTTTGACAGTTCCCCAATCTCATCTTCTGACTGAATTTTTATTTTCTCATTAAAATTTAACTTCGCTAATTGATTCGTAACAGCATTCAATTTTAGCAATGGTTTTGTAATGACCTTCGAGTAATAAAATGAAACGACGATAATTAGTAATAAACCAACCATAAACGCGTATAAATAAAAATCTTTTAATACATACATCGCCTCGTTAACAGGCTGAAGTGATGTCATCGCAAATATGACTTCATTGTATCCTTGCTCATTTTTTAAAGGATAAATCAAGACTTTATTGTCTAATCCATTCACCTTATCTAAATAATTAAAGGTAATTGGAAAATCTTTTTTCGTATAATTAGAAAAGTCTTCATTACTCTTTGTCCATTCTGTGATTGCTTGCATTAACGAGTTCATTTGAGCTGAATAAGAATATTGATTTGCTAAAGGTAGGTGTAAATCAACTACTTTACCTTTTATTTCAATATTAATGAAATCATCCAGATTATTATCTTGAGTTGACAAATTCACAGGATTAGCTGATGGATTCTCTTCCTTCCATTCACCAAACTTTGTTTTAATATACATTGGAATAAAATAGTCATCTTGTATGTATCCGCGTATGACGATATTCTCGTTTTCTTTTATTCTCAAACTTAGGATTTCTTCAATCTGATCAGAATACAATAAATTATTTAATGGTACATATACTTTTTTACCTGAGGTTGTCTGAACTGTTAAATCAAAATTATTCTCAGCTTTTAAAACACCTTTACGATCTAATACCGCCAAAGAAGTATTATATTTGGTAAAAAATCTAGTTAATTCATTTTGAAACTGTAAGTCAGATAAATTTCCTTTTTCATATGCATGAACAAAATCCTTCAATTCTGCAGAAACAATATCAATTTTCCTTTTTGTATAAAAACCTTGTAGAAAAACAGATTGTCCAACAAACACAATCATTAAAAACACAATTAACAAAACGGTTATTGATAAAAAAAGTTTACTTACGATACTCTTTTTCATCGATTACTCCTCAAACTTATAGCCAACTCGTATGACGGTTGTAATATGTTTTGCTTTCTCTCCTAATTTGTGACGAAGTTTTTTTATATGTGTATCTACTGTTCGTCCATCACCAACATAATCGAAGCCCCAAATACTATTTAATAATTGGTCTCTCGTTAGAACAATGCCTTTATTTTCAATTAAATACACTAATAATTCGAATTCCTTATGAGTTAAATGAAGTTGTTCTCCATTTATATAAGCTAATCTTGATGAGGTATTGATCGTGATTCCACAAATCGTTTTTGCATCAGAATCTTCCTCTTTCATTTCCAACGTTCGTCTTAGAACACTTTTTGCCTTTGCAACAAGTATTTTTGGACTAAAGGGTTTTGTGACATATTCGTCGGTTCCCATTTCAAACCCTAGTAATTGATCTTCTTCCTCAGATCTAGCTGTTAACATAATGATTGGAATGTTCGATTTCTCTCTTATATACTTACACACATCTAAACCATCTATTTTTGGTAGCATCAGATCTAAAATGATTAAATCAATTTCATGTTCATCAAATTTTTTGATTCCTTCTTCACCATCAGCTGCCTCAATCACAATAAAATCTTCATTATGAAAATAATCTTTTACGATTTCCCTTAACCTTTTTTCATCTTCTATTAATAAAACAGTTGAGCTCATTTAGTTTCACTTCCATTTTTATTTTGAGATATATTACCATGTTATCATAATTATTTGAATCATTTCGAATAGAAGCCTTTGAAAAAGATTTATTAACGACCATTTCAAAAATCTATTTATTCATTTCAACATGTGATAAAATGAAGGGATAATGCACTTATATTATTACGTTTGTAAAGGAGCTAGAAAATGAGCTTGTTCATTATTGTACTAGCCTATTTAATAGGCTCAATTCCGTTTGGATTGGTGATAGGAAAATCCTTTTACGGAGTAGATATTCGCCAACATGGTAGTGGGAATTTAGGCGGTACGAATACATTTCGTACATTAGGTAAAAAAGCTGGAATTATCGTAACACTTGGAGATATATTAAAAGGTACGTTAGCAGCATCATTACCAGTTTTATTTCACTATTCTGGTCCTGAGTGGTTTAGTCCATTATTAGTCGGTTTATTTGCTGTTATAGGGCATATGTATCCTATTTTCGCAGGTTTTAGAGGTGGGAAAGCAGTTGCTACATCAGCTGGATTATTATTATTTGCATCACCTATATTGTTTCTAGCACTTTTAATTTTCTTTATCTCTTGCTTAAAAATTACAAAATATGTTTCACTGACTTCAATGTTATCTGCGATTGTAGGTACAATTGGAGCATACTTCGTTGGTGATCGAGTATTATTTATTATCATGATTGTATTGACAATCTTTGTTGTATATCGTCATCGTGCAAATATTACAAGAATTATCAATAAAACTGAACCAAAAGTATCTTTTTTGAGTAAAAAGAAATAGACATACAACGTTTTAAAAACCTTACAAATGAGTAAGGTTTTTTATTGTTCTCTGTTCATACACATTGGGAAAATATACTAGTTTTATCAATGTTCATTATGTAGATTATATTCTAATGAAGGGCTATTGCAGTTCAGTAGGAGGCTATCATGAAATATCATCCGTTTGTTTACTTTTCCGCATTAAAATGGTGTTCATTCGGGTTTGAATTATTTTTTGGAATGCCGATTTTTGGCCGCTTTCTTGTATTAATTACTGCTAATATTCTTCCACTCATTTTAGGAATTGTTTACTTGATCACATTATACCTTGCTAGAAGTCATGGCCAATTTACGATTGGCTCCATTGCAGGATTAATTACTCTTTTTATTGAATACATTTCACCTTTAGCATGGATTATGCATCTCATTACAGCTGTTATTTTACTATTCGAAAGTAGTCAAGCCACAGTATCGCTTAATAAGCAAGAGTATTTAATAAGGGATGACGATGAAGATGCGTTCCTAATAGAAGCATGAGTGTTCTGTAAAATAAAAGGTAGAAGGAAAAAACCTCCTACCTTGAGACTACCTGACAAACGCTCGCTTTCTTCGTTGTTTCGCCAGTCTGTGGTGCTCATTACCGTCTAAGGTAACTAAGCTCCTCATCAGGCTTTACGCCTTGAAAGACAAGCGTTATCTTGCAGTCTGATCATCTTTTTTTGCTTTCTCATCAAACTAAAAAAGGCAGAAGGAAAAACCCTTCTACCTTTTTTAGTTTATACCATCGCCTTTTCGTATGCTTCATACCAGTCAGGGAAGGATTTTTTAAATTTGATTGGTCTGAATGTATCCTTTGCTACTAAAACATGTGTAGAGCTTCCGATACAACAAATTTCGCCTTCTTCATTTAAAATCTCATAGTCATATATAACTTTGAGTGGACTTAATGATTTGATTTTTGTTTTAATCGTCGGACTTTGACCATAGCGTAAACTTTTTTTATACGATACATTCAAATCAATTACAGGAGAAATCACCCCTTGTGCTTCCATGTCCGCATAATTAAATCCTAGTTCTTTTATTAGGGCAGTACGTCCAATTTCAAACCATACTAAATAATTTGCGTGATAAACGACACCCATTGCATCTGTTTCTGCATATCTAACTTCAACCTTTTTTTCCGAAATTAACACCATACTCACCTCATATTCTTCTATAGAATACTTTACCAAAAAATACATTTTTGTTCTATTTTTAAACCTCGTGTAAACCGTAGGTGATATAATATAACTAACGGTAAAGGAGGTTTCATTCTTGAAAGTTATAATTGGTTCAGTCTTGATCATCCTTCTTTTTTTATTAGGTATATGGCTCATCCTATCTCCTACTTTTCAAAAAATAGGAGAAAAGTCAGTAAAAGTTAAAAACATATTAAAGGACAAGGAGGAAAAAAAAGAATGAATGTTCAACCAGTAGAGCAAAAAAAGTCATTCTTCACGAGAAAAGTAATAGGTGGGATTATCGCTGGAATTGCACTTCTTTCTGCAGTTGCAATACCTGCTTTATTTATTGAAAAAATAACACCTGGTTATGTAGGGGTCGTTTATTCTCCTAATGGAGGGATACAAAAAAATACATTATCACAAGGATGGAATTTTGTAGGATTATTCGATAAGGTCACTGAATACCCGATTCGTTTACGTACAGTTGAATATAAAGATGTTGCACTAGCTACTTCTGATGGAAAACGTATTGAAATGGACTTATCCTATACATATAAAATTGATCCATCGAAGGTTGTATCAATGTTTAATGAATTTGGACCAATTGCGATTGAAGAAATAGAAGATACATATTTAAAGAAAAGACTTCAGGATGCCGCTCGAATTGCAGTTTCTAAATATACTGTTCTACAGTTATATGGTGAGAAATCAAGTAATGCATCTGCAGATATTGAAACGCTATATAAGGACGATGTAAAGGTCCTTGGCTTCTTTGTAGAGAATCTGACATTAGGTACACCAAAACCAGATGAAAAAACACAGGAAGCAATTGATGCACGTGTTCAAGCAGCACAGGTAAACGATCGTATGAAAATCGAATTAGAAACTGCAAAAATAGAAGCTCAAAAGAAGAAAGTAGAAGCGCAAGCAGACGCTGATTCCCAGCTTATTCGTGCCCAAGGTCAAGCAAAATCAAATAAAGTCCTTCAACAATCACTTACAAAAGAATTAATCGAATATAAGAAAGCAGAAAAATGGGATGGTAAGCTTCCTACTGTTTCTGGTAGTGATTCAAATATTATTCAGTTCCCACTTCCACAAAATGAAAATAACGAAACGAAAAAATAAGCTCGTTAAAAACCTGGTCAATTGGCCAGGTTTTTCTTTTTACTTCATCCCTTAACCTTGTTTTTTTGTCCCCCTCTTCTAATTCAATAAAACCGGCATATAATTTTTAATAGCGTAATCCATCATTCCTGTGAAAGGAGATAGACGAAATGCAAATTCATGTCGTTAAAAGCGGCGAGACTGTTATGAGTATTGCCGATTTTTATGGTGTTGAAAGGCAAGCACTAATTAATTCGAATGCCTTAACAGCCCCTTATAAAATAATTAAAGGTCAAGCGCTAATTGTACCTACTACTGGGAATGAATATTTTGTTCAACCTGGAGATAATTTATATGAGCTTGGCTTAACGTATGGTGTGAGAGGTAATCAAATTGCAACGTATAGTGGCATCAGTCCGTATGCAACCTTACATGTTGGACAAAAATTAAACTTACCCCCTAGAAAAAAGAGAAATGTTGAATCAATTGGCTATTTACAACCTACATCTAATCCAATTAGACCTGCTTTAGAAGAAGCTGCTCGGAATGAAGGTAAATTTTTAACATACTTAGCGCATTTTAGTTTTGATGCGAAACGAGATGGGACTTTAACTGAACCGCCAATTGGTAACATCCCTCAAATCGTGAAAGAAAACCGAAATATTTATATGATGGTTGTTTCTAATTTAGAAGCAGGAAACTTTTCTACAAGCCTTGCAACAGACATATTACAAAGTCAGGCAGTTCAAGATACTCTAATTAATAACATTATTGCTACAAGTAATAAATACGGCTTTAGAGATGTTAATGTTGACTTTGAAGATGTAGCTGCAACAGATCGAGTGGCTTACATTAATTTTTTATCAAAATTAAAATCAAGACTACCTCAGGGGATAATACTGAGTGCAACCTTAGTTCCTAAAACGAGTTCAAATCAAAAAGGTAGATATTATGAAGCTCATGATTATGCTGGAATAGGAAAAGTTGTCGATTTTGTCGTCATCATGACATATGACTGGGGCTGGCAAGGCGGACCACCAATGGCGGTTTCTCCGATTGATCAAGTCCGTAAGGTTATTAATTATGCAAAAACAGTCATTAACCCTGCAAAAATAATGATGGGACAAAATTTATATGGATTTGATTGGAAAGTTCCATTTAAACAAGGAACTATGGCGAAAGCCCTTAGTGCAGAAGGAGCAACGAATCTAGCCATTCAAATGACAAACGAGATATTTTATGATACAAAAGCAAGAGCTCCTTATTTCCGCTATACAGAGTCAAATGGTCAAAGACATGAAGTATGGTTTGAGGATGCTAGATCAATACAAGCCAAATTTAATTTAATAAAAGAAGAAAATATTAGAGGAATTTCTTATTGGAAACTTGGCCTTCCATTCATTCAAAATTGGGAATTACTTCAAGCAAATTTTAATATTGTCAAAAGAGGATAAATAAATGCTAGGTATCAATGAGACATACTCATAATACCTAGCATTTTTTAATTAATCATTCGCGTCATTAAATGCTTGCTCGTCCTTTAATTCACTTTGCAGGGCAGCTAATGCTTCCTCACGACGTTCATTTTTGGCTAACACATTTTGACGATCTTGTTCATTTCCAAATTTCATTGAAGCTTCTGCTTCTTTCATATTTTCTCTTGTGTTGTTAATTGCATTTTGGATTTTGTTTGCGTTATCACTACGATCATCTGGATTCGGTTTAAATTCCATGATAAAATCCCTCCAATTATTTTCTATTTTTTAAATTAGCCGTTATCAACAATAGGTTGTTTCCCAGTAGGGTCTTTGTACTGCATTTGCTTTCCTTTATTTCCACCTGCAGCTTTTTTTTGTGTTCCGATATGATTCGGAACAAAGTCTTGAGGATGTTTTTTAGGATTTCCCATTATAATCGCCTCCTAGCGATAGTATGAGTTTTCTTACTCTAAATATGTACTTACAAACAAAAAATCATCGTAATAAAAATTAGAAAAATGAAATAGATGTGAAGACAGAAAATAAAAAAGAGAAGGTCCCCCTTCTCTACTTTTAAGTACTCTATTTCATTACTCTGCTTTGGCCTTTCTTTCAAGGCGTTCTTCAAGTCTGTCATATATTTTATTTAATGCTTCTTGATCATTTAACAGAGAGTTTTTATTTTCTAAAATTAATTCTTGAAACGATTTATGTCTTTTCTTACGCAAATTAATCACCTCTTCTTTTTAGATAGTATTGCCAAAAAAAAGAGTTTTCTTACATTTTAGTCAATTGAATTTTGTTATTTTAGAAATTGATTTAATTGTTTTTCAGTTAACGGACCAATTTGCTTATAAATTACTTCACCATTTGGATTGATAAAAAATGTAGTTGGTATTGAAATAACACCGTATTTTCGAAAATTATCGCCTGTTTCATCAAGTAATATTTGATAATGCATATTATTTTTTTTAACGAAGTTGTTTACAAAGTTAAGATCCTTTTTTTCACCAATAAAATCAGCTACTCCTAAAATAACAATATCATTTTTATTTTTCTGATAAAACTTTTCAAGAACTGGAATTTCATCCTGACATGGCGGACACCAAGTTGCCCAATAATTTAAAATGACCTTTTTCCCTTTATACGAAGATAGTTTCACTTTCTTTTGATCCAATGTCATAAGCTCAATATCTGGTGCCTGTTGCCCAACTTGAACACCCATCTTTTGAATTGATGCAATATAAGAATCATTTTTACTTACTTTCTTCTCTTCTTGCTTTTTTTCAGTTAACTGGAAAATTGAATATCCTAAAGCTATCACCAATAGAAGTAATGGTATGATTTTTTTCATGATTATAATCACCCTTTTAATGAACTAACTCTATTTAACCATAAATTATTGAAAAAACAAATTTCAAAAAGCAGTTTCATTCCGTTATCCTGCCATTTATCATGATAATCATACAAAAAAGCACAGTCATTTAGACTGTGCTTTTTACGGTGATGATTAGTGAGCTACTTTAGAACCATTTAATTTGTCACGTAGTACCATTTGAAGAATACCACCATGACGGTAGTAGTCAATTTCAACTTCACTATCGAAGCGAGCTACTACATCAAATTCTACAGTTGTTCCATCTTCTCTTGTAGCTGTTACTTTTACAAGATCACGAGGCTTAACATTTTCATCTACGTTAACTGCAAATAATTCTTTTCCAGTTAATTCGTAAGTTGCAGCATTTTCGCCATCTTTAAATTGAAGAGGTAAAACACCCATTAATACAAGATTACTACGGTGGATACGCTCAAAGCTTTCAGCTAGAACAGTTTTAATTCCTAATAAGTTTGTTCCTTTTGCTGCCCAGTCACGTGAACTTCCCATACCATAATCATTTCCTGCTAAAATCATTAAACCAGTTCCATCTTCTTTATAACGCATTGCTGCATCATAAATTGACATCACTTCATTAGTTGGCCAGTAAGTTGTGTATCCACCTTCTGTACCTGGTGCAATTTGATTACGGATACGGATATTTGCGAATGTACCACGCATCATTACATCATGGTTACCACGACGTGAACCATATGAGTTAAAGTCAATTGGATTTACACCCTTGCTTTGTAGGTAAAGACCTGCAGGAGTTGTTTTACCAATTGATCCAGCTGGTGAAATATGGTCAGTTGTAACTGAATCACCAAATTTACCAATAATTTTTAATCCAGCTAATGGTTTAACTACACCTGGTTCTTTTGATAATCCTTCAAAGAATGGTGGATTTGCAATATAAGTTGATTCAGAATCCCATTTGTATAGAGAATCATCTGTTGTTTGAATTTCGTTCCAACGTTTGTTATCTTCAAATACTCTTTCATATTCTTTCTTGAATAATTCAGGAGTAACAGTTGAAGCTACAACTTCTTGAACTTCAGCAGATGTTGGCCAGATATCTTTTAAGAATACATCATTTCCATCTTGATCTTGTCCGATTGGCTCAACAGAGAAGTCAATATTTACATTTCCAGCTAATGCGTAAGCAACTACTAATGGTGGTGAAGCTAAGTAGTTACCTTTAACTTGAGGATGAATACGTCCTTCAAAGTTACGGTTACCTGAAAGAACTGATGTTACTAACATATCGTTGTCAGCAATCGCTGCTTCCATTTCTGGAGCTAATGGACCAGAGTTACCGATACATGTAGTACAACCATAACCAACAATGTTAAATCCTAATTGGTTCATGAAAGGAATTAAGCCAGCCTCTTGTAAATACCCACTAACTACTTTTGAACCCGGAGCTAATGAAGTTTTTACATAAGCAGGAACTGTTAATCCTTTTTCTACAGCTTTTTTCGCAACTAAACCAGCACCTAACATTACGTAAGGATTTGATGTATTTGTACAGCTTGTAATCGCTGCAATTGCTACTGCACCAGTTTTAAATGTTGTTTCAGTTCCATTATCGAATGTAACAGATACTTCTTTATCTAAAGCATCTTTCGTTAAACCGAAACCTGCATTACCCACTGGAGCAGAAACTGCTTCTTGGAATGCTTTTTTCATTTCAGAAAGTGGAATTAAATCTTGTGGACGTTTTGGACCAGAAAGATTTGTTTCAATTTCAGAAAGATTAATTTCTACTAATGAAGTGAAAGTTGGATCCTCTAAATCAGGAGTATAGAATAAGTCATTTGCTTTGCAGTATGCTTCAACTAATTCAACTTGCTCTTCTGGACGACCTGTTAAACGTAAGTAGTTTAATGCTTCACCATCAACTGGGAAGAAACCACATGTTGCTCCATATTCAGGAGCCATATTTGCAATTGTAGCACGGTCTGCTAAAGGCATGCTTTGTAAACCTGGTCCAAAGAATTCAACAAATTTATTTACTACACCTTTTTTACGTAAAACTTCAGTAACTTTTAAAGCTACATCCGTAGCAGTAGTACCACTTGGAAGAGAACCAGTTAATTTAACACCAATTACTTCTGGTACTGGGAAATATGATGGTTGACCTAACATCCCTGCTTCAGCTTCAATACCACCTACACCCCAACCTAATACACCGATACCATTGATCATAGTTGTATGAGAGTCAGTACCTACTAATGTATCTGGGAATGCAACCATTTCTCCATCTTCATTTTGAAGAGCATGAACAACATTTGCTAAATACTCTAAGTTTACTTGGTGAACGATACCTGTTGCTGGTGGCACTGCACGGTAGTTATTGAATGCTTTTTGAGCCCAGCTTAAGAATTGGTAACGCTCTTCGTTACGTGAGAATTCTAAATCCATATTAAAATCTAGTGAATCCATCGTACCAGCTTTATCTACCATTACCGAATGGTCAATAACAAGGTCAACTGGAATTTCAGGATTAATTACTTCAGGGTCTCCACCCATATCTGCCATAGCTTTTCTTAAAGAAGCTAAGTCTACAACAGCAGGAACACCAGTAAAGTCTTGTAATATTACTCGTGAAGGTTTGAAAGGAACATCAACATCTTGTAATTCATTAGTTCCCCATTTTGCTAAGTTTTCAACATGCTCTTTTTTAATTACTCTGCCATCTACTTGACGAAGAACTGACTCTAATAATACCTTAATTGAATAAGGTAACTTGCCAATTTTGGCAACTCCAGCTTCCTCAATTGCTTTTAAGCGATAATAATGATAAGTTTTGCCGTTCGCATTAAAAGTCGAACGTGATTGAAAAACGTCATTTTTCCCCATGTTTCTTCCCCCTATTAAGCATAAAATGTCTGAATTTATTTTATATCCAAACTTTTCAATACCTTACAATAATATCTTATTACAATGTATATCATAAGTAAATAACAAGTAACTTATCATTTCTAATAAGTAAAACTTATGACCAATTATCAATGACAAATTTCGCGTATTAGATTAAAAATAGGTAACACTAATATTTGTAAAAGGAGGGATTATGATGTCGAGACGTAAGAATAATGTTGGTAGTGGTATGTCTGCCTCAATCGAACAAGGAAAAGCAGCTGGTTTTAATGAAGAAACTGCACAAGAGCCACTTTCAGCAGATTATAAATTAAACAATAAAAAAACGAAGAAAAGACAATAAGACATAAAAAAACAAGCAATTTCACTAAATGAGATTGCTTGTTATGTTTTCATTATTATTTTATCACAAGAATAAACAAAAAATTACTCTGCGTCATCTTTATGACGTGGGAATATTTTCTTATCCATCGATTTTGGTGGAATTAGATATATAATCTCCCCATTTCCTTTTGTATCCTTATTAACTTCATTATTTTTTCGATTATAGTATTGGTAAAAATTAACTACATTTTTTTGCCTCTTATTATATTGAAGTTTTCTAATCAAAAAATAGAGTACGATAATACCGGAATAAATGAGACAAATAGTTAAAGCTTGCATAATCAGTCTCCTCTTTCATTTTGACTACTACTAGTATTGGTCAAATCACTTGTTTCATACATAAAAAGAGTCAGACAAACAAAAGTTTTGAACTAATATTCTATTATTATAGGCTATTCAATATTTCTTCAAATAATTGATTGTCGCTATTTTTACATTTAATTCATGATATTGCGTTCCATGTTTACAGTTATGAAAAGCAATGTGAAGCTCATAATAAGAAACCTACTCTCCCCCTTTGTTATATGTATTTTATATATATGAAATTTGTTATTGAAAATTATAAGTAAAATTGATTAAAACGCTTTCAATTTTAAAATTAGTAAATTTTACATAGTAGCATATTTTTTCAATTAGAACTAAAGCTATTAATGAAGGTAGGTGACAATAATGGCAAACAAATCGGTACGCCGAAACAGTGCAATTGAAAATGAAAGTGGACAACCAAAACCATTAAGTGGTTCTCATAAAGTAAAGAACCAAAACCATACGAGACAGAAAAAACATAGTCATCATGACATGTAATTAAAATTTATATTTTTTGGAGGGCATTAACAATGAAGAATAAAGAAAATATTAACAATAAGTTTAACCGATATGTTGAGCCAGATGGTCTGGATGTAGAATATTCAGAGGAGTTAGCAGATCAAAATGATATTCAAGCACAAGAACGTTCTGCAGCCGCTGATGCTCGCGTAAAGAAAAAGTTGTAAAAAAAGGTATGCGTTAATCGCATACCTTTTTTTACATTATTTATTTAATTCTGCATCAATTGCAGCTTTAATTGACTCTAGGCTTGGATCAGCAGTTGCTTTCCCGTTTACAAAAACAGTTGGTGTACCTTGTACACCGAAGTGATTACCGATTGCAACATCACTAGATACTTGATTCATTGCTTCTTTTTTATATAAATCTTTTTTAAACTTCTCTTCATCTAAATCAGGCATAACAGATTTTGCAAGTTCAGTTAACTTCTCTTTTGTTGCCCAAGTTTTCGTTTCATCCTCTTGCTTTGCATAAATCTCTTCTTGGAATTTCCAGAATGCATCTTTATCGTAGCTATAAACTACTTCAGAAGCTAGTGCCGCTAAATTTGAATCTTTAGCGATAAAAGGATAATTGATAAAGGAAAAAGAAATTAACCCTTTATCGATATATTCCGATTTAATATCAGGAAAAACGATTCTCGTCCAGTCTGCACAAATTGGACATTTATAATCACCAAATTCTACAACTTCAATTTTTGCATTTTTATTTCCTAATGTTGGTTGGTCTTTTGTATTAAACCCGTCCACTTTTACATCATTCACACCGGAAATTGTAGGATATGATTCTTCTGCTTTTTTATCTTGAACTTTAGAGACATAAAACAATGCTCCTAGTAAGAGTATAATGCCAACAAAAACAGATATGGCGAATGTTTGATTATTATTCTTTTTTTTCATTACTACTAAGCTCCCCCTACTTTTGTAATGTATATTATTGTATCATAAAGTAGATGAAGCTAACTATTTATCTCTTTGAAATAGAAATATATGTAACGACTATTTAGACATAATTTAGACATATTTATCTCGAAAGGAAGATATTTTTTTGAAGAAAACAGAAATCATTATATTAACAGGTTTTTTAGGGAGTGGTAAAACAACATTACTTAAGCAATGCTTACAAACAGAGCTAGCAAATAATCGTAAAATAGCAGTTGTGATGAATGAAATAGGTAAAATTTCAATCGACTCTCATGAAGTTTCCGAGGACGTTCGCTTAAAAGAACTATTAAACGGCTGTGTTTGTTGTACGATGAAAGATCAACTTGAAATACAACTCTTATCTTTAGTACAAAATAATGAATTGGATTGTATTTATATCGAAACTACCGGGGTCGCAAATACAATTGATGTGATTGATGCGTGTACCTCAGCTCAAACTGTAGAATCACTTTTTATAAAAGGGGTTTTATCTACAATCGATGCAACACGTTGGTTAACAAAAAATGAATTAAGTCCTACAATTAGATATTTACTCATTCAACAAATTTCATATAGTAATTTATTATTTATCAATCGTTTACATAATTTATCTACAAAAGAAAAAGAAAATGTATTAAATGAAATAAAATCAATCAATCCAAACATCATGATTGAAAATGGGAATGCTAATGAATTTTTAACAAAGCTAAGCTTCTCAGCTACACCAATCAATCATGAAAAATTTGATGTAAATTCATCATTAAAAATCAAAACCTACACACATGAACAAAATAATCCTTATGATAAACAACGCTTTGAAGACTTTCTAAGAAATGCACCGAGTAATTTATTTCGTATGAAAGGCTATATATCATTTAAAGATGATCCATTTTTATATAATGTCCAATATTCAAATGGACTGGTTACATATGAAAAGGAATTAATGAAGCTCCCTAAAAGATTAGTATGTATTGGAGAAAATATCGATCAAAAGCTTTTAGAAAATGAATTAAATAAACTAGAAGTTAGCAAGTAACAGATTCTAAAAAGCCAAGTTTCTAATTTGAAACCTGGCTTTTCCTTCGTTTTCACTTAGTTTTTTTATTTACAAGAATAATTAATTCCTCATCAAATTTAATTTCCGAACTATGCTTTAATAATTCTTTAATAAATCCTCTAGGATTTTCTAGCGTTAGTAAAATCGGCTGAACTGATTCATTAATGTGAATTAATAACGTAATTAATTCTTTATTTCTACCATAAACCTCAACTAATTGTTTAATTTCAGTAATATCCTTAATTTTAACTTTTAAAGATACAAATCCTTTGTGAATGACTATTTCATCCTGATTGATTACGATATCGCTTTTAATTAAGCGATATGCAGTAATCATTAATACAACAATTACTACCCCCATCTGTAAATACCCCGTGTACTCATTCCCTGATCCAACTAGTAAAGAGATCAACTTGTACAGAAAGATTAGTAGCAGTGAACATGCTGCCATATAGAATAAAACACTCAGAAAAGTAAAGTGAGAAGAGAATTTCGCCTGTTCCACAATCGTTCGCCTCCTCTACGACTTTTTTAATTGTTTTTTCTACTATATGTATCAAATCCCCAAAATGAAACTAGTACCCTAAAAAAATTGGTCATTTTTTGACAAAATCACTCGTACTTGCTTGATAGTTCCCTCATTTTCTTACTATAATAGTGTTATGTTTATTGTTTAATGGAAACAAGGAGGATACATATGTTTTCGGTTTGGTCGCAAATTATGATTGTCATTTGGACAATTTTCTTATTAGGAATGATGTCAATTGGTGGATATTTCATGTTCAGAAAGTTTTTAAAAAGACTTCCAAAAGAAGATGGCAAATCCATTTTAGATTGGCAAGATGAATACTTACAAAAAACAAGACACTTATGGTCAACAGAACAAAAGGAACTTTTAGAAGAACTTGTAAAACCAGTTCCTTCATTATTTAGAGATGTCGCTCGCGACAAAATTGCTGGTAAGATTGGTGAATTAGCCATCATTACTAACGCAACACAAATTACACAAGGTTTAATTATTGAAGGTTATATTAAAGCAACCCCTAAAAGGGATCATGCATTTTTAGTAAAAACCTTAAAGAAAAAAGAAATTGATTTTACTGAGTATCAACATTTACTAGCAAAATAAAAAGTGTACCTTAATGGTACACTTTTTTTACGTAATAATTGTATTAGATGGAAGCTGTCTTCTCATTTTTGTATAAGATTTATACATTGCTAAACGCCATGGAACAATCATAGAGAAAGCAAGCAGGAAAAACATTCCACTCAATTGACCAACATCGATACTTGAACTTAAATAAAGCTTCATTATTATACGAACAATTAGTAAACCAAGTAAAATAAATACAAATGATTTTGATCTTTTTAAATAAATTTCATTATCTACAATTTCAAACTTTGACGTTTTAATTAAGAACAATGAAAAAAACATACCAATACAAATTGCCTCAAGAATTTCAGAACCATTTAATCTGAACTGTGGAACGATATACATCAGTGCCCCAGTACTCATAAAAAATGGTGGCAAAATTATTTTTTTTAAGTTTGTTGGTTTCTTCGCAGCTTTTAAGCGGACAACAATTACACCTAAAGCCATAACAGTCGCAATGACAGTACTTACAATAATACTCATATCCTTACTCATTTCTTCACTACCTTTTTATTTCAATCTTGAAGACTAAATATTCTCTCTAGTGCATTTATGATTTGTAAATCATGTACCGGCTTTTCAATAAAATCTAATGCACCATATTGAAGGGCTTCATTTACTACATTATCCTGCGTCATTGCAGATAACATGATAATTTTTGCATCATGGTGATGTTCTTTAATTTCTTTTAGTGCAGTTAATCCATCTTTTAGTGGCATCGTGATGTCGAGTAACATAAGGTCTGGTTTTAGTTGTGAATAAAATGTGACGGCTTCTTCCCCATTTGATGCAAACCCAATTACATCATAACCTGCATTTTTAACAACTTCTCCAATTTTCGTACGTATGAATAAAGAATCATCTACGATTAAAATCCTTGCCACTACTAAGCCCCCTATATTAGAGAATATCAGAATATACTTTAACTATAACCTATATATTTTCAGATTACAATTCAACTTCAATTGATTAAAACCCAGTAAATCCACCTGTAAATCTCGTAAAATAAATTGTAATTTTTGTAAGCCAATCAAAATATAACATAATCCCCATAAGAATCATAATGTAGCCGCCGAAAACGACAATTTTGTGTGAATATTTTTTAATCCAATTTAATGAGCCTAAATAAAATGAAAGGACAAAAAATGGAATAGAGAACCCAAGTGTATAAGCCAGCATATAAAATAAACTAGAGCTTGGATTACTTACAGCTAATGCAAAAACAGATGTTAAAATTGGTCCTGTACATGGTGTCCAACCTGCTGCAAAGGCCAAACCAATTAACATAGTTCCTAAATAACCACTTGGTCGTTTGGAAAATTGAAATTGGCGGTTATTCATTAAGAACTTTGGTTGAAAGATCCCCGTAACAACCAGTCCTAAAAATACAATTAATATTGCCCCTATTTGGCGAATAAAATCTTGATAGCGCATAAAAAACGAACCAATGAATGACGTACTAAATCCTAATACGATAAAAATAATAGAGAAACCTAATAGAAAGAATAATGTATGTAATAACGTTTTACTTTTATGTATTCTATTCTCACTTTTTAAATCACCTAAAGATACCCCTGTAATATATGATAAAAACGCTGGATAAATTGGTAAACAGCAAGGAGATATAAAGGAAAGAAATCCTGCTCCAAATGCAATACCAATATTTAAGTCCCCCATTAACAAACTCCCTTTCTCATTTAAACATTCTAAAGAACATTATAGTATAATCATATGATAATGTTAATTTTAAATACTTTAAAAGGAAGAAAAGAATATTTGTCGAATAGTAGTTCAAATATAATTTAATAGACCAGGCGCTGATTTTTATCCATCATGACTTTTCACTGTAGGGATTTAATGAATCAACTCCATAACTCTATGAAAGGAGATTTTTATGTCAACATTACTTCAGCAAACAAAAAGTACACCTGAAAAAATGAATCGTAGTAAAGAAATGAAAGAAGGCTTTTTAGCAGCTGTTCCTTTAATTATAGGCTATTTACCAGTTGCATTTACATTTGGATTAATTGCTAAACAATCTGAGATTGACATATTAAACACCCTTTCTTTTAGTGCACTTGTCTATGCAGGTGCAAGTCAATTTATGGGATTGTCAATGTATATTGCTGGGGTTAGTCTAGTTCAAATCTATATTGCAACGCTGATTTTAAATTTTAGGAACTTCGTCATGAGCTTATCTTTTAACAATCAATTTAAGAATTTACCTTTTTGGCATAAAATCTATTTATCTATTACATTAACCGATGAAAACTTTGCTGTAACAACACTCGGTAATAAAACAAATTCGGGTAGTCAATCTTCCATTTACTTAATCACCTTACATACAATTGCTTATGTAACATGGATTTCAGGGACATTATTAGGAGTTGTTTTTTCTACACTTATTCCTAAAGTAATTAGTGAAAGCATGGGAATATCATTATATGCTATGTTTATTGGATTACTTACGCCTGCAGTTAGAACAAATTGGCGTGCTTGTATGATTGTATTTGTAAGTATGCTATTAAATTATTCATTTTCAAAACTATTAAGTCAGGGCTGGTCACTAATTTTAGCATCAGTCATTGCGAGTTTATTAGCAATCGTTTTAATGAAAGGAGAAGACAATAAATGATCGTATTTCTTCTTGTTCTTGGAATGTGTTTAGTCACTATGATTCCTAGAGTACTCCCTGTTTTTATTGTAGATCGAGTTCAATTTCCAAACTGGGTTACATCATGGCTAAAAGGTGTGCCATATGCAGCATTAGGTGCACTAATTTTCCCAGGTATTTTAACTGTAGAAAAAGGAAATATGAGTGTTGGTCTAATAGGCGGTATTGTTGCCATTATTCTTTCAATACTTAGATTGCATATAATATTCGTAGTTTTTGGTTCGATTGGAACTGTACTCATTATGAAATTATATTTTATATAAAAATAGGCTCTGTAAAAATATGTTGATTTCCATTCCACGTACATCTCTTTCCATGGGAGTGACTTGAGCCTATTGGTCCACATGGTGTGGATCATGCATGATAGAAAAAACCTTCCAGCCGTTAAATGGTTGGAAGGTTTTTTGATTAGAAGCCGACACTCATTGTATCAAGATGAGATCCGGCACGACTATCACTGTTTAATTCACTGATTCGTTCCATATCTTCATCTTCTAAATGAAAATAAATCTAAGTAATCTAAAAAATTTTCTTTTACTCGGCTAGTTGTAGTGACCCTTTATTTTGCAATAAATACATATTGTAATATAAACCTTGTTTAGCAAGCAGTTGTTGATGGTTCCCGGATTCTACTATTCTACCTTTATGAAGAACATAAATACAATCAACATCTTGGATCGTAGATAGACGATGAGCAATAATGACAGTCGTTCTTCCTTTTCTCATTGCTGTTAATGCTGTTTGGATCGCTTCTTCAGTTTCACTATCAATGTTTGCTGTTGCTTCATCAAGAATTAAAATAGTTGGTTTCGCGGCAATTGTTCTAGCAAAAGTAATTAACTGTCTCTGACCACTAGATAAGGTTGAACCACGCTCCACAACTACCTCATCATAACCATTTGGTAGTTTTTCAATAAATTCATTTGCTCTAACTAATTCAGCTGCTTCTTTCATCTCAACTTCGCTAATAGCATCATTATACATCGAAATATTTCCTTTAATGTCCCCAACAAATAAGTAAGGATCTTGTAAAACTAATCCTATTTTTGAACGCAATTCACTTTCTTGAAAAGATGATAGCTTTTGATCATCAATGCTTATTTCCCCATCTTTCACATCATAAAAGCGTAATAATAAGTTCATAATTGTCGACTTACCACTTCCAGTGTGCCCTACAAAAGCAACTGATTGCCCTGGTAAAACAGAAAAAGATAAATCATGAATGACATTATGAACACCATCATATGCAAAAGAAACATTTTTAAAATCAATGCTACCTTCTACTATTTTCGGCGAATTCGATCCTACTTGAACTGGTGCTTTTTGTTCTTCATCCATTAAATCAAACACCCTTGCAGAAGAAACTACTGCTTGTTGTAATAACGAAAGCTTCATCATCATTTGCGTAATTGGCTCAAAAAATCTTTCTAAATAACTAACAAATGCATAAACAGTTCCAATTTCAACAGGATTACTGAATGATGCAATCCCAAAAAAGCTTAGTACAAACATTATACCAATCGTGTAAATTAAATCAGTTGCTGGTCTTAAAAATAGTGAATCTAATCGGATTGTTTTAACCCCGGCTTGGTAATGTGATTCATTAACATGTTCAAATTCACTTTGAAGTCGCTTTTGTTGATTAAATGCTTGAATAATAGACATCCCTTGCAAATGCTCATTCAGTTTTGCATTTAAGTTACTTAATTGCCCTCTTGTTTCCATAAAAAACGGAAAACTCTTCTTTCGGTATGTGAGGATTACAAAATAAACAATAAACACTAAACCTAAACAAATTGATGCAAGTTTTACATCTAAACTATACATCGCAATAATAATACCCACTAAAAAGACAATTTGCTGAATAAATGTTGCTAAAACACTTACGTAAAAATCCTTGATTGCTTCAGTATCGTTCGTAATTCTAGATACTATGCTTCCAATTGGTGTTTTATCAAAGAATGAAAATGCCAACGAATGAACATGTTCATAAACCTTCATTCGAATATCTTGAACTACTTTAAACGCAATTTGTTGAAACATTAATAATTGAAGATAAGATAATATAATTTTTCCAATCATTAATACTACATACACTGAAAACAGCATAAGAATTGTATCTTTTGGAAAGTATTGTTTCATTAAATGATCGTCTAAAAATCTTTTAACTAAAATTGGCCCATACATTTCACAAGCAGTTGCAAGGAATAGAAATACAAATGCGAAGAAAAGTAGAACTTTATATTTTTTTAAAAATGAAAGTAACCGAAATAAGTCTTTCTTTTGTCTTGAAATATCAATCTCTTGTTCCATTTATCTCCCTCCTTGCGAAACAAGTTCTTCCAATTGCTGTCTTTCAAACATTTCCTTATACCAACCATCAATTTGAACTAATTCTTCATGTTTACCACGCTGAATGATCTTACCTTCATCTAATACAATGATTACATCACTATGCATAACAGCACTCATGCGATGAGAAGTAATAAAGGTTGTTTTGCCATCACGTTCATCTTTTAATGAACGAAGTATCTTCTCTTCTGTTTTTGCATCAACCGCTGATAAACAATCATCTAAAATTAAAATGTTTGGATTTTTAATTAATGATCGAGCAATTGAAATCCTTTGTTTTTGTCCACCAGAAAGTGAAACACCTCGTTCTCCAACCACTGTTTGATAACCTTCTGGAAAATCTAATATATCATTGTGAATATTTGCTATTTCTGTAGCTTTATAAACATCTTCATCCGTTGCATTTGTAAAACTAAAAGCAATATTTTCTTTCACCGTACTCGAAAATAAAAAATGTTCTTGAGGTACATATCCAATATGCTCTCTTAAGGCATGTAAACTCACATTTTTAATATTCAAATCCCCAACAGAAATTCTTCCTTGGTTGACATCATATTCCCTTAATAATAATTTTAATAATGTTGTCTTACCTTGACCTGTTTTTCCAACAATTCCAATCGTTTGACCTTCTTTTACACGAAAATGGATATCACTTAGCTTAAAATTGGATTCTTCATTATATGTAAATGAATCAATTGAATAGTGAATTTCGCCCATATCAAGTTTTTGTAATGCTTGGTCAGAATCTTTAATTTCAGCTTCAATACTTAGTAAAGAGCGAATACGATCATAAGAAGCGCGACCTCTTTCAACAATATTGAATAACCAACCTATTGCAAGCATTGGCCAAATTAAAATACCCAAATATGTAACAAAAGTGATTAATTGTCCAATTGTAATGTCATCTGAAATGACTAATCTTGAACCATAAACAATTGAAATTAAGTATGAAATTGAAACGACAAGCATAATGGTTGGATCAAACAAAGCATCAATTCTTGCAACCTTCATATTGTTTTTAACAACTATGTCTGCTTGATTTTTAAAAGCACCAATATCTTCTTTAGCTTGACCTAAGCTTCTTATTACCTTTAAGCCACTCATACTTTCTTGTACTTTATTATTTAATTCTGAAAAAGCCTCTTGCGCTAAATGAAATCGTTGATGCAACAGCTTTCCATAGTATTGCGTTAAGATGGCCATGATTGGTAACGGTAATAGGCTAATTAATGTAAGTTTCCAACTAATTGAAACTGCCATCATAATTAACACAGATCCACCAAGTATAATCGAGTCAACGAAAGTTAAAATACCAGCACCTGCCGTTTCACGAACGGCCTGAACATCATTCGTTGCATGAGCCATTAAATCTCCAATACGATTTTTTTGATAAAAAGTTGGCGACATTCTAGTAAAATGATGATATAAATTATCTCTAAGTTGTTTAGCTAATTTTAATGAAGAGCCAAAAATTAATCTTCTCCATAAAAATCGAAATAAATAAAGTAGTAATCCATTTACGAAAATTAATCCTACCCAGAAGAATAATGTCTTGCCACTAAGTGATTTTTTTATCATTTCGTCGATTACATAACCAATAACCTTCGGAGGTAAAAGCTCTAATAATGCTACAATAATTAATAGAGATATACCCCAGATATAGCTTCTTTTTTCTTGTTTAAAAAACCATAATAAATCTTTAAAGACTGACATTTCCTCACCCCCGTTATGAACACATAGTTTGATTTTAACAAATATTATGAATACTTTACAGTTAAGGGTCAATTATAACATAAAAAATATTTGTAAATCTCAGGATTTTTAAAATGCACAAACAGTTCTCTGCTTGTGCATTTTAATAGAGATAGTTAAACTACCATAGATATTTGATTAATTCACCTTTAAATAAATTGGTATCAATATTACATTCACTTGCCTCTATACCATATTGCCAACCTAAGAGTTTTGAGTCACTTGGTCCACCAGCTGAAAATTCTGGTGCCTTTGTTTTTGTTGTTATACCCCGTTGTGGAAATGCAGACCATAAAATCGTTTCTATACCTAAAGTTTGATTTTCTTTTGCAGCTTGTTTATATGCCTTTGATAAATCTTGTTCATTGTCAAAAACACCATAGATCCCTGTAATATATCCAAGCTTTTTCATTTCATCGTAATACCCTTTTATGAACTCAGCATCGACTTCATATGTTGGTTCAATATCTGCAAAAATCGCAACTCCTTTTGGTACATCTAAACCCCTTGCTAGCTTCACCCCGACTTGTGCTTGCTTTACACCATTTTTGTAACCTGTTGCAGAAACAAATTGATTATTTATTAACAAGATTTTCATTTTGTTTGAATGCAAAAATGCTGCTTCTTCTTTTGTAATTCCCTTAGATACATCTTCTTTCGTGCCAAGATACCTACCCCAAATCTCAGGGGTTCCAAAACCTTTTTTCACACAAGATAATAATTGGTTCGTTGTATATGAAGCAGAATCCACTCCCCAATAAATGGATTTAGTAGAAGGAACTTTTTGCTCCTGCTTATCATGATTTCGAGACGAATCTTCTTTATTGCTCACTATTCCGAAGATTATAGAAAACAATAATACAACTGATACGAGAATAAAAATGATTGGTTTCCAATTCAAGCTACTCACTCCCCTTTTCAAAACATCCTATTCAAGAGTGAAAAGGAATGTTTGTGCTTCAGGGAAAGTGGAGTGAAATATAACTAGTTACATTCAACTAAAAAACCACTCTCCATTGGATTATTTCCAATGAAAAGCGGTTTTGGATTAGTTGTATGATTGATAAGACATTATCGCAGGTTAGAACTACTTACACAAGTTCTAATAAAAGCAATAAGATCTAGATACATAAAGACTAATTATTTTTGATTATTCATAGCCTTCATCATTTGATTAATTTTCTTTTGTGAAGGTTTTTGACCCATTTGTGCCATCATAACTTTTAACATTTGTTCATTGATTGGTGGATTTTTCTTTAGATAGTTCATTGTATATTGACGAGCTATGAAAAATCCAATCGCTACACCAGCAACTAATGCTAGTACTCCGACTAGAATATATAACCACATATTTATTGCTTCCTCCTTAAAATCATCTAGAACAATTTTACTAAAACAAACCTATTTATACAAGAGCATTATGCATTTTTATCTTATTAAATATACTTTTGGTACGCAATTGGTCGTAGCCAACCGAATCTTTCATCCTTAACATCTATTGCAAGAAACGTAGAGCGAAATTTCCTTAAGAGTTCAAAGAAGATCGTTTCAGCATCTAAGCAGCCATTTGCATACAAAATTAATTCACCTGGATTCATTTTTAGCTGCGCTTTCGCACCATCAGCTAGTTCTAGAAGATACTCTCCGGTTTCTTCATGAAAGTAGATTTGATAAGGATTATTTTTGCGAATAAATGTGTGTAGCTCAAATAAAGGTATTGGTTCTGTAATATATTGTAATTGTTTTTCAATTATTTTTCTCAGTTCTTTTGACGAGTAATAATATTCGTTCACTAGTTGATATATTTTATGCTCTCTACCATAAAATTCTATAGAAAGTGGTTCACTTATTAAATAAATTTTATATTCTCGCATAACTTGTCCACTCCTAACAACTATCAGTAAGGAAATTATATAAAATTCCACCTAAAATATTTGTCTTTTTAAGGAATAGAATATCAACTAGTTTTGTCGAATATTATTTTTTCGTTTACATTTTTAATTTATTTGACCTATTAGCCTAATACTTTTTTAGCAGCTTCAACAACATGATCTACAGTGAATCCAAACTTCTCCATTAATAATCCACCTGGAGCTGAAGCACCGAACGTATCAATCGCAAGTACTTCTCCTTCAAATCCAACATATTTATGCCATCCGAATGAAGAACCCATTTCAACAGCAACACGTTTTGTAACTTCTTTTGGAAGAACTGATTGCTTATATTCTTCAGATTGTTTCTCAAATAAATCCATAGAAGGCATTGATACAACTGAAGCCGAAATTCCCTCTGCTGCTAATTTTTCTTGTGCACCTACAGCTAATTGAACTTCACTACCAGCACCAATTAAAATTACATCCACTTTGTCTTGTTTAGCTGGTGAAATTACATAAGCACCTTTAGATACTTTCTCGTAAATATCAGATGTCGTACCTTCTAAAACAGGTAAATCTTGACGAGATAGAACTAACATTGTTGGTGTGTCTTTTGCCTCAACAGCAATTTTCCATGCAGCTGAACTTTCGTTTCCATCTGCTGGACGAATAACATTAATGTTTGGCATTGATCTAAATGAAGCTAATTGTTCTACTGGCTCATGTGTTGGTCCATCTTCACCAACAGCAATACTGTCATGTGTGAATACATAAGTTACAGGTAAGTTCATTAGAGCAGCAAGACGAATTGCTGGTTTTAAGTAATCAGAGAATACAAAGAAAGTAGCACCAAATACATTTAGTCCACCGTGAAGCGCCATTCCGTTTAATGCAGCTCCCATTGCAAATTCACGTACACCAAACCAAATATTACGACCATCATAGCTTTCTCTAGTAAAGTCACCTTTACCGTTCATATATGTTTTGTTTGAACCAGCTAAGTCAGCTGAACCACCGAAGAAGCTAGGTAATACGTTTGCAATTGCGTTGATTGCTTCACCTGATGAAGAACGAGTCGCAATTTTCTTACCTAATTCATATTTTGGAAGTGCATCTTCTAAATTAGTTGAAATGTTACCTTCAATTGCATTTTTTAATTGAGCTGCAAGTTCTGGATATTTTTCTTCATATTTAGCAAAAGTAGCGTTCCATTCTGCTTCTTTTTTCGCACCAGCTTCAACAATCACATTATTAAAGTGAGCATAAACTTCTTCTGGTACATGGAATGCATTTTCATATCCCCATGCATAAGCTTGCTTAGTTAAAATTGTTTCTTCCTTACCTAGTGGCTCACCATGAGATTTAGATTTACCTGATTTATTAGGAGAACCGTAACCAATCGTCGTTTTAACTTCAATTAAAGTTGGACGAGATAATTCTTGCTGAGCTTTTTGAACTGCAGCATTAATCTCATCTAAATTATTTCCATCTTCAACACGAATAACTTGCCAGCCATAGGCTTTATAACGATCTTCTACACTTTCAGAGAATGAGCGATTTAACTCTCCATCTAAAGAAATATCATTTGAATCGTAAAGAACGACTAATCTTCCTAAACCTAAGTGACCAGCTAATGAAGCTGCTTCAGCTGAAACACCTTCCATTAAATCTCCATCACCACAAATTGTATATGTAAAATGATCAACAACATTTAAATCTTCTTTATTATATGTACCTGCTAAATGACGTTCTGCTAATGCAATACCCACTGCCATTGAAATACCTTGTCCAAGAGGACCAGTTGTAGCTTCTACACCATGTGTATGTCCAAACTCTGGATGACCAGGCGTGTTACTACCCCATTGGCGGAAGTTTTTAATATCTTCAATTGTAACTTCATAACCTGATAAATGAAGCATGCTATATAGTAACATTGAACCATGACCTGCTGATAACACAAATCGGTCTCTGTTAAACCATTTTGCATTTTTTGGATTGTGATTCATAAATTTTGCAAATAATGCATATGCCATTGGTGCAGCACCCATTGGCATTCCAGGGTGACCTGAATTTGATTTTTCGATCGCATCAATTGATAATGTACGAATCGTATTAATTGCTAATTGTTCAATATTAGTAGACATAAATTTCGCTCCTTTAGTTTATTCATAAATATTATCATATAGTTTCGTATGATTTATTACAATAACTATCACTTAGTTTTAACAATTTTTAGAACTTCTTGTCATAAAATAGAAAAAAAGCAGAAATAAATATTTCCGCTTAGTGTAAATTCCTTTTTCGAATTGCTTTTGCAACTTTTAACTTTGCAGGTGTAATATCGTTACCTTTCTCGTCTACTATTTTAATAGAAGTTAATTCATCTACCATACGAGAACGAAAATCAGCTAAATATTCTTTTCTTAATTTTTCTTGCTCTATTTTTTCATCTGGAGTTAATCCATCAGTTTTAGACTTTTTTGATAATTCATTGATCCTATTTAAAGTTTTAGGTGAAACCATCTTACCTTCTCCTCTCATTGAATGATACGATTCAATTATCATATCTTACAATAAATTTGCTTAGCTTTCAATCCTTGATACTTCATCAATGTATTCATTATATCTTCTATTAACCGTTGCTTTAGAGACATCATAACCAAATCCTCTTAAAGTAGCTGCAATTTCCTCAAACGTTAAATTATTTTGACGTAAGCGAACAATCTCTGTAATTGGCAATTCTTTTTTCTCTCTTCCTCCGCCATTTATGCTACCTTTTAAGTTTCTCTCTGGTTTATAACCATTTTCAACAGCTTTTCTCATACCTCTTTTAATTTTCATATTATGTATTTTTCTTTGGTATTCTTCTACAATACTTAATATTTCAAGAACCATTTCATCACTTTCACTTAATTGAAATTCGCCATTTTGAGAAGATGTAAAAAGTCTAATTCCCTCTTTTTTTAGAAAGTGTAAAATGGCAATTCTAGCATGTCCACGACCAAGACGTGTTTCATCTTGAATAAGTATAGCGTCTATTTTATTTTCTTTAATGGTTTCAAATAATTCTATTAAACCTTCTCTTTCCACAACATAGCCGCTTGCTTGTTCGCTTATTGTTTTTAGAATACACATTCCCATCCGCTCACTTAAGTCAGACAGCTCAACTATTTGTCTATGTAGTGATGTTTCTTGTGAATCCTTTGCTGTACTTACTCTTGCATAGATAATTGCATTCATTAGCTGATACCCCCATACGAACATGAAAACTACTTTTCGAAAAAAACGAACTAACGTTTGTATATATTATCCTATCATGATATAATTAAAAAAATAAAGAGGAACGTATTATCTACTTTACAGGTAAGGGGGAAATTTACGTGAATAAGTTATCTAAAAGACAAGCTGAAATACTAGAGTATATTAAAGATGAAGTAAAAGTTAAAGGGTATCCACCATCAGTTCGAGAAATTGCTGAAGCTGTTGGACTAGCTTCTAGCTCTACTGTACATGGACATTTAGAAAGATTAGAACAAAAAGGATTTATCCGCCGAGACCCAACTAAGCCTCGTGCTATCGAAATTCTGGGAGACAGTAGCCCAGTAGTAAATGAAGCTCAAGCTGTTTACAGTGAAATATATAGCGACATTATGAATATTCCTGTGATTTGGAAAGTTACTGCCGGTATTCCTATTACTGCAGTTGAAAATGTTGAAGAATACTTTCCATTACCAACTAGTGTTGCACCTGCAAATGAACAAGTTTTCATGCTTCGAGTTGAAGGTGACAGTATGATGAATGCTGGGATTTTAAATGGAGATCTAGTAATTGTGAAAAAGCAATTTACTGCTGAAAATGGCGAAATTGTTGTAGCAATGACTGAAGATAGCGAAGCAACTGTTAAACGCTTCTATAAAGAAAGTGATCATTTCAGACTACAACCAGAAAATGACGCTCTACTTCCTATTTTACTAAAACAAGTATCAATTTTAGGTAAAGTAATTGGTGTATACCGTACATATCATTAATGAATTTGAAGGCAATGACATAAACTGTGATTGCCTTTTTATTATCTTTACATATTTCTAATTTTAAATAATAAGGGGTTTAAAATGAGTAAGTTTGAATGGAGAAAACATTTAAAAGAAGTTTATTTACCTAAAAACGATCCTGCCGTTATTGACGTACCATCGATGAAATATTTCACAATGAATGGAACTGGTAACCCGAATTCCGAACAGTTCACAAAGTATATTGAAGCTTTATATTCATTGTCCTATGCTGTAAGAATGATGCCAAAGAAAGGGTTTACACCCGATGGATATTATGAATATACAGTTTTTCCATTAGAAGGATTCTGGGATCTAGATG
Source organism: Gottfriedia sp. ABJ_BB2_2 (assembly GCF_055484705.1). Taxonomy (NCBI): domain Bacteria; kingdom Bacillati; phylum Bacillota; class Bacilli; order Caryophanales; family Bacillaceae; genus Gottfriedia; species Gottfriedia sp. ABJ_BB2_2. The sequence goes on from NZ_JBVFKR010000001.1 coordinate 583,184, forward strand.
AACAAGGTAGGAAATTGAACTATTTAATTAAAGACCATCTCGTTTACAAACTAATGATTAGACAACCGGATTTTGTAACAGAAGAAGTTTTTGAGCTTGCCGTTAATAGTGTTAAAGAAAAAAAGTCTCAATTGGATATTGATAAGGTCTGTTTCGAAACGATAACAGAAGGACTATGTGTCCAAGCTATGCATAATGGAAGCTATGATCTTGAACCAGCAACTTTTGCTAAAATGGAAGAATTTTGTGCTCAAAACAACTTAGAAAGACTTGAAAAAACCCATAAGGAAATTTATATTTCTGATGCTCGAAAAACACCGCCTGAAAAATTAAAAACAGTTTTACGGTTTAATGTAAAGAAACTTTAATCTTAATTCAAAAAAATAAGAGCTTGGCGATCCAGGCTCTTTTGTTTTGATTTTTTTAATTCATGGAAATTATGACTTACTTAACTCCCCTAATAAATTTAATCAAGTTTGTGCGAATCATTAATGTTATTCAAAATTTTTTTTTGAAACATTTTTTTCTAAGTCTTCACGGAAAGCTACTGCTAAATAATTATCAATAATATTTCTAGTAATTGGAGATTGAAACACCTGACTATTATATGCACCATCTTTATATTCAATTATATCTATCGTTTTTTCTATATTCTCATTCGTAATATCATCAAAATACTTAACAAGAACTTCAATTAATGGTTCATCAATTTTAATTTCCAGCTCTCTATCGAAAAATACTACTTTTGTTGACGCAAATTCATCTATCAATATATCAAACTCACCATCAGCTGCTTCTATTTCTTTCTTTAAGGACACTTTCAAATCAGTAAAATAAGACTCGAATTTATTACAAAGTTTTGTATAGGCATGATTCTCTGATACTGTTTCTTTATAAATTTCTTTTGTTTTTAATATGAATTCCTTTTTAAAATCCATAACCTGCCCTCTCCTCCCCAAGTTTAATTGGAGTTTTTATATATTCTATTCATTTCACATAGATTAATAGAATAAAAGCAATAAAAGTTTTCTAAAAGTTTACTGTATTTCTAAATCTTCACAATAGAAAATAGCTCATAATAGGAGATTTGATAACTTTAGATGAATAATTAAAAAGGAATACATATTTTCAATAAAATTGAAAGGATCTTTTGTGATGACTATACTTTATGAATCTAAACGATTATCGATACGAACATTTGAAGATGAACATCTTGAAGCAACAAAGTTCTTTTGGGGTGATGACGATGTTATGGCCCTTTGCAGTGGTTCAACAACTGAGGAATTTTTATTTCAAATCATAATCGGATATCGTAAATGCCATGAAAAAACAGGTTTATCAGTTTATGCTGTGGAAGAAAAGATTTCTGGCAATATTATTGGTGCAGCAGGTTTTAATATATCTGGGAATCTCGACACAGTAGAATTAATTTACCATTTCAATAAAAACTCATGGGGAAAAGGATATGCAACTGAAGCAGTTAAAGCTTGCCTAGAACTTGCTAAACAACACGGTAGCGTCCATTTGATCACGGCTTCTGCAAACATTAAAAATGTTGGCTCCTTAAAAATCCTTGAAAAAGTAGGTTTTATTTATAAAGGAACAAAATACTTCGAAGACTCAAATCAAGATGAACCTTATTTTGAATACCCTATTGGAGATTTAAAAGAAAATAAGTAGACAAATCTACTTATTTTCTCAATTTGTTAAATAATACAAATGTCAAAATGGAAAATAAATGGTTATTGAACAATATAATGCTAAGAATCATGTTACTTATACCAGGTCTACAAATCCGCATGGTAAAAAATGAATTCAACTTTATTATTAAGTTTTGTAAAGGATGATATCTTTTTAAAATTAATAGTTAGAGGAAAGTTAAATCGAAAATCATTTTCTTATGAATAAGTTGATTGGAACGGATGTTGATCGACTCCTGTGGGAAGTGCGGGAAGGCTGAGACCCCGCAGGGGGCCCACAGGATGTGGGTCATGCATGCGTTACGACAGGACGTCGTGGTTTTAGCATGCCTACCTTTTTAGGAGGCTCAGGTCTCGCCCCTCGGAAAGCGAGCATCCTGTAGTGGAAATCAACATGATATTAATTTTTTCATTGACTAGTTTATATATCAACAAAGTCAGAAGATAAATTGACAAATCTACTTTTTTCTTTTTCCAATTTATTCATTCATTAGTCTTACATAAATAATTTCAGGATCCTCTACGTCCAAATTGTGAATAATCCCACTCTCTACATAACCTAATGCTTTAAATACTTCCTGCATTGGCAGATTTGATTGATTTGTTGATGAAAAAATTTTACTAGTTTGACAGTATTCTTCTATATATTTTAATAGGCATTTTGCAACTCCACGTCTTCTCTTCCTCGGACTCACAATGACTAACTCAACAAAAAATTGTCCAAAAAAATGATGATGAAATATCAGGAAGCCACAAATACTTTCATCAATACTTCCTACTACACATCTATTTTGAATAATGGACTTTCTAATATCATCTTCCTACTTTTGCTTTTTATGACTTCTTCCTCAATGAACATGATTTCTTTTAAATCTAGTAATGTTGCTGGTCTAATTTTCATTCTATTCTTATCCTTCTTTTTGGGTTATTTCATTTCATAGATTTTGTTTATCTCAATTTCTCTAATAACTGCATACTGCTCCCAAAAGATTAAACATATACAAAAAAGGAAATGCTAAAATAAAAAGGAAATGAGAACATATGGCATTAAATTTTATCATTGGATTTGTGATTCCTTGGATTATTTTTATATTTCATCTAAACCTTAAAGATAAAACTCTTTTAGTTCTCATCGCTCCATTTGGTTCTTTTCTTGCATATACAATAAATGATATTGGGATTTATTTTGAACTTTGGAAAGTACAGCCCTTTGATCACCCACTTTCCGAGATGCCATTTAATATTGGACTTTATCCTGTATTAGGTTGCTATTTAATTTACTTTATAAAAAAATACAAACATCCTTATATTTTGATTATTTTACTTTCACTATTTACAACAGGTTTAGAATACTGCTACCTGATTGTAGAAAATGTAAATTACGGAAATGGTTGGAGCATATATTGGACGATTTTGTCCTATGTAATTCCTTTTACAATAGCATATTGGTTTTATCTTTATTTAAAAAAGTTAAACCTCACAAATTAACAATTTCAACTTTTCTTACATGAAACATTAAACGCCTACTGATTCATAGTAGGTGTTTTTTTATTGAATGATACTAATACCTATATATTTATCATTGAACACTTGCCTAATTGACTTCATATACTAGTTAAAAATGGAGTTGATGATTTTGGGTATTTGGATTCATATATCAACGTCTCGACATCAGTTAAAACTTTTTGATGGCAGCCAACTACTAAAAACTTACCCTATTGGTGTTGGTAAAATGTTGACGCCAACACCAGCAGGAACCTATACAATTATCAATAAGGATCCAAATCCAGGCGGACCATTTGGGTATCATCCAGAGTTTCAATTGGAGCTGGCGTGGTCATTCAAAGATGATTCCAAACATAAACTACTTACATGAATATTGGTAAAGCAAAGCTCCCCATTACTTAAACAAGTAATAGGGGTTTTTTGTATATTAATTACATAATATGGTTCGTATCCAAACTAATCAATCTAATACTTTTTTTAATTCTATAAATATTCTATACTAATTTAATAGTAAACTTGAAACCGAATACAAACTGGGGGGAATCATTTGAAATCACCGCTTATATCATATGCTTTTTTATTTTTTGCAGTATTTGCACTTTCTACTTCTGCAATCTTTGTGAAATTAGCAGACGCACCTGCCTCGATCACTGCCTTTTACCGAATGCTTTTTGCAGCATTGATACTTTTACCTTTTTTAATAGGGAGCAAAAAGAATCAACAGGAATTAAAATCATTGTCAAAAAAACAATGGGGTCTCGGCTTATTATCAGGATTATTTTTAGCAACACACTATGCTTTATGGTTTGAGTCTCTACATTACACTTCTGTAGCAAGTTCAACCGTGATTGTTACTTTACAGCCACTTTTTTCAATGGTCGGCGGCTATTTTTTATTTAAGGAACGCTTTAGTTTTGGAGCAATACTCGGTTGTGTTGTTGCAATTGCCGGTAGTATTGTAATTGGTTGGCAGGATTTTCAGATTAGCGGCCAAGCTTTGTTAGGTGATATTTTAGCTTTTATTGCAGCAGGTGTCATTACTGCTTATTTCTTTGTTGGCCAACATTTTCGGAAAACACTTTCGCTTGTACCTTATTCAATTATCGGATATGCAAGTAGCTCTTTATTCTTATGTATTTATGCTATTTCACTCAATGAACCCTTCTTCAATTATTCAGAACAAACTTGGTGGTCATTTATCGGGATTGCATTCATTGCTACAATTTTAGGTCAAACCATTTTTAATTGGCTATTAAAGTGGCTAAGTACTACCGTCATATCTATGAGTATTTTGGGGGAGACTATCGGAACATGTATCCTGGCTTACTTTATTTTGGATGAAATCATTTCTTTACAACAAGGTATTGGCATCTCGATTATTTTATTCGGTCTAGCTATTTTCCTTCTAAAACAACGAAAAATAGAATCTAAGGAAGTAGCTTCATAAAGGTAAAAAAACAACCGCTGATTACATCTTAAAAATGTACAGCGGTTGTTTTTTATGAAAGTTTCGTAACTTTTGAAGGATTATTTAGCTTATATTTCACTTCTTTATTTAATTTTTTATCTACAACTTTTCCATCAAATTGATAAGAAACTCCCACCTCTAATTCTGCCGTTTTCAAGGATTTACTAAGTGAGCACCAAGCATCTCCAATCGTTAATTCAGGATCACTTTTCACAATGACATTTTCCCAAATGACAATTTCTTCTTCGCTATCATTAAAGTGATTGTATTTTGTTGAAAATTCCTTAACAGTTCCATTGAAATGAGATTTTTCTGTTGGAAGAACGATTGTGATCGTTTCTTTTTTCGCTTTTGAAGCCTTCGTTGTTGCCGTACTTTTCGTTTCTTTTGGCTTAGTATCTTCACTCTTAACTTCAGTTGTTTTATTTGCATTTTCATCAACAATATAAACCTTCTTAAAATTAGGAGACTGCATTTCTTTTAAATACGCTGGATGAATGCTCGATAAATGTCCATCTTCGAATTCAATAATAATTGTATGGTACTCAGCAGTGACGCCGTAAGTCTCATATCCAACAATTTTTACGATTCGTTGATAATCCTGACCTTTAAATAAAAATTCATGTTTTGGATTCTTATTAAATAGTCCCCACAATTGACCTTTTTCTAAATACTCTTCATCAGATGCAAATTTTGTAAATTCCCCTTTAGGCGGGATATATTTCGTTAGTTCACTCTTTTCAATATGTGATAAATTGTTAGCCATAAATATACTCCTTTTTTAAACAATACGCTTCTTTATTTAATAGTAATCTACTTATCATTTTTTCACAATCATCTATGTTTTAAAACAAATTAATGTTAAAGTACTAATTCCAAATAAAAAAAGCAACCTAATTGGTTGCTTACTTACTTTTCTTCTGGTTTATTCATAACATTTTTTGTACCACTATAAAGTCCAGTAGCTGATAATCCAATCATTAAGCCTACTACGATTCCTTCTTTTACACTACTTGCTATATAAAAGATTCCAAAAAGTAAGCCAAAAAATACACTTACAAATGGAGCGTATTTTGCTGGTAACCCGCCTCTTTTGAATAATTCAACAATCCCTATGATGAGTGGAATGACTGCTACATTATAGATTTCAAACATCCTACACCCCTCCTTCAATTCAATATATTCTATTTTATTAATGCATCCTTCAAAATGTGTCCAATCCAAAATAGTTCCAAGAAATTTTTTAAAATGAATTTATGTTTTTAATTTAACCTTCCTTTCAAACTTACACATTGACGAATACTATTTAATGATTAGAATAATAGTCTTTCATTACAAAGACATGTAGAAAACGTAACAAATCATTTAAATTTGTATTCAATAAAAATTTCTTGTCAAAACTATGATTAATGAAAGGAGTTGAAGAAAGTGGGATATAAATTAGATTCTAAAATAACTAACATCATGCATGACCTTGATATTGATGAACAAGAAGCAGCTAACATACTACAAATTCCTAGATCTGATATTTTTGATAGTGTAGATCAAAACGAATTTAGAACAACTCCATATTTAAAATTATTCAATATATTTTGACCTAATGACAAAAACCCTTGGACCAAATGGTATCAAGGGTTTTTTGAATATGCTTTAGTTATGTTTTAATGTTTTAATAGAAGTATAATTCGTAATTGAACTATATTAATTGCACATTGTGAGTAGATAATAAATCTTTAAAAGCAGGTCTTTCATTACCATCTCTTCCAACAACATGTGTTGCTGTTACTAAAGAGTTCAAAACAGCTTCTTCAGTAGCTTCTCCAATCGCTCTAAATGCTAGATCAATATCTTCTTCATGGATTACTGGAACTGAAATACAATGAGGTGTTTTTTCGTGCGGTATTTTAGTAGCCGTCGAAAATCCAATGACTACTTCTCCACTTCCAGTTGTGATAATAGAACCCGTTCTTGAAAGCCCTGTGATAGATCTTTTTATGATTCGGTTAAGTTGCCTTTCGGATACCGGTAGATCAGTTGCAATAATGATTATGATCGACCCTTTATCTTGTTCCTCTCGTGATTCAAGGATAGCATTACTCAAATCTTCTCCTACAGCCTTTCCATTTACTTTTAAATCACTCAATATACCAAAATTTGATAATACTAAAACACCCATTGTATATGTCCCATGTTCCATATTCATCAGTCTTGAAGATGTACCAATTCCACCTTTTAATGAATAACAGAGCATTCCAGTACCTGCTCCAACTGTACCCTCTTTCACTTTTGTTGATGTATTGTTTAATGCTTCTAGCACATGATATTTTGTAATATTTCTAGCTCTAACATCATTTAAAAACATATCATTACATTCACAAACGATTGGATTGACAGTTCCCGTCGTTCTACCTATTTCCGGATTATGATCTAGCATATACTCTATTAATGCATCGGCAGCTGACCCAATGCTTAGTGTATTCGTTAAAATAATTGGTGTTTCAATGGTACCAAGTTCGTTTATTTGAATTGTTCCCATTGTTTTACCAAATCCATTAATGATATGTGTTGAAGCAATTAACTTCTCCTTAAACATATTCCCTTGATGAGGTAGTATTGCAGTTACACCTGTTTGTATATCCCCATCACTTAAGGTAACATGTCCAACAGTAACTCCTTCAACATCTGTAATTGCATTATGTTTACCAGTTTCCAATTTTCCTATTTTCACACCATATTCTCTGATTCGTTTTTGATTCAACATACATTTTCCTCCAATATTTCATCAAAGATGTTCTACTTATTCTTCTACAATATTATTTATATTTCACAGAATCGTAAGTACAATTATTTCCCCTTCATTCACAAACATATGATGACGATGAAATTCTCTTACTTTCTATCTTTACATTCTACTTACTACTATAACAACCCTGCCTATCACATAATAAAAAATGAGTTACTAAATGTAACTCATTCCTCAAACAACTTTTTATGATCAAGTTTTTTTAATTCACATACTCATATTGATTTACTAGAAGATATCTAGTCATTTCATTTTTTAAACGATGTTAGCTTCAAAACTATTTTCATAAACTCCTCGTAAGATGAAAAATACTTATTCCGATGGTTATACCACTTTCGAATTGTTTCTAACACCCATGAAGGGACACTAGTACCATCAATTAAATGATAGTAATCGTCATAAGCTTTTTTCAAATGCTCCCATCTAAAATCATTCCCAGTTTGATTATACTCTGAGATATCTAGTATTTTTGCTCTTCCATTTTGTAATAAAATATTTTTCAAATGTATATCGCGAGGATTTAGCCCCTTTTGTCTAACAATTTCTCTAGCAGCTTCCACATCATCAATCACCTGCTGTGGAACGTGAATACCGAGTAAAAGGCAATCAAATAGCGTTTTCCCTTCTTCATAACTTAAAACAAGGAATTGATCATATGATCCAAAACACCTTGAGAAGAAAGGAGAGTCACCGATCTTATGATATATATTTTCTTCAACTTTAATTTTATGTACTTTATCCTTTGCATAAACTTTAAATGCATACTCCGGAACAAAATATGATTGAAATACTGCCGCATCGGTTCCCACACCAATACACTTTAAATCATCAGAGTCACCACAAATTGTTACAGGTTCATTGTTGGGATTTGAAAAAACTGTTATTTTTGAGAGTGAATCAATTGCAACTTCCCACTTTTTTTCCACAGTATCACTCCCTCCATATTCTCTTATTTTATCATTTACTTATACTAGTTAAAGATTCTTAATTCATTTTTAATCTTATTTTAATATTATTATAAACGAGAAAAGCTTCAAAAACCAAATTTAAGGCTATTTTTAGATGCATTCTTTTTGCCCCGCATCTTGTTGACAGTATATGTATTCTAATTGGACTCTATTTCTAATTAACTTTAACGTTCCTTCATAAGCATTCTTTACTTGAAACCGAATAAGCTTTTATATAAGTAAATAGAATAAAGGGTGATTTATATAGCCTACATTTTTGACCAAGGTCAATTTGTTGAAGAATCAACAACATCAATTAGTTTGAGAAATAAAGGTTTTAACTACGGATTAGGTTTTTTTGAAGGAATTCGAGCTTTTTGGAATGAAGAGCATCAACAATTATATGTTTTTCGATTATATGAACATTATCTACGTTTTTTCCACTCAGGCAGGTCAATACATATGGAGATCCCTTTTTCACCTTCGCAATTAAGTGAGTGGACGTTACAATTATTACGTTTAAATAATATAAAGGAGGATACGTATATACGACCAATCTGCTTTAAAGGTGGAGATACGCTAAGGCCTGACTTAAATGATCCATATAACCGAGTGATGATTTATGAAACGATAAGTCACTATCTACCACAAAAATCATTGAAAGTTTGCATTTCGTCTTGGATAAGAAATGGAAGCAATATGATTCCTCCTCAAGCTAAAACAACTGGTGGATATATGAATTCGGCACTAGCAACTGCCGGGGCTATTTTAAATGGTTATGATGAAGCAATTTTTTTAACTGAGGAAGGAAATGTAAGTGAAGGTCCAGGAGAAAATGTATTTTTAGTTCGAAACAATCAACTAATTACACCCCCACTTTCTGATGACATTTTAGCAGGTATCACTAGGGAAACTGTAATGATGTTAGCAGAAACTATATTTCGGATGACAGTGAAAGAACAAAGCGTTTCTCGAACTGAACTATATTCAGCTGATGAAGTCTTTTTTACTGGAACAGCAATTGGCATCAAACCAATTATAGAAATTGATCGAAGACAGATTGGATACGGACAAGAAGGACCAATTACAAAAATGATTCGCGAATTGTATAATCAAATTACAAAAGGGAATCATCCTAATTTTATGCAATATTGTACACCTGTATATTAGAAACCCGTTATGAGATATTAAACGTTTAATTTTAATAAATGAAAAAAGTAACCCTATAGCTTTAGTACAGGGTTACTTTTTTTCATTTATTTATGTTTTTCCAGATCGTCTATTTCCGGTGTTAATTCTTCAGATGCTTCAGTTTGATATCTTAAATTTCCATTGTGTACTCTCTCTGATTGTCCTTCATAATTTATCACGTGATTATAAACATATTTATGGAAGAAGTATTCAAATACACCCAAACATATTGCAGATATTAAAGATGGAAAGAATAAACTATTCCCATAGGTTAAATTTGATCCCATTACCCAAATAATTGCAAACGCTAAACCCATATCAGCTATTGTTGCAATTGTATTATTTGTTCTTGATAAGATGAACAAGTCACCAATTAAGTATGCACTTATACCAAGAACTAGAGAAATCAAAAAGACATTTGAAAATGACATGTCATAAAATAATCCAAGGATTATATAAAGTAAAATAAGAGTAGAAACAAATTTAATTGCTAGTGCCTTAACATGTTTCATTTTATCATCTCCTTTACCTTTATTATGATATCAAAACCCATTTGCTATGCTAAATTAATTTAAAAATCTCCCGAATAAATAACACGAAGTAACACATTCTAAAAGCATGGTTTACGTTTTATTATTTCATTACTTTTTTATGTAGGCTTTTCCCTGTCATTTTTTTGATAACTATAAACAAACACAAATAACCCTATGTTGACAACTTAGGGTTATTTATTGACTATTTCTTGCTGTATGTATGAAAGAGAATTACTAAAAGAGTATTTCTAATATTAACGGGTTCACCCCACAGGATGTGGGTCATGCATGTGTTACGACAGGACGTCGTGGTTTTAGCATGCCTACCTTTCGGAGGAGACTCAAGTCACGTCCCATGTAAAGCGAAGTACCTGGAATGGAAATCAACAGTCTTCTTTAACAGAAACGGAGCCAAATATAAAAAAGAGAATTGACTGTTAAATCAATTCTCTATAAGTGTTATTTATGGTGTTATTTTGTTGCGAAATACATAGCAATTCATACTGTAAAAAATTGTTTTCTCTCCTAGAAGAAACCCGTTATTATAATTTATAATTTATAATTTATAATTCTGCTTTTTTGTCTTAGTGACTTATAATTCACTTTTATTTGTACTAACCATTTTAATTAATTCATCTATTTTTTCATTTCTTTCTTTGTCTAAATTTATTTTCACATTCATGAATTTAATGATTTGAATGATAAAATAAATACCGATACAAAGAAGTACCAATTTTATGATTATTGGGAAGTAGACATATAAAACCAATGCGTCATCTGATGCAAATAAAGTCTCACCGTTAAACATTTAAAACCTCCAAAATTTTAAAAATACGATTCAAATGCGTTAATGAATCTTGATATTTTAATCAACTATTGACTACTCTACTTACGTACATTCAATCTAATGGATAAAATCGTATCATAAAGCCATTATTTCTCCTCGTAGAGTCTTGTTAGAAGAAAACATTTTTGTGATAAACAACTCTTTCACTAATCAAAACGGACTGTATCAATACCATCTATGATATCTTCTAGTTCTGTTAAGAAATTTATTTGTACAGGACCAGGAATTTGCTCCAACCATTTTTTTATTTCTGGTAGCTCTTCAGCTTCCTCAATATTCATTGGTTTTGGATCAAGAGTTTCCCACCAATTCTTCAATTCATCAATAAATTCATAAAAATAGCGTTCAAATCTTTCAGCCCATTCTGCACCTTCATCATCCGAAGTTTTTTGCATCATTCCCCAGGCTTCCATCGCAGTTTCAAAGTATTCATCTAACTTTTTCATTTTAAAACTCCTTTCTTTATACGACATCAGAATAGTAAGGAACTATCAAATCAGTCACCTTTAAATTAAGTTGACGAAATGATTTTTATATATTGATATTCCTTAGATAAGGATAAAAACTATTTCTTTACTTAAATATAATAACTCAATTTAGATGAAAATCCTTCTATTCTTTTGATTACAATAACGACAAATTGTATCTGATCAAGACAATTCATGAACCAATGTTATGCTTATCAATTTGTAAAGTGATGAAAATACATAATTGTAGAATGATTGATAAATAATAAAACAATATATTGGATTAAAAGGAAGGTTCGTGAATGGGTCGCTTTGGAACAAAGCTCAAAAAAATTTTCTTACAAAAAGACACAGATTTTGTTAAAGTGCCTAAAACGCAGCATTTGAATAGTGGTTCACAAGCTTCAAACGACGTTAAAACAATGAAAGAAGCTACTAATCAAATGAAATCTTTAGATGCATCTTACGAAAAAACACTTACTGAATTAGGAAATGGTTACGACCTCGTACATCGTTCATTCAATCAAGATGAAATTCGAATTATTTTTTTAAATTCGTTAGTAGATTCTCAAACTTTAGAGTGGGAAATCCTTTCACCCTTAAGAGAAAAGAATTTCAATATTTTAGATAAATTTTTTCAACAATCTCTATATAAACTTGAAAACAATCAAGAGAAAGTAATTAAAGGAATATTAGATGGTAATGTCGCAATGTTTGTTGGAGACAATACATACTTAATCAGTGTATCGGGATTCGAGGAACGTTCAATAGAACAATCTGAATCAGAAACAGTCATAAATGGGCCACATGATTCATTTAATGAGGCACTGCATACGAATGTCTCGTTGATTAGAAGAAGAGTCAGAACACCTCGCTTAAAAATGATAACTTTAACTGTTGGAGAAATTTCAAAAACAAAAGTTCTTTTAATCTATATTGAGGGTATTGCTGATATAGATATTGTGGATCATCTAAAAGCGAGAATCCAATCATTAAAAGTTGATTCCATAACAGATTCCAACGTTTTGATACAAATAATAGATGATCATCAAAATTCACCATTTCCACAATTTTATACGACCGAAAGACCTGATATAGCTGTATCAAAACTATATGCTGGAAAAGTCCTCGGACTTGTGGATGATAGTCCAAACATTTTTTGTACTCCCTCTAACTTCTTTGATTTTTTTGAATCACCTGATGACTATAATCAACGTTGGATAATAGGAACAGGCGTAAGGATTCTTCGGTACATGGCTTTATTTATTACATTAATCCTAACTGCTTTTTATGTTTCTATCTGTACATATCATTACGAAATGATTCCACAGTCTCTACTTCAAAGTATTATGCAGTCTCGGAGTAAAGTCCCTTTTCCGCCTATTGTAGAAGCTATTTTTTTGGAAATAGTTATTGAACTTCTAAGAGAGGCGGGTGCTAGATTGCCTACAAAAATCGGTCAAACAATTGGCATTGTAGGCGGTATTGTAATTGGCCAAGCAGCAGTTGAGGCTGGAATTACTAGTAATATCTTAATCATTGTTGTAGCAGTATCGGCCATTGCTTCATTCATAGTACCAAGTTATATTATGAGTTCTTCGATTAGAATCATTCGCTTTTTATTTATCGTAATGGCAGGATTTATGGGAAATATTGGGATATTTTTCGCTTTAGGTATTCTAACCATCCACTTAACAGGATTAACAAATCTATCTTCACCATATTTTATGCCAATTTCTCCAACCTTTGTGAAAGGATGGATGGATAGTATCGTAAGAGGACCTTACTATAAAATAAAAAAAGGTCAACCAGCGATGCAAAATGATGGAGATAAAGAGAGGACTTAATGGTGATCTTATGAAGGAACGACTTCATCCATTTCAACTATCAATTTTAATCTATATGATACAAAATAGTCTTATTTTATATAGTTTACCTCGATATACCGCCGAATACTTTGGAACGAATGGCTGGATTAGTATCATTTTCATTTTCGTACTCGTTAATATAAATATTTTAATGATTGTGTTAATTTATAAGCTTGGTAAAGGTAGGTCAATTTTTGAAATCATTGACACGACTGTTCCCAAATGGATTATGGTGCCCATCTATTTATTTATCATTTGTGTTTGGATTGGCATTGCAAGTATGATCATGAGATTATATATTTTCATATTTAAGATGATGTTTTTTCCAGATTTACCTGTCAGCTTATTTATCTTTTTCTTTATTTTACTAAGTTTTCAATTATTAAAAGGCGGACTCTACAAGATGTCTAAAGCGATCGTGGTTTTATGCGCAATCGTGCAACCGATGTTATTTTTGCTTTTTTATCTTATTCCAGAATTTGAATTTGCACGTTATACAACTTTCTTTTTTAAAGGCGGAACTGATTTTATTAAGGGGACACTTCATGTTTATACAGCTTTTTTGGGTATTGAAGTTTCCATCCTTTTTTTCCCTATGGTAGAAAAAAAATGGACAAAGGCCCTTTTTATAGGAAATTTACTGACGACGGTAGGTTATATCCTTGTCACAGCTATTTGCTATGGTTTTTTTAGCTTCAATCAAATACTGAATGATTTATTCCCTGTTATGACATTGTTTGAGTATACAGAAGTTAGTTTCCTTTCAAGAGCAGAAAACCTTTGTTTCTCAGTCTTTGCTTTCAAAATATTATCAATAATTGTCATCTATTTCTGGGGAGCCCAGCAGTTTTTAGGAAATATGATGAAAAAGATGAAGCCTAATGTTTGGATTTTCTTCATACTTGCATGTGGATTTATACTTGCAATGCTCCCAGATTCCATAGTGGATGTCGAAAAGTGGTTTAGCTTGCTAAGTTATTGTGCGATTGGAATCACTTGGGCATTACCGCTCTTTGTATTATGTTTACTTTTTATTCAAATCTTTAAAAACCTGATTGATAGGGAGACAGTTCATGCTAAATAAAATGACTGTATTGATCATCATATGTTGTTTATTGTTAACAGGTTGTGGAGGAAGTAAAATAATTGAAGATTTAGCTATTCTTGAAGCCGTTTCATTTGATCAATCAGACAATCAAGATAATCCAATAAAAACAACTGTCCTATTCCCCACTGTCTCTAAAGAAGGTATGGCTGGAACTCAGTTTCTAACTGCTAGTGGAAAATCATCACATGAAACTTTCATCAATCTTCAAAATTTAACTAATTTAAAGCTAGTTGGTGGACAGAGTACGCTTCTGTTTGGAGAAGAACTATCTAAAAAAGGGTTATATAAAATTGTTGAGTCACTTTCAAGAAATCCAGAATTCGGAACTCGTGTTAAACTTGCAATTGTTGAGGGAAAAGGTGAAGAATTGCTAAAAAAGAAAATTCCATCTATTCCAGATAATGCTGAGTACCTTTATACATTTATGGAGAAATTAGGAACTCAAAATAGAATTTTAAATACTGACAAATACCGATTTTTAAGAGATTATTACGACGATGGTATTGATCCTGTTTTACCAGTTTTTACTTATGAAAAAGACAATATTGAATTAAAGGGTTTAGGTACTTTTAAAGGTGATCAATATGTTTCACAATTAACTATAAGTGAAACGAATATTCTTAACCTATTATGCGGGAACATTCACAATGGCAGCTTGATGATCAATATAAATGATGAAAAAACAAGAAAAACGAATCAAGTTTTTTTAAGTGATATCAATTCAAAAAATGATAGAACAGTAAACATGAGAAAAAACAAGACGGTCGAATTCACGCTAGATATCCAAGGAAGCGTCCTTGAATACACAGGTACAATGGATATAAGTAAAGAAAAGTATCAAAGGGAATTAGAAAAACAAATTGAAAATTACATAAAAACTAATGCAATAAAACTGTTAATCAAATTACAAAAAGATCAGACTGATCCGATAGGAATCGGAACATTAATACGCAATCGTACTTCATATAAAAAATGGAAAAAGATAAAATGGAATCAGACCTATTCAGACTTGGATTTTAAAGTAAAAGTAAAAGTAGATTTAATTAATACTGGAAAATCAAAATGAATTTAGGAAAATTTAATTGGAACTCCCCTACTATACCAACAAAAATGTATTTGAAATAAAAAGGCTGCCGAGATATACTCGACAGCCTTTTCCTATTGGTACTCCCTATCTTCTTTTTATGAAGCAGGTTCAATTTTTGTTGCTGTATATCCTGTGCCATTCCATTGTAGAAATACACGATATTTTGGCGAGCCTTTTTCTTTTGCAGATACAGTCCCAACTGAGCCTCCAGGGTTGCTTTTGTCACTCCCTAAAAACCATACAGTCATATTGCTTTGATCAATTCCAGTAGAACTTGAAATCGCCTGTAGCATATCCTTCCAATCTTGAGAACTAGAATCATAGTTTGTAACATGCTGCATTCCAGTTTGTTCTGGTGTTTCCGGAGCTATTGTTGAATCTGACTGAGAGCTATCTGATGAAATTGAATTATCTCCAGTCATTGAATCACTACTTGATTCATCAGTTTGACTTTGATCTTCAGACACTCCATCATCATTTGTTTCATTGTTTGAAGAACCCTCTTCTTCAGTTGGCTTTTCCTGATTTTCTGTTGAGGCTTGAATGCTTGTTTTGGTATCTACCTCATTATCTTTCGACGAAAAAATCGAATACGATCCAAATGCAATCAGTATAAGTCCTATTGCAATAGATCCAATTAAAATCAATTTAGTTTTTTTTCTTTTTGCTCTAAATGTTGCACGTGAATTACCTTGATAATTATTCAATCTTTCCACTCTCCCAAATATGAGAATGTCAAAATTCTACCATGTATAGAGAAAAACTTGAAGCATTTCTCACAAAATTAACCATTTCGTAATACAACTGATAACTTACTTTTTCATTGAGGTTTACATCTAGATTAACTAAATCAAGTGCACACTTAGAAATAAAAGAAACAATATAATACTTTAGGTTATTTTGTAGTTTTAAAAAGTTTTTTTCCAATGTTGTAAATAATTCTATCAAATCTTGCCAATATTCCGTTCCCATTCTCACTTCGTTCTACTTCAGAAACATGATTTTTGTGAAGTTCATATATGTTAAAAAGTGCTTTTCCTTTGTTATAAACAAATTTCTCCCATCTAGCTAGTAATCCTCTTCCATTCTCAATATTATTTAAATGATTTTTATGGAATTCTGCCACACGCTCATTATGTTGTTTCTGCCATGCATGTAATTTATTAGATTGCATTGTAATTTCCACCTTTCATATATTTTAGTTTGAATGTTTCATTGAGACTGTTAAAACAGACCTACATCGCTATAATCAGTAGGTACTTTGTATTTGAAGATGATTTATGAAATAATTGAAGGTAAGCGTCGCTTCATATATTCAGAAAAAATGGAGGTATTGTAGAATGTCAGATAACACACCTATTCATGGTTCAGTTAAATTGCACTTTATGCTAAAATCTACTCCCCCAAGAATAACTTTTCAACAAGACATGACTGATGAAGAACGAAATATTATGGGACAACATATTGCTTATTGGACGGACAAGCAAAACCAAGGAATCGCTTTAGTCTTTGGTCCCGTTCGAAATCCTGCATCGCCCCATGGAATCGCTATCATTGAAGTTGAACACAAAGTTCAAGTCCCAAACCTAATTGCAGAAGATCCAGCCGTTATTGCTGGAATCATGACAACAGAATTTCATCCAATGCTCGCTGTACTTCCTAAACAAAACTCATGACAAGATAGTTAAATAAAAGCAAAGGGCTCATTATTGAACTAAGAATTTTGCTTTTTTCAAGATTTCGAAATGTATAATATCCTTGATCTACTGGTGGAATGCTTTACTTGCATTCCTACTTGGGTCTACTATCCAACCATCGCCTTTCTTTAGGGCCTGGAAACAAGTAAAATCATGTTATTCTGCATCTAAACTATCTTTAGTCTAAAAAGACTTCTATCATCTTGTGATTATCCTTATTAACTAGTATATTTTAAGGCCACAATAGGTTTTTTATCCACCTATCTCCATCAAGTTTATATTTTAATCTCCTATGCTTACGATCTTCATCTGCCTGCCAAAACTCTACTTCCTGTGCAACTACTCGATACAATGTCCATGTAGGTAGCACTAAATTTGGATTTTGTTGTAAATTTTCAATCTGTTTATTAAGTATCTCATCAAATTCAGATTGTGCTTTTAAAATCGAACCTTGTTTGCCAATCAAGGCTATTGCACGAGCTATTATACCTCGGCTTAAAAAATCTTGTGCACTTAATTCTTTTTCCATTTCAATTGCTCTTCCCCGTATTCTCACTTGTCTACCAATTATTGACCAATAAAAAGTCATTGCAACATTAGGATTATTATGTATCTGTTTACCTTTTTCACTCTGTGAGCTGGATGCAAAATACCACCCATATTGATCCACATCTTTTATAATTAGAATCCTTGCATCTGGAAACCCATTATGATCTATTGTTGAAAGTGTCATTGTATGTGGTTCATATACTCCATAATCAATAGCTTCTTGGAACCATTCCAGAAAAAAATCTTCCGGACGTTCTGATGCATTGTTAATATTAAAGTTAGGAAATGGTCCATTAAGTGTTTTACTTATTCTTATAACGTTCCTAATGTCTTCCATAAAAATCCACCGATTATTTTTCTAACTATATTTATTTAATTAAGACATTCTGCATTTTTTCCTACTAACCTGCTAAATCGTAAAAAGGAAATGAATAACAGCCCTCTCATTTATTGAAATAATCTTATAAGTTATAACATACTATTAAAATTTTATCTTAAACAATAAAGTATCGTTGAACTAATTAAAATAAATGCCTTTTTATTTCCATCTACTTTCGAATCTAATTACATTTCTAATAAGCTCTAGATATCAACCTAAAGTATTGACATGAAAAATAGTGCAATACAAATTAGAGAACATCCAAATAAAATTAACGCTCTATTTAAACTCCTCCTAATTTTAATACCGTATGCAAAAAAGAAGATAGCCGCTGCTAATTTAGAACAACCTTGCAAGTATACATGATGCGAAAAAATTGAACTGCTTAATATAATTGAAGCAAGGAAACATGTAGAAATGATTACTTTGAACCACAATGGCTCATTGTTAAAAGCTTTCATCATATATTTTAACCGTTTCAATAGCGTATAGCTCCCTTCAATAATATCTAAATATTCACTAATACATATGATTTTATATTAATTTTCATACAAAAAAGTCGATCTCCTATGTTGAGGATCGACTTTTTTCCATACCTTATTTATTCTATTACATTTAAACTCTATCAAACTAAATTTAATATATCCATCGGCTTGTTTAATACATAATCAGCTTTTTCAAAGCCTTCCGTTGTTTTTGATCCCCACAATGCAAGTGCGAATTTTACGCCAGCACTTTTTGCGCATTGCATGTCGTATATAGAATCACCGATGTAAATAGCATGCTCATTCGGAACACCTAATTTTTCCAAACAAGCTAGAAGTGGATCAGGATTCGGTTTATGTTTTACCGTATCACATGCACAAATTATGTGTTCAAAGTAACTATTTAACCCAAATGGTTCGAATCCCTCTTTAAGATCTTTTTTAGTTTTTGATGTAACGATTCCCAGTTTTAATTTACTAAGAGATAACTCTTTTATAACTTCCTCTATTTCTTCAAATACGGTAACTTCATGTAAAAAATCTAATTCAGCTTTAGACCATTTTGGATGAACTTCTTCAATATTAGATATGTTTAACTTCTTCAAAGTTTCTTTACCTGGAATTCCTAAGGCAAATCTTAATTCATGTAATTCAAATTCTTTATTTAGTTCATTCTTTAAAACCTTTTGCAAAGATTTTAGTACAATTTGCTCTGTATCCAATATTGTGCCATCAATATCAAAAATAATAGATGTTACCAAAACAATTCCCCCTATTTTTCGTCTTGATTTGCCATAATTACTTCAACACCATGTTCTACCATAATGTTATTTATATCATTAGGTAATTCTTGATCTGTAATAAATGTATCGATTGAATCAAGCGTTAAAGCTTTATAATGCTGTCGTTGTTGAAATTTAGTGTGATCTGCCAATAAAATAACTTGATCGGCATGCTTAATTAATTCACGTTTAAAATAAATATCTTCCTCAAATCCATAATAAATACCGTCTTCTGTAATACCCACAGCACCAATAAACACCTTATTAAAATGATAATCCTTCAGTTTCTCAGTGGTAGAATACCCAGTGACATGACGAGTAGATTTATTTAATACTCCTCCTAAAAAATGAATTATCGTATCTTCAGATTGGGCTAAAGTATAAGCACTATCTATCGAATTCGTTACAATCGTTACGTTCTTTAATTGCAAAAATTGAGCGACAAAATTAACTGTGGTTGAAACATCTAAGTAAATCATGTCATTATTTGTGATGAGATTTGCAGCTTTCATTCCAATTATTTTTTTACTTTCCATTTCAGTCAGTGACCGCTCTTGATAATTATCAATTTTCTTATGAAAAGTTGATAAAGCTACTCCTCCATAAGTTCTCACCACTGCTTTATTTTCCGAAAGTTTTACAATATCTCTTCTTGCGGTATCACGTGAGATATTATACATTTCACACATTTGTTTAATATTCATTGTTTTATGATTTTCTAAATAAGAAAGGATACGTATTAACCGTTCATCTTGATTCATATTTAACCTCCTCACATATATTATAAGTTATTTTAAGTAATTTGTAAGTTACTTTAAGTATTTCGCAAGTTGTTTTAAGTGAATTTTAGTTTACTCATAAATAAATTCGCAATACTTTTTCTCGAAAATTTCATCATTAACACTTTTGAACCAATTTACAGCCTTATCTCATAAAAAAAAGTCGCTTAGCGACTTTTGATTTATGTTGTAAAATGAAATAAAAATAAGAAATGTAAGATGACTAATTCACTGATTAAATAGTTAAATTTATTTATTATAAAATCGTTTATACATAAAAAATGAAACGAAAAACGTAATTAATGGAACTCCTTGAAAATAAAAAAAAACCGATCCAAAAATCTAAAATGTACTATTTGGAGAGTCTAATATTAATTATTTAAAGTCATCAAGCGAATTTTTACCATTCAATAATTTTTTCATTAAATGATTAGATATAGATAATGCCTCTTCTCTACTTTTTGCTGGGGCAGAGATCATTACTCCATCTCCAGCACTCCATCCATTACTCCCTTTTTCATCTTTTTCAAATACTAAAATTGTTAACTTACTAAAGTCATCACTTTTATAGAGAGTCCCATAGGTAGTAAAGTCTAGCCAATTCGAATAATCATTCAGGATTATTAACCCGTTATGATCATCATTGAAAACAATTTCTATTTCTTTTTTATCAATTTTTACAAAAGGAGGCACCTCTCCTTTTATATCAATTCTACCTTTGAAACGAACCTGATCAAATATTTTATTTCGCATCTTACCATGTACCGTAATTTTGACTTTTCCATTTACGCTATTCTTTTTTTCACCTAGTCCATATAAAATCCCATCAAATGACTGATTAATTTCTTTAGGCAGTGTATACCAAACAAAGTAAATTGTTAAACACATAAGGGTTAGTAATATAATGATTCCTTTCTTTCGTTTCATTTAATTCCATTTCCTCTCTTTGAAAATTACTTTCACATTTTAATTTTCTTTATCTTTCCAGCCACTTTTTGAATGCACTTGGGTGATTTTACTTTCACTAATAAACTCCACTGATTTTCCATCAAGTTTGTATGTGATTACTTTATAGTTAATCTTCACAGAATCATATTCTGGATGATTCAACATATAAGAATAGTCATTCAAAATAGTCCTTGATCCTTTACTAATTTCATTATGAAGCCATTGAGTATTCCATTTATTATACTTAATTGCTAGTCCATACCATTGTTTTTCTCTAATTAGACTCATTTCGTCTTTCGTTACAGTTTTAGTAACAGTTGATTCTTTTTTCGTCTTTTGAACAAAAAGTTTGTTTACCGAATTTCCTATTTTGGTGTAATTTACAACTATTAATAAAATAATAATAAATATGACAATTTTATAATTTTTACTAAGTTTCTTTTTTCTTTCTACTACTTCCATCACTAGAAACACTCTCCCTAATACATTGGTCCTAATTAATAGATATTAAATTATTAAGGTGAATAATCCTTTTTATGGAAGAAATTACTGCCTATTACATCAAAAAAAAGTGAGTCACATCAATGTGACTCATGATCTACAAACAAATTCCACAGTTAAAACAGTTCACTACTCTTTTATTTAATTCACCACTTAATGTAATCATTTTAGCAACTAAAAATTGGATTTGATGAAGAAAAATAAATAGATAAAAAAATTGAAATACCTATTGAACCTAACGTTACGTCAGGTTATATAATGTACTTGTCGACAATCAAATCGTACAAAACGAAACGAGGTGAAATAATGTCACAAACCTCTTGGAAAATAGGTGAGCTTGCAAGCCAGTGTGGAATAACAGTAAGAACACTGCACCATTACCACCAAATAGGTCTATTAATACCCTCTGAAATTACCGAATCTGGTCATAGGCTTTACACAAAGGCTGATGCGACAAAACTTCAGCAGATTTTATCCTTAAAGCAATTGGGACTTTCGTTAGAAGAAATAAATAACTTTATTGCAAATCCAAACTATGATCCAATGCTCGTAGTTCAAGCTCAACTCGAAATCATAAATGAACAGATAAGGTTAAAAGAAAAGCTACGCCATGAGCTTGAACAGCTACAAGCAATTATGTCATTAAACCAAAATATAAGTGCAGAACAATTATTTAAAATATTGGGGTTGATCAGAATGAATGAAAGTAATTTTTTAAAACCAGAGTTAGTAGAGAAAATGAGAGCTTTACTAGATAGCCTATCGGAAGAAAAAAAGTTAAAGATGAAAAAGATGCTTCCGCTAGTTGATGAAAAACAAAGACAAGCATTACAGAAAATGATTTTAAAATAAAAAGAATACTATCTAATATAAACAAAAAATTGGGCAAGAAAAGTGCACTTTTCTTGCCCAATTTTTTATGCGTTTTTTAAAGAGTAAGTAAATCTATTTTGTTCAAAACTTAGATTATTAATTAATAATGGTTCTATGGTAGGTACGTTATTACTAGTAATGCTAATGTTCCAAATGAGGTATTTCTTAATTTAACCATATTAATTTTATAAATACTGATTGACGATTGTTTTCACAATGCCAAAATACTCACGAATGAAATAATTCATTCTTACAAAAATAGGAGATTCTCCCCCTAATCCATAGCTCTCCAAGTCTAACTCTTTTCCAATCATTTTAGCTCTGGACACGTGGTAATCACTTGTGACAATTAATACAGTTGGTTCCTTAAATCCTAATTGTTCAATGATTTGCTTAGAATATTTAAGATTTTCATAGGTTGAAGTTGATTCACTCTCATAAAATATTCGGTTTTCTTCAATTCCTTTATTCTTTAAATACCTTCCCATAGCCTCAGCTTCAGAAATCGTTTCCCCATCACCTTGGCCACCTGAAACAACTACAGGTAAATCCTTTTTGTTCAATAAAAATTGTGTTCCTGCTTCCAATCTAGATTCAAGTGTCTTTGATGGAATGTCCCCATGTAGTCCAGCTCCAAGTATTATAACAAAGTCGACATTTTTAAAATCATTCTTATTACTTGATTTAGACTCTAAAATGATAATAGATTCTATTAAGAAAAAAGAAATTAAAAATACACTATACATTGTTACGCTCATGTTTCTAATCACATTAAACTTTTGATTACCCGATATTTGAGCTTTTTTAAATAAAAAGAATAGTAGAAACAAAACCAAAAAGTTAGCTAAAACAAATAAAACACCAAAACTATTTCCAAATATCGCTAGTAAAGCCATTATGATTAAAAAAATTAATATATAGATAGTTCTACTTGTTTAATACTACTTGTTAAAATTTCCATTCATTACCTCATATCATCTGTACTTTCTATTGTTGTAGATCTTTTTTTATTTTATCAACTTATAGCCCAAAATCATATGATATCTTTATGATTAAAAAAGTTGTTTTTAAACAAAATATGGATTATCTAAATCATCATTATTAATGACTACATCGGCTTTTAGTTGGGGACTATGTTCTTCTATATACATCTTAGAAGCAGCGTGATACCTCTTTTTAAACATATCTTCAGCTTTTTCATAGCTACCAAAATTACCTTCTTCTCTTTTAGCACCTCTTTTTCTCGCGATCTCAAAATCTGTATGAACAAAAATTTTATAATCATATAGGTTACTTAGATCATTTTTGAAAAGGAACGTACCATCAATCATAAAAATCGAATCTCTTTTCGCTACTTTTGATTCTGTATTTACAAATTCATCTTTCTCTAAATCTAAAGAAATTGTTTGATAATGAAGGTTTCCCCCTGGCCCTAATGGAATTAGAAGTTTTTGCATAAACGAAGTGTAATCGTGTGCATCCTCATAATAACCAATAGCTGATTCCTTACCTTGTCTATATCGAATTGCTCTTGGATTATGGAAATGATCTATGCTTGTTCTAACTACATCAATCTTTCTTTTTTGAAGTTCTTCCATCAGTTCATTCGCAAGTGTAGTCTTGCCAGATGCTGTTATCCCACTAACACCTACTCTAATAGGGTGGGCTACATTCAAACTTAAAATCTTATTTGCTATTTCTGATATTAATTCATTCCTTAACATATCGTTCCCACTTTCATATCATATTCTATTTATTACTTTTCAATCTAAACCTGGAATATCCTTTTTCAATTATTCTTTCATTTAGTGGAATAAAAAAGAACGCAAAATGTGTCGGTCGTTTTAAACTAAAATATATACAACTATCATATGCCATTTTTAAATGAGAAAAGATTTTTGCTATTAATTTTAAGTCCTTACAGTTAATTAAATTGTAGTGAAAAATAAATTAAGTTATCAAAAATTAAACTTTTTCATAAAAAAACCTTAGCTCTATAATATATAGAGCTAAGGCATTTGAATTTTAACTTTATACGAATAAGCTTAGTAATAGAATAAATCCTAATCCACAAACTGAAATGATTGTCTCTAGTAATGTCCACGTAGCGAAAGTTTCTTTCATACTTAAACCAAAATACTCTTTAAACATCCAGAAACCTGCATCATTAACGTGTGATGCTATTAAGCTACCTGCTCCTGTAGCAAGAACGACTAAAGCAAGGTTTACATCTGACTGACCTAGCATTGGAATAACTAAACCAGCAGTTGTTAAAGCTGCAACAGTTGCAGAACCTAATGAAATACGTAAAATTGCTGCGATGATCCATGCTAGTAATATCGGTGATAAAGAAGTTCCTTTGAATAACTCGGCTACATAGTCACCTACTCCACCATTAATTAATACTTGTTTGAAGGCACCGCCGCCTCCGATGATTAAGAGCATCATACCAATATGAGTAATGGCTGTAGTACAAGAATCCATCACTTCTTTAATTGGTATTTTTCTAGCCAATCCCATTGTATAGATAGCAACTAATAATGAAATCACCATTGCAGTACCGGCGTTACCGATAAAGCGGATCGCCACTACTAACCCAGTATCATCAAATCCAATTGTTTTTTGTAGTAAATTAATAATTGTTGCAATTGACATTAAAATAACAGGAAGTAAAGCGGTAAATACACTGATACCAAAACCAGGAGTTTCTTCAAGTTTAAATGATTTTTGTTCACCTAAAGAGGCAATATTCCCCATTTTAGTGAAAGATGCAGGTACTAGTTTTTTAGCAATCTTTGTAAACAAAGGACCTGCGATAATCACAGTTGGAATCGCAATAATAAAACCGTAAAGTAATACTTCACCAATATTTGCACCATATTCCCCAGCAATTACAGTTGGACCTGGGTGTGGTGGTAAGAAACCGTGTGTTACAGATAAGGCTGCTGCCATTGGAATTCCAAGATATAAAATAGAAACCTTTAATTGTTTTGAAATTGCAAATACGATTGGAATTAATAATACTAATCCTACTTCAAAGAATAAAGCGACACCGATAATGAATGAAGCAGCAACGACTGCCCATTGAATGTTCTTTTCACCAAATTTGTTAACAAGCGTCATCGCAATACGTTGTGCGCCGCCAGAATCTGCGATCAACTTACCAAGCATTGCACCAAGTCCAAAGATTAATGCTAAATGACCAAGTGTTGCACCTAATCCTGCTTCAATTGTAGTGACAATATCATCTGTTTTCATTCCAAGTGCTAAAGCAACACCAAATGAAACAATAATTAATGAGATAAACGTGTTTAATCTTAACCCCATGATTAAAATAAGTAATGCTACAATTCCTATGGCTACTATAACCAATGGCATGATAATTCCCCCCGAATATTTATTTATTTTTATTAATTAAACCTCTTTGATAATTAGCAATTCTTGTATAATCTGCTTCTAATACTCTCGATAAGTTTATAAAGATTGGCAGTAATTGTCTGTACTCTACTACTGCGTCTTCATTAGGCAAATGTTTGTGAGTACTACCGACCATATCAGATACTACTTCAAAAGATTCGATTTCCCCAGTTGCATAGAGCCCCAAAATGCAGGCACCTAGACAAGAACTTTCATAGCTTTCAGGTACGACTACTTCAAGGTCAAAAATATCGGACATCATTTGACGCCATACATCTGACCTTGCGAATCCACCTGTTGCTTGAATTCGTGTAACCGGCCCTTCCATGCATTCAATTAAAGCTAAAAATACAGTGTATAAATTGTAAATTACACCTTCAAGAGCAGAGCGAATCATATGTTCCTTCTTATGCGCCATCGTTAATCCGAAAAACGAGCCGCGAACATCAGGATTCCATAATGGTGCACGTTCTCCTGCTAAGTAAGGATGGAATAACAATCCATCAGCCCCTGGTTTTACCCCTTCAGCAATCTTAGTCAATACTTCATATGGATCTATTCCGAGTCTCTTTGCGGTCTCTACTTCTGACGCGGCAAATTCATCTCGAATCCAACGAAATATCATTCCACCATTATTTACTGGCCCACCAATGACCCAATGTTTTTCGGTTAATGCGTAGCAAAATATTCGTCCTTTTTCATCGGTTTGAGGCTGATCAATAATCGTTCGAATTGCCCCACTTGTCCCAATTGTGACCGCAATTTCACCTTTTCGAATTGCATTCACACCAAGATTAGAAAGTACTCCATCACTTGCACCAATTACAAAGGGCGTTTGTTGATTTATCCCCATCTGTTTAGCCAAATCGGGATTACAGTTGGTAAAAATATCTGTGGTAGGTACAAGCTTTGATAATTTCTCAGCTGTGATTCCAGAAATCTTTAAAGCTTCCTCATCCCAATCTAGTGTTTTAAGATTCATCATGCCCATGGCTGAGGCTAATGAATGATCAACAACATATTGGTCAAATAACTTTTTAAATATATATTCTTTAATCCCGATATATTTTTTCGCTTTGTTCGCTATCTCTGGTCGTTCATTCACAATCCAAGTAATCTTACTTAATGGTGACATTGGGTGTATCGGTGTTCCTGTTCGTTTGTAGATTTCATGACCATTCAATTCATCTTTAATTTTATGTGTCCAGGCTTCACTACGATTATCTGCCCAAGTAATACAAGGTGTTATTGGTTGATCATACTCATCCATAACAATGAGACTATGCATCGCACTACTAAAAGAAATAAACGAAATCTCTTTTTGCGGATGTTTTTTCATGATTCTAGAAATTGCTTGTATGACAGCCGAAAAGATCTCTTCCGGGTCTTGTTCAGCTGTAGAAATATCAGGTGTATAGAGTGGGTAACCGATATTCTCTTGTTGGATAACTTCGCCTTTTTTACTAAATAACACGGCTTTTGTGCTTGTCGTACCGATGTCTAACCCTAACATATAGCTATTCATTATTCTTGGTCTACTCCTTTAGAAAGCATTTGTTGAGACCTCCAAAGATCTTCTACTTTTCCTTGAACATCATCAAAGTTTTGATGTAATGATTGAATCATGAGGTCTCGATTCTTTGTATCGATTGCCTCAATATAAAGTTGATGATTCTCAAGTATGCGTTGAAAATCCTCATATCGTTTTTCGAATCGAACACGCATTGATAAAAGGATAAACGCTTCCATTACTGGTTTAGCATTATTCCAAATCATCATAATGTATGAATGACCAATCGCGCGAATAATCGTTTCATGAAATAAAACATCTTGAAATGAAAATTCATCGGCATCTCGATATTTTATTGCGACTTTCATCATTTCCAGAATTTTACTCAATTCCATTACTAATTCTTTCGTATCTATTTTTACTAATCGTTCGAAAACAAATGTTTCGATTAGTAAACGGACATCATAGATTTCTTCTATTTCTTTATCTGTTAATCCAATAACTACTGCACCCATTCTCTCTAAACGAATCAAATTTTCAGATGCTAATGTTTTTAGTGCTTCTCGAATTGGTGAACGACTCACCTCATAATCTGCAGCCAATTTATTTTCCGATAATGTGGTACCGCTTTCAATTAGACCTGAAATGATCTGCATTCTTAACTCGTATGTTACGCGATCGCCAGCTGAAGCTTTTGAAAGCCATTTTGAAGGATATAAATATTGCTTGGATTCTTTCATTTGTCCACCCTCTTGAAAATACTAGTATACTTGTATACAAGTATTATATAAATGTATTTCTAAAATTGCAAGCGCTTTATTTGGATTTTCATAACTGAATATGAATGTTTATTGATTATTTTTACAAAACTTTCTAGAAGTATCCAAAAAATGTATGAAAATAAAAACGTTAAAATATGTATCTGAACCTGAAATTACAAACTAATAATAGATTGTTTAGAGGAACTCATGTAATGGACATCAGCAAACTAAGGAGTATATCTATAGTAATAATAGAGGTAATAAAGACATCTGCTAACCAAATATCAGATGTCTCTATCATTTTTTATCTTTTTTATCAGAATACAAAAATAATACTTCTCAATTATGTGTGTAATGTTCCTTTCTCATCCCGACGTCCTTTATTTGTATATCAACAGTGATTATGAATTTTGACTTTTGAAATGTTTCATTCCAACTCTTTTTGTATTTTTGGAAAGTTCTAGGGTTACTAATATGTAATTGATCACCAAATCCAAAAACGTCTCCACCTATTTTTTTAGCTTGAGTCAAACCGTTCAGAATCATTTCTTGAACAACTTTTTCACTTTTATTTTCATATATGTCAAGTGTTTCCGCTTTTTCAAAATCATCATTACATAATATTTCATCAATATAACCAACTGCTTTTACCTTTACATGAATATTGGGAACACCTTTTATAACTTTAATATCATTTTTCGTTTTAACACGAATCAATTCCAGTGAGTCGTATTTTTCTTTTTCACATTCCATTTGAATATTTGTTTCTTTTATTACATTATCTATAAACTGAATAGATCTCGCTGGCGGTCCATCTAACCAACCAGTAAGCTTACCATCCTTAAATATGCCGATACCATTAAGGACAACAAAAGTTGCTTTCACTTTTTCGGTATTTTCTAATGAGCGTGCTTTGGGTGTTTCACTAACTAAACTTACTCCTGGAATTGAAGGTTCTCTGCCTTTACTTGAAATTCTAGTAATAATTTCTCGTATAATTGTTTCGTGATTTTCACCTAGATGATTTGCCGAATTGGTTACTTTTCCTGGAATTGCTTTAGCTGGTAATCTATCTAGTGGCGGTACATTATTTAATATATTGTAAACACTTTCCTTTCTGGCAATTACTACTGGTATATTTGTACGTATTTTTGCATCTCTTTCAAATACATCTAAAATAGTGTCCAAAGATTTTTCCGCTGATAATGTTTCACCTATCACAATAAGATTTACATGTGAATAAATACTTGTTCGTGAAATTCTTTTTGATGCAAGGCGTGCAGCTTCTGAAATTGTTCTCCCTTTTTCAACTATAGAAATCATAGGTATTTCCTGAGCTCCACTTTGTCTCTGTGTCGAAAGTGCATTAGGATTTAATATTTGTTCAATCATTATATACTTCTTTTCTTTTGGTAAATAATCTAACCCCATACCAATTACGATCGCAATGTTATTTAATTCTTTATAATTTGAACATCCTCCAGTTAATAAAGAAATCAAAATAAATATACTAATCCATTTTTTCATCAAAATTACCACAACTTTACATTTTTTGATTAGCATTTACATGGTCAATTGTAAACATGCATTAATAGTAGATATTTTAGTATGGAACACATTATTTAATCCCAGGAATTTTGGATATCATTCAACCGTTATACTTTTGACAAAAAAATAAAAAACCCTCAACGCATTTAGCGTCAAGGGGTGATTTTATTAATATACAGACATGTATTGGTCACGTTCCCAAGGGTGAACTTGAGTACGGAAGATGTCCCATTCGATTTCTTTTGCTTCAACGAAGTGTTCAAATAGGTGTTCACCTAATGCGTTTACGATTACTTCGTCTGTTTTTAATAGATCAAGTGCTGCTGCTAAAGTTGCTGGAAGGTCGATGATACCAACTTCTTCGCGCTCTTCTTTAGACATTACGTAAATATTGCGATCTACTGGAGCTGGAGCTTCTAATTTGTTTTTGATTCCGTCTAATCCTGCTGCTAATAATACTGATAATGCTAAGTATGGGTTTGCAGCTGGGTCAACTGAACGTACTTCTACACGGGTGCTTAATCCACGAGATGCAGGAATAC
This sequence comes from Gottfriedia sp. ABJ_BB2_2, assembly GCF_055484705.1. Taxonomy (NCBI): domain Bacteria; kingdom Bacillati; phylum Bacillota; class Bacilli; order Caryophanales; family Bacillaceae; genus Gottfriedia; species Gottfriedia sp. ABJ_BB2_2. The sequence continues at coordinate 613,480 of NZ_JBVFKR010000001.1, forward strand.
GGATAAGTGGACTACGGTTTCTTGCAGACCATGCTACGTAACAAGGTGCTTCGTAACCTGGTACTAATCGTTTGTATGAGTTTACAGTTGGGTTTGTTACAGCTGTAAAGTTTGGTGCGTGCTTTAAGATACCAGCGATAAAGTGACGAGCTGTTTCACTTAAGCCCTGTTCACCAGACTCATCATAAAATGCATTTTTGCCATTTGTGAATAATGATAAGTTACAGTGCATTCCAGAACCGTTTACGCCGAATAATGGTTTTGGCATGAACGTTGCGTGTAAACCGTGTTTACGTGCAATTGTTTTTACTACTAATTTGAATGTTTGAATATCATCACATGCTTTGATTGCACCAGCATATTTGAAATCAATTTCGTGTTGTCCAGGTGCTACTTCATGGTGAGATGCTTCAATTTCGAAGCCCATTTCTTCTAGCTCAAGAACGATATCACGACGACAGTTTTCACCTAAGTCTGTTGGTGCTAAGTCGAAGTAACCGCCACTGTCATTTAATTCAAGTGTTGGTTCACCTTTTTCGTCTAATTTGAATAAGAAGAACTCTGGCTCAGGTCCTAAGTTGAAATCTGTGAAACCTAAAGCTTCCATTTCTTTTAACATACGTTTTAAGTTATTACGAGGATCTCCTTCGAATGGAGTGCCATCTGGATTATAAATATCACAGATTAAACGTGCTACTTTTCCTTTTTCAGCAGTCCAAGGGAATACAACCCAAGTATCTAAATCAGGGAATAAATACATATCAGATTCTTCAATACGAACAAACCCTTCGATTGATGAACCGTCGAACATCATTTTGTTGTCTAATGCTTTTTCAAGCTGACTTACAGGGATCTCAACGTTTTTGATAATTCCTAGTAAATCTGTGAATTGAAGACGTATGTATTTAACATTTTCTTCCTTTGAAATTCTGAAAATATCTTCCTTTGTAAACTTAGCCATTAGTAAAGTTCCCCTTTCGTATGTATCAAACAAAATTAGTCTAACACACTATAAAATAGAAAAGTAGAAGTTTTCCACTTTTCTATTTTTTTATTTAAATTTTTAGTGTCTAGCAGTTTAAATATGTTTCTTTTTCCCATTCTGATACACGTAAACGATATGCATCCCACTCGTCTTTTTTGTTTTGTAGGAATGAATAATATACGTGTTTTCCTAATACTTGCTGTAAAAATTCACTGTTTTCTAATTCTGAATATGCTTCTTGCAAACTACCAGGTAAAGTATCAATACCCTCCGTTTTACGCGTTACATCATCCATTAAATATAGATTCTCAGCTCGTTCAGATGGAGGTGTTAATTGTCTCTTAATGCCATCTAAACCTGCAGATAATAAAACAGCTAAAGCTAAGTATGGATTTGCAGATGGATCTGGATTCCGTACTTCAATTCGAGTACCTGCTCCACGAGCAGCTGGAATACGAATTGTACAAGTACGGTTACTGCGAGACCACGCTACATAAACTGGTGCCTCATAGCCTGGTACTAAACGCTTATATGAATTAACAGTTGGATTTGTTACTGAAGCATTTGCACGAGCATGTGTTAATACACCTGCAATAAATTGACGTGCTGTTTCAGATAATCCAATTGCATCATTTTCATCATAAAAGGCATTACCATTATCATTTCCTAAGCTCATATGACAATGCATACCTGAACCATTTTCTCCAAAAATAGGTTTTGGCATAAATGTTGCCACTAAACCGTGATTTTCAGCGATTTTTCTAACTGTATATTTAAATAATTGAATATTATCAGCAGTTTGTAAGCCTGGTGCATATTTCCAGTCAATTTCATGTTGTCCGATCGCAACTTCATGATGTAACGCCTCTACCTCTAAGCCTAAACGTTGAAGTGATTTAGTAATCTCACGACGAATCGCTACAGTTTTATCTAGTGGAGCAACATCAAAATAACCACCATTATCATTTGGTACTAGATTATTTCCTTCTTTATTAAATAAGAAGAATTCTGGCTCTGGACCTACATTAAATGATGAAAACCCTTGTTCAGTCGCATGATCAATTGCACGTCTTAAAACATTTCGAGGATCACCTTCAAATGGAGTTCCATCTGGGTAATAGACGTCACAAATGAATAATCCAACTTTTTCATCTGTATCAATTTTCCATGTACTGAAGTCTGGAAATAGCATCATGTCACTTGCCTCAATTTTTGTGAAACCATTAATACTTGAACCATCAAACATGATTTCATTGTTCAGTATTTTTTCGATTTGTGTAATCGGTAATTCTAAATGCTTGAATACCCCTTCCACATCCGTGAAAAATAATTGAACAAATTCAAGACCATGTTCTTCAACACTGTTTAAAATCGTCTCTTTTTTCATTTATATTTCCCCCTGTACAAATATAAAAGTCAGAATAAACCAGTTTTAAATAATAATTTAATGAAAGAATCTCGACATATCTCCCTGTCTTAGTGATGTTTTACCTAGCTTACCAGTTTGATATAACTCCTGGCGTAACATCTTTCTAAGCTGGTCATCTGAAATCGATTTTTCAACAATCACTTGCTGAACAACTGTCTCTTTTGTTTGATCTTGAGCTTTTAGGTGTAGCACTTCTTTAATACCTGCTAAATTTAAGCCCTGTTCAATAAATTTTTTTATCTCTAATAATCGATCCACATCGTTAAATGAATATAATCTACGTTTACTTTCAGTTCGAGCTGGATGAATTAAATCATGTTCTTCATAATACCTAATTTGTCTTGCTGATAATTCAGTTAACGAAATGACTATTCCAATCGGAAAAAGTGGCGTTGAGCGTCTTACTTGATCATTCATAGCAATGCTCCTTTCGTTCATCTATTAGTATTTTATTCCATGTCAGAAAAAGTGTCAATACAATGTTAGGAAATCTAACATGAAAAGTGTGATTTTTTTATTCTATGCTATTTCTAATTACTTTCTACTATTAAAATAAAAAAAATCTCCTGTTTAGGGAGATCTTTTCTAATTAATTAGTTATTTTTTTTAGCAAGGAAAATTGCACCTAATAATAATACACCTTTAATAATATCTTGAGCAAAATAAGGGACATTTAACATTGTAAATCCATTTAGTAAGATTCCCATTAAACACGCACCTAAAAATGTGCCAACAATATTTGGTTTTCCTTTCCCAAACATCGCAATTCCTATATAGGCGGCTGTAATACTATCCATTAATAATGGCGTACCTGCTGAAACTTGCCCTGTACCTACACGGCTCGCAAGTAAAATTCCACCTAACGCTGCAAATAACCCACTAATCACATAAGCATAAACTCGATATTTATTAACTGGCATTGCCGACAAATGAGCAGCAGTTTTATTGCCACCAATAAAGAAAAATACACGACCCCATGTTGTTTTTTCTAAAAACAAATGAGAAATGAAAATACATACGGCCATTATGATCACAGCTACAGGAATGTTAAATAATGAACCTTGCCCTAAATATAAGAAGGATGGAATAAAGTGACCAGTCGTTACTTCATTGTTAATTGTCATACCCTCATATATAGATGAACCTTTTGTTAATGTTAATTGTAATCCATTCACTACATACATCATCGCCAATGTCACTAATAAATCTGGTAATTTACCTTTTGTGATAAATAAACCATTCATAAGGCCGATGATTAATCCAATTACAATGGCTACGAGCAAGGTTACCCATAATTCTTGTCTCAAAACGATTAAACAATAGGCAGCCGAAACTGTACTTATACTTGCTGTTGATCCGACTGATAAATCTAATCCGTCGATAATTAAACTAAAGGTTACTCCAATCGCTAATAATGTAACAATTGAAATTGATCTTAAAATATCTGTGATATTACTATAAGATAAGAAAGAACTAGATGTCATTGAAAAAAATACAATAACAAGTAGTAGTAACCAAATTGCTCCAAAATCTAAAACGATCCTTTTACCTTGTGTTTGGGCCCACTGTGTCACTTGATTCCCTCCAATAATTCACCTTGCACGATGGTAAAGTGTTTATCACCAATAACATTTGCTTCCTCAATGTCATTTGTAAAATAGAAAACACATCCTCCATTTGAACAAAAATCGTCAATAAATTGGAAAATATGTTGTTTTGCGTAAATATCTACACCTTTTAATGGTTCATCTAAAATAAGACAGCGTGTATTTGGTGTGATCCACTTTGCGATACTAACTTTTTGCTGATTTCCACCACTTAGATGAATCACTTCTTTTTCAGTGTCTTTTGGAAAAATACTTAAAGTCTGTATAAAAGAGTTTGTTTTTACAACCTCGAGATTTTTCTGAATCCACCCCTGTTCATGAATCGATACATTTTCACGAATTGAATGATGAAGAAAAATCCCTTCTTTTCTTCTGTCTTCTGGTACAAACGCAAAACCTTGTTTTTTAGCGCTGATTGGAGAATGAATTGAGACCGTTTTATTTTCTTTGATCAAATCGTATGTTTTTTTATCTCCCCAAAGTGTTTTTGCAAGGGTAGATTTTTTATTTCCATTTGCTCCATAGATGACAATGACTTCACCTTTATTTATTTCTATATTAATAGAAGGTTTAGAATCAACTAGATTGATATGATGAAACTTATACGCAAGTTCATCATGTAATTTTCGCTTCTTTTGAAATGAAAAAGTCGATGAAGACATTATCTCTACTATTTTTTCTTTTGTAAAAAAAGAAGACTGAGATTGTTGGACGATTTCACCATTTTTTAAAATGACAATCTCATCACAATGAGTCAAGATTTCTTCTATTGAATGCAAAATAACGACAATTGATTTCCCTTGTTTTTTAAGTATCTTTAAGAATGAGAAAAATTGTTCTTTTTCATTTCTTCCTAATGATGAAGTTGGTTCATCAAATAAAAAGAACGATGCATCATTTAATAAAGCTTTTGCGATTAAAATCAGTTGTTTTTCATATATAGAACACTCACTAACCGTTTTTAAATAAGGTAAAGATAAATTCCAATTAGATAATCTTTGATTCGCGTACTCAATACTCTTCTTTTTCGAAAAAAATACATGTTTATTTTCACGGTGAATGGCAATCATTAAATTTTCGATGACTGTCAATCCTTGCACTAGTCCCTCATCTACCTCCTGAGGGACATATGCTACCGAGCTTAATTCATTAAATGAAATCTTTCCACTTGTAGGTAAGTGTCTTTTTGCGAGAAGTTTTAATAAAGTACTTTTACCAGCGCCATTTAACCCAGCAAATCCAACTACTTTACCAGATTCAACATTTAAATTGATTTCTCTTAGTACTTCTGTTTCTCCATAACTAAAAGATACGTTTTCTAGTTGAATTGTCATGTTTATTTCCCTTTCTCAAATTGCTCCATCCATTGTGATGTTGCAGCTGATGTTGGTGCCCAGTTTTTACTATATTTACTTAAGTCACTCACTTTAATAGGCGTACTTGGTAAATCCTCTTTTTCTATTAATTTAGGTTCCAATGAGTATATGTCAGGTGTATCTTCACCTGCAATTTTTTGATATAAGAATCTTGACTGAACTTCACCAATTTCTCCTGGATCACTTGCTGCCGATGCAACCCATGGTGAGTCTGGTTGTTGAATTAACTGTAAATCCTCATCGCTTAAGTCAATACCATAGACTTTGATTTCTGAGCGACCTGCTTGTTGAATTGCTTTTGTTGCACCTTTTGCAAACTCATCCCATGTCGCAAAAATGGCATCAAGTTCTCCTTTAGGATATTTCTTTAAAAGCGCTTCTACTTGTGCTTGTGTATCTAACATAGTATTGCTACTTGCTTTACCAAATCTAGCAACCTCTTTTATCCCCGGGTAGCGTTTATAGAATGCATCAATCATTACTTTTCTTCGCTCCATAGGTGTAAACCCACCAACCCAAATTGTTGCGATTTTACCTTTACCATTTAAATCTTCTGCTAAGATTTTTAAGCTTTTCCATGCAAGACTGTAATCATCTTGGTCAATAACTGTAACACCAGGAAGATTTAAATCACTGTCAAATGAAACGACAGGTATCCCCGCTTCTAATGCTTTTTTTACACCTTTTTCTAATGTTTCTTTACGGCCATGATCGATTAGAATGCCGTCTACTTTTGCATTAACTGCCGTCTCTAAATTTGCAGCCATTTTTGCTAAATCATTATCAGCATTGTATACCTGGACTTCTCCACCAAATTTCTCTACCTGTCTTTTTACACCATCAATGTATTGAGAAGAGAATGTTCCGATCGAAAATTCCATAACTAAAGCAATCTTTAATTTTTTATTAACAGCCGCTGGAATATCTGTAGCAGTGTTTGTTGTATTTGTTTTTTTCTCAGATGTGCTTGTCACTTGAGATTTTTGATTCGAAACAGCATTTTGCTCATTCCCACAAGCTGTTAATAAAATCGAAGCAATTGATAAAGTAGCGATTATTTTTTTCATTCTTCATTCCCCCATCGTAAAAATGTCTCACGATAATTACTTGTAACGATTCCTTTTTCTGTAATGATCGCAGTAATTAATTCATTAGGTGTAACATCAAATGCTGGATTTAAGACATCAATTCCATCTGGAGCGATTTGTAAATTTCCAATATTCGTTACTTCACTACGATCGCGCTGTTCAATCACAATTTCTTTTCCTGTGTCAATAGAAACATCAATTGTTGAGAGTGGAGCTGCTACATAAAATGGGATTTGATAATAATTTGCTAAAATTGCTAATTGTAATGTTCCAATTTTATTTGCCGTGTCACCATTTGCCGTAATTCTGTCAGCACCTACTATAATTGCATCAACTTTTTTATTTAGTAATAAATAACCGACCATATTATCTGTTAGAAGTGTAACTGGAATGCCACTTTGCTTTAATTCCCATGATGTTAATCTTGCCCCTTGAAAAACGGGTCTAGTTTCAGTAGCAAATGCTGATATTTCCCAACCCTTTTCTTTTGCCAAATGTAGCGGAGCAAGCGCTGTACCATATCGACTTGTCGCAATACTGCCTGCGTTGCAATGCGTCAATACAGCAGCACCGTCATGTAAAAGTGTTAAAGCATTTTCTCCAATTTCTTTACACGTTGCTTCGTCCGCTAAATGTAATTTTATCGCTTCTTCCATTATGATAAATTTTGCTTCTGCTACTGACTTTGCATTTGAGCTAATTTGTAGTAGTTTTTCAACAGCCCAAGCTAAATTTACTGCAGTTGGTCTTGCACTAATTAATTCATCAGCAAGATTTCTTGACTGCACATGAAATTCTTCTATCAAATCCGTTTCAATTTCACGTACACCTAAATATAGACCGTAAGCAGCTGCCAATCCGATCGCAGGTGCGCCTCTCACTTGTAGTTTTACAATTGCTTCTCTCACATCTTGTAAAGAAGTCGCTTCTAAATAAACAACTTCTAGTGGTAATTTTGTTTGGTCAAGAATATTTAAAGTTTCACCGTTCCATTGTAATGATTCAGGTATTTGCTGTAATGTAGCCATTATTTGTTACTCCAATCTGAAATTAAATTTTTAATATTTCCAATAGTAAATCTATTCTTTATACAATTTGCCCCAAATGCGAGGATTTCTTTTTTAACTGCAATTTTATGTTCTAGTTCAAGCGATTCAATATCTTCTACGTGTGCAAGACCAATTGTCCTTCTAATACATTCACACCCAATGACGCCAATAGCATCAATCCAGTAGCCTTCAAGTTTTTCTTTTATTAGGTCAGCTTGGTTAAATGGTCTCACACTATGCTCTTCCCATAGCCTGATAAATGTTTCATTGAATACTTTTTCAATCGAAACTAGCTGTTCAAATATCTCTTCTTTTTGTTCAGTTCTACTAAATATTTGGAACAATAAATTTGCTTGAATTTGCCCTAAATCAAATCCAATCGGTCCAACGAATGCAAACTCTGGATCGATCACTTTTGTTTCAGTTGCTGATGCAAATATACTTCCTGTATGTAAATCTCCGTGTAATAGTGCTTCCTTTTTTGATAAGAAATCAAGTTTTAGTTTAGCTGCTTCAAGTTGTAACTCATCATCGTTCCATAAAGCTTGAACTTCATCTAGTAATTCCTCTTCAAAACTATTTGTTTCGCTATTAAAAAATGGATCTGTAAATACTAAATCTTCCGTTATATCACATAGCTCTGGATTATGAAAAGTAAACTCTAGCTCCTTCTTTTTAGCAGGCGTCGTTCCGAAATCAGAAGTGAAAAATAAAGAATTTGCTAAAAACTTTCCGATGTGCTCTGCAAAAAAAGGAAAGCTTTTCTTTTCAATCAATCCTTTACGTAAAATCTGTAAATGAGAAAGATCCTCCATAACTGTTACTGCTTGTTCTTCATCATGGGCAAATATTTTCGGAACTAGATTTGGAATTAAATCATTATATATTTTTGTTGCATTACTCTCGATTGTTGCTCTTTTTAATGTAAGTGGCCAGCTTTCTCCTACTACTTTTGCATATGGTAATGCTTGCTTAATAATTAACCCTTGCTCTTGTCCAACAGGTCTTACTTTAAAAACTAAATTTAAATTTCCGTCCCCAATTTCAACACTTTCACAAACTTGATTCGTAAAATATCCCAACTTTTGTAAATACGTAATTGATGTAGCCTCTGTTAAAGGTCTATATTCTTTTTTCTGAATGACTGTCATTACAATTCATCCCCCTTAAAATAGTCAAAATAAAAAGCCCCTTCTCGAGACGAAAAGGGGCAATCGTAAATTGGCTTTCGTCTCTTATCTACCAGAAAATTTCTTTTCTGTTGGAATTAGCACCGTGCCTTACTGAGCATTTAAGCTCAGGCGTAAAGTTACGCCCCATTTCACAATGGTATTATGGTCGGTTGCTGGGCATCATCGGGCCAAATCCCTCCGCCTACTCGAAATAAGAGTTCGCATATTAAATTTTATAACCGTATTGTAGATGATTATTTTTTAGTTTGTCAAACGTTTTTTTTGAAACTTTTATAAATTCCATCTTTTCTGTCTTCAAAAATTGGGATCGTATTGCGGATTTCCTCTACCTTTTCTCGGTCGATTTCTCCATAAATAATTTCTTCTTTTGTTGAACCTTTCACTAAAATTTCTCCCCAAGGATCGATCACCATCGAGCCTCCACCAAAAGTATTCGCTAAATCTTTGCCTACTCGATTACATGCAACTACATAGCATTGGTTTTCGATTGCACGTGCTTTCAGTAAAGTTTCCCAATGCTCCATTCTTTGAATAGGCCACTCAGCTACAAAAAACAAAACCTTTGCGCCATTTACAGCATGTGTTTGAATCCATTCTGGAAATCGCAAATCATAACAAACAAAACCAGCAACATCTAAGCCATCAATGCTGAACAATCCATTTTCGGTACCAGACTGTAAATAGTGGTGCTCGTTCATCAACTGAAACAAATGGACTTTGTCGTATTCTTTCACTACATCACCTTGATTGTTTATCACGATTAATGTATTTGTTACACCATGATCACGCTCAATTGGAAATGAGCCACCTATGAATGTCACTTGATACTTTCGAGCAATCGTTTGAAGTTCAGAAATGATAGATTCCTGTTGTCCTGTATGCTTTGTAATTTCTTCTAAACAGTATCCCGTCGTCCACAGTTCTGGCAACACGATTACAGTTGCATGTTGATGTATAGCCTCTAAAATTTTACCCTTCATCTTCATGGAATTTGTAGTAGAATCCCCTAAAACTATGTCTGTTTGTATACATGCAATCTTAATCAATTTATATTCACCCTATTCTAAATTTTATAGACATTTTTAAAATGAGCATATATGATGGTGAAAGTTATTGCAATATTCATTATTTGAAACTTTCAACTTGTATTGATACAAATCATTGAACTATTTTTTTGGAGTGATGAACTTGAAACCTAGTAAATTATTAGAAAATCTACCAAAGCAATTCTTTGCTTCACTCGTTATGAAAGTAAATGAGTCTATTAAAAACGGACATGATGTTATTAATCTAGGTCAAGGTAACCCAGACCAACCAACACCAAATCATATTATAAAAGCTCTACAAAATTCAGTAGAAAATCCTAATACTCATAAATACTCCCCATTTCGAGGAATTAGCAGTTTAAAACAAGCAATTGTTGATTTTTATAAACGTGAGTATGATGTTGATCTTGACCCTGAGGAAGAAGTAGCCATTTTATTTGGTGGAAAAGCAGGATTAGTTGAGTTGCCACTTTGTTTATGTGATGAAGGCGATACAATTTTAGTTCCTGACCCTGGATATCCAGACTATTTATCAGGTATTGCACTTTCAAAAACAGTAGCTTATACTTTACCGTTGATTGAGGAAAATCATTTTTTACCAGACTATAACCTGATTCCTCAAGAAGTTTTAGACGCTAGTAAAATATTATTTATTAATTACCCTAATAACCCTACTGGTGCAGTTGCTACTTCAGATTTTTTTGAAGAAACGGTTCAATTAGCAAAAAATAATCAAATAACAGTTTGTCATGATTTCGCATATGGCGCTTTTGGTTTCGATGGTAAAAAACCAATCAGTTTCCTACAAACACCAGGATCAAAAGAATGTGGCATCGAGATTTATACTCTTTCTAAAACCTATAATATGGCAGGTTGGCGAGTCGGTTTTGCCGTTGGAAATAAGGAAGTGGTTTCAGCGATTAATTTATTACAAGACCATCTTTACGTTAGTTTATTTCCAGCAATTCAAGAAGCAGCTGCTGCTGCATTAACTGAATCACAGGAAAGTGTTAAAGAATTATTATCCCTTTACGAAGAAAGAAGAAATGTTTTAATCAATGGCTGCCGAGAAATCGGATGGAATGTAACTGCCCCAGCTGGTTCATTTTTTGCTTGGCTTAAAGTACCAAATGGATTTACTTCAACTGAATTTGCAGATTTATTACTTGAAAAGGCTCATATTGCTGTTGCACCAGGTAATGGTTTCGGTGATTTTGGTGAGGGATATGTAAGAGTTGGTCTGTTAACTGACACTAGTAGATTAGAAGAAGCCATTTCACGTTTAAAAAATCTCGAAATATTTTTAAACATTTAATGTTTGACAATTCCAATTGTTCGTGAAATAATGCGATTATGTTAAAAATTCAAAATTAAATATAAACTTATTCAGAGTAGGTGGAGGGACCGAGCCCGATGAAACCCGGCAACCGGCTATATTATATAGCACGGTGCTAATTCTCGCAGCATTTTGCTGACAGATAAGGTGTAGGTATACCTCTCCTTGTGAGAGGTTTTTTGTTTTTATTCACAAATTATCAAGGAGGTCATGAAATGAGTGGTGTAATTGCAACTTACCAGGTTTATGATAAAAATCATCATTTAGAAAAAAAAGCAGAGTCCATTGCACTTGGCTTAACAGTTGGCTCTTGGACATCTTTGCCTCAAAATGATCAAATTCAATTACAAAAACATAAAGGGAAAGTACTTTCAATTCGTGAAGTCGAATGTGAGGACAATATCGCCGAATACTTTGGTCACAGACCAGCGAAAGGCTTAATAGAAATCTATTATCCTAGTTTAAATTTTTCATTGGATATTCCAGCAATTTTAACAACTGTTTTTGGAAAATTATCACTTGATGGTGAAATTAAATTAGTTGACTTGAATTTTACTGATGATGTTTTAAAGCAATTTCCTGGACCAAAGTTTGGGATTAGCGGCATTAGAGAAAAAGTTAATGTGTATGATCGTCCGCTATTGATGAGTATTTTCAAATCAGTGATTGGTAGAGATATTCAATACATCTCAGAGGAATTAAAAAAACAAGCACTTGGTGGAGTAGATCTAATTAAAGACGACGAAATATTATTTGATACAGTGACTTCGTTAACTGAACGAGTTACGCAAGGAAAAAAAATCTTACAGCAAGTGTATGAAAAAACTGGTCATAAAACCTTATACGCAGTCAATTTAACTGGTCGTACATACGAATTAAAAGAAAAAGCAAAACAAGCTGCAGAAGCTGGCGCTGATGTATTTTTATTAAATGTTTTTTCTTATGGCATTGATGTATTACAAAGTTTAGCAGAGGATCCATCAATTCAAGTACCAATCATGGCACATCCTGCTGTATCGGGAGCATTCAGTGCTTCCCCTATTTACGGAATTGATGCCGGTTTATTATTAGGGAAATTATTACGTGTTGCTGGAGCAGACTTTAGCTTATTCCCTTCTCCATATGGGTCTGTTGCTTTACAAAAAGAAACTGCTTTAAAGATCGCAGAAAATCTGACAATACAAAATGGTTTAAAAGAAACCTTCCCGGTTCCATCCGCTGGTATTCATCCAGGCTTAGTTCCTAAATTAATTCAAGATTTTGGAATTGACCAAGTTATTAATGCTGGTGGTGGAATTCATGGACACCCAGATGGTCCGATTGGCGGAGGAAATGCATTTAGAGAAGCCATTACGGCAACACTTTCTGGCATTAATTTAAATGAATATGCACTTAAAGACACATCACTTCAAAAGGCTTTGCAACTATGGGGGTAAAAGAATGGCAATAAAAATATTTTGTGACTTTGATGGAACCATTACAGAAGGCGATAACATCGTAACTTTAATCAAAAAATTCGCTTCACCATCAGCAAAAGTCTTAACATCAGATGTTTTAAGTGGAAAAATTTCGATTCGTGAAGGTGTAGAAAAAATGTTTTCTACCATTCCTTCATCAAAAAAAGATGAAATGACGAGGTTTGTTATACAAAGCACTAAGATTAGAGAGGGTTTTCAAGATTTTATCCAATTTGTAAAACAAAACGACTATGATTTAAAAGTTGTTAGTGGGGGTCTAGACTTTTTTGTCCATCCAATTTTAGAAGACTTCCTCCCCTCTTCTGATGTGTTATGTAATCGAACTGATTTTTCGAGCGAAAATGTAATCATTCATTGGGACCATTCTTGTGATGAACATTGTTCAAATGATTGTGGTATGTGTAAGCCTTCAGTTATGAGAAAGTTTAGTAGTTCGGATGATTTCATTATTGTTATAGGTGATTCTATTACCGATTTACAAATTGCTAAAAAGGCGAACTTAATTTTTGCAAGAGACTTCTTAATTGAAAAATGTAAGGAATTAAGTCTACCTTATATTCCGTTTACAAATTTTCATGATATTCAAAGGGCGTTAAACAAGGAGGTTTTAGTTTGAAGGAATTTTTCAAACGTTACGATGAAATTCGCGACATAAAACAAACTCTAGCAAAAAGAGATTGGTTTTTAGGTACGAGTGGCAATTTATCAATTAAAGTAAATGATGCTCCATTAAATTTCTTAGTTACGACAAGTGGTAAAGATAAAACCAAACATACGGATGATGACTTTTTACTTGTAAACGAATTTGATCAATCCATTTGGGATGAAACGAAAAAACCGTCTGCCGAAAGTATCTTACATCGGTTAATCTATTTGCACACGAATGCGACTTGTGTTTTGCATGTTCATACTATAGCAAACAATCTAATCACAAAGGACTTTCCTGCAAAAACAAACTTATCTTTTTCAGGAATTGAAATTATCAAAGCTTTAGGTTTATGGGATGAAGATGAGGAAATCACGATTCCGATCATCAAAAATCATGCACACATCCCTACTTTAGCAGAAGATTTTCTACCTCATATTAAAAATGATCATGGAGCTGTACTTATCCATAATCATGGTATTACTGTTTGGGGTACATCAGCTTTTGAAGCTAAAAAACACTTAGAAGCATATGAATTTTTATTTCAATACTCATTACAAGGAAGCAATTTAAATAATCTTTTCATTAAAAATTAAATCTTATGGAGGAATGCAAAGTGGCAACTATTTGGGTAGAAAAAAAAGATTTTCACATTACGAATGAGGTTGAGGTTTCATCTTATTTAAAAGAACAAGGTGTTATTTATGAAAATTGGAATATTGAAAAATTAGATTCATCTTTAAGAGAAAAATTTATTCTTTCTGATGAAGAAAAAACTTCTATTCTTGCAACATTTAAAAATGAAATTGACAGTATTTCAACACGTCGCGGCTATTTAGCAAGTGATATCATATCACTATCTGATGCAACTCCGAACTTAGATGAGTTATTAAAGAATTTCAATCGTGAGCACCACCACACTGATGATGAAGTGCGCTTTATTGTAAGTGGTCACGGTACTTTTATCATAGAAGGAAACGAAGGATTCTTCCATGTTAACTTAAATCCTGGAGACTTAATCTCAGTACCACCAAATGTACGCCACTACTTCACCCTAGCTGAAGACCGCAAAGTTGTTGCAGTTAGATTGTTTGTTACAACTGAAGGATGGGTACCGATTTATGAAGAGGAAGTAACACAAGGCTAATAAAAAAGTTGAAAAATTTGGGAATGGGTTATAGATTGTATTGATCTTGATCTAATTCCCTTTTTTACTTTACTCCCCTCTCCTTAGCACCTCTTTTATCTTCTACACACTATATCCTTTATTACTCCCACATCTGTATTTTTTCTTTTTATTTTGAAGAAACTAAGCATACTCCTATATTTATCGGGACAATTTGTATTGTTGAGGTGATTCTCTCTGAGTAAAAAACTTTCGTTACTTGGTTTAATTTTAATGGTATTTACGTCAGTTTATGGTTTTGCTAATATTCCAACCGCATTTTATTTGATGGGATACAGTGCAATTCCTTGGTATTTAATATCTGCGATTACATTCTTTATACCCTTCGCATTTATGATGGCAGAATTTGGTGCAGCTTATAAAAAATCAGAAGGTGGCATTTATACGTGGATGTCAGATTCAGTGGGTCCTAGATTTGCATTTATTGGGACATTTATGTGGTTTTCATCCTATGTCATTTGGATGGTGAGCGTTGCTTCGAAGGTGTGGATTCCATTGTCTACGTTTATTTTTGGAGCTGATCGAACTCAAAATTTATCAATTCTTGGTCTTTCATCAACTCAGTCTATCGGACTACTAGCTTTACTATGGATGTTTGTCGTTACATTTTTTGCATCAAAAGGAATCGAAAAAATTAGTAAAGTGACATCAATTGGCGGAGTCGCCGTCACCTCTTTAAATTTAGTGTTATTAATTACAAGTATTCTCATCTTTTTATTAAATGGAGGAAAATTGGCGCAACCAATTAATGATTTTTCAGCTTTCACAAATTCTCCAAATCCTAATTATCTTTCAACGTTAGCGGTTTTATCATTTGTTGTTTTTGCAATTTTTGCTTATGGAGGATTAGAAGCAATCGGTGGATTAGTAGATCAAACAGAAAATGCCGAGCGTAATTTCCCAAAAGGTATTACAATTTCGGCAATCATCATTTCAATCGGCTATTCACTTGGTATTTTCCTATGTGGTATTTTTATTAACTGGACAAGTGCACTAAGTGCCGAAACGACAAATTTGGGGAATATAACATATGTATTAATGTATAATTTAGGTTTAGAATTTGGGAATGCTTTAAATCTATCAACTGGAACCGCAGATTTAGTTGGTACTTGGTTTGCAAGAATAACAGGATTATCAATGTTTTTTGCATATACCGGTGCGTTTTTCACACTTATTTATGCTCCTTTGAAAACAATCATCAAAGGTACACCAAAGTATTTATGGCCCTCAAAGTTATCAGCTACGAATCAAATTGGAATGCCAGTCAATGCAATGTGGGTTCAATTTTCAATCGTTGCGATCATCATTCTTCTTACCTCATTTGGAGGTGAAGGTGCATCATCATTTTTTAATAAATTAACATTAATGACAAATGTCTCGATGACACTACCTTATATCTTTTTAGGCATAGCCTATCCAATGTTTAAGAGAAACGAACAGATTGAAAAACCATTTGAAATTTTCAAATCTTACGCCTCTGCATTATTTGCTAGTATTCTTGTTATATTAGTCGTTGGATTTGCGAACTTTTTTACAATCATTCAACCAATGATCGACGGAGACTACAACTCGACGATTTGGATGATTGCGGGACCAATTTTCTTTTCAATTTTAGCTTTACTCATCTTAACTAGAAGTAGGAAAAAATCTCACGAACATAAAAATATTGCGTAATAAAAATAAGACCACTTATTGTGGTCTTATTTTTATATTTTCTTAACAAACTCAGATTTCAATTTCATCGCACCGAATCCTTCGATTTTACAATCAATATCATGATCGCCTTCTACTAAACGAATGCTTTTTACTTTTGTTCCGATTTTCACAACTAACGACGTACCCTTTACTTTTAAATCCTTAATGACAGTTACTGAATCACCATCATTTAGTACATTTCCATTTGCATCTTTTACAACTTTCACTTCATCATTTTCATTTGTCTGATCAAGTGTCCACTCATGGCCACATTCAGGACAAATTAGTAAACTTCCATCTTCATATGTATATTGAGAATGGCATTTTGGGCAATTTGGTAATTCTAGCATAGTTTCAAGTCCTCCGGTAATGAAATAAATAATACGTATCTTGCTTTTATTAATCTTCTCTATACTGTCATAATCTAAGAAAATTGACAAGTCTACTTACAAATCATCACATTTACTTCGTTTCGTTAAGGAAAAATTAAGAATTCGAATGTAATATTCTAAATAGAAAGTATAGCCCTATAGAAACAACCTTATGAAAGTATGCCCCCCATTTATTTTCATAAAAACACAGCCCATTCTTCTAAAAGGAAGGATGGGCTGTGTTTATTTATTTCATCGTTAATAGTTCTTTCTCGATCAAAGAATTAACTGCAGAACAAATCGCAATTTTAACATGTGCGTAAGTTAATCCGCCTTGTACATATGCAATATAAGGAGGTCTAATTGGACCATCAGCAGTCAGTTCGATACTTGCGCCTTGAATAAACGTACCTGCTGCCATAATGACATCATCTTCATATCCTGGCATGTAGTTTGCTGTTGGTGTAAAGTGGGCATTGATTGGCGAAGCTGATTGAATCGCTTGGCAGAATGCAATCATTTTATCTTTATCATCAAATTGTACAGATTGAATTAGATCTGTTCTAACAGCATCCCATGAAGGATTTGTATTCATTCCAAGCTTTTCTAAAAATGCTGCTGTAAATATAGCACCTTTTAATGCTTGACCTGTGATATGTGGCGCCATAAAGAAGCCATGGTACATATCCTGTAATGCATATAATGATGCCCCAGCTTCTCTACCGATACCTGGAGAAGTTAAACGATAACCACATTTTTCGACTAAGTCTTTGCGACCAACGATATAACCACCTGTTTTGGCTAATCCTCCTCCTGGATTTTTTATAAGAGACCCTGCCATTAAATCCGCTCCAACATGACAAGGCTCTAGTTTTTCTACAAATTCTCCATAACAATTATCTACAAATACAATTACATTTGGATCGATTTCTTTTACAAATAAAATCATTTCCTTAATTTGTTCAATTGTAAAAGATGGGCGAGTACCATAACCTTTTGATCTTTGAATCCCAATTACCTTCGTTTTACTTGTCATTTTATTGGCTACTTTTTCGTAGTTGATTCGACGATCATTCACTAATTCAATTGCTTCATAACCAATCCCGAAATCTTTTAATGAACCATTTCCACTTTCACCACGAATCCCAACAATTTCTTCAAGCGTATCATATGGTTTTCCGGTAATATAAAGTAATTCATCGCCAGGTCTAAGTACACCAAAAAGTGCAGTAGAAATTGCATGTGTTCCTGAAATGATTTGAGGTCTTACTAAACCAGCTTCTCCTCCTAATACATCAGCAAATATTTCTTCCAATGTATCTCTACCTATATCGTCATACCCATAACCTGTTGTTGGGATAAAATGACTATCACTTACCTTATGCTTACGGAAACTTTGTAAAACTCTAAATTGGTTATACTCAATTACCTCATCTATTTCTTTATGTCGTTCTGAAATCAGTTTTTCTACATCTGCTACTAATGGCGCAAGTTTTTCCCCATGTGTTAAAAATTCTAGCATTCGATTATTGCTCCTTATAATTTCGATATCTTTTTACAGTGTCGTATATTGAGTGTTCTTTAAACACATAACCAGTTAATTGATAAATTTCATTTTCTTCATCAAACGTAATCTCATCGATTAATGTAAGTTTTTTCATATCATGTATTAGCTTACCTTCAGTTGCTGGTACAAAAGCCTCATAGTGCTCCATATATTGCTTGCAATCTAATTCAATTCTTTGACGAAGTTTTTCAAGATCGTTTTCACTTAGTGCACTCATTTCGATAAAACCTTCTTCAGGCGAAGGAACAAAATCCTCATGTACTTGGTCGATTTTATTATAAACTGTAAGAATTGGGATATTTTTAACATCTAAATCATTTAATAATTTTGAAACTGTAATTTCATGACTTTTATAATTTTCATGTGATGCATCAACAACATGTAAAATAAAATCCGCTTCCGTTGCTTCTTCCAAAGTAGAACGAAATGCTGCGATTAAAGAAGTCGGTAAATCTTGAATAAATCCTACCGTATCAGTAAGTAATGTAGTCATCCCATTTGATAAGACAAATTTACGAGTTGTAGGATCTAATGTCGCAAATAGTAAGTCCTGTTCGTAAACGTCTGATTTTGTAAGTCGATTAAATAAAGTAGATTTACCTGCATTTGTATAACCGACTAATGAAATATGAAACATTTCATTTTTCTTACGACGTTCACGATATCTTTTTCTATGTTCCACAACAACTTTTAACTGCTGCTTGATATCATCTATTCGTTTTCGTATATGACGACGATCCGATTCTAGTTTTGTTTCACCAGGACCTCTTGTACCAATCCCTCCACCAAGACGAGAAAGCTCTGTCCCTTGCCCAACTAACCTTGGCATTAAATATTGAAGCTGGGCTAATTCAACTTGAAGTTTACCTTCCTTCGTTTTGGCTCTTTGTGCAAATATATCTAAAATAAGTTGTGTACGGTCGATTACTCTTATATCTAATCTGGCTGAAAGATTGCGAATTTGAGAAGGCGTTAATTCATTATTAAAAATAACGACTTCAGGCTCAAGCTCTTCAATTGCCGCCTCTAGTTCTTCTACCTTACCAGTACCTATGTATAAAGCTGAATGATATTTAGTTCTTTTTTGAGATGTTACAAGGACAACTTCTCCATTTGCAGTTTTCGTTAATGACGCTAATTCCTCCATCGAATAGTGGAATCTTTCGTCATCCACATTTTGAAGCTGACATCCAACTAATATTGCTCTTTCTCTCGATTCATTAGTCACAAAATTCCTTCTTTCTGTAAACAATTGTCAAACTAATAATTGTTCTTTACTCTTAACTATCTCTTTATTATAATGATATCTGGATTAATTTTCATCTTTTTATTCTATCGGGGGAATTGCTTCTTGGAAACATGGGAACTTTTTAGTATTATTGGAACTATTTCCTTTGCATTAAGTGGCGCGGTCGTTGCTATGGAAGAAGATTACGATTTATTCGGCGTTTATATATTGGGCTTTGCTACTGCCTTTGGTGGCGGTGCACTTCGTAATTTATTAATAGGTTATCCAATAAACTTTTTATGGAACCAAACAACTAATTTTACGATTGCACTTATAGCTATGACAATTATATTTTTCTTTCCACATCTTTCAATTAAACCGTTTAAAAAATTAGAGATACTTTTTGATTCGATTGGATTATCTGCTTTTGCTATTTTAGGTGCGAACTACGCTATGGAATTAAGGCTTCCTGTTAGTGCAGTCATTGTTGCTGCAGTCTTAACTGGAATTGGCGGCGGCATTGTTCGAGATTTATTAGCAAAAAGAAAACCAATGGTATTACATTCAGAAGTATATGCATTTTGGGCAATTATTGTCGGTGTATTAATTGGAAATGAATTTATTACAGGTAATCTTCAACAATTATTATTATTTTTTGCAATATTTATATTGAGACTATTGTCAGTACATTATAAATGGAGTTTACCAAAACGATCTAGCTTTCAAAATACTAGTGTAAACACAGACAGTCACCTATAGGTGACTGTCTTCAGACTATTGAAAAACGCTCGCTTTCTTCGTTACTTCGCCTACTTGCGGTGCTCATTACCCGTAAAGGTAACTCCGCTCGGCTCACGCCTTGAAATACAAACCTTTTCAATTAGTCTGATTCTCTATATTTTTGTACTTTGATTACAAACCGAGACAGCCACCTTTAGTGACTGTCTTTTTAATATAACCATATTTATTATTTGTTGAGATTAAATAAAAGTATGTGTTAGTTGATTACAACTCCAGGATGCTCCCTTTCCGTGGGGCGTGAGCTGAGCCTCCTCGGTTCCCTCCGGGGTCTCACCCTTCCCGCAATTCCCACAGGAGTCTCGCACCTTCCGTTGTAATCAACTTCTATCTTTGTAGTTTCAAATTTTTAAAGCTACTCTATATGATAATTGCCTTTTATTTTAACTACATACTTTCTTTCTTACTTTCTTTTTTATCGCTAATTGTTAAATCTTTTTCTTCAATTCTCATTAAGATTTCACGATTAAATTCAGATTCTAAAACTAATCTTGTTGCTTGAGATCGTATGGATTTTTCAACAATATTTCGAACAAAACGACCATTACTAAAATGTTGTCGGTTCTCAAGTTTTGCTTTTGAAATAAAATCCCTTAAACGAAATTCTGCTTCACGTGATAAGATATATTCGCGATCAACAAACATTTTTTTTGATATATCCATTAATTCTTTTACATTATAATCTTGAAACTCTAATATAAAAGGAAATCTTGATTTTAACCCTGGGTTTAAACTTAAAAAATAATCCATTTCAGAAGAATATCCGGCTAATATTAATACAAAGTCACCATGTTTATCCTCCATATGCTTTACAAGTGTATCAATCGCTTCCTTACCAAAGTCCTTCTCTCCACCTCTTCCTAACGAATATGCTTCATCTATAAAAAGGATTCCACCATTTGCCTTCTTGACTAAATCACGCGTTTTTTGAGCAGTATGACCAATATACTCTCCTACTAAATCCGCTCTTTCTGCTTCTATTAAATGCCCTTTTGAAAGAACGCCCATCTTAAGAAATAGTTGACCAATGATTCTCGCAACGGTTGTTTTACCAGTACCTGGATTTCCTTTAAACAGCATATGCAATACTTGTTTTTCAGCCTTTAAATTCAATTCTTCCCTTTTTTTATTAATAAAGATCCAAGCATATATTTCATGAATCATTGTTTTAATTTCTTCCATTCCAATTAAATGTCGTAGTTGTTCGTCAATTTCGACCAATAATTCATGTTTAGGCTTTTGGACTGTTTCAACGATGGAATTTGAATTTGGAGAAACCTCTCCTCTTTTCATTGTATTAAGCACAACATTTATTTGACCGTTATCCTTTAAACGAATAGGTTGCTCCAAACATGACACCTCTCTTTATTCTGCCGACAAAATCTGATTTTGTTTATGGTATTTCCTCGAAACAACTCACAAAGTATCGTATTTTGCGCTTTCCCGAGAAATTTCCTATTTACGTTTTTACTATTATATGTAGGAAAATAACGTTTCAAAACAATTATTCTCTCAAACAATGAGATTTATTGGATAAGTTTTCTAAACTTTACTAAATGTTCCACTTAATTTGTTATAATGAAAGCAAAAAGAGAAGAGTTGATTCATTTGACGTTGACAAATCAATTAAAGATAAACAGTAAAGATGTCATCTTGCAATTTGCCTCTCATTTAAATAGTAAAGGTAGGAAGGAATCTACAATCAAACGCTATTGTTATGATTTAGAAGATTGTTTTCGATATTTTAGAAAAAAAGAGATCAGCCTTGATGTCCTTACAGTTGCCCATTTTAATGAATACTTCCAATATTTGATAACTGAACGAAACTATAACGAAAAGACCATGCATCGAATGTATGTTGTATTAAATCAGTTTTATAAGTTCTTACAATTAAATGATTCAACCATTCAAAACATTATTCCATTCACAAACTATTCTGCAGGGCCATCTCGAGCCCTTTCAACAGACGATTTTATCTCGGACAGTGAAGAAAAACAATTGCTCTATATTCTCAAATCAACAACAGATTTATCAGACAAACAGCTAAAAGCTCGACCATATTTAATGGATCGAAATGATATTATGATTCGGCTTATGCTTTATTACGGTTTATCATTAAAGGAATGTATTGACCTCCAAATGAGAGATATAAATTTTGCACAAAATGAATTGACTGTACATAGTAAAGATGGCATAAAGAGGCTAATTCATTTAGAAAAGGAAGATCGTATCCGTTTGTATGAGTATTATGTAACGATTCCAGAGCCAGTAAGACCTCATTACCATTCAACTCATCCACTATTTGTTGCTTTTGATTTTAATCGGATGACTTTTCACTGGGTATACGATGATGATTCTCCGAAAGCACTTTCTGAAATAGCATTTCAAAAAATGTTAAGACTTGAAGTTAAAAGAGCAGGACTTAGGAAAGGTTTATGCTCTCAGCACTTACGTAATACTTTTATTCTTCGCAAAATGAAGGAAGGTCTGCAGTTAGAAGAAATTAAACAATTAGTTGGATTTAAAACATCAGTATCATTAAAGCGATTCTTTCAATTTTTAGAGGACCATAAATCAATAAACGAATAAAAAAGAGTTATGAATATCAATGGTTCATTTACCATCAGACTATTCATAACTCTTTTTCATCTTTAAAGTCTTTCTTTCATTAATTCTGCAATTTCTTTTGAATTATATTTCTTTTCATTTTCTAATGCAGATATTACCTTTTCTCTTCGATCAATTGAATGATTTTGACTTAATTTCTTCTTTCCAATACATTCAGTTACTTCGATTTTCAAACATACAATTCCTGATAATAATTTTTCAACATACTCAAGGTGGTCTTCATATTGCCATTTTTTAGCCATGTCTTTTTCAAAATAATCAGTAGTATGTAAGACTATTTCTCTCATCTTATTTACTTCGTTAATTACACTAACTTTTCCATAAACATGAATGGCAGTGTAATTCCATGTAGATACTGTATTCTTTTCCTCATACCAAGATGCAGAAACATATGCATGAGGTCCTTGAAAAATAACTAAGCATTCTTCTCCTTCTAATGTCTTCCATTGAGGATTCGGTTTTGCTAAATGAGTGATTAAATATAATTTATCTAACTCTTCATGAATGATAAATGGTAAATGTGTAGCAGCAATTCTATTTCCTTGATCTTGACTATTGGAAAGTAAAATACCAAAACCTGCTTGTTTTATTTCCTTAATCATTTGCTTCATATCTTCTTCTTTAAATTCTTTTGGAATATACACGATTTAACCCCCAAGCTCATTTTAGTTTACATAATAATGTTATCGTTCTTTATTTTCATCAATCAATAACGAGCGAAAACTAGATTTCAAGACTCACTAAGAAAATAGATTCAACAAATAAAAGCATTGACCATAAGATCAATGCTCTTTTTTGTACAATTTATATTACATTTCAATTTGTACGTTTTTTGAAGGTACAAACGTTGAAATTGCGTGTTTATATATTAATTGTTGTTTTCCTTCAACATCTAACAATACCGTGAAGTTATCAAAGCTTTTTACTTTCCCTTTAATTTGGAAACCATTTAGTAAAAATACTGTGACTGCTAGATTGTCTTTACGCAATTGGTTTAAGAACTGGTCTTGAATATTGATTGATGTTTTCATGTCCTTTTCCTCCTCTTCTACCTCTACCTATATTTATTCGAGATAAAATAACCCTTTCCTTCAAGTAGAGCGAAAATTTCCTGTTTTTTTATATTAAAATTATGTCCATCCATATCAAACCAATGAATGTTCATTTTATTTCTAAACCATGTCATTTGCCTTTTGGCATATCTTCTAGAGCTTTGTTTAATTAAATGAATGGCTTCATCCTCAGTTAGAATTCCGTCAAAGTAATCATATAGCTCTTTATATCCAATTGCTTGAACAGATTGACAGTTACGAATCCCCTTGTCATAAAGCATTTTTGCTTCATTCATTAACCCAGCATCCATCATCATATCTACTCTTAGATTAATTCGACTATAAAGTAACTCTCGGTCCATTGATAAACCAATTATTATAGCATCATATAAATATTCCGGTTCTTTATTAAAAGCGGTATCCGAAAATTTTTGTCCTGTTAATTTAAATACTTCAATCGCTCGAATCACTCTTCTAACATTATTCATATGTATTTGTTTAGCACTTTCTGGGTCAACCTCTTTTAATTGATCATGCAAAGCACGATTTCCGTATACCATTGCAAATCCTTCAAGCTGATTTCGAAGGTGCTCATCACCTTCTTGCTCCGCAAATTCATACTGTGTTAGGACGCTTTGAATATATAAACCTGTACCACCAACGATAATTGGTGTTTTCCCTCTTTTAGTAATTTCATCAATTTTTTCTCGTGCTAATGTTTGAAAATCCGCAACTGTAAAAGAAGCTTTAGGATCTAAAAAATCAATTAAATGATGTGGAATACCTTCCATTTCTGCTTCGGTAATTTTGGCAGCCCCAATATCCAATTCTTTATATACTTGTGTTGCATCTCCATTAATAATTTCACCATTAACAGCTTTTGCTAATTCAATACTTAATTTAGTTTTTCCTACAGCAGTAGGTCCTACGATGACTATTACTTTTTGCATATTTACCATTGTAATCACATATACGCCTTTCTATACAACCTATTGCATTATACCCTTGATCATTTTTTTAAATACATAACTTACTTTAGTTATACCATATTTATACAAAAACTCCAAATATTTGTGAAATATATCACATATTTTCTAATTGCATAAAACATGGACCTTACTCTCAAGTTTATTGTTTGGTAATTTTTCATAGATTCATTGAATGCCAATTTATAGAAAGTTCAAAAATTAGTATAATAAAAATAAACAAAATGATAAGTTAGAGGAGAATTTCAATGGAAATCAAAAAAGCTAACCCTAATAATGTATCCCCACCAATTGCTGCATATCATCATGTAACTGTCATACCTAAAGAAGCTGATTTAATTGTTCTATCAGGACAAATTGGCAATGACAAAGAAGGAAATTTACCTAAAGATATCGAAAGTCAATTTGCAAATGCATTGGAAAATATTAGATCTATACTTGAAAGTGAAGAAGTTGATGTAAAAAATATCTTTAAAATTAATTTTTGGTTGACTGAACCTGTAAATCGTAAATTTTATACTGAAAAATGGAATGAATTCCACAATGGAAATCCACCTGCAACAACATTAGCATACGTTACTGCGTTAGCTAATCCTGAAATAAAAATTGAAATAGAAGCTTGGGCTGCAAGATAATGGACAAAGAAGATCTTTCTGACTTTTTTACAAAGAGAAGTATTAGGGGGAAATTGAATGATTGTAAAAGCATTAAAAGGAGTTATGTATATAATTCTTAGTTTTACATTCCTATTCGCCGTTTTTTTGGCGTATGTTACTTTCACAGATTATAAGCCCAATGAAGTTATTCCGCTTAAAATCAAAAAAAATAAAGAACAGGTTTTGAAAAAAGGTGTGCCATTTACGATTACTACGTTTAATATCGGATATGCAGGATTGGATAAAAATCAGGACTTCTTTATGGATGGCGGTACGATGTCTAGATCTAGTAGTAAAGAGCAAACATCGACAAATTTAAAGGCAATTACTTCTTTTATTAAAAACGAAGAATCTGATATTAATCTAATCCAAGAGATTGATAGGAACTCTTCTCGTAGCTTTCACATTAACGAAGTAAACTACCTAACAAAAAAATTACCTGAATATAGCCAAACATTTGCAGTAAATTATAAAGTACCTTGGGTCCCTGTTCCAATATTGCACCCAATGGGTTCAGCAAATAGTGGCTTATTAACTTTATCAAAGTTCAACATTAAAAATAGTCATCGATATAAATTAGCAGGTCAAGAAAGTTGGCCGCGTCAGCAATTTGAATTAGACCGTGCTTTTATTGAAAGTAGAATACCAGTAGAAAACGGAAAAGATCTGGTCCTAATCCATCTTCATTTATCAGCCTATGATAAAGGTGGAAAAGTTCGTAAGCAACAATTGAAGCATTTATCAACTTACCTAGAAAATGAAATTAAAAATGGAAATTATTTTATTTTAGGTGGAGATTGGAATCACGAAATTCCGACAACAGACCCTACCATTTTTGAAACAACAGAAAAATGGCCTGATTGGCTACAAATATTCCCTTCTACCTTTAAACCAGAAGGCTTCCAATGGGTTACAGATAAAACGATTCCAACATCTCGATCAAATGACTTCCCTTTTAAAAAGGGACGAAATTTCCAAGCCATTATTGATGGATTCTTAGTTTCTCCTAATATTACAGTTGAAAATGTAAAAGGACATGACTTAGGGTTTGAAAATAGTGACCATAACCCAGTAACTGCTGAATTAGTATTAAAATAACTATATAAAAATATACAAAAAGCATAAAATGACCTAATTGGGTATTTTATAGTGTAAATTCCTTGTTCTTAATAAACTAAACTGCCAAATATTAAAATAGGAGCTAATATCATTAATTAGCTCCTAAGTATTATTGAACTTAAGCAATCGGACGTTAATTAAGAAAGAATAATTGGATTTTATTGATAGAATTTCTGCTCTATCTTATTTTTAAAATTTGTATCAAATAAAGTTAAATAACCTCATATGTTTCCCTTTAATGCCCTTCTTTTATTAACTTAAGTACTTCAAGAACTTAAACTAGCCCATGAGTTGTTACTTTAGAAATCAATTTAATTACAAAAATAACCATCCCATTTTAAATTCAATGTAAATATGTGAACATTATCATACCATTAATTTTAGTTAGTTATAAGATTATTTAGGAGGTGATTCGATTCGTAAATCACTTTTTCTTCATCAATAGTTAAGCATTTACCATCCTTTACAATTGTTTTACCATCGATGTATACATCGCATACATCACTTCCTCGAGCCGAATAAAGTAAATGTGAATATGCTGCAGTTATTGGTTGTAAATGCTCTTTATTATAAGGATAAATTGTAATAAAATCTGCCTTTTTATTTTCTTCAAGTGAGCCTGTATGTCCCATTCTTAACACTTCAGCTCCACCTCTAGTAGCCAATGTTAATGCTGTTTGTGCAGAGAATTTAGTTGCATCTTTATATAACCCTTTTTGTAGTAAAGCAGCAGTTCTAACTTCCTCAAACATATCTAGATTGTTATTAGAAGCTGTGCTATCAGTTGCAATTCCTACTTTAATACCGGCATCTAAAAGACTAACAACATCAGCAATTCCTGAACCTAACTTTAAATTACTAATTGGATTGTGAGCTACTCGTACATCATATTGCTTTAATATTGCTCTTTCTTCATCGTTAAGAACCACACCATGAGCCATTACTGTTAGTTGATCAAATAAACCTAGTTTACGAAGGTGCTCAACAGGTCGATTTCCATAGCGAGTTTCAATGTCTAAGATTTCATAATCAGTTTCTGAAACATGAATGTGTATCATTAAATCATTTTCCTTTGCAATTCGAGCACTTTCAATAAGTGCTTCAGGGCTACATGCATAAGGACTATGAGGTGCTACCATTGTTGTGAGTCGTCCATCTGCAAAATTTTTGTATTCCTTAGAAAACTGCTCAGCACCTATTAAATTCATTTTCTGTTCTTGTTCTGTACCGAAACTAAAAATTGAATAAGAAAATGCTCCACGAATTCCTGTTCCTGCAATGGTTTCCATGACAACATTTGGATCAATACCATTAGGATTAAACATATCTGAGAAAGTAGTGGTACCCGACTTAAGCATCTCCAAAATGCCCAGTTGTGCACTAACAGATCCAATTTCCGTTGTAAACTGCTTTTCGATTGGCCATATTTTCGTTTCAAGCCAAGGTTTTAGTAACATATCATCTCCAATCCCACGTAAAAGAGTCATTAATATATGCGAATGAGTGTTTACAAGACCCGGCATTACCCATTTACCATTAAGATCCACTACTTGATCTGTTTTTGCGAGTAGTTCTTCATTACGTTCTCCAATATAAATAATTGATTGATCTTGTACGATCATCATACCGTTTGCAAAAATTCTATTTTCCTTATCCATAGTAAAAAAAGTAGCGTTAATATATATTGTTTTCATCTCAAATTCCTCCTAATTCTTGTTAAAATAAAAAAATCCTGATTACGAAGAAAAATGTTAAAAAACATTTTTTTCGTAATCAGGATTTTACGGTTCCTGGTAGAGACCCTCATACCTTATCAATGAGGTTATACAATTGATTTATGAATTTATATGTCCAATAATAAATGAATTACGAGCAAAGTGCAATATTTTCTATAATTTAACAGATTTATTTAGTTGAAAACTGAATCAGATTTTATATTTATTCAATTAAGCTGTAAATAAATTAAAAATGACCTTCTCTATGAAGATCATCTTTAAATCATAATTACTTATTTTTTTGTTTAAGTAAATCTTTAATTTCATTTAATTGGTTTTCAATATTATGGAGACGACTTTGCATGTCATCAATCTCTTGTTCTGCTTTATAATTTATCGCAAAATCGATTACAGATTCATGCTTATCCCGTACTGCTTGACGGTTTTGACTCATCATAATGACTGGTGCTTGAAATGCTGCAATAAAAGACAGACATAAATTCAACAATATAAAAGGCGCAGAATCAAAATGAAATGTTTTTGTGATAGATAAGCTATTCCAAATCATCCAAGCTAGAAGTGTACAACTAAACCAAATAATAAACTTCCAACTACCTCCAAATTGGGCAATTTTATCTGCGATCTTATCTGACAACTTTGTTGATTGTTTGTAATCACTATTTAGATGTTGCAGGATCTCTGATTCATAACGGTCCACAAGTCGGTCAATACGTGATAAATTTTCTTGGTTTAAATCAATATCAAAACCTTGTATTTTATGGGGTTTCTCAATTTGTTTTTTAAAATTAATTTGTTTCCAAATGTTTTGTACCATTTTTCCAACCTCCTCTTTTTTAGAGGAAGCCATGTTTTCAAAATCTTATAGAAGTCGGAATACATTTTTATGCTGTAATCCGCCTTGGATATTCAATTGTATGACTTCCTCTGATGTCGGCAAATTATCCGACTCACTTATACTGGGACTACCCATAAAAATGTTCCACCTCACTTTTTCAAATATAAAATACTTTAATATTATATGATGACTTATCCATTTAGACTATACTATTTTAAATGTATTTTATTACTCTAACTATAATTATGAATATCTTCCTATGTTCTCATTAAAAAAGTCGCGAATGCGACTCTAATGTTACTGAACTATGTTAAAGATCTAACTCTCTCGTTAGTTTTTTAAGATTTTTTCTGTTGGAAGAATCTTTTTTTGTTATTAATATTACATTTAATAATGTGGGACCGTCAGGAAAATACGGTATTGTGCATCCGAGGAAAATATTGGTAAAATTAAGTTATTCTTAATTGAAAGAGAGGTATAGTCCAATGAATTTTTTATTAGTTAATTTATAAATTTATCAAAGGGGTGAGACCAATGATAAGTTAACACTTTCACGCAAATAACTTTTAGAATGTTCAATTACATTTTTCGAGGTGAAAGTGATGAGTTTTAAACAAATACACTCTATGAATGAAAAAAATATAATTACTTGGTCTATTCAGCCGAAGAGCACACCATTGGTTCTAAGGAACTGTAATAAATGTGGAAAAAAAACGGAATTTTATTGTAGTGAGCTTTTTAGAATGAATGCCAATAAACAAAAAATAGATGTATGGCTAATTTATAAATGTAATCAATGTGATTCTACATGGAACGTAACTATTTTTTCTCGCGTTAACCCAGTAGATATAGATAAAAGCCTATTTGACAAAATGTCAAAAAATGATAAGGAAACTGCATGGAAATATGCCTTCGATATGGACACACTTAAGAGTAATCAAGCGGAAGCCATTTTTAACATTGATTATTTCGCAGAAGGCGAAAACATTGATTTTTATAAAAACCAGTCACAAGCAGTATTTATTAATATTGCGTCAGAATATAGCTTTAATCTTCGACTAGTTAAGTTTCTTAAAGATAAATTAAACATTTCAAGAAAAAAGCTTTTGGAAATGATAGAAAACGGATATATATCCACAATTCCTGAAGTTAATATAAGAAAGCATAAAATAAAAGAAAAACAAATCAAAATTACGATTACTAACGATGCAATAAAAATGATTAATTCAACTTGCTCTTTAGAACATCACCAATAAATATCCCTTTTTTTGATTGTTGGGGCCATGATTATTCTTATTGTCTTTGTAAGTTGTCTTGAAATTGAGGTATTCCATTAAAGAGCTCTTTAATGAATAATTTAAAGCCTAATTTCTCAATTATGATACCGAGAAATTAGGCTTTATTAAATTGTTTTTTATTAACGCTGTAAATCCGTATTTTTTTGCTTATATCTATGGATTAAACTTTAACATTAAAATTTCTAATCGAACTTGTGAGTTGTTCAATAATCAATTAAAATTCATATTCGGGTATTATACTTTCTATCTAACTAATTTCAATCATTTAAAGTCCCATTCAATATCTATCAGATTTTCTCCGCCAATTCTAAAATAATTCCCTCTGGACCACGAACGTAGCATAACTTATAACTTTCTTCATATTGCTGTATCTCACTAAAGATTTCCGTGCCTTTTTTTTTCAACTTTGCAACAATAGCTTCAATATTTTCAACAGAAAAGCAAATATGTCGGATACCTAGCGTATTTGCAAAAGGTTGCTCAATTCCTTTTTCATCTGACGGCGTATAATATTTGACTAGTTCTATCCATGCCTTACCATCTGGCATCCCCAATCCTACACATGCTGTTTTAACATCTTTAAGCCCAACTATTCTGTCCAACTGTTCTCCTTCTAATTCCCATTCAGCTTGCACTTTAAGTCCTAAATCAAGAAAAAACGCTTTAGCCTCTGAAAGATCATTTACATTTATACTCACATGATCTATTCTATTGATTTTCAAATCTCATACCTCCTATATTCTTGTTATTTTTCGTGTAAGTTTAGTTTGAAACCTTTATTTCCACTTCCATTCAGGAAGTTTATGAAAAATCACATTATTGTAATTTTCTAAGTGGTAAACATGTAAAGTATTATTTTTGAACATTTCTATTTAATTATTATCAACTTCAAATTAAACTGTAATTAATAACAACTAGAAAAATGAGGAGTCAATTATGCCAGATTGGTCTTATCACACATTATTTAAACCTTTACTATCAAATTTTCCTGCTAAAAGATCTCGAGAATTTATTCATCAGAGTATGAGATTTATTTCTTCGATCCCACTTGGAACAAAGTTAATTGAATTTTTAGGTCATATGAAAACTGATCAAATTTTAAAACATGAATTACATCATATTACATTTGAAAACTCTGTTGGATTATCCGCTGCAATTGATCCGTTACTGAGTGGAACAAACGCGTTTATGAATTTAGGATTTGGCTGTATTGAAATTGGACCGATTACAGTCACTAAAGAATTTCATCAAACACCAAACATTCATTTAAAGCATAATCTTGTAAACGAATTTCAACTTGAGGAAACGCTAGATCTACATGAAGCAACTCAAAAACTTTCAAAGGTTAGAAAGAAACTTCCTTTATTTGCAAAAGTTCATGGTACAGTTGAAGAATTTCAATTAATAGATTCACAAATTTCAAAGTTTGCAGATGTTTATGTAGTTGATGCTCGTTTTTTAAAGCAATTCGATA
Source organism: Gottfriedia sp. ABJ_BB2_2 (assembly GCF_055484705.1). Taxonomy (NCBI): domain Bacteria; kingdom Bacillati; phylum Bacillota; class Bacilli; order Caryophanales; family Bacillaceae; genus Gottfriedia; species Gottfriedia sp. ABJ_BB2_2. The sequence goes on from NZ_JBVFKR010000001.1 coordinate 645,342, forward strand.
AACATTCATGGCAGCCATCAAAACCAATTTGTCTTTCAATTGATGCAGGATCAATATCTAAATTTCCGTTACAAGAAGTAAACAATCTGATAAACTCCATCATGATTCAAAGTGATCCTCTTTTATCGGATGTAGAAAATAAACAACTGCTCATTCATGTAATTAAACAATTACATGCAATTGGCTTTGACAAACCGATTTTCACCTCTGGAGGGATTAGTGAACCGATTGATGCAGTTGAATTAATAGAGGCAGGATCAAAACTAGTATTTTTATCGCATGGATATGTTTTAAGTGGCCCAGGACTACCTAAGCGAATAAACGAAGCAATTCTCTTTCGAAAAGATCAGCCCATCAAACATAATAAGGATTGGATTTGGTATTTCTTATTTGGTCTCATCATGCTTGTTGGTGGATTTATCGCATTGTTGATTAGTTTAACATCTATTATTCTTCCATATGATGAATATTTTTTAAATACTAATAAAGAGAGCATTATCCAGTTTAATAATAGGATTCTACCGTTTATGTCACATGACCGGATGACTCTTTCAGGTACGATTATGTCCGGAGGAATTCTGTTTATGTCACTTGCAAGGTATGGAATACGCCCTGGCTATCATTGGGCTACAAAAGCTTCTAATATTAGTGCCATTATTGGATTTTTGGCGATATTCTTCTTTATCGGTTTCCAGTATTTCGATTGGTTACATGCTTTATTTTGGCTATTTTTATTACCACCCTTTCTAATAGGATACAAAAAAACGCGTAAATTAATGAGGAAACCCTCCTCAGAAAATTTACATAATCATCGATATTGGAAAAATAGTTTAATAGGTCAGCTCGCTTTTATCATATTAGGTTTTGCTCTTATATTAGGAGGCATATTCATATCCATAATCGGAATGACGACTACATTTGTAGAGACAGATTTGGCTTATTTATGTATAAGTCCTTCACAAATTGATCAATTCAACTTGAATTTAATACCCGTTATTTCACATGACCGGGCTGGTTTTGGAGGATCACTTGTTAGTGTTGGTTTACTCGTATTAATGATTTCCTTATGGGGATTTCATCAAGGGAAGAAATGGATTTGGTGGTCATTACTTTTTGGTAGTTTACCAGCATTTATTACAGCAATTGGTGTTCATATTTTAATAGGTTACACCGACTTTATCCATCTTCTCCCACCTATCGTTGCACTGCTATTATTAATTGGTGGTTTGGTGATGTCATATCAATTTTTCCACTTAAAAGAACAGTCCAAATCAAGAAGAAAGTAGGCTTCCAATGAATCAATTAGTGATTTTTGAATTACATAGTCCACAATTGAACCGAACGAAAACAATTCGTGTATTTTTACCTTTAGACTATGATGTAAATAAAACGAAAACATATGATGTAATTTATATGCATGATGCCCAAAATCTTTTTGATCCGAAAACCTCATCGTATGGACATCATTGGAAAGTTCCAGAAACATTAAATTCACTTCAATTATCGAATCAGATAAATGGATATATTGTAGTCGGAATTGATTGTAATCTTGAAGATCAAAGTCTTAAACGACTTGATGAATACTCTCCTTGGGTCAATTCTAATTTAAGTCAATTTTTTGGAGAAGAAACATCAGCAGGCGGTGAAGGTTTTCAATATGTAGAATTCTTAGTCAAAACGGTTAAACCGTATATTGATGAACATTATCGAACAAACCCTAATAAAGAAAATACTTTAGTTGCCGGAAGCTCGATGGGAGGTATCATATCTTTAGTTGCCGGATTTTTATACCCAAACATTTTTACGAAAATCGGGGCTTTTTCAACTGCAGTGTGGTTTGCAAAGAATGAACTATTTCAATTCTTGAATGACCATTTCGAGAAAACGTCTTCAAAAATCTATTTAGATATAGGTACAAACGAAGGAAGCAACGAGGATACATCAGGTACAAATGTTTATGTTACTGATACTATTGAATTAAATGAACTCTTCATCAACTTAGGTCAATCAAAAGATGATTTAAAGCTTGTAATCGAAGAACATGCTAAACATAATGAAATTGCATGGGCGAATCGTTTCCCTACTTTTATCCTCTGGATGACAAATTAAAAAGCTGATTAGTTAACTCAGCTTTTTGTTATTTAATCCATAGATTGTATATGCTTCTTACGTAAAAAATAATAAATTGGTAATCCAATTAATGTTAATACAATTCCATAAATAGCCAACATCGTTTGAGTGAATAAAGTATTGACGACTATGAATACCCCTCCTATTATCGCTATTGTGATGACAATCGGAAAAAAAGGAACTTTGTAAGGTCTGTTTAGATCTGGTTCTCTCTTGCGTAAAATGATAACTGCAATAAATGTCATTGTGTAGAAAATCCAAATTACAAACACAAGCATATCCGTTAATATTTCAAATCCACCTAGTAACATCATAATAATTGCTACGAGTAAGATAAATAATCCTGCATTGGAAGGAGCTCCTGTTTCTGAAAGTTTACCAAACCATGAACTAAAAGGTAATTTATGTTCTTTTGCCATCACATATGGAATCCTCATTCCAGTCATCGTATATCCATTAATTGTTCCAAATACAGATATTAAAATGCCAATTGATACGACTTTCCCTCCTATTTGTCCAAACAATATTTTAGAAACCTCTGATGCTGGAGTTGTTGTTGCTGCTAGTTGATTAGCTGTCATCACCAATAGAAATGCAATATTAATTAATAAATAAACCACCATGACAGCTGATAAACCTAATACAATAGCCCTAGGTAAATCTCTTTTTGGATTTTTCATTTCACCTGCAATATTTCCAACATGAATCCAACCATCGTATGCAAACATTGTTGCTAGTAATCCTGAACCTAATGCGGTCATAAAAGATTGGTCATTTCCTGCTTCGATCGGAAATAATTGAAAATGAACAGTACCTTTGTGGAGGAAACCAAAGATAATTAAAATAATCAGTGGTATTAGCTTACAAATCGTAAAAATTGTTTGTATTCCACCTGCTGTTTTTGCTCCTAAAAAATTCATAAAAGTAATAAATGCTGCAGTTAAAATTGCTATAATAATGACTTTAAATGTATTATCATCTGCACTTAATCCGAAAATTGTCACTGCTTGTGTGCCGAAAATAATAGAAAGAGCTGCAATATTTGCTGGAAAATAGATAATTGTTAGTGCCCATCCTAATAAGAATGCAGTTAAATCTCCATATGTATGCTTTAAATACGCCATCATGCCACCCGTTTTTGGGATTGCTGCAGCTAATTCTGCCCCAGACAAACCGGCACAAATCGTAATAATTCCACCTAATAGCCATGCTAATAATCCTAAACTTGCCGAACCAGTTGAACCATAAACGGCAGTCGCTTTAAAGAATACCCCTGCTCCAATTACTGTTCCAATTACAGTAGTTAACGCTGCAAGAAAACCCATTTCTTTTTTTAAAGCTTGTTCAGTCATCTAATCCCTCTTCTCGTTTAACTACTAAAATCTTTAATTAATCTCGTTCCCAAAGAAATGCTCACAAACGCTAGATATTCTTTCTAAATCAACATTCCCACCAGAAATGATTGCAACTACTTTTTTGTCTTTTACATATCGCTCTACTTTTCCAGAGAGTAATGCAGCCGTTGCTAATGCGCCAGCTCCTTCTACTACAACTTTTCCTCGTTGAAGTAAGTCTTTCATAGCTACTTCAAGTTCATCTTCACTTACTATGACAATATCATCTACAAGTTCTTTTACAATTTCAAACGTCATTTTTCCAGGTACCTTAACTGCACACCCATCAGCAATTGTCGGTGCAACATAATGACTAATAATCTCTCCTGCATTAACAGAAGCTTTCATACCATGAACATTCTCAGCTTGGACACCGATAATTTGTATTGATGGATTAAACGATTTTAACGCTACTGCAATCCCTGCGATCATTCCTCCACCACCGATTGGAACAATAACTGTATCAACATCCCAAAGCTCGTCTAAAATTTCTAAGCCTATCGTCCCTTGACCTGCCATTACATATAAGTCATCAAATGGGTGTATGAATGTTTCTCCCGTTTTGCTTCTGATTCTTGCACACTCTTCTTTTGCGTCATCGAAGGTCTCACCGAATAAAACAATATTAGAACCGTAACCTTGTGTAGCTTCAACTTTTGCTCTTGGAGCTGTTGCCGGCATGACAATTTTACTTTTCACGTTTAATAATTTAGAGGATAAAGCAATTCCTTGAGCGTGGTTTCCTGCGGAGCAAGCAATAATACCATGTTTTTTTTCTTCTATATTCAAATTTTTAATTTTGTTATAAGCACCGCGAAATTTAAATGAACCTGTTAATTGCATGTTTTCTAATTTTAAGTACACTTCTCCACCAGTTTTGGCAGTCATATAAAAAGATTTTACTAATGGAGTCACACGTACATTATCCCTTAAAACTTCTCGTGCATTTTTAATATCTTTAATCGTTAATGATAGATTTTTTTCTGAAATTGACGACACGAAATACACCCTTTTCATCATTTCTTTTTTACCAAAAAATAGCATATATAAACAGTTTGCTTCAAAACCGGACAAACCATTCGAAACAAAAAAAGAAGGAGAACAGTTTCTCCTTCTTTTTTCAAACATATTTAATTAAGAAATTACTTCGTTTGCAGATAATTTCACTGCTAATTTTTCTAACATATCTTCAGTCATTTTATCTAAATCAAATTTTGGATCAAAGCCCCATTCTTCTTTTGCAGCAGAACAGTCAATTGAATTTGGCCAAGAGTTAGCAATACCTTGTCTAATAGGATCTACATCAAAGTCGATTGTAAAATCAGGTATTTTCTTTTGAATTGAAGCCGCAATTTCTGTTGGTTCAAATGACATAGCCGTAATATTAAAAGCATTTCGGTGCTTTAATTTTTGCGGGTCAGCTTCCATTAATTTAATAATAGCGTCTATAGCATCAGGCATATACATCATATCCATATATGTTCCTGCAGAAATAAATGATGTATACTTTTTCTGTTTTAAAGCTTCATAGTAAATATCTACAGCATAGTCAGTTGTTCCGCCACCAGGAACTGTATCATAAGATATTAATCCTGGGAATCTAACCCCACGCGTATCTACACCGAATTTTTCAAAGTAATAATCACATAGTAATTCTCCAGCTACCTTTGTTACACCATACATAGTAGTTGGACGTTGGATTGTATCTTGTGGTGTTTGGTCTTTAGGTGTACTTGGTCCGAATGCACCGATTGAACTAGGTGTAAAGAATTTTAGGCCTAATTCTCTTGATACTTCCAATGCATTCACTAAGCCACCCATATTTAAGTCCCAAGCTAATTTTGGCTTTGCTTCGGCTACTGCAGATAATAATGCAGCTAAATGGATGAATGTATCAACCTCATATTTTTTAGCAATTTCTAACATTTTATCTTGATCCATCACATCTAAGATTTCAAAATGTCCTGTTTCAGTAATCGGACTACCTTCAATACGGCGTATATCCGTTGCGATTACATTATCAATTCCGTACTCCTGTCTTAGACGGGTGGTTAATTCTGAACCAATCTGGCCTAAACAACCTGTAATTAATATCTTTTTCATTCACTTACTCCACCTTTAACTATGATAAACAACTAGTAATATTATTGTATATGTTATTGAATTACGTTTAGTTCGCGACCAACTTTTTCATAAATAGCTAATACTTCATCAAGCATTTCTTTCGTATGAGCTGCCGTTGGCATATTACGAATACGACCTGTTCCAAGTGGAACTGTCGGGAAAACAATTGATTTTGCGTAAACGCCTTCTTCATATAAACGTTTTGAGAATTTTTGAGTCAGGTTTTCATCACCGATTATACATGGAGTAATAGGTGTTTCAGAATCTCCAATATTAAAACCAAGTTTTGATAGACCTTCTTTTAAATAATTCCCATTTTCCCAAAGTTTTTCTATTGTCTCAGGCTCTTCTGACATAATTCTAATCGCTTCAATACATGCCGCAGCTGCTGCAGGTGTTAATGAAGTTGAGAATAAGAACGGACGAGCACGAACTTTTAACCAGTCAATTAATTGCTGTGACCCTGCAACATATCCACCAACAACACCTACTGCTTTTGATAGTGTACCAATTTGGAAATCAATTTTATCTGATAATCCAAAATGTTTTACTGTACCTGCTCCATTTCCCATTACACCAGAACCGTGAGCATCATCTATATATGTAATTAAACCGAATTCTTCTGCGATTTTTACGATTTCAGGAATATTTGCTACATCTCCATCCATTGAAAAAACACCATCTGCTATGTACATTACTTTTTCATATTGTCCACTTGTAGTCGCTTCTCTAGCTTTTTCACGTAAATCATCCATATCTTGGTGTTTTACTCGAATAATTTTTGCACCAGAAAGTCGGCAACCATCAATAATTGAAGCGTGATTTAATTCATCAGAAAGGATTGCATCTTTTTTACTCATTACAGCTGAAATTGCACCCATATTACAATTAAATCCTGATTGGAATGCGATTGCTGCTTCTGTTTTTTTAAACTTAGCAATTGTTTTTTCTAATTCATCATGAATATCCATCGTACCGTTTATTGTACGAACAGCACCTGCTCCAACGCCGTACTTTTCTGTTGCTTCTAATGCAGCTTTTATTAAGCGTGGTTCAGTTGCAAAGCCTAAATAATTGTTTGATGATAAGTTAATAAATGTTTTGCCTTCAATTTTAATTTTCGATTCATTAGATCCTTGAAGTGGGTTAATCTCGTTGTAGAGCCCTTTCTCTTTTAACTCTTGTAATTGTGGAGTTAAAAATGCTTCCAATGTCTTACTTGACATATTACCAGCTCCTTCATCGTAATTGATTCATTTATTTTTTAGTTTAATGGTTAGGATTAGCCTCTTTTTTGTTTATTTTATACTTAATTAATTTAAATATAAAAAAATAATGAATAAAGCGCTTATTTATTTTCCAAATTTCTGTATAACTTAAAATAAAAATCAACTTGTAAACCGTTTTCTCGAGGCGTTCCGATTACAATTATAAATCGGACAACTAACATTAGGAATACTTTTGTCTAAATTTATAAGAAATAAATTAACATTTTTTCTATTTTTAGTTTTTCATGGGTTAATCAACTGAAATTTCCGAACAATTTATATTTTATTCTGAACATTAAGATTATTAACGCATACAAAAAGCTGAACGGTTTTCCATTCAGCTTCTTTAGAAAATATTATATTAGTAAATTAAATAAAGTAGGATTATTATTAATTTCCATGAATTGAATACCATGTAAATTCATTCGTTCTAATAATGCTGCATAATCAGATTTTGCTGCTAACTCGATCCCAACTAACGCGGGACCATTATCTTTATTATTCTTCTTTGTGTATTCAAATCTAGTAATGTCATCATTTGGTCCTAACACTTGATCAAGAAATTCACGTAATGCGCCAGAACGTTGTGGGAAATTGATAATAAAGTAATGCTTCAAGCCTTCATGAATTAGTGAGCGTTCTTTAATTTCTTGTAGGCGATCAATATCATTGTTTCCTCCACTTACAATACAAACTACATTTTTTCCTTTTATTTCGTCTTTAAAAAGCTCCAACGCAGCTACAGAAAGTGCTCCTGCTGGTTCTGCAATGATTGCATTTTTATTATACAGTTCTAAAATAGTTGTGCATATTTCTCCTTCAGGCACGGCAACAACTTGATCTAGTACTTCCTTACATATTTCATAAGTCAGATACCCAACCTGCCCTACAGCTGCACCATCTACAAATTTTTCAATTGTTGGAAGTTTTACGACTTGCCCATTAGAAATTGATTCTGCCATTGACGCAGCTCCGAGTGGTTCAACACCAATGATTTTCGTTGTGGGACTAATTCCTTTTATGTAAGTACCAACACCGGCGCTTAATCCTCCGCCTCCTATTGCAACAAATAAATAGTCAACTGGTCGATCAATCTCATTTAATATTTCTACTGCCACTGTTCCTTGACCAGCAATGACATCTAAATCATCAAAAGGATGAATAAATGTCATGTTATGTTGATCACAGTAGTCTTGAGCATTTTGATTCGCTATATCAAATGTATCTCCCACTAAAATTACTTCTACAAAAGGACCACCAAAGAATTTCACTTGAGATACTTTTTGATTTGGTGTTGTTGTTGGCATAAATATTTTTGCATGTACTTGAAGATGATTACACGTATAAGCTACTCCTTGTGCATGATTCCCCGCACTTGCACAAACAACACCATTTTGTCTTTGAGCTTCGGTTAAATTACTAATTTTATAGTAGGCACCGCGAAGCTTAAATGATCGAATGATTTGTAAATCTTCTCGTTTTAAGTACACATGACTATCATATTTTTCACTAAGCATGTCACTAATCTGCAAAGGAGTTTTGTTTGTTACCTCTTTTAACGTATTGTAGGCTACTAAAATTTCTTCGATTTTGACGTTACTTTTTACTTTTTCCATTTTACTACCTTCCCTTTGCAATTTATTAGATTCAAAATTTTATATAATCTCCATTATAGTAAAAGTTAACCGAATTATAAACAGAAAATTCAATATTTTTGTTACAATTTTTTTAATAAAATATATTTAATCTTATGAAATCAATCGGAATGTTATTTTTTTAAGATGTAATATGCTATGATTCTTATATGAAAATATAAATTTATAGGTGGATATAAAAAAATGGATCATAATACTTTATTATTAATTGATGGTTTCAATTTGTTAAGTAGAGGTTATTTTGCTACATCTTATGGCAGAAGCGATGACCAGCTTTCAAAAACAAAAGATGGGGTTTATACAAACGCATTAAGAGTTTTTATTCCAAAATTATTTAGTCTCATTCGTGAACATGAAGTTAGCCATGTGGCAATTACTTGGGATGTAAAAAGAGAAGAAACTGATCGTAGAATCAAGTATGATTTTTACAAAGCAACTCGCGGAGAACTACCAACACCCCTTATTGAGCAATTTTTAACGTTAAAAACTGTATTAGAAGAAATTGGCATTGCCCAATTAGAAATGTCACCATATGAAGCAGATGACTTAATCGGTACGCTTTCTAATAATTGGAGTCAATCCATTCAAAATAAATGTTTTATTTATAGTAATGATCGTGACCTACTACAACTATTAAATGAGCATACATCTCAAATTATTGCCCAAAAAACAGGTGAAATCGTTTATTCTATCGAGCATTTTAACAATGATTATGGAATCCATCCTAAACAATGGGTTGATGTAAAAGCATTATTAGGTGACTCAAGTGATAATATTCCTGGATGTCCTGGCGTTGGTGAAAAATCGGCGATTCCATTAATTCAACAATATCGTTCTGTTGAAGAACTATATGAAAATATGGAAAACCTAGACCCTAAATTTAATCGCTACAAAAAGAAATTAATTGCAGGTAAAGATTCAACCTTTATTAGTAAGGAATTGTCAGCAATTATGATTGATATACCTCATTTCGAAAATTATACTTTTGAGGATTTAAAGTTAAGTATTAATGAAGATAACTTAACAAATAAACTTCAAGAACTAGAAATTCGTATTAGAAGATAAATAAAATATTTAAATAGTTAGTTCTCTTTTTTTCTTATTATTTATAAATACACAAAAAACCTCTAATGTTAATAAGCATTAGAGGTTTTTACAAATATTGATTATTAAACTGTAACCAATTCTTTTTCTTTTACACTTGCTTTCTTTACGATATCACGAGCAATCCAAACGCCACATGCACTAGCTTGTGCAAGACCTCGTGTTATACCCGCTCCGTCTCCACCTAAGTAAAGACCAGAAATTTCGCTCTCGAAGTGTTCATTTAATTTTGGACGAGCTGAATAGAATTTCGCTTCAACCCCATAAAATAATGTATGTTCTGAAGCAATACCAGGAGTTACATGGTTTAGGGCTTCAACCATTTCAATTAAGCTTTTCATTGTATTATAAGGTAAGACTAAACCTAAATCACCAGGTACAGCTTCTTTTAATGTTGGCTCTAAGAAACCTTCCTTAATTCTTTTTTCTGTTGAACGTCTTCCTTTTAAAATATCTCCATATTTTTGAACAATTACGCCACCATGTGAAAGCATGTTTGCTAAACGTGAAACCTCGTGCGCATATTCATTTGGTTTATCAAATGGCTCTGAGAATTGGTGAGATACTAAAAGTGCAAAGTTTGTATTCGGACTTCCTAGCTTAGGATCTTTATAAGCATGACCATTAGCTGTCATAATACCTGAGTGGTTTTCAACTACAACATGACCTGAAGGATTACTACAGAATGTTCTTACTTTTGTACCCACTGATGTATTGAATACAAATTTACCTTCATATAAATGCTTATTAATTTCTTCCATGACAATATCAGAAGTTTCAACACGTACTCCGATATCTACTTGGTTTGTCGTCATTTTTAGACGACGTTTTTTCATTACTTCTGTTAACCATTTTGATCCGTCACGACCTGGTACAATGACAACTTTCTCAGCTGAGATTTCTTCACCATTTTTTAATTTGATGCCCTTAACAATATGAGATCCATCTTCTTTTACAGTGATTAAATCTTCAACCTCTGTTTTATATTTCATATCAATTTTCGTTTTTAAGTATTCAAATATGCTCTTCAAAATCTCAAGATTTTGTTCTGTACCTAAGTGTCGAACTTGAGCACGTAATAATTTTAAGCCTGCTGCGTAACCTCGTCTTTCAATATCTCTTACTTCTTCTGTAAGTGGGTCTGTAATTGTTTCTGTTGCACCATGCTGTAAGTTAATATCATCTACATATTTAATTAAATCTACTACATCAGTAGCTGATAAGTAGTCAGTCATCCAACCACCGAATTCACTAGTAATATTAAATTTACCATCTGAGTATGCTCCTGCTCCACCAAAACCATTTGTGATTGAACATGCTGGTAAACAACCTGAAAAATCTTTTTTACCTGCCGCTGGAGGACATTTCTCTATTTTCTTTTGTAGAATTGGACAATGTCTTGCGTATATATCATGACCTTTATCAACTAATAAAATTTTTGCATTCGGCATTTTTAACGTTAATTCATAACAAGTAAATACTCCTGCTGGACCTGCGCCAACTACTATCACATCATACATATATTAATACCCCCATTTAAGGTCTGAGTTTTTTAAATTTTAAGTTAAGTTCTGATCAACCTAAAATAGAATACCATCATTATGAAACGGTTTCAAGTAAAAATACGAACATTTTTAAATTTCTACTACAAAATATTCGTTAATACACAATTTCAACACAATAATTTATCTATAATAGTAATTTTCATTAAGTTTTCATCCATTATTTGAGAAATCAAAAAAAGTATGGAATATTGATTACCCCATACTTCTTCCCTTATATTAATGCTTTTTGGAAACTTGATATTAAATCCTCTACATCCTCTAAACCAACTGAAACACGAATTAATGTATCCTTTACACCAAGTCTTTCTCTTACATCCCTTGGAATTGCTGCATGAGACATCTTTACTGGATAAGAAACAATCGTTTCTACACCGCCTAGAGACACTGCTACTGCTACATTTTCTACATTTTTTAAAAAACGAATTGTTTGATCAACTGTTTTTAATGTAAATGACAATACCGCTCCTCCGCCACTTGCTTGCTCAAAATGTATATCGTGTCCCGGATGATCTTTCAGTCCTGGATAGTACACCTCTTCCACACATTCATTTGATATTAACCAATTTGCTAATTTTTGTGCAGTTTGTTCATATACATCCATCCGAACTTTTAATGTTTTCAGACCTCTTAATGTTAGCCAACAATCTTGTGGACCTAAGACTGCTCCAAATGAATTTTGAATAGTGTATAAATCCCTTGCTAATTCTTCAGAGTTCACAACTGCTAGACCACCAATTACATCGCTATGTCCTGCGATAAATTTAGTCGCACTATGAACGACGATATCCGCACCCAAGTCTAATGGTTTTTGAAAATAAGGCGACAGAAAACTATTATCTACAATGACAATTACATCATTTCTTTTCGCAATCTTAATTGCTTCTTTTAAATCTGTAATTTTCAATAAAGGGTTTGAAGGCGTTTCTAAATATAGCCCTTTTGTATTTGGCCTGATTGCTGTTTCGATTTCACTTGTATCTGATGCATCTACAAATGTAAACTCAATGCCAAATCGATTGAATACCTTAGTGGCAATCCGAAACGTTCCTCCGTAGACATCTTCACAAATAACGATATGATCTCCAGCTGAAAATAGAGAGAGAACTGAGGAAATGGCTGCCATACCTGATGAAAAAGCAAAACCTCTAACGCCGTTTTCTAATTGAGCTATCGTATTTTCTAAAGCTTCTCTCGTCGGATTTCCACTTCTTGCATAATCATATTTACCTAAATTTTCAATATTGGGTTGATGAAAAGTTGATGCTTGATAAATTGGAATACTTAATGCACCAGTATAAGGGTCAACTTCATTACCATTATGAATTAATTTCGTACCAAATTTCATACTCATCAACCTAATGCATTCTCTAAATCAATTAGTAAATCATCTATATGTTCTATACCAACAGATAATCTTAATGTATGGTCATCTAGACCAAGCTTTCTTTTAAAATCCTCAGGCATTTCTGAATGAGTTTGTGTATGCGGGTAGGTAATTAGAGACTCAACCCCACCTAAACTTTCGGCAAATGTAATAACTTTTACACTACTAAGTACTTTCTCTACAATACTTACATTTTTTACTTTAAATGAAATCATCGCGCCAAATCCGCTTGCTTGTTCTTTAATAATTGAGTAGCCTTTATGGTTTGGAAGTCCTACGTAAAATACGTCAGTTACATTTGGATGATTTTCTAGAAACTCAGCAAGGATCATCGCATTTCTTTGACAATATTCCATTCGTACATGTAATGTTTTAATTCCTCTTAAGATTAACCATGAATCGAATGGTGCTAAAGTTGCGCCAGTAGATTTTTGGTAAAAGCGGATTTTTTCATTTGTTTTCTCAGAATTCGTCACTACAAACCCTGCTAATGTATCATTATGGCCACCTAAATATTTCGTACCACTATGAACAACAATATCTGCTCCTAATTCAATCGGTCTAAAGAAATATGGCGTTAAAAAAGTATTATCAACGATGACAACGATATTTCTTTCTTTTGCAATTTCTACAACTCGTTTTAAATCAGTTACTTTCATCATTGGATTTGATGGCGTTTCAATAAAAATACCTTTTGTGTTTTCTTTAATAGTGTCTAGAATATTATCAATTTCTGTTGTATCAACAAAATTATGCTCAATACCATAAGGCGAATAAATTTCTTCGAATAATCGATATGTACCACCATATAAGTCATCTGAAACAATTACGTGATCGCCTTTTTTAAACAAACTAAGAACTGCAGTGACAGCAGCGTTCCCTGTAGAAAATGCTACCCCAAATTCTGCATTTTCTAATTTTGCTACAGTATTTTCAACTTCTTCTCTTGTAGGGTTTTGTAAACGAGCATAATCATAACCCGTTGATTGATGAAGTCCCTCATGTTTAAAAGTTGCTGATTGATAAATTGGGTAACTGATTGCACCTGTTAATGGATCATATCCTTTACTACCATGAACAGCAACTGTCTCAATTGATTTTTGTTTCGATTTTGAAACCACATTCGTATTTGTCATATTGTAATCCTCCATTTATCAAAATAAAAAAACCACTTCCTAAAAAATAAGAAGTGGTTATGTCTCAAAATAAACATATCGTCCTTATCTTCCAGGTTTACACCTGCAGGATTTAGCACTTTCTAGTATAAAACTAGAGTTGCCGGGTTTCGTCGGGCCAGTCCCTCCACCACTCTTGATAAGATTATTTAATTTTATAATTACAAGTATATTAATAAATCTGAAAATTATCAATCATTATTTGAATTTTTTATTTTTTAATACATTATTACCTATTTATTTCCATTCATCTGGCATTAAGCTCTGATAAAGCATACTTTGATATCGGTCATCGATTAATAATAATGTACCTTCATCATTTTCAGTACGGATGACACGTCCACCTGCTTGCATTACTTTATTCATCCCAGGAAACACATATGAATAATAATAACCGTTTTTACCAACTTCATTAAAATGATCTCTTAAAATATTTCTTTCTAAACAAAGCTGTGGCAAACCTACACCAACAACTACTACCCCATTTAAACGATCACCTTTTAAATCAATACCTTCAGAAAATATTCCGCCAAGAACAGCAAAACCCACAAGCGTTTCTGCATTATTTTGATCAAATTTAAGCAAAAAATCTTCTCTTTCCTCTTCTGTCATCCCATTTTCTTGAACAATTATGTCTATTTCTCCATACCTCTCAGTAAACAATTCAACACTTTGGCTCAAATATTGATAGGATGGAAAAAATACTAAATAATTGCCTTTTTTAGCTCTAATATTTTCATATATAGATGAAACTAATTCGTCTAATGTTTTAGAACGATCAGTAAATCTGGTTGATATCGGATTTACTTCGACCTTTAACTGTTCTTTTAAAAATGGTGAATCTATTTTAATGGTATAGTCGCGTTCAATATCACCAAGCATATCTTGAAAATATTGAAGAGGTGTTAATGTTGCTGAAAAATAAATTGTAGAATGAAATTTTTTAATCACATCATTTACGATTGTTGATGGATCAATGCAAAATAATTTCATATGAACTTCACTTTTATACATTTCTAAATACGAAACATATTTTTCATCATAATAACTAGCAATCTTTACAAAATTTTGGGATTCAAAATATGTATCTAATAGCAATTGCTTACGTTCTGAATCCTCTTCGTCTGGTAGACTTAATTCGGCGACTTCTACAAACTCCCTTACCAAATCCACAAATTCTTCATCTAATTTACCCCAGACTGGCATTTTTTGATCTTGCCATTTTTTTCGGAGAGTAATGAAATATTGATTGATTTGACTAACGCTCTCAACTATTGAGTTATTTATTCCTTTATAATGTCTTTTTAATTCTAGAAATTTTGATTTATATAAACTCGAAGAATACATTTCTCTAGCACGATCAACAAGATTATGCGCCTCATCTATTAATAAAACTGAATTTCGCTTATGTTCATCAAATAATCTTTTTAGTGATACTCTTGGATCAAAAATATAATTCACATCACAAATAATTGCATCTGCTGTATTTGTTAAATCTAGTGAATATTCAAAAGGACATACTGTATGCTTTTTAGCATATGCTTCGATTTTCTCTCGACTTAGCAATTTTTCATTAGATAAAATATCTAGCACTGCTTCATTGATTCGATCGTAATAGCCATTTGCAAACTCACAATAATCTTTCTCACAAATTGTTTCTTCTTTGAAACAAATTTTATCTTTTGCAGTTAGGGTTGTACATGACATGCACAAACCTTGTTCTGTCATTCGTCCAAATGCTTCTTCCGCAACCGTACGAGTAATTGTTTTAGATGTTAAATAAAATAAGCGATTCGTTGTAGCTTCACCAATTGATTTCACCGTTGGAAAAATAGTTGAAACTGTTTTTCCAATTCCTGTTGGAGCGACCGCAAATAAATTATTTCCATCTTGAATTGATTGATAAACGGCTCCTGCTAACTTTCTTTGCCCATTTCTAAAAGATGGAAATGGAAATTTCAATTCTTTTATTGAATCGTTCCGATTTTGGATGTGATCATACTTCCATTTAGCAAACGGGTAATAAATTTTGATCACATTTTGAACGAACTCGTACAATTCTTGCTGGGTAAAAGCTAATAAAAACCTCTTTTTCTCTTCAGTATGAATATTTACATATGTTAGTTGTATCGATATTTGTTCAAGGTTTAATTCTTCACAAATTAAATAACCGTAAACTTTCGCTTGAGCCCAATGAACAGGATAAGAATTTTCATTATATTTGTTAACATCTTTTACAGTAGATTTAATTTCTTCTATTATATATTTTTCATCCCTAAATAAGAGACCATCACAACGACCTTCTATTTGAAACTCAAATTCTTCATATTTAATTGTTCCCGAAGTTGTTCTTTCTTTACAATCTGATTCATTATATAAATTTTGAATTTTTTGATGTGCTTTTGTGCCTTCTACTAATGAAACAGTATTTTGATACCCTACATCAATACTTCCGCTTTTATGAGCATACTCAACTAGCGAACGTACAGATACTTTTATCATATTTTCCATTCAGAGTACACTCCTTTTGTATTATATTTTACCATAAATGGTGATCATATGTTCGGTCTATAAAAAAAACAATTTAGAAAAGAGACTTAAGAAATGGCAATGAAAAAGACTGCCATTTTTAGACAGTCTCATTCTAATCATACTTCATATTAAATTCATATCTCGTCAGTAAGGATTCGCTTATGTTTTTCATTAATTATTTTTTTGTTCAATATTCTAACTTCGCCAACCATTAGTAATCTCATATCTTCAACAATATACTTTGCTAGCTCTTCGTCAGAAATGTCATTTTCTTTAATATCAAGACGAAAATCCTGGCCTTGTAATCCACCACCGTTTGTAAAATCGATTTCAAAGTCGAATTGGACTCTTTTATCCATTTTTGATCCACCTTATTTAGATTTTTGTTGATTATTATATTCATATTCTAGTTAAATGAAACAATGACCTTGTGAACTACCTTACATGTGTCTTATCCTATTAAATCATGTGTAAATTTAAAAAAAGAATACTAGTTTGGAATAAATACTTCAACCTCATTTGATAATATAGAAGTATCCAATGGATGCCCAAAGTAAGTTTTCCGATCAAATAACATATCAAACTGGTAAGCTATTGGATCACCTGCATATAAAATAATATCGTAATTCTATTATTCTTTTTTCAGTCAATTAGTCCTTTTAATAAAATAGAGGTTTATCAAATGATTACCAGCTATTTTTTACAAATTAAATTCAGTTGTCCTTTAAAGGAAAATAGAAAAATCACTAATCCCAGCATATGGGATTGCATTCTTTATATTGTTCTCTAATTCATACAAGGTATATTTCTGCCATTCTTTTAAATTATTCTTATTCCAAATCTCTATGAATAATTTATATAAAAATATCTCTCGCAGCTTCAAGAAAATAGGAATTTGTTTAATCATATCATCATGAATTCGATTTTCTTCTCTATATCCCGCCAATAAATGGGACATGAACATCAAAGGAAATGTGTCTTTATAGCCATTGTAAGAGTTATTTTGCCAATTAGCGTGATAGAATAGTGCCGCAATATCCTGTGCGAACCAATTAAATGAGCATTCATCAAAGTCAATCGTAGTTAAAATACCTGCACTATTGATAATTAAGTTGCCTTGGTGGAAATCATTATGAATTATTCCAAATGTATCTCGAGAAATTTCATATGGAAATAGACTTTCCATTAATTTGTCGTAAATCTCTCTTATCCATGGACTTAAACTTTCTCTAATACTAAATACATCTGGATTTTCGACTGTCCATACCGGTCGATCTATGTCATCTACTTTGAACTCTTTAGATAAAGCATGCATTCTTCCCAAAATCCTACCCATTTGTTCAAATATTTTTACATTCCAGTGAAATTGGTTTGTCACATCAATGTTGTCACCCTTAACATAGTCAAAGTATGCTCTGACCCTATTATCTTCAGTATCTAAAAACATTCCTGGCTTCGCTACAGGAACTCCTTGTTCATATAAGAAATACATCCATTTCAACTCTTGCATAACCATTTTCTTTGTTTTCTTAATATCAGAAATTCTTACTACTTCACTTTTTTTCTCTATATAAAACACATCGTTATGAAATCCCCCGTTTAGTCTAATACGAATTTCTTCCATCCTATATACCTCCTTACACTCCACTTTTCAACTCACATTTTGTACTATATATGGATTGGTTTCAAAAGAAAATCCATAGCTATCCCTGTATAGGCAGCTTCATATTCCGATTTCCAGTTCCAAAACCTAAAGCAATTGCTGCACCTATACAGCAAAAAAGGCAACCTGCAAACAAATACACTGATGGATTAGACTCACCAATTACAACCGAGGCCACTCCACCAATTGCAGGGAAAAGGGCGACCATATAGCCACTTTGAGCTCCTCCAATTTTTTCTACTAGCTTCAAATAGAATAACCATGCAGCAAAAGAAGCAACCAGAGTTAAATATAGCAATGCAGATAAGTACGTAACAGATGTTGGAATTACAATTTCTTGTCCTTTAAACAATACGATTGCCGCCATCAATAAACTACCAACTGTGAATCCAATAGCATTTGCATAGATTGGATCGACCTTTCGATTTGCGTTCCTTGCCGAGCTGGCGTCACCAACCGCTGTTAGGAGAGTACCTATGACAGCGAACATAATTCCTTTTATGTCATGGAACCCTTGAAAGTTTTCCAATGTCGGATATATGAGAATACATACTCCCACTACACCTAGAATTCCTCCAATTAGAACACGGGAATGTAATTTTTCTTTTAAAAAAATTCGAAGAGCAATCGGGGTTACAATCACTTTTAACGAAAATACCAATGTTACGATTGCTGCAGAACTTAATATTGTAGCGTAATAAAGGCACAGATAGCTTAAAGCAAAGTTACATATACCAAACACTAAAACAAACGGGATGTCTTCTCTTTTCGGTCTCCCTTTTGGGCGGATGAACCAAACAAGAAGTAAAAATAAAAATGCTGTGATAACTAGTCGAAAAGTCAAGGATAATTCCAAGCTTACTGGAGTACCTTGAATTTTTACCGCAATAAAATTAAGTCCCCATACAATCAAACAAAAAATATACATAAACTTTGTCATTAACATTACCTCTTCCTACTGCGCCTCAGAAATTGTAAAATCAAACTTATTTATTTCAAAGATTCTCGATTTAATTCTTTTAATAAATTACTTTATAGTTCAGTAAAAAAGCGACCTTCTTTTGAAGTATCGCTTTAGTTTCACTAGAATAATTCAAGAAAATAATTGAAATTCCAAATAGTTCCTAAGCAATTTACTTGTTACTGTTTTTGGAACTTCATAATTTTTAAAGATATGTTTAAATTTGTAAGTTTTAAAAAGTGTAATCATTGGGAATCTAAGCACTTCACATTGAACTCTGGCATTGTCCCATAATCCCATATTGAATAGTTTAATTTAGAAGTTCCTTTACTTTATTAAGAACTCACATAATTAAGTACGATTAGCACTACAAAAACAGTACAATATAAACCAACTTTTTGAATTCTTGTTCTTTTCTTAAACCATTTCCATCTTTTGCTTTCAATATGAAACATTGAATAATCTACAATACTTAACAAAATTGCCCCAATTGCGAACCAAGTTATATTTGACATCACTTTCTCCCCAAAAATTCTTATATCAGTATACTTCTGCATACATTTTCCAATTCCTTCTTATTTAAAATTTGAAAAAGAAGAACTAACTAACTTTTGCTAACATTTTATTTATTAAACCTAGTTAAAAATAAAATGCCAAGGTAGTATAAAACTCCCTTGGCTTACTTTCAAGTTGTTATATTTTATAAATTACTATTATTAGACTTATATGTCTTCTAACATGTTTTGTCCTTCTTTATTCTCATTAAATGTAAGTACTTCATGAACTGGTTGATATGATTCACCATAAAAATGAGTATCCCTATATGTGTGAATCATATTGTATGTCTTCTTCATTGCTTTATATATGATATCTTCACTCTCATTATTAGGAGACCAATATAAAATCTCCATTGAATTTATTTCTTGCGTAGCAAGTGATCGTCTACTATATCCGATTGATTGAGCATGCTCAAAACCTTCTCTTTTATAAAACCGTAGCCTTTTTTCCGTATCAGTATCATCATAATTAACCGGCTCGACCTCTAAAATGATCGGTTTACCCTTTTTCTTTAGCTGATCAAGTAGCTTATTACCCAATCCTTGTCCACGAGCATCTTTGGAAACAAATAAATAATCGATAAATACAAAATCATCTAGTTCTGCATACATAAGAACATGATGAGGCCCTTCATCCTTATGGTAAATATCTGACCGCTCTTTTAATAAAGTCTCCATATGCTCCCTAGATTTCATTTCTTCTATAGGAAAATATTGATTCAGTTTTTCATACCAATGCATTTGTTTTCTCCCTTTCTGTCTGTTGAACAATAGTGCATGCTTTGGATAAGAATTAATTTAAATATCCTATTAATTCAACCTTCAAAGGAAGTATTTGAAGTATTTACCATTTTCATACATGAAAGTTCTCGTACAAAAGGAGCATTTTATAATATAAAGGATTACCATTAGATGATCCATTGTCTGTAAAATATTATGTCGCTACACCATTAACATCGGATGTAGCTTGTCCATAAATTACCAAATTACTCTAATATACTATGTACAGTTTATTAGTTTGTTTCATAAACGTACCTTGACGATTCTTTTTTAGATAAAAATAGGTACCCTCACTTGGAATAATTATCATCGTTCAATCTTTAATTCCTCTACCTTTTTGTCTCTGATCTAAACTACTTCTAAATACACAAAAAAAGGCTAGCATCGCTAACCTTTTTAATTTCGAAAACGTATCATTAAGACTTCTTAATTCTTTGGATAGAGAATTTCATCTATAATTCCGTATTTTTTTGCCTCTTCTGCGCTCATGAAGTAATCTCTATCTGTATCCTTCGCTACCTTTTCAACTGGTTGACCTGTTCTGTCAGCAATGATTTGATTTAGATGCTCACGTAACTTTAATATTCGACGAGCGGATATTTCAATTTCTGTTGCCTGGCCTCTTGCCCCACCTAATGGTTGGTGAATCATGATTTCACTGTTTGGAAGAGCGTAACGTTTGCCTTTTGTTCCTGCAAGTAAAAGCATCGCACCGAATGAGGCAGCCATTCCTGTACAAATTGTTTTAATTTCTGGCTTAATGTATTGCATTGTATCATAAATGGCAAATCCTGCTGAAGTTGACCCACCAGGGCTATTTATATAAAGAGAAATTTCTTTATCAGGATCATCTGCAGCTAAAAATAATAATTGGGCAACAACACTATTTGCAACATGGTCATTAATTTCATCACCAATAATAATAATTCGATCTTTTAACAATCGTGAATAAATATCATATGATCGTTCACCACGATTAGAATTTTCAATAACATAAGGAATTGTACTCATTTATAAATCCTCCTTAAAAGCTTTAATTGGCTATGCTGCCATACAGAGAGTGCTTGAAGGAGTTTGAGTTCGACATGATTGGAAATTACGTAATAACATTTTTGGACTTTCAACAATACAATCTAGTGAAGGAATAGCTTCTATGAGTACAGTAGGATCCTGTACTTCTAACGCTTCGTGAAACAGTTTATCAAGCTGTTCGCGGTCTTCAACATTCCAAAAATATTCTACAGAAATAGATTGTTCTTCTTTATTTAATTTTTCTAACCGCTTTTTTGCACGATGTAAGCTAGATTTTATTGCCATTTCTGTAGTTTCTAAAATATCTGCAATTTCCTTGGATTGATATTGAAAAGCTTCTTTTAGAAAAAAGATAATTGCTTGTTTTGGTGTAAAATACTTAAGTAGTAGATCTACACTATTCATTTTATCTGCAATTTGATCCTTTTCTTCAGTCAGTGAGTGTTCCAAATCAGGACTAATCGTTTCATCTTTTCTTTTTCGTAATGTATCAATCCAATGATTGTAAGCAATTTTATTTAATAAAGCTACAGTCATCTTTTCATGTTCATAATACTTTACTGCTTTAAAAAAGGTTTCCTGAGCGATATCGTCACCATCCCATTCATTTTGAGCAAGAAAACGACAATACCGTTGCAGTTTTGGATAATGTTCCATCCAATAATATTCATTAGACCTTTCAACCTGAATTCCCTTTTCTATGCTGTATAGGCCAAGCTTACTAGACATTATGTTCACTCCTTTTTCACACTCTCTATCCTATAAACGTTTTTAGAAGGATAAAAAGATACGGGGTCAAAAAGTTTTTTTATTTAATGTATGTATTTTTTAAAAAAATTCTTCTATCTTTATCATGTTTTAGACATAAAAGCAATTTTACTTCATTTAAGATGAATCTATACAAGAAGCATACATTAATTATCTAAGTTTTAGAATAGAATGCTTAGCGTTTTGCCAAAAACTTACTACTACAACTTGCGCCCTCATGGCATTTCCCAACCTCTCTTTGTACCTTTATTTATAAAATTTCAATTTGCTCGATGATACAAAAAATGTTCTTTATAAGATGTGAAGACTCCTGAGTTGGAATTATTAATTTTTTAATTTACCGAAAATAATAAATCTTATATAATTAAACACGTTGTACATCTTAGAATACTTACTGAAAGGAATTTAAATGAATGAAAAAATTAGTTTCAATGATTATTGTAATATTGCTAGTTTTGCCTGTTAGATTAATAGGGCATGCTGCCAGCGATGTTACTCCCCCAAAATTAATAAAAGCTTCAATTAATATGAATGAAGCTAAAGTTGGAGATAATATTGTCTTAATATTTGAATTAGATCCAGATGTAGAATCAGGATTAAATGAAGACACAATGAGTAGTGGAATCATCACTTTAAGACATACGTCAGGAGCATCAAGAACTACTGTGTATCATTATGTTGGTAATAATCAGTATCGCTTTGAGTGGAGTCAAAACTCCAAAATACTAAAAGGTAAATGGTATGTTGAAAATATAACCTTCAGTGATAATGCTGGAAATTTTTCAAGTTATAGTTATGACCACCCACTGATGAAAGATTTATACTTTAATTTAATCGATGGAGCAGAAGTACCAACTAAACCTGTTTTAATGGATTTTTCAATTCGTAATCCAGTTGTTACTCCTAATGAGAAAGTAATGATTGACTTAAGTATAATTGATCCAAGTCAAGTTGTATTATCAGGAGTTATCACATTTAGACATAAAATAACGAATGATTATTTTACTGGGTTTATCAAATTTAATAAGGAAACAAATGGTTGGGAAGGAAGTGTAGAAATTCCTAATTCCATGAAAAATGGTGAATGGAATCTATTTGATGTCACACTTAACGGTAATAATCAGAATTCAACTCGGCTTTATGCTAGTGACTACCCATTTTTAATAAATCAAAAATTTACAGTTTCTGGGGGGGTAGATGATTTTACTAAACCAATCTTTCATTCTGTAACATTATCTAAATCAGTTATTAAACCTGGAGACACTTTTATTGCATATGTTGATGCTGAGGACAACGAAACCGGAATAACTGAAGTAAATATTTCAATTAAAAATAAAGTTACAAGCCATGCAATTAGTACTAGAATGTCATGGAATGAAGATGAAAAGAAATACAAATCAATTATAAAATTACCTATCCAGTTTCCTCAAGGACAATATGAAATTAGTCAAATAGATATAACAGATGCTGTTAGGAATACTAGATTTATTTTACCAAGTGAGAATCCAGGAATTCTTCCAGAACTTAATGTTCAATCTGTATTTTATGGAACTGAAGGTGTCAATAATGTTTTACTTGGTGATAGTTTTAACCCTATGTTAAATGTTGGAGCAATATCCAATTATGAAGGTGATTTAACACCTGCTATTACTTATAGTGGGAATGTAGATACACAAACTAAAGGGGTATACTTAATTACTTATAGTGTGAAAAGTAAAAAAGAGTATTACAATTATAAGGACTACCGATGGATTAGTGTAAATGAAGATAAAAAAATGGAAAATAGTGAACTGGAAACAACTGCTTATTTTAAGTCAAACATAAATGTCGTAGTTCCAGAAGATGCTAGTGTAAATTTAAGTAATGGAAACAAAACAACAATAATAAAAGGTAAAAATCTATTAACAAATGAAGGTAAGTATTCAGTTGCAGTTAAATCAACTCAAAGTGGATTTACTCAATTTAGTTCTTCTCAAGTTGGATCAGCATCAAATGGACATAAACAATTTAACTTTGTTATAGACCGTACTGCACCTAGAACCACTTTAAATAAGGTTACAGCAACCTCTACTTCCATTTCGGGTGTAACAGAACGAAAAGCTACCATAAATATTAAAATCAATAATAAGTATTCGTATAAATCAATTGCAGACGATAAAGGAAAATTTGTTATTAAAATACCAAAACAAAAGGTAAATACTAAAATTTCATATCAAGCAACAGACTTAGCAGGGAATACTAGCAAATCACAAACTAGTAAAGTTATAGTCCCACTATCAATTAAACCTATAAGTGATAAATCAATATCAGTCTCTGGACAAACATTACCTAGCGCAACGGTTAAATTATATATTAATGGAAAGTACATTAAAAATGTGAAAGCTAACAATGTTGGAGAATATAAGATATCAATTTCAAAACAATCAGCAGGTAAAATAATAAAAGTTTTAGCTATTACAAAGAATAAAGAGATTAGCCCATATGTTCAAACAAAAGTCTCTGATAAAACTGCACCAGCCATTTCAGTAATTAATAAAATCACTAGCAACTCAACATACGTGACAGGAAAAGCAGAAAAAAATGCTATGATTATTATAGATGCATATGAACTTGAAAGTAGAATTGGTTATGGAAAAGTATCTTCTGATGGAACATTTAAAATAAAAATTTCCAAAGTGCAAAAAGGATGGACAGTTCGTGTTCGTGCAATAGACGGAGCAAACAATAGTAGTGAAAAAGTTATAAAGGTTAATTAAAAGAAAGGTATGACTTTAGTCATACCTTTTTATTTATAGAATATAGGGTTGATACGTATCTTAATATACATAAAATTCGTTTTCCTAGAATGAGAAATTATTTTTTAAAATACAAACATGTACCTAACATATTTAATGGCAACGGTCATCAAACCATCCGATTAAATGCTGCAAGCGTTCTAAGCGGTGTTTTGGCTTTCCAGAGCGAGAAAGATCATGGTTTTCATCCGGGAACCGTACTAGTTTTGTTTCCACTCCTAGACGTTTTAGAGCAACATACCATTGTTCTGCTTGCTCCATTGGACAGCGTAAGTCTTGTTCACTGTGTAGGATCAAAATCGGTGTTTTCACATTACGAGCATGATGAAGTGGAGATATCTCTAAAAGCTTAATCGCGTCGTCCCATAAATCTGCATGTCCGTGCTGCCATTCTGTGAAAAAGAAACCAATATCACTTGTACCATAGAAACTATGCCAATTACAAATACTGCGTTGTGTAACGGCTGCTTTGAATCGGTTTGTGCGAGTAACGATGACGTTGGTCATGTATCCACCGTAACTGCCACCGGTCACAAATAAATTGTCATGGTCGATGTAATTAAAGTTTTCCAGGCCATAATCTAGACCTGCCATTATATCTTCATAATCCATCCCACCGTAATCACCAATTACAGCATTAACAAATTCATGACCATAGCCTTGACTACCTCTTGGATTCGTATAAAGTACTACATATCCTTTAGAAGCCATTAATTGCATTTCATGATGTAATCCATTTCCATAAGCTGTTGCGGGCCCCCCATGAATTTGAAGTATCAATGGATATTTTTTTCCTTCTTCAAAACCATAAGGCTTCATGATCCACCCTTCAATTTCCTTATTATCCGTGCTCTTATAATGAAAATTTTCAGGAGAACTTAAAAAAACTTCGGCAAAAAGCTCTTGATTCCAATCTGTTAATTTACGAACTTTATTTATGTTATGTAAATCTTGAGTAACCAGGTCTCCTGTAGAATGAGGTGTAGCTAATACAAGTATAGCTTGTTCATCATTTACGATATCATAAGAAGTAACAACTGAATTGCCAGGAGAAAGTGGTGACGAAACTTCTCCATCTAAATTCACTTTAAATAACTGACAATCTCCACCAACGGTTGCATTAAAATAAATAGTCGAGCTAGCCTGGTCCCAAATAAGTCGTTGCTCTGCTGTGTCATACTTTGCATCAACACCAACAAGATTTCCAACTGTGTAATCAAAGGTTTCTGTTAAATTTGTAAATTCTCCGGACTCAACAGAAAACAGCAATACATTGGCATTCCCCTGACTTCTTTCGCCACGCGCATGACCAACAGCAGCGAGCCATTTACCGTCTGGTGACAGTGTAGGTGCCATTATATACCCATTTCCTTGATAGAAAAGTGTCTCTTCATTATTATCAATATCAAACTTCCAGATCGCAGGAAGGTAACCCCACTCTTTATCCTCTGCTTTCGTACCAATATAGAATAAGTTTTTCCCATCTGGAGTAAAGCGTGGTTGAGAAAAATCATGCTCCCCATCAGTAATCTTCCGGAAATCCTTTGACCCAATATCAAATAAATAAACATGCCTATGCTCGTCACTATAAATACCAGCTCCATCACCTTTATAACGAAGTCTAGAAATGACCTTTACATCACTTTTATCTTTCTTCTTTTCTTCTTCATTTGAAAGTTTCAATTCTCCATTAATCGTAAGAGCAAGCTGATTTCCGTCCGGTGACCATGTAAAATCACCGATCCCTTGCTTAACGTCTGTCAATTGGATTGCTTCACCGCCATCAATATGTAAAAGCCAAACTTGATTTTTTCCAGTTCGATTAGAACGAAATGCAATTTTTGTTCCATCAGGTGACCACTTTGGTGCTGTATCTTTTATAAGATTCTCTTTTACGTAATGAGAAGTATACTTTCTACCTTCTCCGTTTAAATCAGTTATGTAGATATAAGAGTAGTACCCATCCATTTCTTGATCAACATGTGTTAATACATAGGCAAACTTATCTTTCTTAGGGGATAATTGGGGATCTCCAACAAATTTAAATTTACATAAGTCCTCTGCGGTAATTGGGCGTTTTGTCATTCTACTTTCCTCCTTATTTAGGAATATACAAGTCTATCTTAGCATTTTGAAATGTGAAGTAAAGTAATTTATCTTAATTTTCTAAATAAAAAGATTTTTGCATTAGTTTGAATCATTACTCACAGTTTTCAAGGCTTGCGACATTTTTTTGGTATAATTACATTCAGTACATCTATTAGATATTTTATACTAACTTGCAGAGTAGTTGAAAAAGAAATGATAATATATATGTAATTATATTAGTGAAAAGTTAAGAAAGGATGTGCAAAACGATGGATTTAGAGACAGTTATGCAGGAATTAGAGGCACTCGGTAAGGAACGAACGAAAAAAACTTACATAAGTAATGGTGCACATGAGCCCCTTTTTGGCGTAGCTACAGGCGCTATGAAGCCACTTTCAAAGAAAATAAAGAAAAACCAACCTTTAGCTGATCAGCTTTACGCTACTGGAAACTACGATGCCATGTATTTTGCGGGAGTCATTTCCGATCCAATGATAATGACTGAAGCTGATTTTGAGCGATGGATTGATACTGCGTATTTTTATATGCTGTCTGATTATGTAGTTGCGGTAACATTAGCAGAAACTGATATTGCTCAAGAGGTTGCAGATAAATGGATTGCAAGCGGTGAAGAACTTAAAATGTCGGCGGGCTGGAGCTGTTACTGCTGGCTATTAGGTAATCGAGCTGACACAGAATTTAGTGCTGATAAGATTTCAGGTATGCTTGATTTAGTAAAAAACACGATTCTCGATTCTCCAGATCGGACAAAATCGGCAATGAATAATTTTGTTTACACAGTGGCTATTTCATATGTTCCACAACATGAGAAAGCAGTAGAAATCGCAATGGAAATAGGACCAATCGAAATCAAGCGAGAAAACAAGAAAAACGGCACCCTGCATGCTTCTCTAAATATTCAAAAGGATTTAGACAGAGGTTTGAAGGGCTTTAAACGTAAACATGTAAGATGTTAGTGTAAATGCTCATATTTAAAAAAGAAGAATCACATATGTGATTCTTCTTTTTATATACTCAATGGTTAGTCTTTTAAGAAATTTAACAGTAAAAAAAGCATGTTTTTATTTTGGTTTAATATAACATGCTCTTTTATTTAACTTTCTATTAAAAATTTACTTTTTCTCTGTTGTTATAGGTTCTACTTCATCTCCACTTTTTAAATCAATTACTTTCGTTGCATTTGTTGGTACTGGTATTGTTTTACTATTTGGTGGTTGCTTTTTCTTTTCTACCCATTCTTCAAGTAAATCAAATGATTGATAAACATATGGGAGAAGTGGTTGTAGCTCCTTCTTTTGATCGGTTGCCGCGTTCCAAACTAGACTATCAACATGATTGGCTTTTTCAATCGTATAAAGACGATGATTTTTTGCTTTTCCAGATTCCTTTACCAATTTTTCATACGGTGTTGCATGTACTGATGGGAAAATAAGTGTATCTAGTGAACCTGTTAAACTAATTAAAGGTACATCGATATCACCAGTATTTTCTATTTTCTTAACGTTTTCTATTACTGTTGATGGACGAGATTGATAGTTATAGTCTTTAAATATCCAATCATATTGACGATCTCTAAGTCCATTCGTAAAGTTCAAATAGTTTTTCCAAGGAATATGATTTTGAGCGTCTGGGTCAAATTCATCACGATAAATATTTAATGTAATAAACCAATAAATTTGATCATGGTAATTCCATAATTGCTCAGAGCCTTTCGGTAATCCTGAATTATACATTTCTTGAATTGCATTTTCTTTTTCAGTACCTGTTCCATATAAAGCTTTTTCAGCATTATTTACGACTGGTGTTAAGGAACTTATTAAATTAGGTTCATTCGATCTCCATAATACGCCTTCCCAATCGATTCCTCCATCATACAAAGCTGGCTCTCCGGTTTTCTTTTTCCCATCATTTTCAAGGGCGTAACGAACTACATAACCACCATTTGAAATTCCCATCGCATACGTTGGAACTTTATGTTTTTTATGTACGAGTTTACTAGCTGGATTACGCTTATCATTCTTATCAATTAGTTGTTCTGAATGGTTTTCAATTAAGTATTTTTGAGCAGCTTTTGTCACTTCTCGGAATCTTTTATTCCATTCTGCAACGCTATCTTCTTCGTCCCATAAAGCATTTTTAGATTTTGCTAAAGAATCTAATGGATCTACTTCACCTTGAGTTCCCTTATCGGAAGCTGCAAATGCGTATCCTTTTGCTAGGACGTAATCACTAAACAATAAATCAGTTGCAGTTTCACTTCGTGTTGCTGGGATCCCTGCAACAACCAATTTTCCATTCCAATTTTCAGGAACGCGAATGACAAACTTTGAATCTTCAAACATACCATTAATTTGAGTACCCTTTACTTCTGCAGGCTTATACATTTTATACCAACCAGTACCTGCATCTTTATTTCCCCAATTATATGGCGTCAATCCGAGGTTTCCAAATTCAATCGCTGCATTGTATTGAAGTGGATTTTTCGTTGTTAGCCAATTGCCACTTACTCCATCAAACTGCGTAACTCTCACATCATGTGCTCCTGGAATAATAGCTGCAGACATTGCAGAATAAGCTTTCTCATTAAAAAAACTTACAGATGGACTTGTCAATAATAGAATAGATGCAGCACCTAAAACCAGTAATCTCTTTTTCATCTCTATCAATCTCCCTTATACAAATGAAATCTAGTCCTATCTAATTTTCTATATCGTAGTTCAATTACCTTCATCAATCAGTACTGAGATAAAAATTGAGTCTTTATTACTAAGTAACTCTTACACAAAAAAAGCTGCACAAAAGCAGCTTTTTCTGTAATGAAAGTATTACTACATTTTAATAAATAAGTCTTTTTCTAATTGCTCATATTCCTTCATAATTAGATGTATTAACTCTTTTAATTCTGATAATTCAGAATATTTTACTAGCAACTCTTCCACAGAATGATCCTTAAGGAAACTTTGTAATTCAACCGCCTCATGATCATCATTATTTTTATATGATAAAGCAACGGCAATGGCTTTAGCTAAATATTTAGGCTGAATTTCATATTCCATTAATTCTCTTGCTGGTTTTATAAAACGGTCATTTGCTCCTAATTTACGAATTGGAGAACGTGCCACGCGACTTACTTCATCTGAAATGTGTTCATTTTCAAATCTATTGATCATTTTTTTAATGTATAAATTGTGTTCTTCGGGATCGAAATGATATTTCTTTACTAATAATTCACCAGTTTCTTTCATAATCTGCAAAACAATTTGTCTAATATTCCCATCAGCAATGGCTTCTTTAATTGTTTGTATCCCATAATAATTTCCTAGATAAGCAGTTGCTGCATGGCCGGTGTTAACAGTGAATAATTTTCTTTCAATATAAGGTAGTAAATCATCTACATAAGTTACCCCATCAATCGTTGGAATATCACCTTTCATTTTTGACTTTTCGATAACCCACTCAAAAAACGGTTCCACTGAGACTAATAATGGATCTTCATGACTTTGAATTGGAACGATTCTATCTACTGCTGCATCCGGAAAATAAACTGATTGGTCAGTTTTTTCTTTCTGTGAAGATGTCATAAATGAATATACTTCATCTCTTAAATAACTACTTCCACCTATCATATTTTCACAGGCAATAATATTTAACGGCTTATTTAAATTTTGCACTCTCTCTATTAATCCTTCTGCTAATAGCTTTGCTATTTTCGGAAGAATTGTTGGTCCTACCGCGGTAGTGACAATATCCGCTTGTGCAATTATTTTTGTCACTTCTTGAGGATCTTTTAGGCTATTAATTCCTCTTACATTCGTAATCTTTAATCTTTCTTGAGAGTGCCCAGCTAACATAATAGTGTAAGATTTCTTCTTATTCAGTTCGTCAATAATGTCCTCATTTACATCAACAAAACAAATCTCATATCCTGCATTGTGTAATAATTGTCCTATAAATCCTCTACCAATATTTCCAGCACCAAAATGTACTGCTAACATCTTACTCCACCTCACTAAACATCTTGATTAGTTCTTCTTTAGATGAAGCAGCAATTAATTTATGAACATTTTCTTCTTCTGAACAAAGAATCGCGATTTGAGATAACAAATCAAGATGTTCGTTGTTTTTACCTGCAATTCCAAAAACAACTTTTACAATATTACCATTACCAAAATCTACTCCATTTGGAATTTGTAAGACAGATATTCCTGATGTAATAACTTCCTCCTTTGATTCCTCTGTACCGTGGGGAATCGCAATAAAATTCCCCATATACGTTGTTAAGGATTGTTCTCTTTCAATCATTTTTTCAATGTAGCTGTCTTCAACGAAACCGTTTTTCACTAAAACACTTCCAGCTAATCGGATTGCCTCTTCCCTAGTTTTTGCTTCTACATTCAATAAAATATTATCTGTCGGTAATACTGTCTGAATCATTATGTTCCCTCAATTCTTAAATTTTTTCTGTAAGTTTTCATATAATGCTTTGCTAAGATTTTCATAGATATCACGATAATGATTAGATGAAAATATTTTTATTGATTTTTCATCTTCAATAATTGCAGAACTGATTGCACTTAGTACCTCTAATTGTCCAACTTGTAAATCTACAGGAGCGAGTAATAATAACAATGAATTGATTTTTACTGTTGACTGGTCCATGGCTTTTACGATCATCGATTCATGAAGTTGAAAAGATAAGAATAGTGGTTTCATCACATATTCAGATCGACAATGATATAAAGCAATGCTTGTACCAGGTATTCCTAGACCACCTTTTTTTTCTCTGTCCATTAGTTCATTAGATACCTCAAAATAATCTCCGATTAATCCTCTAATGTTAACTTGCTTGCAAACTTCCAATAATAAAATTGATGATGTAGGAATAAACGGTAAAGAAATCGTTTCAAATGTATTCAAAATATGAAGTACAGTTTCTGTATATTGATGTACTAGTTCTATCTTTTGTTTCATCGTTTCTGGTGTTTCTAGTAGGCTAGGGTTTTGCAGCTTTTTATTTTTGCTCTTCTTTAATAATGCTACTTCTGTCGTTAAGGAACTACGTTTTATTTCCTCACGAATTTGTTCAATTTCTTCTTTTGTTAATAAAGGATTTACTGTAATATATTTTTTCGAAAAACCGGGCATATCAACTGTTGATAAAATAATATCGTATTGTTCGAAATGAATATTTTTTAAGTTTGCTAATGATGATACTTCAATATCTGTTATTTCATTTATCTCTTTTTTGATTCGACTCGCTAACATTTTAGATGATCCGATTCCACTCGTACATAAAACTAGCGCTTTAACTTCTTTACTATTTTCATAGACTACCTGTGATGATCCAAAATGCAATACTAGATAAGCAACTTCTTCTTTTGGGAAAGTAATCGCTGGGAATGCAATTGTTAGTCCTTCTTGAATCATGTTAAACAAGACAGGATAATCCTCTTGAATTTGACTAGCTAAAGGATTGTTAGCTTCTAGCCTTTTTTGAATACGATAAATTGCTGGTTCAATATGTGTTATAAGCCCTTCAAATAAAGCGGGATCTTCCTCAAAATTTATATCAAGCTGTTTCGATACAAAATGAATCAACTTTTTTGAGCCAGCTACAATCTCCGTATCACTTTCCACTAACCAATCATTTTTCTGTTGGCGTAGCCTCGCACCTAATAAATGCATCGTTATATAGCCTGTTTCTGCATCTGGAATATGTATTTTAAACACGTCTTCCAACTCGTTAGCAATTTGACCAGCTATAAGAAATTCCTTAGACATTTTTAATTCTTCGAAAACTTCTTGCTCCATTTCAATGACTTCACCTTGTATTATTCTTTCTATGGCTAATGATAAATGGATCGTAAATGTCATAAATGCATTATCAGCTAAAGAGTATGGCAATCCTTGTTCAATATCTCGAATCATTTTTCCAATCATAGTGAGTTTTTCAAGTTTAATAATTTCTAATAATTCATTTGATAGTCTATTATTTGTCTCAAACTCTTCTTCTACTACTGATAAAAACTCATATTCGTTTAATTGCTGTGCGATTAAATGGCCTAAAGCCTTTCTTTTCCTTCTTTCAGAACCTTGTAAAGCAATACCGTAACCTTTTTTTCTAATGAGAACTAAATCGAACTCCTTTAACCATTCTTCGACTCTATTAAGATCATTACTTACCGTAGCAACAGTGACGTGTAATTCGTTTGCCAATGAACTTAATTTAATAGAATCTGACACCTTCAATAAGGAACAGAGAATTAATTCCTGTCTCTCTTTTTGTGTAAACTCTTGTCCGCTTTTCAAGATTGCGATTTGAAGCTCATTTTTCTGTTCAGGAGTACCTTCAATTGTCATGCCTATTCCAGACACTTTTTTAAATTGAAGTTGATGAGCTTTAACAATTTTTTCAATTCCTTTTAATTCTCGCTGTACGGTACGACTACTAACATGTATTTGCTCTGCAATTTCATGAACATTGATTCCATTTTGATTCTCTAATATCAAACGAATGATTTCTCTTTCTCTAGCTGATATATACATACATACCTCTATTAACCTTTTTTAATTTATTTTAACAAAGAATTTACTAACTCATCATACTTAGGACTGTTCAAGAAGTTTTCTACTGATATATGAACTGCATTTGGAACCTTACCTTTTGATCGATCTGTTAAATCTTTATGCGTTATGACAATATCTACATCATTAGGTAAATTATTTATTGCTACATTCGTAACTTCTACATCTAATCCGGCTGTTTTTACTTTTTTACGTAAAATGGATGCTCCCATCGCACTAGAACCCATACCTGCATCACAGGCAAAAATGATTTTCTTTACTTCTTTATCAACTACTAGAGAACTTGCTACTTCTTTTTCAATTTGTAACAGATTAGCTACTTTGCTATCTTTCCCTTTTAAGTCTTTTGACTTTTGAGCTGCTACTTCTAAATCCTCATCTGATACTGCTGACTTAGATGCTTTTAAAATGACTGCTGAAATGATAAATGAAACGGCTGCTGCTACAATTACACCTGCAAGGATTGGTAAGTAACCACCTTTTGGAGCCATTGCTAATATTGCAATCATACTTCCAGGAGAGGCTGCTGCTACTAGACCTGCGCCTAAAATGTTAAACGTAAATGTACCTGCCACCCCACCTACAATTACTGATAAAAGTAAAACTGGCTTCATTAGGATATATGGAAAATAAATCTCATGAATCCCGCCTAAAAAATGAATAATAACTGCACCCGGTGCTGTTTGTTTTGCAGTACCTTTGCCAAAAATCGTATATGCTAATAGAACGCCTAGTCCGGGTCCTGGATTTGCTTCTAATAAGAATAAGAGCGATTTCCCAACTGTTTTTGCTTGTTCAAGACCAATTGGACTTAGAATTCCATGATTAATTGCATTGTTTAAAAATAAGATTTTTGCTGGTTCAATAAATATATTTGCTAAAGGAATGACATTCGCTTTTACCATCATATCTACACCATTAGCTAATAATTCTGTAAGTGATGACACGACAGGATTTACACCTATTAAACCAATAATTGCTAAAATTGCTCCTAAAATACCGGCTGAAAAGTTATTCACTAACATCTCAAATCCTGACTTAATTTTCCCTTGGATTGCTTGGTCAAACTTTTTGATGCACAAACCACCAAGAGGTCCCATAACCATTGCCCCTAAAAACATCGGCATCTCTGCACCAACAATTACGCCCATTGTTGCAATAGCACCAACAACTCCACCTCGAATATCATGTATCATTCTTCCGCCAGTAAAACCGATTAACAATGGTAATAAATAGGTGATCATTGGACCAACTAATTCCGCTAATTTAGCATTTGGAATCCATCCAGTTGGAATAAACATTGCAGTTATTAATCCCCATGCTATAAATGCACCTATATTTGGCATGACCATACCACTTAAAAAACTTCCGAAACGTTGAATTTTTACTTTTAAGTTATTTCCTTTTTCTAAACTCAAATTTTTCCCCCCATTCATCTTTATAGTTAAATATTAAAACGCTTACAGTGACAACTCAATGAAATGAATATTGGTATTTGTCACGAACAAATGTGACAAAATTAAAAAGTGTGTGATTATTTTATATATTTCGTCCATATTCTTCAAGAAAAAAGAAACAGGCATTGTAAATTTACAACGCCTGTTTCATCATTATTTTTTAAATTTATATTGATTACAAATTTTGAACGTCCTTCATTTGTATAGCTTCATCATTCTTTTTATTCGAACGTAGTTTAGACAGAAAGTCCGGTATGGCAATCAGTGCCGGTACAAATATTGGCAAGAATACTAAGCACAGGGCTGCAATTCCTACGATTACGGCAGTTCCTAATTCTATTAAGAGTGACAAACCTGATGGTATAAGTGTAGCAAACGTTCCTGCAAGTATAATTCCTGCCGAGATTACTACTCCACCGATATGCTTGGAAGCTTCCACAATAGCATCCTTAGGCGAAAGATCAGGATATTCCTGGTATCGCATCATAAGGAAAATACTATAATCTACTCCCATTGCGACAATGATGATGAATGCGAAAAATGGTGCAAAAGAAGAAATGCCATCTAATTTTAGCACATCATACACAACAAAATTCATTGCATTCATCCCTATATAATAAGATCCGATTAATGACCCAACAATATAAAGTGGAATCCAAATATTTCTGATGACTAATACTAGTACTAAAAATACACTAATTAGAATTATGATTTTCGTACGATCTAAATCACTTTTTAAGACCTTATTCATATCATTTGTATTCGAACTTGGACCTCCAGTTCCAAACTTAGCGTCAGAAAGAACTGTTCCCTTTAGTCCAGATGATAGTGTATGATTAATCTTCTCTATTGTTTTTAATGCATTTGCTGAATAAGGATCGTCATTTAAAACAACAGTAATTTTAGCAATCTTTCTGTCTGATGACATGTAATTGTCCATTGATTTCTTAAAATCGCTGTTTGTTAAAGCGTCTTTCGGTATAAAGAACGTTTTATAGTCTGTTAATTGCGTCAGATAGTTGTTTGTCTTACCAAGTCCTTCTGCAATGTCATCTAGGCCATTGCCGCTTTTATCGATTCCACCTTTAAGCTGACCCATTCCTCCGGAAAGCTTAGATAACCCTTCATTCAGCTGTTCTTGACCATTTTTTATCTTCCCAACTCCAGAATTCAATTGAGCCATACTAGAAATAATCGTCTTCTGTCCAGCACTACCTTGCTTTAACCCATCTGAAAGTGAGGCTGCACCTTTTTGTAACTCATCCAAGCCACTTACCATCTGTTTTTGAGCTGATGCTAATTGTTTTAATCCATCGTTTGCTTTCTTAAAATTAGCATTTAATGTGTCATAGTTTTTACCTAACTCTACAATCCCGCCATTCATCTGAGCTAGACCTGTTGCTAATGCGGAACCATATTCTTTAAGTGTCAAATATTGATCATCGGTAGCTAATTGATCTGGATACTTTTCACCAAGTACATCGATTAACTGATTCATGCCTCCAAGACTCTGTTGTAACATTGGAAGTTGTTGCTCGATGCCTTTATATCCATCTCTTAATTTTGTGTAACCACTATGAAGACTCGATAATCCATTTGCAACCTCATTCGTTTTATTGCTAATTGTATCAATGCCTACTTTGACTTTGCCAATACCATCACTAATCCCAGCAGCACCATCTGCTCCTTGCTCTATTCCATTATCAATTTTAGAAAGTCCTTCACTAATACTACCAAGTCCAGTTTGAATTCCTCCAGTACCTTTTACAAGTTCATTTACACTTGAGAAGTCTGGTGTTGTTAAGCTAGAGCTCATTTGGTTTAACCCATTACTAATTTTGTTCACACCATCTTTTGTAGCATCCATTCCATTTGTTACAGCTACTGTTTGAGAGCTAATATAAAAATCATCAATTGGTTCAGCAGTTGGTTGCGTAACACTGGATACTTTTTTGACACCTTTAATGTCTTTTATCTCTTCAGTTAAATTGTCAATAACAGCTAAATACTCATTAGAATCCATTGGATGTTTACTTTCAATTGCGATTGTAGTCGGCATTGCCTGACCTTTATCAAAATGCTCCGCTACAATATTAAATCCTTTTGAGGCCGGTGTTGAATCGCCTAATTCCTTTAAAGTATCAAATGTCAGTTTTTGAGAATTAAACAGGATTGAAGGTACAGTAATAGCAAGTATGACAAGTGTTGCAATTACTGGATATTTAACTGAAACCATCGTTAATTTAGCCCACAATTTATTTTCTCCATGACCTGAAGCACCTTTTGATGGCCAAAATAGCTTATTACCAAGAACCTTCATCAATATTGGCGTAAACGTTAAAATTTCCAAAAGGAAAATGGCCGTTCCAATTGCAACGACTGTACCTGATTGATAGATTGAAAACTTTGCAAAGCTCAAACTTACAAAGGCAATAAAAACAGTAAGAATACTATAAAAAATTGTTTTACCTGCTGTTTTAAACGTATTTACGATGGCATCATCAACTGAATAGCCTTTCGTCAATTCCTCTTTAAAGCGATTAAATAGTAATATATTATAATCAGTTCCTACACCAAATAAAATTAAAATAAGGAGCAGCTGTGTAAGACTTGTTATAGGAAAATGAAGCTTTTCAATTAGCTGTGCAGCAATGCCCATCGAACAGAGATAAGATATACCAACTGCAAGTAAAGACACTAATGGAGTAACAATTGAACGGAACATAATGATTAATACAACAAGAATAAAGATAATCGTTAATGCTCCACTCTTGTCTACCCCTGCAATTGATACTTTTGTATAATCATCATTGATAAAGTCTTCACCTGTTAGATAATAAGTGACTTTAACATCTGCTAGCTTTCTATTAAATTCTTTTTTTATTTCATCAATGTCTCTTCCATTTATATTAAGCTTGAAAGATACTAATAAAGTAGTGCCATCTTTTGAAATTAAGGAGCTTTTCGCATCGGGTATATTAAACGGATCAATAATTTCATCCACCCCAAGCTCTTCTTTATTCTTTTGAATCTCTTTGATTCCAGACTCAATTTGATCCATGTCATTTGTTGATAATTTATTCTTGTCGTAAAAGACAATCAGTTCGTTATTTCCCTTAACCGTGCTCATTTTATTTAAAATTGAGTTCGCAATTTTTGAAGGGTTGTTATCACTTAACTCTCCCTGTCCTCTTTGTCTAAGAATTTCATTTATATCTGGCTGAAAAACTGTTAATAAAACTGTTGAAACAATCCATATTGAAAAAATAATCCAACGGAATTTTAAGATCTTTCTCATTAGAAGCCTCCTGTTTTTAAATACGTAAATTTATATTTTGCCTTTCATTTAAAAATGAACAATTGTTCACCAATGGGTAAAATGAGTTTCAAATTTGGGAATTTATATTCGTACTTTCATACGATTTGATCAACCAAAGTAATACAATAATGAACAATAGTTCACTAATGGGTAAAGAATATTCACATCAAAGGATGTGAGACATTTCTTCAAATCGTTTTTCTATATCCGTAAAAATGATATGTATTAATTGGTCAACTAAAATACTAATTCTAACTCCGTCTTCCTGAGTTCTTAACAGCGTATATACACCTTCAAGTAATGTCGTCGAAAGTACGTAGCAAATAAAAGGATCCTTAACCTCAATATCTCTTTCTTTCAGCTGTTGCATTAACTCCTTTTGAAGAATGATATGTATGACTGAGATCATTTCTTCTTTAAAGTTTTCAAATTTAGAGCCTTTACTTTTATCAAAGAGAATTAAAAGTTCTTTATTTTTCACTTTAAAAATATCTAGAATGACATCTTTAATATCTATTACTGTACAGATTGGATTAATACTACTATCTATGGAATCTTTAAGCGTTAATAATACATCATTATAAACTGGTTCGACTAAAGAATTAAATAGGTCTTCCTTATTCTTAAAATATTTATAAATAGTACCTAAAGCTATACCTGCACTACTTGCGATATTTCTGATAGAAGCTCCAAGATATCCTTTTTCTTTAAACTCCTCCAAAGCTGCAGCAATAATTCGATTTTTAATATCTTCTTTTAAGATTTGCATTCGTGAACCTCCGTTCATTTTTGAGGATATCATTGATCTAAAATTTTGTAAATTCTTTTTTATGATTTTTAAAAATTAATTTTATGAATCTATTTTCGAATGAATTTTCATCTACATAAAATAACAAGACAGGAGAAGAGTTCTGTCGTGATTTTCCTTTTAGTTTGTAGCAACATTTAATGTTAATTTACCCCATTCAACTACTATATAAAATGATCTTATTATAACTTTCAATTAAGAAACAATTCAATTGTACTAAAAAAGGATAGTAATAGCAGAAATTTATTCTGTCATACTATCCTTTTTCCAATATCAATTTTTAGGTTCTTGATCTGATTCATTCATTACATATTACATACTAACATCTGTTTCCTTACGTAATTTCTTACTTTTCTCACGTAATCCTACCCATAATAATAAACTCAGTACCAACAATACGCCTTCTAATGAAACTATATAATACGGATATTCTCCTAAATAATTTAGCACACTTTTTGTTTCAGGCTTCCCACCTAAGAACATATAATTTCCGCCTGTCTTTTTGTTTACTAACATAATAAATGGCATCAGGATATTTAAAAACAAAAATACCTTACCAATAGAATAAATTGTCGGTCGATAGCCTATAACCCAAGTAAAATATAAAGGTACTAATATGATTAAACTGTGTGTACCGAAGAAATGTATAAATCTAAAATGTGGAAAATCAAAAAATAAATACGGTGTTAAAACGGCTTGCATTGCACCTAAAATTCCAGTAAACAAAACAATCTCATAAACTAACTTATTTCTTGTTAACAATAATAAGATGACTAAATATAAGCTTATACTACATAACTGCAATGGTAACGAATCACTCGTTCTCCATATGTCATTCTTAACCATCCATAAATTATACAAAAGATCGGCTACAATCAGTAAGCCAGCTATCCCGAACTCTACCTTTCTTAGCTTCAATTCTTTTAATTTATTTCTACCTATATATAAACTGATCATACATAGAACTAATAAACTAATTACGATTAAATGACTTGTACCAAACGCTTCAAAACGTATCCCTTTACTACTTCCCCCAAATAAACTCATAACATCCCCCTGCAATTGATTTATCTTTTTATTTTAAATAGTATTCCTTGTTCAACAAATGCATGCATTTGTTTATAAAATCAGGATAATGTCAGTTCAATATAACTTGTCCTTTTTTTAAGCAGGAGTTTCTATTTAATTCACTATGTACTATTTTTTTGTTGATTGTTTTAATCTTATTACAAACTATTAAGATACAATACTGGTAAACATCGGCAAAGTTATTCCTTGAAAAAATAAAAATCAAAATAAAAATCCTAGCCACATTTCCACTTCATTAGTAGCTGAATCTGTCCCCATAAAAAAGCACTTTTAACATAAATCTTCCATCTTCAATTATACTCAAATTTGGCTTATTTTATATCCTTTTCTTAATCAACTGCAACGTAAGAACACTACGTAAACCTATATTTACTTTCCTTGTACTATCCCTGCTCAATTATTAACGAATAAAAAAAAGACCCCCAATTCTTCCTGAATTAAAGTAGTCTTTAGACAATGGATTATATAAAATCAAAAACGATACTTCTACTTTAGTGAGAGTGGCTCGCCCTTTTCATCAAATGCATTCTTAAAATTAAATGCAAAAGGCGTTGGGCCATTTTGTATGTAATAATCGTATCGCTTAAAGGCTTCTTCCCACGATACATCATTCAAATTCTCAGTCCACCATACTACATATGGCTGATGTTTATCTTGATAAGACTCCATCCATTTGTTTCGATCTCTCAATGCTTGCATATGATTACCCGAATATGTAAATTTGAATAAAGATTGAAGACTGTTCCACACAGTTAGTGTAATGACAGGGTCTCCCTCACCTTTTTTGATTTCTTCGGGGATTTTGACTCCAATTGGTGAAAAATCCTCTATGAGTTGTCCTGATTTTATTGCCTGACGAAATACATCATTTCCCACTCGATAAAATTCGCGTGAGGCTGGGTGGTCATTTGGGTGATTAAGTCTTCCAACAGTATAAATTGAAACCATTGCCATAAATAGACCTCCTTAAAGTTTTTTCTAATGTATATTCGAGAAGTTTGGTTAATCATTACTAATTTTAATAGAATTATAAAGAACTAGTCTTACAGTAAGAAATAGTCATAAAAGCTTTTCTTAGCCAATGTCTTAATTTAAGTATG
Organism: Gottfriedia sp. ABJ_BB2_2; assembly: GCF_055484705.1. Taxonomy (NCBI): domain Bacteria; kingdom Bacillati; phylum Bacillota; class Bacilli; order Caryophanales; family Bacillaceae; genus Gottfriedia; species Gottfriedia sp. ABJ_BB2_2. The sequence goes on from NZ_JBVFKR010000001.1 coordinate 686,696, forward strand.
CGTAAGTTGATTACAACTCCAGGTGCTCCCTTTCCGTGGGGCGGAGCTGAGCCTCCTCGGCATGCCTGCGGGGTCTCAGCTTTCCAGCATCTCCCACAGGAGTTGAGCACCTTACGTTGTAATCAACTTCTGGTTTTAAGAAAAAAAACAAAAGTAATCTTTTTGAGTATCAAAAAAGTTTCACTGAAATATTCTCCTTTGTTCAACTTTTTTACTTATAATGACCATACTTTTTAGTCAAAATAGAAATAATTAAAACACATATAAAACCAATAATAGTAATTAGATCTTCAAAACCAAGCAATTTATTTTTACAAAATATATTAGTGATGATTATAATGATAAAAATTAATATTACTATTAAATGTCTATTCTTAATTAATTGATAAATTAGGCTATTATCTGATTTATTTTTATTCATCTCAACTCTCCGGATAAGAACTCTAGTGGACCATAAAATGGATTTTTTTCTACAGAATTATATGGTATAAATTCAATTGTTTTTGCTTGATACATTTTATCGCGATGTTCATAAGTAATGATAATATCACCAATAAACATTGCTGGTGTTATTTGCCCGCTTACTCTTGCCATTAATTGTTTATTAATAACTTCATAATCAATAATTCCCCCAAAACCTATATCCTCGAAAAAATGTGAGGGTTCAATCATTCTCGTATCAACGGTAAATATTTTTTCTCCGATTTTAACTTCAGCTTTTTCAGTCGTTAACTTTGTTTTTACATTTTTATAAATAATAGCTAAAGGATTATCAACAAGTTCGTCAGTTAATCCGTTTGTATACTTGTAAACATATACCTCTTCATCTAATACATCTGTACCATATCCTTTGTTCAGACTAATGATTAATTCTTTCTTCGAATCTTCATTAATATCTTCATAGAATATTTTTGGAGCGAAAGTAGGATTATCTACATTCATCCAAAAAGGTCTATAGTATGTTTCTCCTTTAAAATAAATTTTAAATTCCCTAAACATGTCTCCGTCTTTTTTTGAATACAAAGTTATATTTTCCTTTTCTAACCTTGAAACTATCTCAAAATCCCCACTTTGGGCTTTTACTGGTTGGGGAATAGTCAGAAGAATAACTAACATGAACAAAATGAATCGTTTCATAGAAAACACCTCGTTTTAGTGTTCCCTATATGGTCAAAACATTCTATGTTAAAAAGAAAAAGAGCAAACCCAAAAGGATCTGCTCTTTTCATTTTATGCTCCATCATTAATGAAGCTATATTGTGCCATGTATAGTTTATAGTAGTGGCCTTTTAATTGAAGTAATTGTTCATGTGTACCACTTTCTTCAACATTTCCATTGCCAATTACCATGATTTTGTCGCAATCACGAATTGTTGATAGTCTGTGTGCAATAACAAATGAAGTTCTGCCTTCAAGTAATGTTTCAATACCATTTTGTACAAGCTTTTCTGTATGAGTATCGATATTAGAAGTTGCTTCATCTAAGATTAAGATTCTCGGATTTGCTAGTAATGCTCGTGCAAATGAAATTAATTGTCTTTGACCTAAAGAAAGTCTTGAACCTCGCTCATTTACGTCTGTGTCATAGCCTTGTTCCATTTTCATAATGAAGTCATGAGCATGAACAGCTTTTGCTGCAGCAATTACTTCTTCATCAGTTGCATCTAATTTACCGTATCTGATATTTTCCATGATCGATGTAGAGAATAGGAATGTATCCTGAAGCATGATTCCCATTTGACTTCTATATGACTCTAAATCTACATTTTTAATATTTTTTCCGTCTACTAATATTTCACCATTCGTTGGGTCATAGAAGCGACTTAGTAGTGATACAATTGTTGTTTTACCAGCACCTGTAGCACCAACTAGGGCAATCTTTTCACCAGGATTGATTGTAAAATTAACATTTCTTAATACTGTTGAATTTTCATCATATCCGAATGTCACATTATTAAATTTTACTTCTCCATTAATATGACCGATTGGTTGTGCATTTTCATGACTTATGATATCTGGATCAATATCCATAATATCAAAGATACGATCAGCAGCTGAGAAGTTTGAGATTAATGTATTATAGAAGTTTGATAAGTTCATAATCGGTCGCCAGAACATACCGATGTACATTGAAAAGGCAATTAACGTACCTACTTCAATTTCTTGGCTCATTACTAGCTTGTATCCTACATAGAATACAACTACTGTTCCGATACCCCATGAAAGTTCAACTAAAGGCCAGAAAAAGTCATTTAGTTTAACTGCTTTCATGAATGCTCCCATTAATTCAGAAACTTTTTCTTTAAAGTCTTTTTCTTTATCCTTTTCTTTCGCAAAAGATTGAACAACTTTAATTCCTGAAAAATCTTCATGTATAAAAGCGATTAAATTTGAACGTTTTTTACGATATACATCCCATCTTTTCCTTGCACGAGTTTCAATGTAAAACATTGCTGCAGCTAGAAATGGAAGGATTAATACCGATGCTAAAGCAAGCTTCACATTTAAAATAAACATTACAACCGTAACACAGACCAAACTTAATAATTCTGGAATTAATGTCTGGATACTTTGGTTAAATAAGTTTTGAAGTGCGTTAACATCACCCATTACACGAGCTAAAATTTTACCAACTGGGCGATTATCGAAAAATGTAAATGATAGTTTTTGAATATGTGTGTAAAGCTCATGACGAATATTTACTAAGATGTTGTTTGTAACAGAACTAATCATTGTCCATCGAATTCTTGATGAAATCATTGCTAAGTAATTTAAAGCAAGTAAAACGCCACCAATCATCATGAGACCTTTTACATCGTTATTTTTTATATTCGTATCAATTGCTACTTTCAATAAGTACGGGTTTAAAATACCAACGATCATAACAAATAACATTAAGCATATAACAATAAATGTTTTAAATTTATATGGTTGTAAATAAGTTCCAAGTCTGAGAATGATCTCGACTTTACTACGATTCAGTTGGTCTTCATCACGATTAATAGTATTCTGTGCCATTAGACCACCCCGCTTTCTACTGTTTCAAAATCTTTAAATTGCTCCTCATAAACTTCATAATATTTCCCTTTTAGAGCAAGTAATTCTTTATGATTTCCTTTTTCAACAATTTCTCCATTTTCAACAAATAAAATGATATCAGCATTTTTAACTGCCGAAATTCTGTGTGCAATAATGAATGTTGTACTATGAGAGAATCGTTTATTTAAGTTGTGTAATAATTCATATTCTGTTTCCATATCTAACGCTGAAGTTGCATCATCAAGTACTAAAATTGGTGCTCTACGCAATAGTGCACGTGCAATTGAAATCCTTTGTTTTTGTCCACCAGATAATCCGATTCCACGTTCTCCAATTTCTGTACTAAATCCTTCTTCAAGCTCTTCAATGAAATCTAAACAGCATGCAATACGGCAAGCTTCTCTAATTTCTTCCATTGTAGCTTCAGGATTTCCTAGTTTAATATTGTTTTCAATCGTGTCAGAGAATAAAAAAGTATCCTGAGATACTAGAGACATATTTGTACGAAGGCTTGTTAAATTAAAATCTTTCACATTAACACCGTCTACTAATAGTTCTCCCTCTGCCACATCATAAGAACGTCCAATTAAATGTAGGATTGATGACTTTCCTGCTCCTGTAGTACCCATAATCGCTACTTTACTGCCACTTGGAATATATAGATTAATATTTTTTAAGACCATTTCATCATTATATTTAAAACTAACATTTTTATATTCCACTGAACCGTCAACAAGGCTTGGAGTATAAGCGTCAGGTTTATTTTTAATTTCTGTTTTACGGTCTAAAATTTCAAAAATCTTCTTAGCAGATGCTTGGTTTTTAGAAAGAATATCAGTTAACCAACCTAGCATTCTCATTGGCCAAATTAAGTTCCAAATATACCCACTAAATGCAACTAACTCACCAAGTGTCATCGTATCTTGAAGTACGAAATAACCACCAACAATGATCATAGCCACTAATGCAATATTTGTTAGGAACTCAATAGAAGGAAAGTATTTACGCATTGTTTTCGCTTGAGCCATATTTAAATCATAATAACCACGATTCATTTTTAAAAATTTCAATGTTTCATGCTTTTCACGCGCAAATGCCTTTACCAATCTTACCCCAGCGATATTTTGCTGAGCTGTTGTATTGATTTCTGCAGTGTGATCACTAATCTTACCGTATCCGGCATTTAATAATCGATTTAATCTAGTACCCATATATCCGATTGGAATCATAATTGCTAAACAGATTAGAGCTAATCTCCAATCAATAAAAAATAAAATAATTGTACTAGCTACAAAATAAATGATGTTTTCTACGAATAATCGCAAGCCAAAACCAATTGTTTGCCAAATATTCTCTACATCTTCACCAATTCTTGAAAGCAATTCACCTGTATTCATAGAATCAAAGTATTTAAACTCGAAACTTTGAATATGTTGAAACATTTCGTTTTTGATGTCTTCATGTACTTTCGCACCAACTAGATCATATAAATATTCTTTTACATATCCAAGAACTGACTTAATCAATGTAATCGCTAAAATTCCTCCAATGATTGGAAGAATCACCGAGCCGTCTTTTTTAATAATTCCATCATCTACTAAAACCATCTGTAAGTAAGGAATTAAATGGTCAACCCCTATTACTAATAACATTGATAATGATCCGATAAATAATGATAATTTGTGTTTATAAACATATTTTAAAATTCGTAACACTATTGTACCTCCTTTGTATCAATCAACCTATTCTCTACGCAACCCTCCACAATTTTGACAAAAAAAGCCACGGGAATATTTTCCATACCCCATGGCCAAAAATTTCTGTACAAAAATAAACTGTAGCTTATTTTTTGCACAAAAAAGCCATGGGGAATATAAACCCATGGCTAGATCGTCATTGTATAATACGTTTTAACGTGGTCCGTCCTGCGCAGAGATAGGGTTCATGTTCATTATTAACTTGTAGTGTTTTTTTGCTTTTATTGTTACAATCATCATTTCAACCTACCTCCTTTTATATTTGATATTAACATCATATACGACTGACAAAATAAATGTCAAACAATTTTTAATTTATTTACAATTTTATTTTATATACAATCGTTTCATATGGTCTAAGATTAATTGAGTCGAGCTTTACTCCCGAGTCTTCATAGTTACTAAGTAATATCGTTGCATCCTCATAATTTTCAGTAAACTGGAATATTGTATGATTACTTGTAAAGTTAGCTACAATCAATAGTTTTTCTCCCTCTAACTCACGAGTATAAGCAAATACTTTTTCATCATCCTCAGCTAACATGGTAAATGAACCGTAAACAATGACAGGAAGTTGTTTTCTCAGTTCAATTAGCTTTCGATAATGATGAAAAATAGAAGATTGGTCATTTATTGATTCTGCCACATTAATCTCTTTAAAATTTGGATTCAATGCAAGCCATGGAGTTCCGCTCGTAAAACCGCCCTGCTCACTGTCACTCCACTGCATTGGCGTACGTGCATTATCTCTTCCTTTTGTATAAATTGATTCCATAATTTCTTCATGTGAATATCCTTTTGAAATTCGGTCATTATACATATTACGAGTTTCGATATCATCATAATCAGTTATTTTTTCAAATCGAACATTCGTCATACCAATTTCTTCACCTTGATAGATATAAGGTGTGCCTTGCATTAAGTGTAGGATTGTTGCAAGCATCTTCGCACTTTCTTTTCGGAACTCCTTATCATTTCCCCATCTAGAAACGATACGAGGTAAATCATGGTTATTCCAAAATAAGCTATTCCATGCTTTCCCGTCTAACTGAGTTTGCCATTTTTTAAATACAGCTTTTAAGTCAAGTAGGTTTAGTGGCTTTAAATCCCACTTTTCTTTCCCTTCTTGCTGATCTAAACTAATATGCTCAAATTGAAAGACCATACTTAGTTCATTACGTGCTGGATCAGAATATAATTTTGCGATTTCAGGTGTTGCGCCCCAAGTTTCACCGACAGTTAATACATCGTGATTTCCAAACGTTTTTGCGTTCATTTCTTGTAAATATTGATGAAGTTTTGGTCCATTGCCCGTAATTTCTTGATCAGGTAGCTTTCCGATTAAATCAATAACGTCCATTCGGAACCCACCAATGCCTTTATCTAGCCAAAAATTCATCATATTATATACTTCTTCATGGACTTTTGGATTTTCCCAATTTAAATCAGGCTGTCTCTTACTGAATAAGTGTAGAAAATATTGACCAGTCTCTTCATCATATTGCCAAGCACTACCACTAAAAACAGATTGTAGACCATTTGGTTCTGCATTTTTAACGGGATCTCGCCATACATAATAATCACGATATGGATTATCTTTACTTTTTCGAGATTCAATAAACCATGGATGCTCATCAGAAGTATGATTGACCACTAAATCCATTACAATTTTAATTCCTTTATCATTTGCTTCTGAAATTAGTCGGTCCATGTCTGCCATCGTCCCGAATTCTTCCATAATGTCACAATAATCACTAATATCATATCCATTATCATCATTAGGTGATTTGTATACTGGGCTTAGCCAAATGACATCTATTCCTAATAATTTTAAATAATCAAGCTTTTCAATAATACCGTTTAAGTCACCTATACCATCTTGATTACTATCCATAAAGCTTCTCGGATATATTTGATAAACGACGCTATTATGCCACCATTTTTTCTCCATTACATTAGCTCCTTACCTGATCGTACTTCGAATTCTAATTGACCTTCTATGCTTAATTCTTTATTTGTTCCATGTAATAAGACCGTGATTTTATTCCAGTAAGGTTTAAAATCTCCTTTACTTTCAAGCTTAACGTTTACAGTGTCATGATTAAAATCTACATTTACATGTAATTCAAATCGTTCACCTGATTGATAATTCGTTGTTTTGCCATCATCTTCGTAAATAACTGTATTTACATGGCCACTTTCTTGAGAATACAAGTGTAAGTAAAGTTCATCATCTTTTTGATTCGCTTTTTTCTTTTTATTTGTTAATGGAATGATACTTCCTGCTTTTAAAAATAACGGTATTTTATCGAGTGGTGCTTCAATTAAACTATCTTTCCCACCTTCAAAAACTTGATCAGTCCAGTAATCGTACCAAATTCCCTCTGGTAAATAAACCGAACGAGATCTCGCCGAGCGTGTAACAATCGGAGCAACTAATAAGTTTTCTCCTACTAAATACTCATCATTCAAGTCAAATGTACGTTGATCTGTCGGATATTCAAGTACTAATGGACGCATAACTGGTAGACCTGATTTTTCTGCTTCTATAAATTGTTGATATAGATATGTCATCCATTCGTAACGCATTTGAATGTAATCTCTATTTATATCTGTATATTTCTCTTCAAAAACCCAAGGTTCTTGTCGATCCATTCCAATTGAGCAATGATTTCTAAAGTATGGTAAAAAAGTACCCATTTGAATCCATCGAGTCAATAACTCTGCTTCTGTATCATTCATAAATCCACCAACATCCGGGCCAGAGAATGTAACACCAGATAATCCAAGATTTAAGCACATTGGAATCGTCATGGCTAAATGTTCCCAAAAACTACGATTATCACCTGTCCAAACAGCTGCATATTTTTGAATCCCTGCATATCCTGCTCTAGTTAATACAAATGGACGTTCATTTGTTAATTTTTGAATACCAATTGCTGTCGCTTTACTCATTTCATAACCATATAAATTATGATATTCTTTATGGCTAATTGGATTTCCATCATTGTCATGAACTGCATCTAAATCCATCGTTTTAGATTCATTGAAAATGGCTGGCTCATTCATGTCATTCCAAATTCCTTTAATACCTAGCTTTGTATAAAACTCGTGTAAATCACCCCACCAGTCTTTTACCTTCTGCTGACTAAAATCTGGTAATGCACTTTTCCCTGGCCACACATCACCTATATAAAGTGATTTATCTGGCATCTTTGTAAATGCATCTATTACGACACCATCGATGAAAACATCATATTGACCAGCAACTTTTACTCCTGGATCTACGATTGGTACAATATGAATTCCTTTTTCAAGTAATTGTGGAAGATATGTTTCATAATTTGGAAAACGTTCTTTATCAAAAGTAAAAACTCTATATCCGTCCATATATAAGATGTCTAAGAAAATGGCATCTACTGGAATTTCAAGCTTTTCAAAAGAATCAACAATATATTTTAATTCCTCTTCATTTTGATAGCTATGTCTAGATTGATGATAACCAAGTGCCCATTTTGGGGGAAGATATGGACGTCCAGTTATAAAGGTATGTTGCTCAAGTACTTCTTTCATCGATGGTCCTGTGTAGATAAACAGATCGATGATTCCTGTTTCAGTTTCTAATTTGTGCTCATCCTTGCGATTTTTAAAATCGAAAATTGTTCGACCTGTATTATTTAAAAAACAACCAAATGCATAATTCGGTGTAAATGATAAGTAAGTAGGGATTGATTCATACAACTCGCTAATATCTGGCGTATGAGGTGCAAAAACGTCAGTATTCCACATTGATAAACGTTCACCTTTTTTATTTAACCACCCACTCTTTTCTCCAAGTCCATAAATAAATTCATTTTCCTGGGCTCCAATAAGAGAAATCGTGCCTTCCTCAGTCAAATAAAAACCGTTACTGTAAATTTCGCCTTTAGCAGATTTGATTGTAAATTTACAATTTTGTTTATGTAGAAAAAATTCTACATCAGTTGTTTGCATTAATACATGCTCTTCAGTTTCTCTGATTGTAAACTCAGAGCTTTCATACGTTTCAATTGAACTATTATGGTGCGTGAAATTTTCATTTGTATGGTTAACAGTTATTCTAACGATATCAGGCCTTGGAAACTCTACTGTGATTTTTCCTTTATTAACAGTAAACACACATTTATTTTTTTCTTTTGAGTAAGTTGTAATCTGTTGAATTTGTAGCACATCAATTAATTGACTTGCTTCTGAAAATAATTCAGGTTTAACTGAAAAACTAGAATTTTCAAGCATAATTCCATCTCCTTTACCCTTCTCATTGCAAGCGGTTTCAACTTAGCATGTCGACTAAGGCAACCGTATGCACAATAATGGTCTATTATATAGATTGATTACCTATCTTAGGTAACGATAGGTAACCGGTTACATATCTTATTTTAACAAGTTACATTGGATTTGCAACCCTTATCAAACATTTATTGTTGATTCACGTTCAATTAATTCTACAGGTAAAATTGTTCGACTTGGCACCGCTTCTCCATTCATTAATTGTAATAGCTTGGCGATGGCATGTTCTGCCTGATGCGAAATCGGTTGTTTGATCGTTGTGATTGAAGGAAAAGTCATTTCGGCGAAAGCTAAATCATCATATCCAATAATTTGAAATTCTGTAGGAACTTTTACTTCATTTTCTTGGCAAACTCTTATAGCTGCCAATGCTAATGGATCTACTGTAAATAATCCTTCGAGTTTTTCGTATGATCTCAAATAGTTTCTAACTAATTCTAGATCAGAATGTTTTTGTCCATTGATATCCTTCTTATAATCTGGTTGATCTGCAATTACCTCTAAACCAAACTCATCACAATGCTTTTTAAAAGCATCATATCGAATGGTTGTTACATTTTGTTTGTCAGACATGAGCCCAAAATATCCTACTGTTCTACAACCAGATTTATATAATTTTTCTGCAGCTAGTTTCCCTCCAAGCTCATTATCACTTGTGATGAGTGGGATTTGATCATCTAGATGACGATCAATCGAAACGACAGGTAATTGAAGACTAATATATTTTTCTGCTGGTAATGTGTGACTCGCAAGTATAATGCCATCTATTTGATGATTTTTAAGCATTTCTAAATATTCTTTTTCTCTTTCGGATGAATAATCCGAATTGCAAAGTAGTATTCGAAATCCAATCTTACTTGCAAAGTATTCAATGTAATTAACGAATTCAGCAAAAAAGTAAATACGTATATTTGGAATGATGACACCAATCGTTTTTGTTTGTCTTTTGAATAATGCACGAGCAACTTCATTTGGCTGATAATTTAATTCCTGAATTGCTTGTTTAATTTTTTCCTTCGTAACATCACTTATATATCCTTTGTTATTTAAATATCTGGAAATTGATGCAACGCTCACTCCGGCAAGCTTTGCCACATCTTTAATAGTTGCTCTCAAAATAGTATCCCCTTCGATTCATGATCATAGTTAAGTTATACAAATAATTGAATCTTATTTCAACATTTTTACTATTTCCCTCTATCTTTTTCCTCATTTTCAAAGTTTCACTATATAGGACAAGCTATACTTTCATAAGATATTAAGGGTACTTATTTTTTTATTTTGTTGGGGGGAAAAAATTGTTTAAGCGCGTTTTTATGTTCGGTTTGATTATTTTATGTTTTTTATGTTCCAATTTTGTTCAGACATTTGCTGAAGAAAAACCAGTTTCACAATTGATTATTATCAATAAGGCGATTAACAGACTAGCATTTTATGAAAATGGCAAACTTGTAAAAGAGTTTAAAGTTGCTACTGGGAGAAGCCAAGAATTAACACCAGAGGGCAAGTTTAAAATTGTGAACAAAATTGTGAATAGGCCCTATTATAAAGAGAATATACCTGGTGGTGATCCGCGTAATCCATTAGGAAATCGCTGGTTGGGATTAAACGCAAGAGGGACATGGGGTACAACCTATGCAATCCATGGAAATAGTAACCCTGCTTCCATTGGGACTTACGCAAGTAGTGGTTGCGTAAGGATGTATGATGAAGAGGTCGAGTGGTTGTTTGACCACGTACAAAAAAATACGACTGTTTTCATTACGTCATCTAATAAAACCTTTAATGATATAGCAACTGCTAATCAACTATTTAAAGATGATTCAGGAAGCATTGTTGTCACAAATCCAAATGATATCCCAATTAGTTTAAAACTTGGAAGTGTTGGTAGTGAGGTTGAATGGCTTCAAGATTCACTAACAAAGCTTGGTTATTCCACTAATGGTGTTGATGGATACTTTGCAGAAGGAACGGATTTTGCAGTTCGAATATTCCAACAAAATCACGGATTGGAAGCCGATGGCGTAGTAGGTGCTGGGACGAAGCAATTATTATTAGATTTGCTACAAGAAAAAAAACGTGATGATAAACTCTCTGCTTACTTTTCTACATTTACATTAAAGAAGATTAATGCAAATGGCATTTTAAGAAATGATGATGATTTAAACGGCGTACAGCGTTTAACTTATTAATATTTTACTAAAATGAAATAAAGCGATAAGACATTGGGCCAAAAGCATACATTGTCTTTTTTTTTGAATTGATACCTCATTATTTTTACCAATAAAAAAGCTGTTTGAATTATGTTCAAACAGCTTTTACTCTTTTATTTTGTAACATATAAATACAATAATTTCATAGTGTTTTCCATTGCTTGATAATGTGTACGTTCCATACCATGAGACGCATGTACACCAGGACCAATTAATGCGCCCCTTATATCTTGACCTCCACGAAGTGCTGCTACTGTATCTGATCCATACATTGGGTAAATATCAACGGCATAATTTAAGTCATTTTGTTTGGCTAAATTAACTAAATCAGTCGTCATATTATAATCATATGGGCCACCAGAATCTTTCGCACAGATTGAAACGTCATATTCTGTACAGCTTAAATCATCCCCAATACATCCCATATCAACAGAAATTAGCTCCGTTATATCCGATGGAATATATGATGAGCCATGTCCTACCTCTTCATATGTAGAGATAAATAATTTTGTCGTATGTGTTGGGACAATATTTTCTCGTTTAAAAAGTTCTAGTAAGCCTAATAAGCAAGCAACACTTGCCTTATCGTCTATAAAACGAGATTTAATAAATCCACTTTCAGTAATCGTTGTTTTTGGATCAAAGAAAATAAAATCTCCAGGTCCGATTCCTAAATTAAGCACATCTTCTTTGTTTTTTACACATTCATCGATTCTAACTTCCATATTTTCAGGATCTCGTTTTTTAGTTTTACTATCTTCAAAAACATGAATTGATGGGCTTGTTGATAAAAACGTTCCGCTGTAAATTTTGCCATCGCGAGTTCTTATTTGGCAATACTCACCATCTAATGTTGGAACTATTGGGCCACCAATTACGGTAAATTTTAATGTACCTTTTCCAGTTACAGAGCGAACCATCGCACCTAAAGTGTCAACATGAGCAGATAATCCAACTACCTGATCATTACTTTTACCTGGAATTGTAATAACGCCACAACCTTTGTTCGTCGTTTCGAACTGATACCCTAAACTTTTTGTCCAAGACTGAATTAATTCCATAATTTCAAAACAAAAACCACTAGGACTATTAAACTCTAGTAATTGCTTCGCAGTATTAAGTACAAATTCCTTATTAATTCTGATATCCATATCCAATCCCCTTATTTCTAAAGTTAATTAAAGTCAACCCCAATGAATTTATCATACAGTTATTTAGTTTTTATATCAATTTACATATGAATGATTGATACAAAAATTTAAATTATTGATGATTTAAAGCTTCTACTGCTTTATATTCTAGTTCTTTTTTTACGTAGATATCATATTGTGTATTATCATAAAATCGCCCTACTCTTAGATTCATAGGTATTTTTGTTTTATAGGAAATTCCCTTTTGTTTTAATTTACCGATGATTTTAAAATAGTCTTGATAACCGTAAGCAGTATAGATACATTTCCAATTTCTATTCAATAAAATTTGAATGGTCGAAATCACTCCTACAAACAATAGTAAACACAATACTCCGATCCACATCGGTAACACCTCCGCTTTGGCTCTTACTATCATTTTAATAGAGGTCATTTGAATAATATGTCAGAATCCGCTTACTTTACACGTTACAATAATTCTATCTTTTTTCAGATGTAATAAATCGTTCAGTGACAAAGAAACACCTTAGCAAAAAATGCTAAGGTGTTTTTTCTTAAAAGAATCCTAGCTTACTTGGTGAATAGCTTACTAACATATTCTTTGTATTTTGATAGTGATCTAACATCATTTTATGATTCTCACGTCCAACGCCAGAATTTTTGTAACCACCAAATGCCGCATGTGCTGGATATGCGTGATAGCAGTTTACCCAAACTCGACCTGCCTCAACATGTCGTCCAAATCTGTATGCAGTATCCATATCACGAGTCCATACACCCGCACCTAAACCATAAGAAGTATCATTTGCGATTTGCAACGCTTCTTCCTTCGTTTTAAATGTCGTAACAGAAACAACTGGTCCAAAAATTTCTTCTTGGAATACTCTCATATCATTTCTTCCTTTGAAGATTGTTGGATTTACATAATATCCGTCACGAAGTTCACCATCTAGTACATTTCTGCTACCACCAACCAATACTTCTGCGCCTTCATTTTTACCGATTTCAAAATAAGAAAGAATTTTATTAAGTTGTTCCTGTGATGCTTGCGATCCAATCATCGTTTCTGGATTTAGTGGGTTACCTTGCTTAATAGCTTTTACTCGATTCACCGCTTTGTCCATAAACTCTTCATAAATTGATTCATGAATTAACGCTCTTGATGGACATGTACATACTTCACCTTGATTTAGGGCAAACATCGTAAAGCCTTCAAGTGCTTTATCTAAGAATTCTTCGTTATCCATTACATCTTCAAAGAAAATATTTGGTGATTTACCACCTAATTCAAGCGTAACTGGAATTAGATTTTTTGAAGCATATTCCATGATTAAGCGACCAGTTGATGTTTCACCAGTGAACGCAATTTTTGAAATACGATTACTTGATGCTAACGGCTTACCAGCTTCAAGTCCAAATCCATTTACCACATTCACTACTCCAGGTGGTAATAAATCTTGAATCAATTCAATTAATACTAGAATTGAAGTTGGAGTTTGTTCCGCTGGCTTTAATACAACACAATTCCCAGCTGCTAAAGCAGGAGCAAGCTTCCAAACCGCCATCAAAATAGGGAAGTTCCAAGGAATAATTTGACCTACTACTCCTAATGGCTCTTTATAGTGATATGCAACTGTATCCCCGTCAATTTCACCAAGTGACCCTTCTTGTGATCTAATACAGCCTGCAAAATAACGGAAGTGGTCAATTGCTAATGGAATATCTGCAGCAAGTGTTTCTCTTACTGGTTTACCGTTTTCCCAAGTTTCGGCAACAGCCAAATATTCCTTATTTTCTTCCATTCGATCTGCAATTTTATGTAGAAGATTAGACCTCTCTGTGACGCTCGTTCTACCCCATTTATCCTTTGCACGATGTGCTGCATCAAGTGCACGCTCAATATCTTCTTCTGTTGATCTTGCAACCTCGCAAAAAACTTGTCCAGTTACAGGAGTTACATTTCCAAAGTATTGCTCACGAACAGGTCGGACCCACTCACCACCAATAAAATTATCATAACGATTTTTAAACGTAATTAATGAACCAGGTTTTCCAGGCGTTGCAAATACCATTTCCCATTCCTCCTTAGATAGCTTGTCTATATAAAAATATGAAATCGTATACAAAATATGCCTATAAATCTATTTAATTAAAAATATTTTGCTTCAATTAATTGGTTTAGATAGAATAGTAGTTATGATTAAATTTTTTTAAAAAAGAGGGGTAACGTTGCGTAAATACATCATTGAAATAATTGGACTACTGATCGGCTCAGCTATCTTTGCAATCGGAATTAACTTCTTTGCAATTCCTAATAAATTAGCAGAAGGTGGCTTTATTGGCATCACGATGATAACCTATTACCTTTTTGAATGGTCTCCAGGTATCGTTATGTTTATATTAAATGCAACTCTTTTGATCATTGGATATAAATTATTAAAAAAGCAGCTTATTCTCTATACCATCATCTCAATCGTGGCAAGTTCTTTGTTCATACGATTAACTGAAGGATTAGGAGTTCCTACGGAAGAAACATTATTAGGTACTATTTTTGCAGGAATATTCATTGGCCTTGGTTTAGGAATCGTTTTTCGTTCAGGTGGTACAACTGGTGGCACCACTGTCATTGCCCAAATTTTTCATCAATACTTCGGATGGAGTATTAGTAAAACGCTATTAGCATTTGATTTAATCGTTGTTTCAGGTGGTTATTTTGTAATAGGTTTTGAAAAAACAATGTATACACTTATTTCTATTTATATAGGAATAAAAGTCATTGATTATATTATAGAAGGACTAAACCCTAAAAAAGCGATTACGGTTATTTCTGACAAAGCAGATGAAATAGCAGTTTTGGTATCAAATGAAATGAACCGTGGTGTAACGATTTTTCCAGCGAAAGGCCACTTTTCAGGTGAAAGAAAAGAAACGCTTTATATCATTATTAATAAGCAAGAGCTATTTGAATTAAAAAAAATTATTCATGGTATTGACTCAAAGGCTTTTGTTGTCATCCATGATGTACGTGATGTTTTTGGTGAAGGCTTTACTTTACCAAATGTATAAAAAAAGTGTGTTTTCACCAGATTGGTGAAACACACTTTTTTTGCTCACTTACACAAATACATCAGTTCGTTTTCTACATACTTTTCAATTTCAACTCAATGTCAGCAAGTTGTTGTTTTAATGTTACAATTTTTGTTAGTTGGGACGATTGTTCCTCTTCACTCTCAAGTTCCGCAGCTATCATTGCTGATATTTCAAGTTCAAGTCTTGTTCGGTCATTTAACAAGCTTTGTTGATCATTTGAAATAAATTGCCTTCCATTCCATTCCGCATACGAACCTTTAAATTCGTAAAACGTACCTTTTTCTATGTGGACTACACGATTTGATACTTTCTTTAGTAGATACGGGTCATGTGAAACGACTACAACTGCACCATGGTAGACAGCTAATGCTTCTTCAATTCGTTCCCTTGTATGAATATCTAAATAATTAGTTGGCTCATCCAAAACAAGTAAATTTGAATCTGAAAAATAAAGTTTCACAAAAGCAACCCTACATTTTTCTCCCATGCTTAACTGACCTATTTTTTTATATACATCTTCTTTTCTAAACAAGAAACAGGCAAGAATCGTTCTAGCTTCCGTTTCAGTCATATTTGGAAGGGATAATATTTCATCTAAAATCGTTGTTTCTTCATTAAGCGTTTCAAGCTCTTGCATAAAATAACCTATTTTCAATTGCGGATTATGACGTACAGACCCTTCAGTAGGTTCTAGCAAGCCAGTTAATAATTTTAAAAATGTTGTTTTACCAGAACCATTTTTTCCTATGACAGCTAATCGATCTTCACGATTCAATGTAAAGGTTAATTGCTCAAAAATATTCTTTTTGGTTTCATATCCAAAGTTGACCTGTTGAAATGTTATCATATGTTTTGCTGAAAAGGATTCACTTTCAAAATTAGCTGAGATTGATTTAACTTCTTTAGGTTTTTCAACTTTGCGTTGCTCAAGTCTTTCTAAATCTTTTTCTTTAGACTTAAATCGCAGTGCATTTTTACCCGCTTTTTTCTTAGCAAATGGATCACGTTCACTTGCTGCATTATGTGACTGTGTGAACCATTGTTTGTACTGATTAATTGTTTCAATTAATTTTTTCTTCTCTGCTTCTTGCTTGTCATACAATGCTTGGTTCGTTATTCTTTCATGTTCTTTTTGCTTTTTATATTCGGAATAACCACCATTATACTTATATGTTCCATTTTCAGTTAATTCAACTGTTTTGGTTGCAACATCATCAATAAACTGCCTTTCATGTGATATAAATAGCACTGTTCCCCTATAAGATTTTAGCCAGTTCGTTAACCAGTCAATTGACTCACTATCTAAATGGTTCGTAGGTTCATCCAAGATTAATAACCTCGGTTGCTTCAACATAATTTTAGCTAATTTCACTTTTGTTTTCTGTCCCCCACTTAATTGCGAATAAGGTATCTCCCAAACATATTGCGGTAATTGAAATTTTTTAAGTGATTGTTCTATTGTTGATTCCCACTCATATCCATTTAACTCAAGATACTCACTTAAATATTGATTAAATTCATTTAAGTGATGTTCATTCGATAAATCATTTGATAATTGATCTATTTTTCTTTTGAGAAAGAAAAGCTTTTCATCGGCAGATGCTACTACCTCTTTTGCAGACATCTGCTCAGTTTCGTTCTCATCATTTAATAGCCAACCTATTTCATCCTTTTTAAACTCAATTTGCAGACTCCCTTTTTGAATTGGCAATCTACCCATTAATGCATTAATAAAAGTTGTTTTCCCTATACCGTTCTCTCCGATTAATGCAACTCGTTCTCCTTCTTTAATGTCTAAGTTACCATTTTCAAAGATCATTAAACCATTTAACTCAATTCCTACATTATTTGCTTTTATAATAAACATACAAATCACTCCATCCGATTTTAAAAGTGGCTCTGTTTTCATTTTTAGAACAAAATTTTATGTTAAAGTTCAACATCAACAAAAATTTTCACAGAGCCGAAAAAATAAAAAACACACAAGCATCTGCCTGTGTGTAAATGGACGAATTGTTAATCATATTCGTTACATAAAAAACGAATACAAAAATGTCTAAAAAAGTTGCAATTAAATAAAACCACGTTTTTATACATTGCATATGGTTAATTATTTAATATTCACGGCACTAAATATAGACAGACTAATCCAATTTCTCTGACTTCAGGCAGAGTACTTTTTTGCTATAAAATTAATTAGCTTAAAAGTTATCGGATCATGTACATAGTGTCTAAATTTGATGCCTCCTTCAAAATATTAATTAAATAGTAGCTTACTTTTAAATACATTTCAATACTTAATTTTTAATATATCACAAAATAGTACGAATCATTCGTGGCGATTTATACAATACTCTATGTTCGTTCATGACTATTCGTGCTATTACGAAAGAATAGAATAATAGTGTTCTCGTACTTTCTTTGCTGAATTCACCATATTTGTAAGTGCTTGAATAACCTCGGTTTCATCACGAGTTTTTAATCCACAATCTGGGTTGATCCAAAATTGTTGAATATCACACACTTTTAATGAACCAACTATATTTTGCTCCATTTCTTGAACTGATGGGACACGTGGACTATGAATATCATACACCCCTAAACCAATTCCTAATGGGTATGGGTTTTCTGCTAAGTATGAAGAAAATTCTTCATGACTTCTTGCATGTTCAATTGAAATCACATCTGCGTCTAGTTCAATGACCGCATCCATTATGTCAGAAAAACTGCTATAACACATATGTGTATGAATTTGCGTCATTTTTTGAACACTTGCTGTAGTTAAGCGAAATGCACGAGTAACCCAGTTTAAATACTCTTCCCAATTTCGTTTTTTCAGTGGTAGGCCTTCACGTATTGCTGGTTCATCTACTTGAATAATAGAGATACCTGTTTCCTCAAGCGCCTCTATTTCTTTTCTTAAAGCAAGCGCAATTTCATTCGCAATATCTTCCTTTGCTTGATCTTCACGAACAAATGACCAGTTTAAAATTGTTACAGGCCCTGTTAACATCCCTTTTACAGGCTTTTCGGTTAAACTTTGAGCATAGCTAGTCTCATTAACTGTCATTGGTTTAACAAATTCTACACGACTATGAATAATCGGTGGTTTTACACATCTTGAACCGTATGATTGAACCCATGCATTTTTAGTAAAGGCAAACCCTTTTAACTTTTCACCGAAATATTCTACCATATCTGTACGTTCATATTCACCATGTACCAATACATCTAAGTTTAGTTTTTCTTGCAGTTCAATCCATTCCTTAATTTTCAAATTTATTAGATGACGATAGTCGGCTTCTGTAAGCTCCCCTTTTCTCCATTGTTGTCTAGCAATTTTGATTTCTTTAGTTTGTGGGAAACTACCAATTGTTGTGGTAGGTAATAATGGTAATTTCAATGCTTCCATTTGAAAATGATATCGTTCTTTAAATGGAATAGCTCTATTAAAATCTTCTTCACTTAAACTTCTTACATCATCTGTATTAGAAGTTAATTTATTAAGCTGTTCGAAATTTTGTTTCACTTTATCAATTTCTTGTTTTACGGCATCTCTACCAAACATTAAAGCTTTCTTTAACACGACTAACTCTTCTAATTTTTCATCTGCAAAAGCTAATGTATCAATTACAGTATGTTCTAACGAATCTTCTTTTTTCTTAGTAACTGGGACATGCAATAAGCTACATGAAGGCTGAATCCACCAATCTTTTGGTTGAATGAGTGATTGAAGTGTTTCGATCAATTGGATTGATTCGTCTAAATTGTTTTTCCAAATATTTCTACCATTTACAATCCCGCAGGCTAGTACTTTATCCGTTGGAAAACCAAATTTCTTTAATGCCTGTACATTTTCTTTTCTACCATGTACAAAGTCTAATCCTATTCCTTTAACTGGAATTGTTATCAACTCAGGATATTGTTCAATTCCTTCAAAATACGTTTGAAGCATAATTGATAATGATGGAAGGGCCTCACAAATTTCCGAATAAATGTCTTTTATTAACTGAATATCTTCATTTGCTTCTTCTAATACAAAAGCAGGCTCATCAATTTGCACCCATTCTACCCCCGCATCTTCTAGCTCTTTTAGCATTTGGATATAGACCGGAAGTAACTCTGTTATAACTGAATTTTTATCTTCTTCATTATATCCTTTTGAAAGCTTAGTAAACGTATAAATGCCTAATATAACAGGCTTCGTTATCATACCTAATTCATTTTTTGCTTCCAAAAATGACGCAAGTGGTTTGTTATATAATAATTTCGATTTACGATCAGATTGATATTCTGGCACTATATAGTGATAGTTCGTATTAAACCATTTTGTCATCTCACACGCTACAAGCTCTTTATTCCCTCTAGCTAATGCAAAATATGTATGTAATGAAGGTTGCTCAGTCAAATTTCCAAAACGAGTAGGAATCCAGCCAAACATTGTTGCAAAATCTAAAACATGATCATAGTAAGTAAAATCATTTACAGGAATGATTTCGACACCTAAACGAGCTTGTTTTTCGATAGATTGAAGTCTAATTGATTTCATTTCACTCTCAAATTGTTCTTCTGTGATATTCCCTTTCCAAAATGACTCTAATGTCTTCTTCCATTCACGGTTTTCACCAATTCTTGGGTATCCTAGATTACTTATGTTTACCATGTAAAACACTCCCTTTTTTGAAAATAAAAAAGCATTTTTATCTAATTGAGATAAAAATGCTCTTAAGTAGGAAAACACAAATGAACAGAATACTTACATGTCAGTTTCCAATACATAAGGCACCTCCCTATCTCTCGTAGGTCGAACAGCGTCGTTAGAATAGGCAGGTCTCCTGACTTTTGGATCAACGTAAATAAAAACCTTCCCTATCAATAGATAAGTGGTATGTATTTATTTACTCCTCAATTACAGTGGCGGGACCGTGTTGGAATTTCACCAAACTTCCCTTTTAAGTAAATGTTTTGAAGTTAATCAAACATTCACACCTATTCCCCACTATTTAGTTTTCATTATTTTGTCATAATTTGATTTAATAGTCAAAATATTTATTTTTTTCTTACTAAAGTCCTAGAAAAGGTCACTTCATTATTTGAAGTAAAGACTACTTATGATATAGTGAACTAAATTAGAAAATTTTAACAATACATAATATGTCATACTTTAAACAGTTCGATAAAAAATAGAGGTGAATATGAATGGTGAATATCTTACAAGTTTTTAAAAAAATCGGTTTGTTTCTCCTTGTCATTTCTCTAGTATCTGCTTGTTCAAATTCGAATGGTATGGAAAGTGAAAAATCAATGCAAATGGATACCGCTCCAAAACAAAGAGCAGACGTACAAACTGTCGATCAAAATGATTCAAAGGAAAGTATTAATGAACCTACTAAAGGAATCGTACGTAAATTAATAAAAACTGCTGAGCTTCAGCTTGAGACAAAAAAATTCGAAAAAACCATCGATGCACTAGAAAAATCTGTCACTGAATTTGATGGTTATATTGAGTCCAATCATATCACCGGTACATCAATGCTAGAAAAATATGACGATGATAATATTGACGAATTCCCATCTAGAACTGCACAGTATACTTTACGAATTCCTGCTAATAAACTAAACGCTTATCTATCAAAAATGAATACGATTGGAAATGTGACTTCCAAATCTATTTCAACTGAAGATATTTCAAATCAATACTTTGATACAGAAACTAGAATTAAATCTTTAAAAATACAAGAAGAAAGACTTCTAAGTTTATTGAAAAAATCAGGTTCACTCAGTGATATCATAGAGCTTGAAAAGGAACTTACAACCGTTCGGTTCGAAATTGAAAGTTTAACAACAACAATAAAGACATATGATTCATTAATCAATTACAGTACGATTAATCTTTCTGTTACCGAAGTAGCTGAAATAACAGACACTACGCCGCCTAAAACGGTAAGTGATCGAATTACTGCTAAATTTAAAGACAATCTTAAAAATATCTCAACAGGATTCAAAAATACTACAGTATTCATTATCGGTAACTCTGTATTCATTATCATCTGGTTAATCATACTAGTAGCTGGATTTTTTATCGCACGTAAAGCAGTGAAGAAATACCAAGACTGGAATATTCCGAAATAATAATGAATAAAAATAGAATAAATTACCAATCAAAATAAAACGCTGTACTATCAGCGTTTTACTTTGTTTTATCAACATAAACACTTCTATTCATGATTCTTTTATATTGATTTCTATCTAAAAACGTTATGATTAATATTGTAGATTACTTTAATTAGGAGAAAAAAACGATGAAACATTTCTTATTAAGCAAACTAGGTAATTGGAAAATACAAGTTGATTGTAATGATGGAGTAAGAATTCTAGGAAATGATCATGAAATAGTATTATTGGATGAAGATCATGATAAAATTGGACATTTTTCACTTGACCCAAAAGGTAGCATCATCATTCACGACATCCCTTATGGTGGTCAAGTAAAAGTAAAAGAAGGCTACCAAACAATCGTCGTTTATATTCCATATGAAGAAGACTCTGAGGATGAATAAGTTACAAAAAGAGTGTACCAATTCGGTACACTCTTTTATTATTTACGTAAAGTTAAAAACTCTAGTTGTCTTAATCGAACTGTATAGAATGTGATTGGATCAAAGTATCCACTTGGATTTGCTTTCATTTCTTCAAGAATTGCTACATAATTTGAAATCGATTCTCTTGTTTGATCAACAAGTTCATATAAATGTTCATATGGCGTTTGTAAGAACATTGATAAGTCTCTTGGTAATGTTTTTTCAAACATTTCAAACTGTAAAAAGAATCTTGTTGAAATTGAAGAAGATACTTCATCATAATTAACGTTATCAACATATTTCTGATATTGAGCAACAAGTTTAGATTTATTTTGAGGTAATAAACCTAATATTAAGCCCGAGCTTTTTAACAAGAACTGTGATGGAGAAGAATTCAATAAAATATTCATCTCATCTAATTGAATCATACTTGTCATACGATCTGCATCACGACGCCAATCATCTAAAACTTTGAAATCACATTCAAGACTTAACTGTTCACTTCCCATGTAAGTGTTTAATGAATCGCACATATCAGCTAGATAACTTTGTGTCCCTTCTAATAAAGAACCAGACTCTCTAATCCAACTTTGAAGTGCCGCATTTAACTTCGGTAATGTTGTTTGTCTTACATATTCTTGAATTCGATTATTCATTTCTTCATTTAGTGTTTCTAAGATCGAATTAAAATCACTATCTTCTTTTATTAATTCCTTGCACTCTTTTAACATAGCAGGAATGCTTAGTTTTAAATCGTACTTAATTTCATCTTTAAGCTCACGATATGTGCTAGAAATTGTATGTGCGTGTTCCATCTCTTTATCTTTTAAAGAGTGAAGTAAGCCATTTAATTTTTCATCTAATACTTCGTTCCATTGAACATTTGCATGTAAATCATTTTCTTTTTCAACACGTTTTTCTAATAAGAAATTAATTAACTTGCGGATTGCCAATAATAATTTCTCAGATTGCTTAGAATTTGCAGTTGTCGATAATACATTTCCTTCGATGAATCTTTCTAGTTCATTAAATTGATCTTGATTGCTGTAAATTGATGAATACGGTAGAACTTTCGCAGCTGGGAAGTCTAACTTAATTTTCTCTTCAATTTCAGCATGAACACGATCAACTTCATCATTACTATAGATTGAGTCCATTTTATTTAAAATGAAATGAATCGGTAATGTTGGTAATTGCTTTTGAATCGTAATCAATAATGATCTTTCAGCTTCTGTATATGGGGCTGTTGCATTTAAAACATATACAAGACGGTCAGCAAGCTTCACTGATTGAAGTAATGCTTTTGTATTTAAATCTGTTCCATCAATACCTGGTGTATCAATGATTGAGATTTTGTGCTTTTGTAAAAAAGGATTCGGTAATTCATAATGAACTAACTCGTCTCCTTTTAACAATTCATTTTCAACAGTAGTTAAATCATAAAAGTCTGCATATTCAGCAAGGCTAGTATCTCCTTCTTTTGAATACACTGTAATATTTGTATCAACACTTTGCTCAAATAAAACTGGCATTGTCGTAGAAGATCCCATCATTTTCTCACCTAAAAGTGAATTTACAAATGATGATTTTCCATTTCCAATTGTTCCAGCTACTAGCATCGTTGTATGATCAAAGTTTGTTAATTGGTTCGTCCACCAAACAAAACGATTGCCCACTTCAATTTCATTTATCAATGCCCATTGAAGGATATTTTCAAATAATTCTTTTCCATTTTCGAAGCAATCTGGCATTTGTTGTAATTGTTCAAATGCCATTTCAGCATCAACAACAATTTGATAATCTAATCTACCTGGGAATAAACGATCCCATGCAAGTGTTGCAGTTGTCGCTAAAACTGCACCATCAAAATCAGTAATTCTTAACCAGTTCGTTAAGAAACTTGGCATCATTTCCTCTAGTTGTGCTACTAAATAATTACCTTCAATTAATTCTTTATACGTATATGAGTAAATCGATGGAAGTCGTTTCCATTTTACCCCTGTTTCTACATTAATTTGGAACAACATTTGATTAAATGTATGTAACCAATTTACATATTCAGATTTTTCTCTATAACTATTCCAAAGTGCTTCAACCATTAGTTCAAAATGCTCTAAATCAACTTTTGCTAGTGATAATAAAGGCCCCATAAAATAGTTTGGTGACATTTCATTTGTTGCACCATTCTCTATGTATTCTCTTAAAACAATAAACCATTTTAAATCTTCCGTACGAATTGATTCATTTGAAGCTAAATCAACCGCACTATTCCAATCATGATTTTTTTCATAAAATTTACGAGCAATTTTCGTAACATTTGGATAGTCCGGATTATATTTTACTGCTTGTTTAATCATACGATCTGCTTCTTCATAATTAGAAATATCGATGTACAAAGAAAATAATTGAAGAAAAATTTCTGAAGTTAACGTTCTACTTTCAGTTTTTACATCTTTATACAGCTTTTCGGCCGTATCGAATGCACCAACCTCGTAATAAGCGTCAGCAATATTTTTCTTAGCCCAATCTTTATATTGATTTTCAACTTTTTCCCATTTAAACACAGCAGTCTCGAAATCTTTATTTTCAAAGTATACTTCACCTTGTGCAAAGCGAACTGATGAAAGGTCGATTTCTTCATCTGGCGTTCTAAAAATATTTGCTAATTGAGCAATCGGTTGTTTTTCAGTACCATTTAAAAACGTTTTATAAAATTCTTTCTCAATAAATTGTTGCTTTACTGTCATGTTGATCACCTACTATGTATAATAAATTGTATTATTTCTGAGTATAAGACGAAAAGGATACAATTCTCCTTTTATTTAGCAGTCTTATTCTACCAAATTAATGACGTATAAAATGTGACATTTAGATGTCTTTTTTTATACATTTTTGTTATATTTGTTACGATACTCACAAAACATAGAAAAATAACATTATTTTTGGAGGCAATATGCTAACTTACGAACAAAAACTTGAAATTATCGAATCATTCCCAGAATTAACAAAAAAATCTGTATCACTTGGTCGTACAAATTTTCAGTACGAAGAAAGTTTAACAGAAAAAAAGAATGTCGTCTTTCATTTACATCCAAATGGGAATGGTTTTGTATATGCAGAAGGAATAAAAGGCTATAGAACAAACGACAAAGGTATGGTTAATATTAGAGACTTTAGTGAAGACGAACTGCGCTCTATTATTACAAAATCAATCGATAAATTATCTTTTGAACCAAATTTTGAAGAAGACGATGAAGAAGTAGAAGAATTATGGGTGAACACTAGTGGACAGACATTAAAGCTAGTATCTGAAATGGATATGTGGAATGTATATGCTGGAGAAAATCTTGATGGCACATTCAATAGCTATGGTGAAGCTGCTGAGTATTTAGACGAAGAAGGCTTTAGTTTTAAGGAATAAATGTATAAATTTGTTGAAATAGCGCTAAAGTAACCATGGAGTGTTATTTTTTTATGGCGTATTACTTTTTACTCACTTAATTTCATTTAGATAAAAAAACGCCCGTTAAGGGGCGTTTTTTTAGTGTAATTCTATTTTTGATTTACTGCCTTTTTTAGAACGATAGTCTGTACCTTTGTTATTATCTCCACTTTGTGTTGCTTGTCCATGTAATCCTGGAGCGTTTTGATTTTTGCTACCTTTACTTCCATTTCTACTAGTCATTTCTTCTCCTCCTTAGCCTGTATTCATGTTTAGATTTCCATATCATGAGAAAGTTTATTCAAAATAAGAAATGGCAATATAGCACATAATAGCTAAAAAGGAGGGATTTGAAATGGCTAAAGGACATACAAACAAAGGACCACAAAAAAGTTCTGTTGATCAATTTGGACATTCTGAAGAATCAGCTTATTCAAAAAGTAAAAAAATGGAAGAGTTTCACGAGAAAAATAAAGAAAAACAAAGCTAAAAACCATTATATTTTATGTATTCTCTGAAACGGACTTGCTTATTTTCCTTCAACAAGTCATTATAAAAGTAAGATAAAATTGGAGGAAACATTAAATGAGTGAAAATATCAATGAACCAAAGAAAGTTAGTTTGCAAGAACTAATGAAACAAAAGCTTGCAAGTAAAAAACAACAGCAATCTTCAGGTAATACAGGATTAAATGCTGTTAAAGATATGACGAAAAAAAATCAAATAACAAAAAAGCCAAATAATCAACGTAAACGTATGGGCGTATAATGAACGGACAAATTCGTTCTACTATTCAAATTGGAGATCAAGTTCAAATTGTATTAAAACAAGACCAGCGTACAGGTAAACTAACTTCTGGAATCGTTAAAGACATTTTAACAAAATCTCCTTCTCATCCACATGGCATTAAAGTTAGGTTAGAAGACGGCCAAGTTGGAAGAGTGAAAGACATCATTAAAAAGTAAAAAACGACTGAATATCAGTCGTTTTTTTGTTTCATTACTATTATAATTGATTTCCCAAACTAGTAAATGATTGACAAGAGTAATGTCCAAATACTAACAAATGCAAGTAATCCAAAACTGTATTTTAATGTCATTTTTGTTAATAAAGACTCATTTCCAGTTTCTCCAACAGCTGCTGTTGCGATTGCAATTGATTGAGGTGAAACAAGTTTGGCCATTACTCCTCCAGCAGTATTAGCCGAAACTAATAATGCTGGATTTGTCCCAATAATACTGCTAGCATGCGCTTGAATTGGAGCAAATAATGTATTGTTATTTACAACGGAACCTGTCATAAACACTCCAATCCAACCTAAAATTGGTGATAATAATGGAAAGAAATCTCCAGTTGTTGCTAATGCTTGACTTATTGCAATTGTTAAACCTCCATAAGTCATTAATTTTGCAATACTAATAATCGCGCAAATCATTATGATTGGAATCCAAAATTCAGAAATTGTTTTCTTCAAAAGAGCAAGGCTTTCCTTGAAATTAATCGACTTTGTAGTTGTTAATGATACCAATGCCGCTAAAAGGATTGCTGTGCCAGTTGCTCCGATTATATCAATACTTACATTTATAGAAGATCCAGGAATGATAAATTTAAGAACACTTGATGCAAAAATTGCACCTTCAACAAATAATGCTTTAAATGATTTTAAACTCCATAATAAAACAAATAGTGTTAATAAGTAAAATGGAGACCAAGCTTTCAAAATATCTTTTTTGGAAATATTTTCATATTTGAATGATTTACCATTCATTAAATAAATATTTTTAGGTTGCCATTTTTTTGAAAATAGTGCCAATAAGCCCATTGTTAACAATGCAGGTATGATATCTGCTAATTCTGGTCCAATAAAAATTGTCATAAATGCCTGGGATATTGTATACGTTATTGAAGTTACTAAAATCGCTGGTAATACTTCTTTTATTCCCTTTATACCATCAATTAACCAAATTAATAGAAACGGTATCGTAAAATTAATAATAGGTAAAGTTAAAGCAGTCATCATTGAAACTTTCATAGAAGTTACATTACCTTCTAAACCAAATGTGTCTATAATTCCCACAGGAATACCAATTGCTCCAAAAGCTCCTGAAGCTCCATTTGCTATTAGGCAAAGCATCGCAGCCTGTAAAGGTTTGAATCCTACTGAAACTAATAAGACAGAACAAATTGCAATTGGTACACCAAAACCGGCTGCTCCCTCAAGAAAAGCGTTAAAACAAAATCCTATTATTAAAAACTGAATCCGTTGGTCTTGGGATATACCGACAATACTCCCACGCAAAATATCAAATTTACCTGATTGTACGGTTATTTTATATAACCACACTGCCATCACAATAATATAGCCAATTGGCCATATTCCTTGTATTGTCCCTTGTATTATACTGCCAATTGATTCTCCGATTGGTAATTTAAAGAAGAAAAGAACAATCAGGAAGGTTATCAATAAATTTATTAATGCAGCGTAAATACCCTTCATTTTAAAAACAGTCAAACATAGAAGGAATAAAAAAATTGGAATGGCTGCAACTAATGCTGAAATGCCAAGATTATTGAATGGATTAAAATCATCTACTAACATAATTTATGCTCCTCAAAATAACAATTTGTGATTTTTGATTTTAATTATTTCCATATTTGTGTTTGAATATCTTTAAGTGTTTTTATTGACTTGAAGAGCTTTTCATATTCACTTGTATCTAAAGAAAGTTCTACTATATTTCTTATACCTCTTCGGTCTATGACAGAAGGTACGCCAATATAAACATCTTTTTGACCATATTCACCATCTAACAGTGCACCTACAGGTAACACTACATTTTCATTCTTCAATATTGCCTTAGTAATTCTTGCTAATCCCATTGCAATTCCATAATAGGTTGCACCTTTTGACTCGATGATTTTGTAAGCAGCATCTCTTACTTGAATTGCTAACTCTATTTTTCGATCGTCTGATAATTGTGGAGCTAACATTGTACCTGAGATATTTGCTAAACTCCAAACTGGCACTTGAGAATCGCCATGTTCACCGATAATATAACCATGTACACTACTAGGCGCAGTATCAAATTCTTTACCTAAAAGATAACGAAATCTTGCTGAATCTAAAACTGTTCCAGAACCTATTACCCTTTCTTTAGGAAGACCAGAGAATTTCCAAGTTGCATAAGATAAAATATCGACTGGGTTTGTTGCTACTAATAAGATTCCATTAAATCCAGAATCCATGATTTTCTCTACGACTACTTCAAATATTTTTACATTCTTACTAACTAGGTCTAATCTAGTTTCACCAGGCTTTTGTGCAGCACCGGCACAAATCACAACAATTGCAGCATCCTCACATTCCTCATATGAACCAAATTTTATATTAATTGGACTTGGTGCATAAACGATACCATGGTCCAAATCCATCACATCACCTTTAGCCTTTTCTTCATTTAAATCTACTAAAACTAATTCATCACATATTCCCTGATTCATAAGAGCATAAGCATAACTAGATCCCACTGCACCTGTTCCAATTAAAACTACTTTATTGCCTAGTGTTATCTTCATGTTGTTTGTCTCCTATCTAATTATTTGTTAAAAATTCCACATAAGACTTTTTTAAATGCCTTTCTAAACTTTGTGATTATTTTCACATAAACAACTAAAAAAATTTGCAAATGATATACCCTGTCGACTTTAGTATGTGAAACTTTTCACAACTTGATTGTATTCCTTAATTACTCCTTATACAATCTTTAAATATTGTAAAATATGGAAAAAAATGTAATTCAATACTCAATTTAGACTATCCGCTTCAAAATCTCGATTTATGTTTCAACTATTGTACTTAAGTTAGAAAGATTAATCATTCTATTTATTATTTCTCTTACACATTTTGCAATAAAATGATCAACAAAAAAAATAAAGCTACAAGAGTAGCTTTTCATTCATAAAGAACTTTATGCCAATTAGCTTAAATCTTTACCCCATAAATTATTTAGCAATATCATATAAAGCGTTAATATAATTGATAAAACCGTAAAAATTATTGGGATGTATCTAAATTTGTCAACTTTTCTAATTGCTAAAATAAATAGAACAAAAGCAATCGCAGCAATCAAATAATACAGTGTAAATAAAGGATATTTTGTAAAAGGTCCTAAAAATAAACTAAGAACTGAAAATTGAATCATAAACGCAAGAATCGAGATTGAAATCCATTTTAATTTACTCTGAATTTTTACAATCCCTATAATTGATAAGATGAAAATACCAACTACAATTATTGAAAGGACCCATTCATAAATAAAAAATAAAGATTCATTGTACACTGCAAAATAATAACCAACTAAAGAAAGTGGTACAATTGCCAGCAGTAATAGTGAATTAATTGTTATGTATCTCAATTCTTTCAATCCCCTCACACCTTTAACCTTTTTCCATATTTTAACATATTTAAGTCACGTTAAAATGATTTTTTTAGATTTTTTCCCCTCCTAAAATACGACAAATACTCAGTTAACCTACTTTCCAATTTCAACTCTCCGTACTTTTCCCTTTAAAAACATTCAAAAAAAAGAGTTGCCTATAGCAACTCTGAAACATTAAACTTCAAATTATCATATTACGCATTGTTCTCGACTGACTTACTTGGAACATATATTGTTTCTCCATTTACACGTCGCTCTAATGCTGGGATGATTCGAACAAAAATAATGATACCAATAACCCCTAAACTTGTTAAAAAGACCGATGTTGCAATACTTGATAAAAAGGCACTGATTGCAACTGTAATCGAACAGATTAACATTGCTAAATTAAAGGTTAAACCAGCAACAGCCATATATGAACTTCTTGTTTCTTCTAAAGGTAAGTGCGCCATATAATTTTGTTGCACAGGGACACGTAATACTTCTGCTACTGTTGCTACAAACATCGCAGCAAATAATAACCAAATTGAATTACTATACGAGATAATTGCGTAACCAAATACAAATACTACGCAGCTCCAGATAAGTGTTTGCTGATCATTCATTTTCTTTACAATTTTTGTAGCAAATAATGCCATAATCACTACGAGAATTGTATTTTCAGTTCGTAGGAATCCAATCATTTCGATCCCTCCAAAATGCCAATTCATCAATTGCTGAGTTTGGAATTCATTTGTAATTCGAATACTAATATAATTTGTTAATTGAAATTCCATTGAAAGGACTAGTAAACCAGCTAAAACATAAAGAATAAAGAGCCTATCTTGGAATACATCCCGATAATTCGAAAGCATTTTATTCACATGTAGTCTAATTGTTTTCATCTCTGATTGCTGCGTTTTCATACTCTCATCAACGAAAAATGTAATTAAAAACCACGTAATGAATGAGGCAATTGAAAGAGCTAATAAAAGTTCAAATAAATACGTTTTGAATAAAAAACCACCCATTATTCCACCAATTGCAATAGATAAATTATTTGACCAATACATAATAGAATACATCAGTTTTCGTTCTTCGGGTTTACTAACATCAATTAGCATAGCTTGATTTGCAGGCCCTGCTAATCCCCAACAAATACTATTAATCGTCATCATGAAAAATGTAATAATCGGAGAAAAAAACCAAGGAGAATTACAGAACATCATTGCTATGAAAGCAAATAATCTTAAAGTTTCTGCAAAGACCATTGTTTTTTTTCGACCGAATTGATCTGAAAAATAACCTCCGAAAAAGTTCATTGCGATCCCAATAAATACATTTACTAGTAAAAGTAAACCAGCTAATTTCACACCAAAATGTTTAGATAAGTAAATGGCCATAAAGGGAAAAATCATACTGCCTATTGCTGAACTTAAAAACGATTCGAGTAGTCGAATCTTAATGTTTTTGTGAAATTTTAGTAATTCCATTATTATTCTACCTTCGTTTCTCTATTAAATTATTAAACTGACACAGATACTTACAATGATTCGTCTGCTAGTCTCTTTTCAAAAAAATGCTGGCTAAATCCTTCCGGATAGTCATTTAAAACGCCGAATTCTTTATATCCATGTTTTTTGTAAAATTCCGGTGCTTGAAAACTAAAAGAATCTAGCACAATTAACTGACATTTTTTCACTTTTGCAAGCTCTTCAATTTTATGTAATAGGTTACTTCCAAAACCTGTGCCACGTTGTGATTCATCTACCCATAAAAAATCAACATGTAAATGATTATATTTAATCGTACCAGATATACCTCCTAGTATCGTTTCATTATGATCTTTTAAAATGAAACTTACTTTTTCAACTGGCTTCACTAGTTTTTCTGGGAGTAGAAATATTATATTCAATTACTTTCTGTCTAATATAGTCAGTATCTTCTTGATTTGATTGCTGTATAATTTGCATGAAAATTCCCCCATTTCTAATTTTTCGCTTAATTATAATAACAGTTATTAAGAAAATTGCCAACCTAATATGAATGAAATAAATTGTATTTTTTTAATTGCCATTTTAAAGCAGAATTAAAAAAGGTTGCCAATGCAACCCTTGTTCCTCAAAAAACTTCTCCTTTATCATGAAAAATTTTATGCAATAACTCTTCAAATTTTTCATTTTCAATCTCTTCTTTCAAAATTGAGCCATTTTTCCATTGGGAAAATGAATGATTTGTTAATGTCACATTGCCTTCCTTTGTCAGCTTAGTGATTAAAGGCTTCTTATTAAATGGAGACTTCTCGTGATTTTTGATAATCGTTTGTATCTCATTTAGATCTGACATATCATTAATCATTCTCTTCGAATCAAAAGCATATCCAATTCTCCAGTCTGGATCTTTATGTTTTAATTTCATTTCCAATATATAGTCACCAAATGCAGTATTTTCTTTTTTTATACGAAACTCTCCATTATTAGAAATGACTATTTCTCCATTTAATGGTACTGGCTTTATAGGTAAATTTGCTCCAAATCCGGTATCAACTAAATAAGTTTGATCTTCGTGTGATAAAAGAATCGTAACATGTGTTCTTCCCATACTTTGGTAAACAGAATTGATGGGATCATAAACTACTCCACTTACAAGATTCACATTAAAACCATTTTCAAGTAGAAATAAGTACAAAATGGTATTTAATTCATAACAAAGTCCACCTTCATTATTTAATAATATTTTTTGAATCAAGCTATCCTTTGTTATCTCACTTGTATTATTATTAATAATGCATATATTTTCAAATGGTATGCTATATGCAGTTTTCATCAAAATATCTTCTAAGTCTTCGAATGAAATGTTGCTACTCTCATTCAAATCAATCCTTTTACGAAATAATGTATTTAATTGACTCAAATCTATTGCCTCCATTATGAAATGATAAATTGTCTCTTCGATTCTACATTGTATCTTATTATACTTTGGATAGAAAAGTGCGCTCCTGCTCAAGCCAGAAACGCACTTTTTCTATCCATTACTTTTGTTTGTAGCCGATGAAAGTAGTTGATTATGAGGTAAAATTGCGTGAACACCTTTTACTTGATTGACAATTTGGGTTATTTTTAGGTCAACACACACACTTGCTAATGCAACTGCCTCCGTTTTTTCTATATGATAAATCCTTTGAATTAACTCAACCATTCCTTCTAATGCCGTCGCCGTTGCAATGTTTAAATCCTCATCAAATCCAAAAGTAATCCACCCTGATGGTGTGTTAGCGAGAGGGTTTTTCAATTGCAAATCTTCTATAACTGTAAGTGTAAGATTTACTTGATCAAACGGTGATTCTATTGCTTGACCAGATACTTCACCATCTCCTTGTGCAGCATGACCATCTCCAGCCGAAAATAGTGCACCTTCAACAGTAATAGGAAGATAAATTGTGCTTCCCTCAACTAATTCCTTACAATCAATATTTCCTCCACAATATCTAGGGGGGATTGTTGAATGAACACCGGACTCACATGGAGATGTACTCAATAAACCTAAAAATGGATTAAGTGGTACAGTAAATTCTTGATCTTTTATATGCGTTTTTGCTGTTTTGTTTTCTT
Organism: Gottfriedia sp. ABJ_BB2_2; assembly: GCF_055484705.1. Taxonomy (NCBI): domain Bacteria; kingdom Bacillati; phylum Bacillota; class Bacilli; order Caryophanales; family Bacillaceae; genus Gottfriedia; species Gottfriedia sp. ABJ_BB2_2. The sequence continues at coordinate 720,327 of NZ_JBVFKR010000001.1, forward strand.
CATTAAGTATCCAATTTAGTGTTACTTCAGGTGACTCAGCTATATTTAACATATTATTCTGCCAGTTTATTTTACCTCCAGCACAATTCCATCCGTACCAGCTTGGTTTTATTTTATTTATTTTTATTTCTAGCGTCATTCCGGGTTTTGCATCTTTAATATAAACAGGCCCAACCATTGGATGTCCCCAAGCTTCTTCTTGTTCTCGTGATTGATAACTAACTCGCTCTCCGTTTTTTTTATTTAATCCCCAACCTATATCAATCGTATTAAATTCAATAGAATCTCCAGAATTAATTGTCAGGATTGGCTCGTATTCTTTACTAAAAGATGCATGTAAATGTTGATTGGAAATTTTCATTTTATATGTTTCTGGCATGCTATAATCCTTCTTTCAAATTTACAGATTTATATTATAGATTAAAATTCCTTCTATAATATTATTTCGGCATTTTATGATTTTTTTCCTTGTTTGCTCTGTATGTTCTAATTGCGTTTGTAAATTTATTAAACATGCAGTATATTTTCTACAAACGAAATTTCATAATAATGTAAGCAAGAATGTAAAAAAAACAGGCGACCATTCTAGAGTCGTCTGTTCAAATCATTACACTAGATTAACTGTTTTATAACCCCTACCAACATCCTCCACACTATGAGAATCCGAACCGTATACAAGGGGGATTCGTAATTGTCTTGCATATTCGATTAAATCAATTGGAGGATACGTTTCCCTACAATATGGCTTAAATAATCCAGCAGTATTTGCATCAAGTTCATAACGCTCTTGTTTGATTAGTTGTAAGAGATCGATTTGATTATGTTTTACATTTATCGTTTCTTCCCACTCAAGAAATTGTTTAAATTTATTACATAAAGTCACATGTCCAATGCGTTTTGGTTTATATTGACCTAAATCTACTAGTATAGATTGTTTTACAATTTCGTAATAAGCTAACTGGAAATCTTCAGTGCTTCCATAGTAGTTTACTAGTCCATCTAGCGTATCCTCTGCCTGATAGTCAATACAACGCCATCCATTTTGACCTTCTAAAAAGTGCACGGATAATATACCAGTATCACAGTATGATCCATATTCATTCAAAAAATGTTTTGTCCACTCTGTGTCCATTGGTAAATAATCTAATTCAAAACCGACTTTTACTCTTATTCTATCTTTATATTTTCTTTTTAAGTCAATCATTTCTTTTATATAATCGTCTACTTCTCCCTCATTCATTGCTAAAGAATCAATTACTTCCAATGGTTGCAAACGTCTTTTTAATGACGAAGGAATTGGAGAGTGTTCGGTGATATGATATTCGTCAAAACCTAATTCTATTGCTCTTTGAATCATTAACTCAACATAATCTCCACTTCCATGTGGACAATAGTGGGTATGTGTATGACCATCAATCTTCAAGAGCGAACCTTCTCTCTTCTATTTTCTAAAGCTTCTTTAATTTCTTCAAGCTTCACACCTTTTTCAACCATTAGTACCATTACGTGATAAACTAAATCACTTATTTCATACACAAGTTCATTTGTATCATCGTTTTTTGCCCCTATGATTACTTCACTTGATTCTTCTCCTACTTTTTTCAAAATCTTATCAATACCTTGATCAAACAAGTATGTAGTATAGGAGCCTTCAACAGGATTTGATTTACGATTAACAATTGTTTGATATAGTTCATTTAATATATTTACATTGTATTTCTCATCACTAGTTCTTAATTCAAACTGTTCATGAAAGCAGCTCCAGTTTCCCGTATGACATGCTACTCCATTTTGCTCTACTTGAATTAAAATAGTGTCCTGATCACAATCATAGGAGATAGATTTTACTGCTTGGCGATTTCCAGATGTTTCACCTTTTACCCAAAGTTTTTGACGACTTCTACTATAATATGTTGCATATCCTGTATGTAATGTTTGTTGAATCGATTCTTCATTCATATATGCAAGCATTAATACGTCTTTTGTTATCACATCTTGGACAATCGCCGGAACTAATCCTTTTTCATTAAATTGAATATTCTCAATCTGAAACATCTCATACTCCTCCTATTTTCGAATGGAAATTCCTTTCTTACTTAAATACTGTTTTAGATCACTTATTTGAATCTCACCAAAATGAAATACTGAAGCTGCTAAAACACCATCTACATTTGCTTCATCAATTGCTTCATAAAAATCGTCAAGTTTCCCCGCTCCACCAGATGCTATGACGGGAATATTGACTGTACTTGTTATTTTTTTCAATAGCTCTATATCATAGCCAGATTTCATTCCATCTTCATTGATACTATTGATAACAATTTCACCTGCACCAAGTTCAACTCCTCGTTTTGCCCAGTCAACTACTTCTAAATCAGTCTCTTTTCGACCACCATTTATATAAACCTTATATACGCCAGCATCATTTTTTTTGGCGTCAATTGATAGAACGACGCATTGTGATCCAAACCGTTCAGATGCTTCCTTAATTAAGTTTGGATTCAATACTGCCGAAGAATTAATAGACACTTTGTCTGCACCATTTCTTAAAAGCATTGTAAAATCATCAATCGTTCTAACGCCACCACCAACACAAAACGGAATTCTCAATTCTTTTGCTACATCTGAAACAAATTGAAGTGAAATATTTCTCTCTTCATTCGAAGCAGTAATATCGTAAAAAACAAGTTCATCCGCTCCGTGATTGCTATAAAACTTTCCTAGTTTTGTAGGCGAGTCAACATCCTGAATGCTTGAAAATTGTTTCCCCTTTACAACTCGCCCATTTCGAACATCTAAGCAAGGTATGATTCTTCTTGCAAGCATGTTAGCGCCTCCTCTAAAGAAAACTTCTTCTCGTATAATGCCTTTCCTGAAATTGCTCCATATAGATTCAGTTTTTGAAGTGAAAGTAAATCCTGAATCGAGCTCACTCCTCCTGAGGCAATAATCTGTAAATTCGTTTCATTAGACAGCTTTTTATATGCGTCTATATTTGGTCCACTAAGCATGCCGTCTTTTGCGATATCAGTATAAACGACTGATTTCACTCCTAATTTTTCAAGTTTTTTACAGAATTCAAAACTATTTTGAGCCGTAGCTTTTTCCCAACCATTGGTTGCAACAAATGAGTCCAACGCATCAACTCCGACAATGATTCGATCCCCGTAGCGTTCTACTGCTTCTTTTACTATGTTAATATTTTCAATTGCAATCGTACCTAATATCACATTATTAATTCCAAGCTCTAACCAAAATGAAATTGAATCTAAGGAACGAATACCGCCACCTAATTGAATGTTTAAGTTCGTTTTCTCTACTATTTCTCTAACGATTGATGCATTTAACCTTTCTCCAGTTCTCGCTCCATCTAGGTCAACAATATGCAGTACCTTTGCTCCAACTTTTTCAAATGCCAATGCAATTTCTAAAGGTGAACGACTATAAATCTCTTGTTTTGAAAAATCGCCTTGTTCTAAACGTACACATTTACCATCCTTCAAATCAATTGCTGGAAATAGAATCATATAAACACAGCTCCTTAAATGCTTTTAATAGCTTTAACCCCGTCTCACTACTTTTTTCTGGATGAAATTGCATACCTACAATATTATTTTGATTTACAATTGCTGGTATCTTGACACCATATTCACTAAAAGCTACTACTTCTTCATTTGTAGAATCCACATAATATGAGTGGACAAAGTATACATACTCTTTTTCATGAACGTATTTCAATAGATTTACATTTTTATAAAAAAATAGTTGATTCCATCCCATATGAGGAACCTTCACGGAATTAGGAATTTGTTTAACTGTACCTTTTAGTAAACCTAGTCCTTCACAGCCTCCATTTTCATCACTAAATTCATATAATAATTGCATTCCAAGACAGATTCCTAAAATTGGAATGCCATTTTTAGTTTTTTCAATAATCGTGTCTACTAAGTTCAGTTTCGTTAATTCATTCATAGCTGCTTCATATGCACCTACTCCAGGTAGAATAATAGAAGTTGCATTCATAATATCCTCAACTTTATTACTAACAACAACATCAAAATCTAGTTCTTCACATGCTCTTTTTAGTGAATCTAAATTTCCGACACCATAATCAATAATAATATTCATTTTATAGAAGTCCTTTCGTTGAAGGTAATTTAGTAGAATTGACCTCAATCGCCTGTTTGACCGCTCTTCCAAACGCTTTAAATAAAGCCTCAATTTTATGGTGGTCGTTTTCTCCATATAAAACTTCCATATGGCAATTCATTCTAGCTTCTGAGCTTAGTGCTTTAAAAAATTCTTTTATATTTTGAGTATCCATCGTACCAACCCTCTCTCGCTCTATTCGGGCATTGTAAACAAGATATGGCCTACCACTGAAATCAATAACAACTCTTGCTAAAGTTTCATCCATTGGAATATAGCTTGATCCATAACGATTAATACCAATTTTCTCTCCAAGGGACTCCAATAATGCTTTCCCAATTGCAATTCCTACATCTTCAGTAGTATGGTGATCATCGACGTCTAAGTCTCCAACACAATTAAGTTCCATATCAACTCCGCTGTGAAAGCAAAATAACGTCAGCATATGATCTAAAAAACCAATTCCAGTAAAAATATTGCTATTTCCGTCTCCGTCTAAATTTAATTTCAAATAAATATTTGTCTCTTTTGTTTGCCTTGAAATATTAGCTATTCTCAATTTCATTCCTCCTCAAAACGGATACTGATTGCTTTTTTATGTCCATATAATCCTTCTTCATTTGCAATTGTCTCAATGTGATTTCTTGCAGCTTTTAGTGCTTCCTTTGTGTAATAAACAACTGATGTTTTCTTTTGGAAGTCATTAACGGACAATGGAGATGTAAATCTAGCTGTCCCACTAGTAGGTAATGTATGGTTCGTTCCCGCATAATAATCACCTACTGGTTCTGGTGTATACTCTCCAACAAAAATTGCCCCAGCATTTTTAATCTTTGTCACATATTCATCTGAATTCTTAAGCAAAATTTCTACATGCTCTGGTGCAATTTTATTTACAAGCTCGATCCCTTCTTCGATAGAATTGACCTTTATAATCGCTCCATAGTTTTGAAAGGCTTTTTGAATGATCTCTTTTCGTGGTTGCTCATCTATTAAGTCATTTGATGCTTGTTGAATTTTCTCGGCTAACTTATTCGAGGTTGTAATCACAATGCTAGATGCCATTTCATCATGTTCAGCTTGTGCCATTAAATCTGCGGCGATAAATCTTGGATTTGCATGTTCATCTGCTAAAATAACCACTTCAGTAGGACCAGCAACCATATCAATACCAACAATTCCTGACACACTTTTCTTAGCCAAAGCTACATATAAGTTTCCAGGACCGACAATTTTATCGACTTTTTGGACCGTTTCAGTACCAAAAGCTAACGCACCAATTGCATGAGCACCACCTATTTTTAATACTTTTGAGACCCCAGCTAATTTGGCAGCAACTAAAATTGAGCTTTTAACTTTCCCTTCTTTATTAGGGGGCGTTACAATGACGATTTCATTTACTCCAGCAATCTTAGCAGGAATTGCGTTCATTAAAACGGTAGAAGGGTATGCTGCCTTACCTCCTGGGATATAAATTCCTACTTTTTCAATTGGATTAACGATTTGTTGAATAGATGATATTTTATTTTCAATTTTGTAACCAGGTTGTAGTTGTTTTTTGTGGTATTGTTCAATATTTTCCTTTGCAGCAAAAAGTGCTTCCAATAATTCATCATTTACCTCGTTCATTGCTTGTGCTATTTCTTCCTCTGATACTTCAAATGTTTCTAAAGTTACTTCATCATACATGAAAGAATATTTACGAATTGCACCATCTCCGTTTTCTTTTACATCTAAAAGAATCTCTTCAACTCTTTTTTCAACCTGACCGGTTGGAAGAACCGTTCTATGTAGAATTTGATCAAGCTTTTCGTTCTTTTGTTCAATCGATAGAATTTCCAGCATACACCATCTTCCCTTTCTTCACTTCTTCTAAAAATTGCTGTATTCGATCATGTTGAAACCGATAACTAACACGATTTGAGATGACTCTAGCACTGATTGACATCATTTCCTCTAAGATGACTAAACCATTTGCTTTTAATGTACTACCTGTTTCAACTAAATCCACAATGACGTCAGATAGTCCGACGATTGGTGCAAGTTCAACAGAACCATTTAAATAGATTAATTCAATTTTTTGACGATCTTGAAAATAATTTGTTGTGATATTTGGATATTTTGTAGCAATTCTTAATGGTTCTTCTCCTTTATCAATCAAAGTGTTTGGAAAACCTGCTACAGCAAATATACATTTACCAAATTCTAAATCCATCAATTCATAAACGTCTTTTTCTTGTTCTAATAAAACATCCTTTCCAACGAAGCCTAAATCAGCAACACCACTTTCTACGTATGTAGCTACATCAACCGGCTTAACAACCAAGTATCTGATTCGATTAATGTTATCCTCAAAAATTAATTTTCTTGAATCTGAATCAATTACTTCACCAAGCCCAGCTTGATTCAGAATCTTTTTCACTTCGTCTTCCAATCTTCCTTTTGCGACCGCAATGATGAGCCATTTCATTTGTATGCCACCTCCTGACATTCTATCCAAGCATTCGTATCAATCGAGAATCCAATCGCATCCATTATTTTTTCCGAATCTTCAGAAACTACTTTGTAGCGACCGCCCCTTAAAACCTCTTTATTTAGTCGATCGTAATATCCTTTAAAAATAATTCCATCGTAATAATCAAGCTCGTTAATCATCGAAAAATCAACATGTATATTTGGACTTATTTCTTGTAATCGTAAAATCTTATCTACTGCTTCATCCATTTGCTTGTTTAAAATACAACTGGTTAGCAATGAACTTATTTCTTTCCCCTTTCCTTGTAAATTAAATAATTCGTTTAGAACACGTTTTACTTCTTTTGGTAGATTATTTTTCTGAGTCCATATTTTTAATTCATCAGCATTTTTCAAGTAAATTAGTCGTTTGACTAAGTTTTTTTGTTCTTGTAGTAAATCACATTCATTAAATAATCCTTCTAAAAACCCTGTATGACCTATTTCTAAAATAAATGGCATTTTACTTAATAGATCAATCGCCATTACAATGATTTCAATTTCGGTAGAGTCATTTATTTCACCAAAATTCTCTATACCAAATTGATTGGTTTCCCTGATGCCTTCTTCATTATTCCGATAAATAATAGATTGATAAAAAATCTTACATTTTTCTTCTTTTAAGGCAATCGGATATATTTCCTTCATCAATGCACTCGTTATATCTGGTCTTAATAAAAGAATTTGTTGTTTGCCTGAAAGTAAAACGACTAGTTCTTCACGAGGTAGTCGCGGATTTTGAATTGCAAAATGTTCAAATTCCTCGAATAACTGTGGTTCGAAAGGTATATATCCACGTGCTATAACATAATCTTCCATTTTCCGCTTATAGTCATAGCTTTTCAAAGCCTGCAATAATTTTCCATTCACTTTCTCACTACCCCTTTTTTGAAAAATAAAAAGGCCATACAGGTTAATGCCTGCATGGCCTTTTGGCACGACACAAGCACCTTTTTCGTAACACGAAGAGGGCTTGTATCTACGGTCAATTTTTGTCCATAGATTCAAACCCTGGGTGGATGATGATGTTGTAACCCATTTATCGTGCGTGCGAAAAACATAGTTATGTCTCCTTCTTGTTATCATTTTTTTTAAATATTAAAGAATTCTGTTCGAATTGTCAATCCTTTATATTTTATTTTATGAAATATTAAAAAAATTACGTTTTCCCAAAAACTGATGTAAATAAACAAAAATCAATTGAAATAAAAGGGAATCAAAGTAAATATCACGAAGTCATTAAGTGGTTAAATTTTCCAATTGGAGGAAGTGTAATGAAAATTATAACAGAAAAAAAAATAATAAAAAATGAACTTATGTATTTTATTGGAGACTTTGTAACAACTTCAAACCAAAATGAAATGAGTGAAAAAGCTTTAATCCCAAAACAATGGGAAAAATTTTATTCAAATCAATTAGCGCAACAAATTCATAGTAAAAAGAACTCTACCATTCTAGCACTCTACACAAATTATGAATCAGATGAAAATGGATCATATTCTTTTGCCATTGGAGCAGAAGTAAATCATGTTGAACAGATTCCTAATGGAATGACAAGCTTTTCAATCGAACCAAGTCAATATGTTGTATTTACCACTAGGAAGGGACCCGTTCAAGAAGTGGTCGTCGAAGCTTGGCAACATATTTGGGAATGGTCCAAAACGAATAAAAGAGCATTTTCAACAGACTTTGAGTTATATGACGATCGTTCAATTGACCCTAATAATAGTCAAGTTGATATATATATTTCAATAAAATAATTCAGTTTAGAGAAAGGTATTATCTATAAACGAAATGTAAGAAAATCAACGTGACAACTATATAAGGGAATAGATGTACAAAAAAGGATAGAATAGCAGATAACACCTGCATTTCTATCCTTTTATATTTGTCATTCAAAAAAGACCATTATGATACAATCAAACTATTTTTTGTATATTAAAACGATTAGTAAATGGAGCATCTGAATAAAATGAAGTTGGATTTTTTATCCCACCATTTTCTTGTGGCTTTGTTGGTTTCGTTGGATTTGTAGGTAATGTTGGATTATTTGGATCTGTAGTTTCTGGCGTTATTGGATCACCATTATCATCTTCATTTCCATCATCCGTTCCATTCCCATTATCATTACCATCGTTATCATCTTCAATGTCGTCATCGTCCCCACTACCATTGTCATCCCCAGTTTGGGTGCCATCATCTGGTGGTGAAGTTGGTTCTTCAAACGTTGTCAAATCTACAGTAATTGTTACAGGATTACTCTTTCCGTCTTCACTTGTTGCAATTATTTTAATTTTTACGATATCCCCTGGAACAATTCCTGAAATGTTTGCTGAAGTCCCTTGAACTTTTTGCGTTTTCCCTGGAACTTTATTTGCTTCGTAACTTACTTCAAAAGTAGTAGCAGGTAGTAAGTCTACTGGATATTGCCAATTCAATAAAATAGTTCCTGTTGCTTCATCAAATTTCGAAGTAACCTTTTGTGCTGGTTCCAATAATTCATCCTTTGGGACCTCATCCATCTTTTCACCTTTAATAAACAATTCATCTCGTATTTCAACTACTGAATCTGGCTGTTGGAACTTTGAAGATGAATTCGCTGTTTCTTGTAACATATCTTTTGCAATATATTTTGCAATTTTTACAGAACTTTGACCTAAATAATGTTCTTTTTTATTTTTTTCATAGCCTGTCCAAACAGAAACTGTTACATCTGGCGTATAGCCAACAAACCAACTATCTCGTGTAGCATTTGATGGAAAACCATATTTAGCTTTTACATCTTCAGGATAGTTTGTTGTACCCGTTTTTCCGACCATATCTAGCCCAGGAATATTTGCCAATCCACCAGTTCCACTTGGTGATTTAACTACATCTCTAAGCATATCTGTAATCATATATGCTGTGTAATCACTCATAGCCTGCTTTGGTTCTGGGGTTAACACTTTTTCTGTTTTATCTTGATAAATAATTCTTGTTACTGCATGTGGTTTGATATACACTCCACCATTTCCAAATGTAGCGTATGCACCAGCCATTTCCATTGCGGACACACCAGTAAATCCACCGATTGAATGAGACTCATAAAATGTATCTTTTTCAAAATTAAAGCCAAGTCCATTACCAAATTCACGGGATTTATCTAATCCAACCTCTTGAATTGTTTTTAAGGCAGGTATATTCCTAGATCTTGTTAAAGCCTCACGAATAGATATTTCTCCTTTGTAATTTTTGTCAGAGTTTCTAATCGGAGTTCCATCAGAATATTGATAAGGTTCATCAACAATTTGATGATTCGTTGACCATTTTAAATTTTGGATTGCTGGTCCATAATCTAAAATAGGTTTTATTGTAGACCCAGGCTGTCTTTTAATATCTGTCGCAAAGTTTAATCCACCTGATGTTGTATTTCTACCAGCTCCTACTGCCTTGATTTCCCCTGTCTTTGTATCAGTTAAAACAAATCCTGTTTGAAACTCATCACTTGGATAAAATTCTTTTCCGCGATTAATGATTTCATCAGCCTTATCTTGAGCTTTTGGATCTAGGGTCGTTTCAATAATTAGTCCATCTGTATAAACATTTGCATCACCATTTTTTTCAACTTCATCAATGACTACATCTAAAAATGAATGATACTTTACACTTTCATCTTCTTGGACTTTAATTAATTTCTCCATAGGAATTGCTTTATTTTGATTAAATTGTTCCTCTGTAATATATCCGTATTTCTTCATTTGACTAAGTACAATATTGCGTCTATTTTCAGATGCCTTAGGATGCTTTGCAGGATTAAAATTATTTGGACTTTGTACCATTCCTGCTAAAGTTGCTGCCTCAGGTAATGTAATTTTTGATAAATCCTTACTAAAATATCGTTCACTTGCTTTTGCAATTCCATATACACCTTGACCTTTTAATCCGTTTGAAAAATAAACTTTGTTTAAATACATTTCTAGAATTTGATGCTTAGAGTACTTTTGTTCTAATTGGAAAGCTAAATACCATTCTTGTACCTTACGTTTGATCGTTTTTTCCGGTGATAAAAATGAATTTTTTACGACTTGTTGCGTAATCGTACTACCACCTTGGGAGCCAAATCCGCCAGTTATGTTTGCTAAAACAGCTCCAACGACGCGGCGAGTGTCTACACCTTTATGTTTATAAAAACGTATATCTTCTGTCGCAAGAAAAGCATCTTCTACAACTTTAGGAATCTCACTATAAGATACCTTTGTTCGACGCTCTTTTCCTAACTCTGCAATCACATTTCCATCTTTATCTAAAATGGTTGATGATAATGGAACTTGAAGCTTTGTTGTATCTAATTTAGGTGCATCACTAATTAAGTAGTAAAACGTACCGACAGCACCTAATAAACCTACTAAACCACATGTCAAAATAATAAGGATTATTTTTTTCCATATTCCTTCTCGTTTTTTAGGAGTTCCTTTTGAAGGCTTTTCCATTCGTTTACGTTCTTCTCGTGAACGATACTCTTTTGCCATCTTATTTTCCTACCTTTCAAAACTTATAAAAAATATTTTCATAGTTATATATTATTTTCTATAAAATGCTTTTTTAAATTTTTTTGTCTAAAACACGAATCACCATCTTTTCTCCTTATATTCTATTAGTGAGTTCTTATATCGTAAAATACGATTTACTCTACTAATATACTAATGGATTTTTTTCCCATCATAAATAATACTACATAGATAGAAAAATACCCTTTTTTGTAATAATTTGGAATATTATAAGTCTTTATGTTATGTATGTTTTTTTTATCTCTAATTTACGTTGAAAAGGAGCTGCAATCGCAACTCCGCCCCACTTGATTGTGTATTATTTCCTTAATTTAGTCTTTTAAAAAATTTAACAATTGACACTATGATTGCCAAAAGTAAAACAATTAAACTATTAATCATTAAATAATATCCGATTACATTTATTCCGAAGAAAAATGCGAATCCATCTTTTATGATCATCACAGCGATGATTCCCTCAACAATTGCTAAGATACATGCAAGATAAAGATGATAAATGCTGCAAGGTATAGATTCTTTGATTTTCTATAAATAAAAAAGGCAAATAAATTTACAAAGAAAATGTTTGCTAACAATATTAAAATTATTATTACATTACTAGACATTTTTACCCTCCTACTAATCAATTCCATTTTTTGGTAAAAAACTCTTTTAAATAATAGATACAAAAATACAAGTGATAAAGAAAGGCTTAAAAAATAAGAGAATGCGTTGATTTCCACTCCAGGATGCTCGCTTTCCGTGGGGCGTGAGCTGAGCCTCCTCGGCACGCCTCCGGGGTCTCAGCCTTCCCGCATCTCCCACAGGAGTCGAGCACCTTCCGTTCCAATCCGTTTGTGATAATGGGTGGATTCTAAGAAAACCAATCTTAATAATCTTAGCATTCATAAACTCTTAAAATATCCGTTTTATATTACAGACTATTAATCTTGTGATTTTAAGAAGTCAAAATATAATTTCGTTGTAATTCGTTCAAATTTATATTTTAAAAATAAATTCAAAAAAAAGAAGACCAAATCATATGAATTGGTCTTCTAATTACTTGGAAAATTAATTATTTATTTTCTTAAAATGAATTTAATACATTATTGGTATAGATAAGCTTATTTCTTATTTAATAGCAGACTTGTCTGTTAAGATCGCTTTTAAGTGTAAGATTAATCCTTCATTTTCCGCTGCAGTTCCAATTGTAATGCGGATTCCGTTCGGGAATGCGCGAATAATATAGCCTTTTGATTCTAACTGAGTAAAGATTTCTTGGCTATTTGATACTGGAACGTAAATAAAGTTAGCTTGGGATGGATAGTATTCGATACCATATGCATCAAAAAATGCGGTATATTGCTCCATACCTTTTTTGTTTTGTTGAACACAATTTTGAATAAATACTTGGTCCTCTAGTGAAGCTATCGCTGCAACCTGAGCAACCATTGATGTGTTAAATGGTAGTCTAGCAATATTAATTTCTTCAATTAGCTTACTATTTGCTACGCCATATCCAATACGGAAGGATGCTAGGCCATATGCTTTCGAGAAAGTACGTAAGACAATTAAATTCTCATATTTATTTAATAATGAGATTGTCTTAGGGTAATCAGATGCAGATACATATTCAAAATATGCTTCATCTACAACAACAAATGTTGAAGATGGAACATTCTCTAAAAACGCTGTTAATTGGCGTGTATTAATGTATGTGCCTGTAGGGTTATTTGGATTACAAATCCAAACTATTTTCGTATTTTGGTCAACCTGTTCAAGCATTTCATCTAAATCATGTACCCCATTTACAAGTGGTACACTTCTAACCTCTGCTCCTTCAATTACTGCGTGATGCGAATATTGGGAGAAAGTAAGAGAAGCTTGTACAATATTATGTTCTTTTGTTAATAAGGCTCTACTAATCATTTGAATGACTTCATCTGCACCGCTTCCGAAGATTAATTGATTAGGTACTACCCCTAGAAAACTTGCAACTTTTTCACTTAATATCTCTGTTGCGCCATCAGGATAAATGGCAAATTTACTGACTACATTTCTTAATTCTTCAAATACTTTAGGAGAACAACCAAACGGATTTTCATTTGAAGCAAGTTTTACAACCTTATCGAGACCATATTCTCTCATGACTACTTCACTAGGTTTTCCTGGTTTATAAGCTTGAAGTGTCAAAATTTGTGGTTTCACATACATGCAAAAATCTCCTTTTCATATTCAAAATTTTTGTATAATGTTGCTAGTTTAACATATTCATATGTTGTTTATCTAGTTTTATTTGCCCCGAGTTTTCTAAAAATTAATTCTAAGATCTTGTTCCGCTCTTCAAATAAAAAGTAGAATCATAAGACTCTACTTTTCTATCCAACTACTCATATAAGCTGGATCCTCATAGGCATGGGCATCCTTCACAACATAAAGTGGTTTAAATGTATCAATCATAACTGCAAGTTCTAATGTTTCTTTTTTGCCAATACTTCCTTCTGTTTTTCCTGGATGAGGTCCATGTGGAATGCCAGACGGATGAAGGGTAATTGATTCTTGTTCAATTCCTTTTCTACTCATAAAATTACCTTCTACATAGTAAAGTACTTCGTCACTATTTACATTACTATGAACATATGGTGCAGGAATTGCTTCTGGATGGTAATCGTATAATCTTGGAACAAACGAACAAACAACAAAATTATGTCCTTCAAATGTTTGATGAACAGGAGGTGGCTGGTGAATTCTACCAGTGATTGGTTCAAAGTCCTCTATATTAAATGCCCAAGGATATAAATAACCATCCCAACCAACTACATCAAACGGATGATGCGTTAATACATGTTTATATAAATTTCCTCTCGCCCTTGTTAATACAGTAAATTCACCTTTTTCATCAAATGTCTCTAATGATTCAGGTCCTCTAAAATCACGCTCACAAAATGGGCTATGCTCAAGCATTTGTCCATATTCATTTCGATAACGTCTTGGCGTAGTCAGCTGAGAGTTTGATTCAACAATTAATAATTTTGTATCCGAAGTTGGTACAAGCTTGTAAATTGTCCCAATCGGAATCATTAAATAATCACCTTTTCTGTACCTAATTGTTCCAAACATCGTTTGAAGTTCACCAGTACCATAATGTACGAATAACATTTCATCACCTTCACCATTGCGATAAAAGTTTTGACTTTCTTCCGTAACATTACAAACAGCGATTAATAGATCTGAATTACCTAATACGTACACTCTTCCTTCTAATGCATCGCCAGTTTTCTCTATATTATTTGTTCTAATATGACGATGTTGTAAAGAGGATTGCTCTTCAAACTCGATATTAAGTGATTTGTAAAATGAAGTTTCACTTACTGAAGTAGGCATATGGTGATGATACAAAATAGATTGTGTACCGGAAAATCCTTTTGTCCCCATTACCTGTTCTCTAAATAGAGTTCCGTCTTCTTTTTTAAATTGAATATGCCTTTTTCTTGGTACTGAACCTAAAGTGCGATAATACAATATCTTCCCCTCACTTCCTAACGATATTTCTTAGCGTTCCTAAACCAGTGATCTTAAGTTCTACCTCATCACCATCTTCTAACCATCTATGCTTCTCTTCACCTAGCTCTAAAATGCACCCTGTACCAACTGTTCCTGACCCGATGACATCTCCAGGATATAAGGTGACATTTTTTGATGCATGTGAAATTAATTCTGAAAATGAGTAATAGATCGAAGAAAAATTACCATTAGAAATGACTTTTCCATTTATTGAGGCAGTCATCTCCAAATCATAGCTTTTATTCTTTCTATATTGTTCAATCTCATCTTTCGTTACAATCCATGGTCCAAGTGATGTTGCAAAATCCTTACCTTTAGATGGGCCTAGACCGACCTTCATTTCATGCGCTTGAAGATCTCTAGCACTCCAGTCATTCATAATTGTGTACCCTAAAATAAAATCATCTGCTTCATCAACCGAAATATTACTTCCTGATTTTCCGATAATACAAGCAATCTCTAATTCATAGTCCATTCGCTGACAATTAGACGGAATAAATACACGATCCTCCGGTCCAATTACAGCTCTATGATTCGTGAAATAGAATACTGGTACTTCATACCATTCAGGGATCATTTCTAAACCACGTCTACCTCGAGATGTTTTAACATGTTCCTCAAAGGCATAAAAATCACGAATACTAGACGGCTTTGGCAGTGGTGATCGTAATTCAACAGAAGAAAGTGGAATTCCTTCTCCTGTTAATTCAGCGATTTCATTTTTATATTCATCATAGTTTTCTAGAATAGATAGTAAATCAGATGGAATTTTACCATTGCTCAATTTATTAATATCAAGCACTTGGTCATCTACTAATATTCCTGCTTTCTCTTTTCCTTCATATAAAAATGTAATAAATTTCATAATTCACCTTTTTCTTTCAATCGCAAATGTGTCTGTAATTGCTTTCGTATATGAGTGACCAGCCAATCGTCCAACTGGATTTAACTTTTCAGTATTGATTTTGCCATTTTCATATAAATCATCATTCACATGTACATTCACAACTTTACCAATAACTAAGCTACCAGCACCTTTGTTTTCACCAAAATGTAATAGCTCAAAAAGTTCACATTCTAGTCCTACTAAACTTTCTTTTACTCTTGGAACATTCACTGTTGTACCATCTATTTTAGTCAGTCCAACCATTTCGAATTCATCTATTCCATAAGCAAAATCAGTTGCAGCTTGATTTACTTGTTCGCAAATTTCTTCACTCACAATATTAATAATAAATTCTTTTGTGCTTTCAATATTCTTAAGCGTGTCTTTTTTATCACCGTCTGTTCCACGAATCATTGGAGCAAAACATACGAGCATTGGATCAGCACAAATTGCTGTAAAGAAACTAAAAGGTGCAACATTCGCTACACCTTCAGTATTCTTTGTTGACACAAAAGCAATTGGACGTGGTAAAACTGAACCAATCAACAGCTTATAAGCATCTTGCCATGGTAAAGTATCCGGTCTAATTTCCATTGTGACAGCCCCTTATAGATTTCCTCGCATCGCTTGTTCACGTTCAATAGATTCAAATAATGCCTTAAAGTTTCCATCACCAAATCCTTTAGCACCTTTACGTTGAATAATTTCAATAAATAATGTTGGACGATCAACGACTGGACGAGTGAAAATTTGTAATAAATAGCCTTCATCATCGCGGTCTACTAAAATCTTTAATTCTCTTAGTTTTTCAATATCTTCATCAATTTTACCTACACGTTCTGTTAACATATCATAATATGAATCTGGCGTTTTTAAGAATTCAACACCTAATGCTCTTAGCTTCGTAACAGTATCAACGATATCTTCAGTTAAAAGAGCTAAATGCTGTACACCAGGTCCATTGTTATAGTCTAAATACTCCTGAATTTGTGATTTACGTTTTCCTTCAGCTGGTTCGTTAATTGGGAATTTAATGCGGCTTCCATTTGTCATAACTTTAGACATTAGTGCTGAATACTCAGTACTGATATCATCATCATCAAAATGAATCATTGATTGGAATCCCATTACATTTTCATAATAAGCAACCCATTCTTCCATTTTTTCAACATTTCCAACAACGTGATCTACAGCAATTAATCCTGTTTCATTTACAGGGATTGTAAATGCACGATCTTTATATCCTGGTAAGAATACACCTTTATAGTCTTTTTTCTCAATTAATGTATGAATTGTATCACCATAAGTACCGATTACAGCTTTTTTCACTGTACCATACTCATCACTAACTTCGGTTGGAGGTAAGATTTTAATAGCTCCTCGACTTACCGCACCTTGATATGCTTTTTCAATATCATCTACGATTAAGGCGATATCTTTAACGCCATCACCATGTTTTTTTACAAATTCAGCAATTTTAGAATCTTCTTTTAAAGTTCCTGTAATGACAAGACGAATGCTACCTTGTTTTAAAACATAAGAAACTTTGTCACGTACTTTTGTTTCTAATCCTGAATATGCAACTGGTGTAAATCCAAAAGTGTTCGCAAAAAAATAAGCTGTTTGTTTAGCATTACCCACATACAATTCTAAATGATGTACTTCTTGAACCGGAAAGATATCATAGCTATTTTTTGCTTGTGTTAATTCATTTTGTTTCATTTTGATTTCCTCCTATAAATTACGATTTTTGTGAAGAAAAAAACTATGTAAGAACTTTAAGTAAACGCTTACAAAATAAATAAACTACATAAAAAAAACATTATCATTGTATGATTATTCAAAAGAGTATCATTTATGATGTTATGGACATTCCTCCTTTTTCTAACAAACAACCTTTACTACTATATGAATATTAGGATCAATCAATGATACATTTTATATTTTTTTATAGTAGCGACTAATAGAAGTAGTTCTACATCTTTTTAGTAATTCCTTCAAAAAAATCAAATTATATGAAATTTCTGTCGTTTTATATTATTCAAAAATGTAGGTTTGTTTACACCCAATAAGATACATTACTTTATTCTACTGCTTATTTAGTTCATAATATCAGTTAGGAAATATATGTATATACTTGAAGGAAATGGAGTGAAATAAACATGTTTATTATTCATGGTAGTTCAAGAGAAAATGGTAATACGGAACAACTGACAAAAATGATTACAGAAGGTATTTCAGTCTCTGAGGTCCAATTGCGAACGAAAAATATACGACCAATCAATGATCAAAGACATGCGGAATTAGGTTTTCAACCAGTTGATGATGATTATGCAGAAATTAGTAAGGAGATGCTTGAACACGATACGATTATTTTTTCGACACCTTTATATTGGTACGGCATGAGTGGACAGATGAAAAATTTTATTGATCGCTGGTCTCAAAGCTTAAGAGATAAAGATTTAAATTTTGCAGAAAGAATGAAAGCAAAAAAAATGTATGTAGTAATAGTTGGTGGTGATAATCCAAGTCTAAAGGCATTACCCCTAATTTTACAATTTAAGCATATTTTTGAATTTGTAGGCGCATCATTTGAAGGACATATAATTGGTAAAGCTAATTCCCCTAGTGATATTAGATTGGATGCTAACGCAATTCATCAAGCAAAGGCACTAAATTTGAAATTAAAAAATGAAAATTAAATAAAAAATACCCTTACATAGTTGTAAGGGTATTTTTAAGTGGGCTCTTATAGAAATATAGTGAATACCACTACAACATTACTTTTTAATTAAATGTAGTATGTTCCCACTCTAATTCGTTCATATGATGTAAAACAAAATCCGTGCACATTTTAGGGTTAATTGTATCAACATGTGAAATAGCAATTGATGACATTGTCACAGCATATTTAACCGTATCCGCCATACTCAATTGATTCATATAGCCATATCCTATTCCAGCTACAAGTGCATCTCCTGCTCCTGTTACATTCACAACTGATACTCCTTTGGCCTTTAATATGCCTTCTTCTACACCATTGTGGTAATAGATTCCTTCTGCATCTAAACTAATAAATACATTTTTGACACCTTTTTGCCTAAAATGTTCTCCAGCCTTTCGGACATCAGAAATCGACCCAATTTCAAATCCACATAATACTTCCGCTTCATGTCTATTTGGTTTAACTGTATGAAAATATTGAATTGTATCCTTAATTTTGCAAGCCTTTGCAGCTGATACAGGATCAAGAATAAAATTTGTTTCTTGATGAAATTCTGTTAATAAAAATTGAAGAGTGCTTGGATTATCAGCATCTACTACCATATAGTCAGCATTACGAATAACATCGGCTTTTGTTAGTATAAATTCTTTTGTAAAGTTGTTCGTTATCGTTAAGTCTACAACCGCGGAAACCATTTCTCCACTTTCATCTAAAATAGCTAAATATGTGGGAGTTGCTTCTCCTTCAATAATCAAGCTTTCACTCATATCCATACTAATTTTTTTAGCATGTTCTAACATATTCATTCCATTCATATCGTTCCCTACGACTGAAATAAATTTTGTATTTAGTCCAATTTTCGCCATATTTTCTGCAATATTTCTGCAAACCCCACCAAATGAAACTTTCACGCTACCTGGGTTAGAATCATATGGACGATAATTTTTCTTTGTAAATCCGATAATATCACATATTGAAACCCCAAAAACTAAAATATAAGGGTTATTACTATTGGTCATGCCTTCAGTCCTCTCACACAAATAAAAAATTAATAAAATTTAATAATATACATTATTTAAATATACCATAAAACCCATACGTTTATTAATAGAAAATCTTGCATTTTTTTATAATTAATTCATTTAGCCCTTGACGTATACTATACATACAGATAAAATAAAATCTTGTTTGTTAATATACGTGGTTCGTAACCCTCCCACGAAAAAAAACTAAGGAGAAATATGATGAAAATAAAAACGATTGCGATAAACGGCGTTTTTGCTGCTTTATATATTGCAGTTACCTTTTTTGTGCAACCATTCGGATTTTCGAATATACAATTCCGCCTTTCAGAAATATTTAACCACCTAATAGTATTTAATAAAAAATATTTCTTAGGAATTGTATTAGGAGTTATTCTTGCAAATTTTTTCTTTTCACCAATGGTAGCTTATGATTTAATATTCGGAGTCGGACAAACCGTTATTTCATTGTTCATTACAATCATTACTTCAAAATTTATCAAAGGTATTATTCCAAGAATGATCGTGAATACAATTGTCTTTACGGTTTCTATGTTCTTAATTGCGATAGAATTAAAATTAGCATTTGGATTACCATTCCCAATCACATATTTAACGACTGCAGTTGGAGAATTTGTTGTCATGGTCGTAGGTATTCCAGTTATGTATTACTTAAATAAACGTGTTAATTTTGAGAAACTAATCTAACATGTAAAAAGAGTTGCCCTTTAATAGGCAACTCTTTTTTTATGTAGTTCTCTTATTTGTCTTCTCTTAATAAATAATCATTTCCATCTTGATCATAAAATGAGAACATTGTTCCAAATGGCATTCTTAACATGTCATCAACCTTTACACCATTTTCTTGCATTTGTTTGTAGGCAGATTCTATGTCACTCGTACTGAATAATACAGATGGATGTGAAACCTTTTCTGGTTTAAATTGTTGCATTGATGATTTTGAATATAAAACTAATGTCGTAAATTCATCTTCACTTGGTCCAACTTCAATCCACTTAGCATCTGGTCCCATTGGCATCTCATGCTTTAATACGAAGCCAACTTTATTAATCCAAAAATCCTTCGCAGCTTCTTGATCCTGTACGTATATAGTAACTTTACCAATTTTATTAATCATTGTAATCTTTCTCCTCTATTTGATAATAGTCTGACTAAAATTTAGTATAACAAACAGATTTTGACAAAACAATGTCGCAAATAAAAATGCAAAAACTCAATTACGAAAAGCACTTAACTAGTAATGAACTCAGTTTCTTCATATAAAAACGACTCAATTACTTGAGTCGTCACATTATATAGGATAAAAAAATAGAAGACTTAATTTCTTAAGTTACATTACACGTTTAAACATTTTCTCAAGCTCATATGAACTAAAATGTACCACAATTGGTCGACCATGCGGACATGTAAAAGGGTTTGTTGATTTCCTAAGTGATTCTAGCAACCTGAAAATTTCATCATTGGTAATAAATTGATTCGCTTTAATTGAAGCTTTACAACTCATCATGATGGCTTTTTCTTCACGTAGTTTTTTGATATTAATTGTCCCTCGTTTTAATAACTCTTGGATCATCTCATCAATTAAAGTTTCTTCTTGTCCTTCTGGAAACCAATTTGGATGTTCTCTTATCACATAGCTATTACTTCCAAATTTCTCAATAAACAATCCCACTTCTCTTAGTTCATCAGTGTATTGATCTAACAGAATAGCTTGCTCAGGTGAAACATCAAACGTTATTGGAATCAATAAGGTTTGTAATTCCGCTGCAATTTCACCAATCTTTTCTTTAAAGTATTCATAGTAAATTCGTTCCTGAGCAGCATGTTGGTCAACTAAATATAAGCCATTTTCATTTTGAGCAACAATATAAGTACCATGCATTTGTCCAATTGGATAAAGTGGAGGTAACTGATCGACAGATTGTTCTTCTTCAAGATCATTGTCAATGAAGACAGTTGTTTCAACAGTTTTACTTTTTATCTCTTCTCTATTAAGCGCGTCATTTTCGTTTTCATTTGAATAAAATGATTGAAAATATTGGCTTTCATAATCAGCTTGAATTTCTGATTCAATGAAATCATTTATTTCCTGACTACTTGACGTTTCTTCAAATATCTTTTCTGATTGCAGGTTTGAACGATTCATAGAATCATTTTGTAATGAAAACGGCAAGCTCTTTTCTACATCATCTTTCGTTGTATGTTCAAAACTAAATGTAGATTGTTCACTTAACACCTTTTCTTTTGGAGCTGATCTTGTTATTTCTGGAATTAACGATCTACTTCTAAATACTTTTTGGATACTTTCTCTGATTAATGTATATAACTGCTCTTCTTTACTAAAACGTACTTCTTGCTTTGTAGGATGAACATTTACATCTACCAATTGGGGATCCATTTTAATAAATAGTGCAACAATAGGAAATCTACCGATTGGAAGTAAAGTATGGTAGCCTTCCGAAATCGATTTATTAACTCCATAATGTTTAACATATCGGCCATTTACATAGATTGATAAATAGTTTCTTGATGCTCGAGTATATTCGGGCATTGATAAATAGCCATCTACTTGAAAGTCTAATGATTCAGCTTCAAAATGGACCATGTTTTTAGCAATTTGAAGTCCGTATAATGATGCTAAGATTTGTCTTGCGTCTCCATTTCCATTACTTCTAAACATGTATTTATCATTATGTTTTAAATCAATTGCAATTGTTGGATTGGCAAGAGCAAGTCTATATACTACATCAGTCACATTACTTAATTCAGTTTGAACCGTTCTCATATATTTCAACCGAGCAGGTGTATTAAAAAATAAATTAGAAACATCTATACTTGTTCCAGTTGATTTTGCGATTTCATTTTGCGATTGTAAAATGCCACCTTTAAGAATCGTTTCAATACCTGGGCCATCAGAAGTTGATGTTTTTACGGTCACATAACTAACAGACGCAATACTAGGTAATGCTTCACCACGAAATCCTAATGTTCGAATTCGAAATAAGTCATTTTCATTTTTGATTTTACTTGTTGCATGACGTTCAAAAGCGAGTATACTATCTTCTTTAGACATCCCTTCTCCATTATCACTTATAAAAATTCTAGAGAGTCCACCGTCATTTATTTCAATCGATATTCGTGTACTTTTTGCATCAATTGAATTTTCAAGCAATTCCTTCACAACAGATGCTGGTCGTTCTACTACTTCACCTGCTGCAATTTGATTGGCAAGGATTTCATCCAATTTTTTAATTTTAGACATTTGTTTCCTCCTTTCCAAAATAAAAAGAAAGGCCACGTTCGGCCTTGTTGATTATTTCTTTACTTCTTTTTGTAATTCGTATAATAAATTAAATGCTTCCATTGGATTCAATTCTAATAAATTTACCTTTTTTAATTGATCTATGACTGGATGTTCTTTTTTCATTTCCTTCATCTTCGGTTTCTCAACATCAAAAAAGCTTAACTGCGCCTCGGAATCATCATTCGATCCGTCAAGTGTTTGTTCATTTCCATTTAATTCTCTCACAATACCACTAGAAAGAAAGTCTTGTTTTTTACGTTCTTCTTTTGTAATTTGTCTCTCGTTCGATTCTAAGTCACTTAATAGCTCCTTAGCTCTAGAGATGACATCTTTAGGAAGATTCGCAAGTTCTGCAACATGTATTCCATAGCTTTGATCTGCAGCACCTTCAAATATTTTATGAAGGAATAAAACTTTTCCATCTTGTTCTTTGGCAGCAACATGAATGTTTTTTAAATGTGTTAATTGTTCTGCTAATACAGTTAGTTCATGGTAATGTGTCGAGAATAAAGTTTTTGCACCAATATGATCATGAATATATTCAATCATCGATTGTGCTAATGCCATACCATCATAAGTTGAAGTACCTCTTCCAATCTCATCAAATAGAATTAAACTATTTTCAGTCGCGTTTGTAATGGCAAAGTTGGCTTCTAACATTTCAACCATAAATGTACTTTGTCCCGAAATTAAATCATCCGCTGCACCGATACGTGTAAATATTTGATCAAAGATCGGTATTTTCGCAGACTCAACTGGTACAAAACATCCGATTTGAGCCATGATACTAATGACAGCAACTTGTTTCATATACGTACTTTTACCAGCCATGTTTGGCCCAGTGATTAATAATTGATGGGTTGTTTCATCTAAATTTGTATCATTTGGAATATATTCAGTTTCAGTTAATACTCGTTCTACAACAGGATGTCGTCCATTTGTAACCTTATATTCACGTTTAGTCGTAAATATCGGTTTTACGTATCCGTATTTTTCACTTATTACTGAAAAGCTTTGTAAAACGTCTATTTGGCTAATAACTTGTCCTAATTTTTGAAGTCTTGTTAAATATTGCTTTACTTGCTCACGAATCGAAATAAATAATTCGTATTCTAAACCAATCATTTTCTCTTCAGCTTCAAGAATTAATGTTTCTTTTTCTTTTAATTCTTCAGTTATAAAACGTTCAGCATTTGCTAATGTTTGCTTGCGTTCATATCGCCCTTCTGGGAGCTGTGACAGATTAGACCTTGTTACTTCAATAAAGTAACCAAAAATGCGATTATAGCCTATTTTAAGTGACTTAATTCCGGTAATGTCTCGTTCACGTTGTTCTAGCTCCATTAGCCAATTTTTCCCATTTTTACTAACAAAACGATATTCATCAAGCGTTTTATGAAAACCATCTTTAATAATGTTACCTTCTTTAATCGATAAAGGTGCATCTTCTACAATTGATGATTCTAAAAGCTCCTCAAGTTCATCACAAGAGTCAATTTGGTCTAATAACAATTGAATCTCATCATGATCAATCATTTTTAATGTTTCTTTGATCGCAGGAATATTTTGAAGTGAACGCTTCAGTTGTAATAAGTCCCTGGCATTTACATTACCAAACGAAACCTTTCCTGCTAATCTTTCTAAATCATATACACCTTTTAGTAGTTCTTTAATATCTTCACGTATAAAATAATTTTCATTAAATAGTTCAACAAGTGATAAGCGTTTTTCTATTTGTTTAACGTCTACTAACGGTCTTTGAATCCACTTTTTAAGTAAACGTCCACCCATTGCGGTTTTTGTTTCATCTAATAACCAATTCAATGATCCTTGTTTATTTTTTGAACGTTGTGTTTCGACTAATTCCAGATTTCTCATTGAATACATATCCATATTTAAAAAGTCATGCTGGTGTATGACAATGATTGGCTGCAAATGTGAAAGAGTACGTTTTTGCGTTTTTGATAAATAGTTTAATAATCTTGCCGCAGATTTTTGCAGTTCAACACGTTCAATTGTTTTAACTACATTTGTAAACTCTTCAGTTAATGAATCATTTGTTTCAATTGACACTGTAATTGAAAAACTTTTTTCAAGCGTTTGAATGGCCTTCGTAGAAAAATGATCGGCAACTACGACTTCTTTTGTCCCAGTAGCAGCGATTTTTAAAACTGCCTCATCTAATGAACCCTTTAACAACATTGCATTTCCTTCACCAGTTGTAAGGTCAATCCAAACTAACCCGTATGATGTAGGTGTAAATTCCATCAATGAGGAAATATAATGATTTTGTTTCTCTTCAATTGTTCTTCCTTCCATTTGAGTACCAGGTGTAATCAGTTGAACAACCTCACGTCGAACAACACCTTTTGCAACAGATGGATCTTCTACTTGCTCACATATTGCTACTTTATATCCTTTTTCTACTAATTGTTCTATATAACCAGCAGCAGAGTGATATGGTACCCCACACATCGGTATTTTCTCTTCTGAACCACCAGCACGTCCAGTTAACGTAATTTCTAAAACTCTTGATGCTTTTATTGCATCTTCAAAAAACATTTCATAAAAATCACCAAGTCTAAAAAATAAAAATGCATCTTGGTAGTGTTTCTTTATATTTAAATATTGCTCTATCATAGGCGTATAAGTTGCCATACTATCCTCTCCATCAAAAAACATTCTTTGCATATTATATCACATTTTGACGAAGGCTTTTCGTTTACTTACTCGTATTGTTAAATGTTTCTTTTATTTTTAACAATAAGAAAAAGCTAGGAAGTTTCACCTTCCTAGCCTTCATTATTCTTCTTCGCCATCTAAAATAAAATCTGGATCTAATTCTTCAAACTCATCATCTAATTCATAGAAATCATCACCGTCGTAAGCACCATCTGGAGCTACGACAACAACTACTTTTGTTTCACCCACAACTTCAACTAATACCTCTTTTTCAACAGTCACGATAAAGCGATTGCCATTAGGTGAGATAACTGCATCTAAGCAATTAGGATGCTTTAATGATTTTGCAATTACTTCACAATCTTCTCCAGTAAAATTATCATCTCTGTATTTTAATTTTACCAGCTCATGATATTTTACTGATTCTTGTACAACCTCTGTTCTCGTATTGTCACTATAGGAGTACCAAATATTGATATCATATTTACCTGATACCTCTACTCCTTCTTTTACTTTTTTAGCATCATATACATGATTAATAACCCAGCAGCCTAGTATACTTGATGGTGTGTGACTTGGTGTGATTGTATGAGTGCTTCTATTGTATTTCTTGCCTTTTCCTACGACTGCCTTCGTTATGATCTCTCTGTATTCAGACATAGGTGTGACCCTCCTCGTTCCATTTTCATTTCATTCTATGCGTGACATTAGCGGAATGTGTTAATGACATGAAAATTCTTTTATACAAGTTAAAAAAACATGTGATGATAAATTGTATGACGAGTGCCTAATAAAGTTGACTGTTTCTTAAAGAAATTAAAAAATAAACATTTAAATTTATGATGAAACCGCATCATTCCTATGTTTTAAAGAGTTTTTGAAGTATCTTTCGTAACTTTTTTAAGAGATCAGAGAAGAAAAAATTGCTCGATCATGCACATTTCGTTTTGAAGACAAGTATGAACGAAATTGTCAGAGGAGGTTTTTTTTAATTATTTTCCGTTTATATATGAATATGAAAAGTGAATATAGTAGATGTTTAGGTGAATGATAGAAGAATTTTCATGAAGAAAATCAAAAAAAAGACACAACAGCAATCTCATTTAGATTGCATATTGTGTCTTTTTTATTAATGACTGCAGCCATCTGTTGAGCAACCTGCTCCAGCATTGCTTGCAATTTTTGAACCAGTTTCACCACTTAATAAGTTTCCACCAGTCGATTTAATAATTTCGTCTGTTACACCATTTGAAATTGTGTGTGCAATCAGTTGAAGTAAGTCATTCACTTCTACTTGAGAAGATTGAAATTCTTGAACGATCGGAATTGATTCTAATTGTTCATTCAGTTCTTCAAGCTCTTGTTCCACTTTTTTCAATGCTTCTTTCTTGCCCCAATGTTCAAGATTTACTGCTTGCTTTTGTAATGATTTAATTTGCTCTATATGTGTTTTAACAGTTTGGCTTTCATTGATTTGAGCTTCAGCTCGTTTAAAAAAGTCTACTTCTTCTGTTTCAGAAATCATGACAGCTAATTCTTTAGCACGTGCAACGATATCTTCTTTTGTAAATTTTCCCATTATCTCACCTCTACTGGTTCTTCTACTGGCTCTTCTACTAATTCACCGTCTAATGACCATGTTTTAGCATTTGTAACTTTAACTTTTACGATTTGACCTACAATAGATTTTGGCCCCTTGAAGTTAACTAGCTTATTGTAAGGCGTATATCCTGCTAGAACATCAGGATTTTTCTTACTT
The DNA here is from genome assembly GCF_055484705.1 of Gottfriedia sp. ABJ_BB2_2. NCBI lineage: Bacteria > Bacillati > Bacillota > Bacilli > Caryophanales > Bacillaceae > Gottfriedia > Gottfriedia sp. ABJ_BB2_2. The sequence goes on from NZ_JBVFKR010000001.1 coordinate 747,479, forward strand.
TCACCTTCTACTAATACTTCAAGAATTTGACCTTCGAATCGTTTATTAAATTCGTTTGCTTTTTGATTAACAACAGCATTTAAACGTTGTAAACGTTCCTTTTTCACATGCTCTGGTACATTATCAATCATTTTCGCAGCAGGCGTACCTTCGCGTGGTGAATAAATAAACGTGAATGCTAGATCGAAACCTACTTCTTCATATAATGTCATTGTTTCTTCAAACTGTTCATCAGTTTCATTTGGGAAACCTACAATGATATCTGTCGTAAATGAGATATTAGGCATTGCAGTTTTTAGCTTTTTCACTAAACCAAGATAATGTTCACGATCATATTTACGTGACATCATTTTAAGAACTTCTGAACTACCTGATTGTACAGGTAAGTGAATATGTGGCATTAAATTGCCACCTTTAGCTAATACATCAATTAGATGATCATCAAAATCGCGAGGATGACTTGTCGTAAAGCGTACACGAGGAATACCAATCTTACGGATTTCATCCATTAAATGACCAAGACCGTATGTCCCATCTTCAAAGTCTTTGCCATATGCATTAACGTTTTGTCCTAATAGTGTTACTTCTTTGTAGCCTAAACGAGCAAGTTCACGTACTTCATTAATAATATCTTCAGGTTTACGACTACGCTCTTTACCACGCGTATAAGGAACGATACAATACGTACAGAACTTGTCGCAACCATACATAATATTAACCCAAGCTTTAATTTCGCCACGACGAACTTTTGGAAGGTTCTCAATAACGTCCCCTTCTTTTGACCATACTTCAATCACCATTTCTTTACTAAACATAGCTTCTTGAATGATAAATGGTAGTCTATGAATATTATGAGTACCAAAAACCATATCTATGAAAGAATGTTTTTGAAGTATACGATTTACGACTGCTTCCTCTTGTGACATACAGCCACAAATACCGATTAAAAGGTCCGGTCTTTGAAGTTTAAGCGGTTTTAAATGTCCAATTTCTCCAAATACTTTGTTTTCTGCATTTTCACGAATCGCACAAGTATTTAAAAGAATAATATCTGCATCCTCCACAGATGTTGCAACTTCATATCCCATCGTAGTTAAGATACCAGCCATAACTTCTGTATCATGCTCATTCATTTGACATCCGTAAGTACGAATTAAAAACTTCTTACCAACACCAGAATTTCTCATTTCCTCTGGTATTTCGAAGCCTCTATCATACATTACTTCTTCCTTACCACGACGTTTTGCATCAGCTAAGGAAGGAGCTTGATAAACTTTTTCAAAGTACTTACTATAATCTTTATCATTTTTATCTTTTGAATTATTTATATTAGTGCCTTGAAGGCGTTGTTGTTCGTTCATTTAACAATCTCCTTTCATCGCAACATTACACATTACTCTAGTATATAACGTTATTCTACAATATACAATCTACGTTGCGCAAAAAGAAAGGTCTAAACAGTAAGTATTATCTTATAAAAATGATATAAAAGCGTCATTCACTATAAACCGTTTTCATTTATAGGTATTCATTATTAGTTCATTATTATTTATTGGGTTTTAACTCTCTTTAATTTTAGATTACTAATTTTATGTCCCCAATGAATCTCAGCATTGATATACTCTTGATGATTTAGCATTCGACATCCATAACATTCATTTGTTTTTATATGATATTTACCTTGACGATTTAATGTAAATGCTTAATGAACTCTAAATTGTTGATCTGATATAAATGTATGAGCTCTTGATGAAGGGATATTTAGTAAATGAATCGAGCCTTTGTATGCGATAAAAGATTCCAAACTGATTTCATTGCCAATTAAATATTCATGCAAATCTATTGACCAGTATGAATTTTCTCCTTTAAATCGAACCGTTTCAGTACTAATAAAATGCTTACTGCTCTCTTTAGCACTAAGTTCAATGTAAAAGTTAAGAAATAAATATAGAAAAAGGCAATACAGAATTGTTTTATTTTCATCCTAAAAATCTCCTGTTTTTCATACTATGCATCGATACTTAAATCCGTATACCATCGTATGAAAAACAAAAAAACTCCTCAAAAATGAGGAGTTCTTTTATATTACATAAATTCAGCAACTAATTTTTCGAATTGATCTTTTTCTAATTGAAGATCAGATTCTACTAGTGGATCTTCACTGTAACCAGAAATTAATTCTTGGTAAGATTTTTGTTCTTTGTTTTGGTAGATTAGACCAGTTACTAAACCTTTATTTTGCATTAATGTTTGCATAGCCATTTCTTTATTTGATGGATCATACCCTTCAACATCAGAAAGCTTCACAAGGTTTTCTTTAAACCAGTCATAAGTGTTTACTTTATTATAAGTAACACATGGACTAAATACGTTGATTAAAGAGAAACCTTTATGGTTAATACCTTGCTCGATTAATGAAGTTAATTCTTTTAAGTCACTTGAGAAACTTTGTGCTACGAAAGTTCCACCAGCAGTTAACGCCATTTCCATTACAGAAAGAGCTGATTCAACTGAACCTTGTGGTGTACTCTTCGTTTTGAAGCCTACATCACTACGAGGTGACGTTTGACCTTTAGTTAATCCGTAAATTTGGTTATCCATTACGATATAAGTAATGTCGATGTTACGACGAATTGCATGGATAGTATGTCCTAAACCGATAGCGAATCCATCTCCGTCACCACCAGAAGCGATAACAGTAAGATCACGGTTAGCCATTTTTACACCTTGTGCAATTGGAAGAGAACGACCATGGATACCATGTAAACCATAAGAGTTAATATATCCTGAAATACGACCAGAACATCCGATACCAGATACAACTGCAAGGTTATCCGGTTCTAAACCAACATTTGCTGCTGCACGTTGAATTGAAGCTTGTACTGAGAAATCTCCACATCCAGGGCACCAGTTTGGTTTAACGTTATTACGAAATTCTTTAAATGTTGCCATTTAGAACAACTCCTTCCTTACAAGTGTTGTAAATTTCTTTTGGTAGGAAAGGATTTCCATCATATTTTAATAAGCTTGAAATCTTTTCTGCATGACCACAGTTCATTTTAATGATGCTTGTTAATTGACCTGTAGCATTGTTCTCAACAACGATCACACGTTTAGCTTTTTTCAGTTCTGGTAAAAGCTCCGCTGTTGGGAATGGGTGAATTAAACGAACATGAGCATGGTTAACTTTAATACCATCTTGCTCTAAACGTACCATAGCTTCTTCTATAGCACCACGAGTTGAGTTGAAGCCTACTAATAATACATCAGCATCTTCATGTTTTGCATTTACTAATACAGGGTTAGGGAAACGTAGGTTATTTAACTTACGCATACGCTTATCCATTTGTTGATTACGATTAATTGGTGATTCAGAAGGCTTACCTGTTTCATCATGTTCAACACCAGTTACGTGGTGAATTCCACCTTTCATACCTGGTACTACACGTGGAGAAACGCCATCTTCTGTCACTTCATAACGCTTGAAGTATTCTTTATTCTCAGATACAGGAAGCTCCATGTTGTAATCAAACTTACCGCGACGAATTTGAACTTTGTCAAATTGAAGTGGTTCTACTGTTTGTTTACCTAAAGATAACTGTAGGTCTGTAATTAAGATTACTGGAACTTGATATTCTTCAGCTACGTTAAACGCTTCCACCATATCGTAGAATGCTTCTTCAACTGTACTTGGAGCGATTACTACTTTAGGAATCTCACCGTGAGTACCGTAGATCATAGCCATTAAATCTGATTGTTCTTGTTTTGTAGGAAGACCAGTACTTGGACCACCACGTTGTGTATCAACGATTACTAATGGAACTTCAGTAATACCTGAAAGGCCGATTGCTTCCATCATTAATGATAGACCAGGACCAGCAGATGCAGTAAGTGTACGTACACCAGCGTAGTTAGCACCAATCGCCATTGTACATGCAGCAATCTCATCTTCAGTTTGAATTACAGCTCCACCGAATTTAGGTAATTTTTTAATTAAGTATTCCATAATCTCAGATGCAGGTGTAATTGGATACGCTGCCATAAAACGTGAACCACCAGCAAGTGCACCCATTGCGATCGCATCATTTCCGATTAAGAACATACGTTTTTTACCGTCTGCGCTAGATAATTGCATTTTATTTACATTAACGCCAAGCATTTCTCTCATTTCTTCTGCTCCGCGTGCGATTGCTTCAATGTTTTTCTCTACAATTTGTTGACCTTTTTTACCGAAAATTTCATCAACTACTTCTCTAAATACATCAATTGATAAACCTAAAATTGCACTTGATGCTCCAACTGCAACCATGTTTTTCATTAATGAAGTACCTAGTTCAGTTGCTAAGTCTGTAAATGGAATTGAATAAAGTGTTACATCCGTTGAATCTGGAATTGTTGGATTAAATTTAGCATCAGCGATTACGATACCGCCTTTGCGTAATTCATAAAAGTTCACATCGATCGTTTCTTGGTCAAAGGCTACTAAAATATCTAAGTCATCTGAAATTGCACGAACTTCAGTTGTACTTACACGAATTTTATTATTTGTGTGACCACCTTTAATACGTGAAGAGAAATGGCGGTAGCCGTATAAATAATAACCTAAACGGTTTAACGCAATTGCAAATATTTCTCCTGTACTTTCGATACCTTCACCCTGTTGTCCTCCAACTTTCCATGAAAGTTGTTCTATCATTTCCTACACCCCTTTGAATGCCCTCATTCGTAGTAAATTAAAAATTAAAATATTGCATATTTGCATATCATTCATTTTTTTATAAAAAGAATGAAAGCGATTTAAAACATATCTTTTGATATGAGTTAATTCGCTTTCAATTCTAGACCTTATATTCAAAAAAATCAATGATTTTAGCACAAATTATTCCTATAATTTTTATATTTTTATTATTCTGAACAAATAACACGTTATTTAAAATGAATATAGGATGAATAATTGTTGTACATAAAGCCTTTTACTTGTTCTTCAGTATAAAATTTAAGGAGTTCATTTGTTAGATTTTGATATTGTCCAACATGATTTAAATTCGTTGGATGAATTTCGATTCCATCAAAATCCGAGCCCATCGCGATACATTTTTCACCGCCAAGAGCACACATATGATCAATATGTTTAATCAAATCAGATATTGATGCAGTACCCTCATCTACTACAAATGGCGGATAAAAATTAATGCCTACTATTGCATTACGACTAAACATGGCTTTTAATTGCTCGTTACTTAAGTTTCTTGGGTTTTTACAAATTGATTTTGCATTTGAATGTGTAGCAGTTGGATATTTCGCTTGATGAAATGCGTCCCAAAAAGCTGCTTCACTACAATGAGAAAGATCACACCACATATTATGCTCATTTAAGTAATGAACTACACTTCTTCCAAAATTCGTTAGTCCACCATTTCGTTCTTCAAGAATACCATCAGCTGCCTCATTGGCAAAATTCCATACTAAACCGACACTACGTACGCCTAGACGGTGAAGTATTTTTAAACGATTAATATCACCTAATAATGCGTCACAGCCCTCTAACGTTAAAATTGCACCCATTTCATGTGATTGTAATGTCGCCTCATCTTCTTTTGTCCGAATTACTTTAATATTATTCTCAGAAATTGCAATTTTTTCATAAAAAAGAGTGACACATTGCAATGCCGCATCAAATTTTACTAATTTATGTATACTTTCAGGAATATAAATTGCATAGCATTGTACTTTGCTATTTCCTTGTTTCAATTTTTCAACTGAAACTTGTAACGTCTCACCATTATGAAAATTGATTGAAGGCTTTTCCAATAGTTTCATCAACACGTCACAATGTGCATCAAATATTTTCATATCGTAACTTCCTTTCGATTTATTAGACTTTTTACACTATTCTATCATATTCATGATAACATGGATGAAATTTAAAAAAATGCAAAATAAAACAACCTGCTCGCATGTTGCTAACAGGTTGTTATTATTAACGAGGTTCAACGATTAATTTGATCGCTGTACGCTCTTCCCCATCGATTTGAATATCTGTAAAAGCAGGGATACAAATTAAATCCACTCCGCTTGGTGCTACAAATCCTCTTGCAATTGCAACTGCTTTCACAGCTTGGTTTAATGCACCAGCGCCGATTGCTTGAATCTCTGCCGAGCCACGCTCTCTTAATACACCTGCAAGTGCTCCTGCTACAGAATTAGGGTTTGATTTTGCTGAAACTTTTAATATTTCCATTCCTAGATCCTCCTTGTTACTAAAAAAGCTATTATTGTGTACAATAAAAACTATTCTTGATAACAAGAAGATATTCCTGCTAAATTTTTAAAGTTTTTTAAAAATTTTTACTATTCTTTTAATTAAGATAATAAAGCTTGATGATCATCATTAATTTGGATACGTTTTATTGATTTTGCTCTTCCGGAATTCTTATCTAACTCAATGATTACACCACTAAGCTGACCTCTTCCTTCATCTACTTCAAAGCGTACTGGAAGATTTGTTAAGAATTTTTTTAATACCGCATCCTTTGTAACCCCAAGCACTCCATCATATGGCCCAGTCATTCCAACATCAGTTATAAATGCAGTTCCCTCAGGTAAGACTCTTTCATCGGCTGTTTGAACATGTGTATGCGTACCTACAACTGCTGTTACTCGGCCATCTAAATACCATCCCATAGCTATTTTCTCACTTGTAGCTTCTGCGTGGAAATCGACAAAAATGATATTCGTTCTTTTCTTTGCTAGTTTGATTAATTCATCGGCCTTTTTAAACGGGCAATCAATTGCTGGTAGGAATGTTCTTCCTTGTAGATTAATCACTGCAATTTCAACATCATTAAAGTTTAAAAATACTAGACCATTTCCAGGTGTACCTTCTGGGTAATTTGCTGGTCTTACTAGATACTTTGCGTGATCAATAAATTCAAATATTTCTTTTTTATCCCATGCATGGTTACCGAGTGTAACTGCTTGCGCACCTAATTCTAAAAATTCACGATAGATTTTCTCTGTAATCCCTTTACCATGTGCTGCATTTTCACCATTTATGATCGTTACTGAAGGACTAAAATTCCTTTTTAAAGACTGTAAATGTGTTTTTACCATATCTCTACCATTTGAACCTACTACATCACCAATAAACAAAATTCTCATCTTTTTACATCCTTCCAAATTTGCATGTCCTGTTCATTGAACATACAAATATCTTACCTATATATTACCCAAAAATATGAAAAGCTCCTTTACTAGCACAATCAAAATCTTTCATCCATGATAAAGATCAGATTGCATAGTTGGAGCTCCAATTATTTCACATAAAAGAAAATAAAGTGGCAATTGCCACTTTATTTTGCATACTCAACAGCGCGAGTTTCACGAATAACCGTAACTTTGATATGTCCTGGATAATCCAGTTCATCTTCTATACGTTTTCTTATATCTCTTGCTAATCTATGAGCTTGTAAATCATCAATCGTATCTGGTTTCACCATGATTCGTACTTCACGTCCAGCTTGAATAGCGAATGACTTTTCAACACCTTCATACGATTCAGAAATCTCTTCTAGCTTTTCTAAACGACGAATATAGTTTTCTAATGTTTCACTTCTTGCACCTGGTCTAGCTGCAGATAATGCATCGGCAGCTGCTACTAATACAGCAATAATTGATGTAGGAGCAGTATCACCGTGGTGAGATGCGATACTATTAATAACTACTGGATGTTCTTTATACTTAGTCGCTAGTTCAACACCGATTTCAACGTGGCTACCTTCTACTTCATGGTCAATTGCTTTACCAATATCGTGAAGTAATCCTGCGCGTTTAGCTAGCTTTGCATCTTCGCCAAGCTCAGCTGCCATTAGACCCGCTAGATTTGCAACTTCCATTGAGTGCTTTAACACATTTTGACCATAACTAGTTCTAAATTTCAGACGACCTAATATTTTAATTAAGTCTGGGTGAATTCCATGAACGCCAACTTCAAAAGTAGTTTGTTCACCGACTTCACGTATGTACTCATCTACTTCACGTCTTGATTTTTCAACCATTTCTTCAATTCTAGCTGGATGGATTCGACCATCTTGTACTAATTTATCTAATGCAATTCTCGCAGTTTCACGACGAATTGGATCAAAACCTGATAAAATAACAGCTTCAGGCGTATCATCAATAATTAAATCAATACCTGTTAATGTTTCTAAAGTACGTATGTTTCGACCTTCTCGACCGATAATACGACCTTTCATTTCATCATTTGGAAGATTTACAACAGATACTGTTGTCTCAGCAACATGATCTGCAGCACAACGCTGGATTGCTAATGATAAGATATCCTTTGCTTTCTTATCAGCTTCTTCTTTTGCACGAGCTTCTGTTTCTTTAACTAAAATTGCTGTTTCATGGGATAGCTCATTTTCGACTTTAGAAAGAATTAACTGTCTTGCTTCTTCACGATTTAAGCTAGAAATACGTTCTAACTCTTCTTGCTGAGCAGCAATTAATGCCTCTATCTTGCTTTCCAGTTCTTCTATCTGCTGTTGTTTTAAAACAAGAGATTCCTCTTTTCTTTCAAGTACAGACTCACGTTTAGAAAGTCCATCATCTTTACGGTCAAGATTCTCTTCTTTTTGCATCAAACGATTTTCTTGCTTTTGTATTTCACTACGACGATCTCGAATTTCGTTTTCTGCATCTGTACGAATTTTGAAGATTTCGTCCTTTGCTTCTAATAAAGCTTCTTTCTTAATTGATTCTGAATCACGTTTAGCATCTTCAATAATTTGATTTGCATGATTAGTTGCGCCATTAATTTTAGCTTCTGCAATGGACTTACGAACAAAAAATCCAACAACGTAACCGACTCCGAAAGTGGCAAGCAATACGAAGATGATCCAAATTATATCTTGTGCACCCATGATTTCACCTCCTCTTGCTATTTAATTAGTTTCATTTTTGTCGGCTTGTATATTGTATTAATAAATTGCATCAACATACAGCACATTAAAATTCAATTTTTCATTTCAAAGTAATATTTTTTTAGAATATACACTTAAATATTAAATCTCTTACCAAATGATGTCAAGCCTTGTAACCTGCTTACTTGCTTGATTTATCAATATTTATTACATTTTTACTAGATTTCATACATGAAATTTAAAATTTTATACTACAAAAGAAAAATATATAGGAAAAAATTCGTCTTTATTTATTCAATACTATTTATAAATCTATCCCATTATTTATTAAATTGGTTTCATTGCTACAATCCTATAATGAGAAAAACTTACTAAAATACACCTTCTTTTAATGTCAGAAAAAAAGCGAGTGCTCATCGGAAGCACCCGCTTTTTACTAAATTAAACAACTAACTATTTAGATAAATAATACTAAGTAGTTAATTCATCATTTCAAAAGCTTACTCATCTAATAAAGAAAATTGATCTTCATCTTCATCAGGTACAGTTACAGGTTTATCTAAACCATAGTGCTCACGAATAGATGCTTTAACAGTATCACGAATATCTCTATTTTCTTTTAAGAATTGCTTAGCATTTTCACGCCCTTGTCCAAGACGCTCTTCATTATATGAATACCAAGCTCCACTCTTAAGAACGATATCTAAATCAGAACCTATATCCAGGATTTCTCCTTCTTTAGAGATCCCTTCTCCGTACATAATATCCACTTCTGCTTGTCTGAACGGAGGCGCTACTTTATTTTTAACAACTTTAATTTTCGTTTTGTTACCAACAATATCATTACCTTGTTTTAACTGTTCAGCACGACGCACTTCTAAACGTACAGATGAATAGAATTTTAACGCACGGCCACCTGGTGTTGTTTCAGGGTTACCGAACATTACCCCTACTTTTTCACGAATTTGGTTAATAAAGATTGTAATTGTTTTTGATTTATTGATTGCACCAGAAAGCTTACGTAATGCTTGTGACATTAATCGAGCTTGTAAACCTACGTGTGCATCTCCCATTTCTCCTTCAATTTCAGCTTTTGGAACTAAAGCTGCAACTGAATCGACAACAATAATATCGATTGCACCACTTCGAACTAATGCTTCTGCAATTTCAAGTGCTTGTTCCCCTGTATCTGGTTGAGATAATAATAATTCATCGATATTGACGCCTAACTTTTGAGCATAAATAGGATCTAATGCATGCTCAGCATCAATAAATGCCGCTTGTCCACCTTGAGCTTGAACTTCTGCAATCGCATGAAGCGCTACAGTTGTTTTACCTGAACTCTCAGGACCGTAAATTTCAATAATTCGACCTCTTGGATAACCACCTACACCTAATGCTACATCTAGTGCTAGCGATCCACTAGAAATAGTTGAAATTTGGCGATCAGTTTGCTCTCCAAGCTTCATAATTGAACCTTTACCAAATTGTTTTTCTATTTGTTTTAAAGCCATTTCTAAAGCAGCTTGACGATCACTCATTTGTTTTCCTCCTCAAATTACAATCCATTTATATATCTTATATTTATATCATAACTGTTTTTTGTTCGTTTGCCAACAAAAAAATAGAACATTTATTCGATATTTTTTATATTTAAAGTAGAATTTCTCAGAATAGAAACGCTTGTTTCGTATTTTAACGACTATAAAACTAAAAATCTATTAAATTAAGTACGTAAAAATTAAAAAACTCGGCAATTTAACCGAGCTTTTTTATTATAAAATATACAGTTATGATTTATAAGTCTTGACTTTCATTAATTAATTTCACGAGTAAACTTGCTCCGTTTTTCACGCTAGAAAGCCTAATTTGTTCTCTACTTCCGCTAAATTGGAATTCTTTTACAATGGTAGGAGCATTAGCTATTTTAATACCAATATAAACCTTTCCTACTGGTACTTCTTCTGCAGCATTTGGTCCCGCTTCCCCAGTAAAGCTGATAGAAACATCACTTCGAGAGATACTTTGAATGTTTTCAACTAATGACTTAGCACATTCAATACTCACTGCACCTTCTTTATCTAGTAATTCCTTTGGCACATTTAATAGATTTTGTTTCATTTCATTTGAATAACATACAATACTTCCTTTAAAGATTGACGAATTACCAGGAATATCTGTCATTCTTTTACTAAACAATCCACCTGTTAAGCTTTCAGCTGCTGAAATTGATAGATTGTGTTCTTTTAATTTTTTTGAAAGTACGATGAACAAATTATCGCCATTTGAGCCATAAATAAATTGTCCAACACGTTCTCTAATTTGATGTTCAGCTTGCTCTATTAATTTATTAGCAGCTCCTTCATCCTCTGCACTTGCAGTAACTCTAAGCATAACCTCACCTTCACTCGCTAAAGGAGCGATCGTTGGGTTCGACTGATTTTCAAGTAAATCAATAATCTTTGTCTCTAAAATAGACTCACCAATACCAAAAAACTTAAGTTCCTTTGATACAATTGTGTTAGTTTCTTTTCCTTTTAAGAAATAAGGAATTAACTCATTTTCTACCATTGGAATCATTTCTTTTGGGGGACCTGGCAAAAGAACGAATTGTTTGTTTTCAGCTTCATAAACCATCCCAGGAGCCATTCCATTATGATTCATTAAAACATGTGCGTTGTTAATAACCAAAGCTTGTTTTTTATTATTCTCTGTCATCGGACGATTTACTTTTATGAAATATTGTTCGATAAATTGCAATGAAGGTTCATGAATGACTAATGTTTCATTTAGATATTCAGCGACAACTTCCTTTGTTAAATCATCTTTAGTTGGCCCTAGCCCACCAGTTAATATGATGAGATCACTACGGGATGTAGCAACATCTAATACATGCTTTAGTCGTTCTGCATTATCTCCTACGACAGTTTGGAAATGATGGTGATAACCTAAAGTAGACAAGTGTTTAGCTAAAAATTGAGCATTGGTATTCGCAATTTGGCCTAAAAGAAGCTCGGTTCCAACCGCAATAATTTCAGCCTTTTTCATATCATTTCCTCCAATTCATACAGCTTACATTGATTTAATAAGAATTTCTCTATTTTTATAGAAGTAATCCCAACCAGAGTACACCGTATAGAAAAGTGCAACCCATAGAGATACGTCAGCAATTGAAAATGGTAAGAAGTTTAATGGGAAATCATGTAAGAAGTAAGCTGAAATTGCGACAATCTGAGCCCATGTCTTAATTTTCCCAAGCATTGCTGCCGCATGTACTTCACCAGAACCAGCCAAAATCATTCTTAGCCCAGTTACGGCAAATTCTCTGCTAATAATCACAATTGTAATCCATGCTGGTACATAATGAAAATCAGTTAATATAATTAATGCTGAAGAAACTAGTAACTTGTCTGCAAGGGGGTCTAAAAACTTCCCAAAGTTTGTTACTAGGTTATATTTACGTGCAAAATGACCATCTATAAAATCAGTAACGGATGCTAGAATAAAGATAGCCGCGCCTACGAGATGATTAACTGGTATGGAATCACCAAGTAACGTAACATTCCCCCATCCAAAGTCAATTAACACAACAATCATAAATAGTGGTATTAAACATACCCTTGATACTGTAATCTTATTTGGTAAATTCATGGTAAAAAACCTCCAAAACTTTCTAAAAAATGAAGCTAATTTATGAGAAATGAATAAAAGCCATCTTGAAGATGACTATTGATTCATTTTTAAATTTTTAATCGTAATATATTGGTGAACTGATTCCGATGGACTAACAGGGAATTCAAATACTTCATCGTTGATTCTTAATTCAACAGCCTGTGTTGCACCAATATTTAAAGTTACTTCTTCTTCATCAGTAAAATCAAAAGTTTGATTTTTAGATTTATTAATCATACCTGCAAACAGTGATGATCCAGCTTTATTTTTAATACCTAGGTACACATCACCTGTAGCGCCAATTACTTCTAGTTTAAATACTTCAGTTCCAGTTAATGAAACAGTTGTATATTTACCTTCAGCAGAATCTACAGTAATTTTTTGAGTCGCTTCTTCTGGTGGATTTTCTTCGTCCATAGTAGCATCATCTTTAGTATCTTCATTTGTTTCTTGGTCATCTTTATTTGTTTCATCTAAAACATTATTTTCAGGTTTTTCAATTTCTGAATTTGAATTAGATTGATTTGTATTTGCAGAATTGTTATCGTTATCTTTTGTTGGGAACATCACATAAATTAGAATACAAATGCCAATAATCAGTATGGCAATTAATATCTTTGGTAAATAATCCATTACACGTGATGACTTCACATTCACACCTAATGGTTCTTTAAGTTTTGAAGAACGTGTTGGTATTTCCTCATGTTTAACTTCTTCTACATGATTCGACCCTTCATCCGAGTCTTCTACAGTTGTTTTTTCAACTAAGAAATTAGAAACATCAACATTTACTGTTTCTGCATACTGACGTATAAAAGCACGTACGTAAAACTGTCCAGGTAATATTTCATAGTTACCTTCTTCAATCGCTTCTAAATAGCGTTTTTGTATCTTTGTTAATTCTTGCACATCATCGATCGATAAACCTTTAGCTTCTCTAGCTTCTCGTAATATTTTTCCTAATTCTGTCACAATTTACACCCCAACTAACTTTAAAAATCAAACATTGAGAACGAGTTGTGTCCATCTTTATTTTGGTCTACTAGTTCATATTTAATTTCTTCGTTTTCATCATTTCTTAGTTCTATTATGTAATCAAAATCTTCTAATGAGTATTCAGTCTGTTGCACAAATACGTCAGGATGCTCTACTACTTTTACAGAAGGCATTGCCATGATTTCACGAACTAATTGCCAATGTTGCTCATTTGCTCTTCTATGAGATAGTATTCCATCTATAATAAATACATTTTCAGCATTATACTCATCTTCTATTAATTGACTTCTTAAAGTTTGCTTTATTAACGTTGATGATACGAATAACCAACGTTTATTTGCACAAACGCTTGCCGCTACAATTGATTCAGTTTTACCAACACGAGGCATACCTCTAATTCCAATTAGCTTATGTCCTGGCATCTTAAATAACTCAGCCATAAAATCTACTAGCATCCCTAAGTCATCACGAACGAATCTGAATGTTTTTTTATCATCTTCATCGCGTTGAATATATGTACCATGCCTAACTGCTAAACGATCTCTAAGTGTCGGTTTTCTTAATTTAATTATAGTTATATTGTCCATTGTATTTAAAATTGATTCAAATCTAGTAATTTGATCATCATTTTCACAACCAAGTAGCATGCCACGCTTCATCGTATCAACACCATTAATTGTTAAAATATTAATCCCTAACATACCAATAAGTGAAGCAATATCTCCAAGTAGTCCAGGGCGATTCTTATGTATTTCATACTCAAAGTACCATTCAACTAACTGCATACTTATACCCCCTCATTATAACTACTTTTACTCTACCTTTTATAATAAACGATTTTACCCTAATAGAAAAGGTAAAATATGTGAATTAACAAACTTTCAAGACTTACATTCACTAGGCAGTGTGCCATCCGCCATTTACTCCTAGAATTTGGCCGGTTATATACGAAGATTGTTCGGAAATAAGAAATAGAGTAGTATTTGCTATTTCATTTGGAATGGCTAATCTATTTAATGGAATTTCGTCTGCTATACTTTGTAATTCTTCTTCACTAAATGAATTTAACATATTCGTTTTTACAGCACCGGGTGCTACAGCATTTACACGAATTCCACTTGGTCCTAACTCTTTAGCTAATGCCATTACATAAGCATTTTGAGCACCTTTCGTAGTAGAATATAAAACTTCACAAGATGCACCAATTTGGCCCCAAATAGAAGAAATAACAACAATACTACCTGTTTTTTTTGATACCATTTTCGGTATAAAATGATTAACTAGTTTAATCAAACTTTTAATATGTAATTGAGTCATTTTATCAATTTCATCATCGCTAGCATCCGTTATTAACCCAAAAACAGATTGTCCGGATGCATAAATAATTGAATCTATTTCAGAGTGATTATTTATTTTTGAGAGTAAATCAAAAACACCTAGTTCATTCGATAAATCCGCTTGGACAATTTGACAATCTACTTCATTCTCTTTTGCCAGATCTACCAATTGATTTACACTTTGATGATTACGATTGTAATGTGCGATCAAATCATACTTTTCTTCAATACATTTTTGAGATATCGCTAACCCTATATCTCCACTTGCCCCAACAACCAAAACTCTTTTTCTCATTTTATTTTCTCCAATAGTAAGACTTCTATATTCTGCCTTATAAGTTCATAAGCTAAAGCTCCTAAAAAATCATAAAAGCATCATCATTGTGTTATGCTTATGCTTGTAGGGGCTTATAGCAAATCCCTTCCGCTTTTCAAATAAAAGGCATCCTATAAAGGATGCCTTCTCTTTTAATGAGGAAGTACAAAGAATTCACTCATATAGTCTTCATTTATTAAATGACTAACACTTGATTTTAAATCCTCTACTGTAATAGATTGTAACACACTAACGATGTCAAATAAATTCATATCTAAGAATGCATATCTTGTAAATTGATTTGCGATATATTCAGGTGAATTAAGTGAACGTAAAAATCCGCCGATTTTCTTTT
Source organism: Gottfriedia sp. ABJ_BB2_2 (assembly GCF_055484705.1). Lineage (NCBI taxonomy): Bacteria > Bacillati > Bacillota > Bacilli > Caryophanales > Bacillaceae > Gottfriedia > Gottfriedia sp. ABJ_BB2_2. The sequence continues at coordinate 763,079 of NZ_JBVFKR010000001.1, forward strand.
TCACTACACGATCTACGATTTCTTTTTCCCATTGGAGTGAATTTGCGTCTAATAGGACTTCTTTAATTTTTGCTGATAATTTTTCTGGGGAGGTTGAGTCCCCGCCAATGATTGCAAAAGCAAATCCATTCTCAGCAGAGTAATCATATGAAAACGTATCATCTATTAGCCCTTCTTCGTACATTTCTTGATACGTGTTTGATCCTTTGCCAAATAAATAATCGAGTAATAAAGAAACAGTCAACTCATGCTTCAATAATTCTGAACCTTTTTTTGGTGCTTGAAAATCCTTTACACCAACTAAAACTTTTGAAGATTGTACATTCATATGTAACACTTTCTTCTTTTCTGCAGAACTTGCTGTTTCTTCTGGGAAAAATCTTTTGATTTCATTTGCATCTTTAAATGTTTTTTTGTTTTGATTTTCTTTAATGAGTGTCATTGTTTTCTCAGGGTCAACTGGTCCTACTACGAAAAATAACATATTGCTTGGATGGTAGAACGTTTCATAGCAAGTATATAATAATTCTTTCGTAATGTTAGAAATAGATTCAACTGTTCCAGCTATGTCTGTTCTAACTGGATGCTTTCCATATAAAGACGCAATCATTCCAAAATATTGTCTCCAGTCCGGATTATCTTCGTACATTTTAATTTCTTGGCCTATGATGCCTTTTTCTTTTTCTACACTTTGATCAGAGAAATATGGATCCTGCACAAAATCTAATAAGGTAATTAAATTTTGGTCAACATTGTTTGTTGCTGAAAATAAATATGCTGTTCTTGTAAAGCTTGTAAATGCATTAGAAGATGCACCTTGCTTACTAAAAACTTGGAATACGTCACCATCTTTTTTCTCAAAAAGTTTATGCTCTAAAAAGTGTGCAATTCCATCTGGAACGACCAACTTCTCTTCTTTTCCAAGTGGAATAAATTCAGAATCAATTGAACCATACTTAGTCGTAAAGGTAGCATAGGTTTTATTGTAGCCTTGTTTTGGGAGTATATAAACTTTTAATCCATTGTCCATCTCCTCAAAATAAAGAGTTTCATTAAGTTGTTCAAAGTATTGCTTTTCCATTATGCTCCCTCCTGACCTTTTAAGAAGTATGTTGTGTGAAGTTTGATTTTATTTGCAACTTGAATAATTTCTTCTTTTGTAACTTTTTCGATGGCTGGAATCCATTCTTCAATAGCACGTTCGTTACCACCTGCGTGATCATTAAATAATGTTTCAATAATTCCGTAGGCAGTATCCATACCTTCTAAAAGACTATTTTTAATAACTAATTTTGTTTGCGCAATTTCATCCTCTGTGAAATTACCTTTTCGCATTTCCTCAAGCTGCTCGGCAATAATCGTCGTTGCTTTTTCATAATTTTCATTCGCAATACCTGACATTACCATTAGAATCGACTTATGGCTTTCAAAACGTGATGCAGCATAATATGCTAAGCTATTTTTTTCTCGAACATTGATAAATAGCTTTGAATGCGAATAACCTCCAAATAATCCGTTGAATACTTGCAGAGCAAAATATTCAGGGTCTTGTATTGATACACCTGTTGTATATCCAATATGTAATTTTGCTTGATTTAATTTCTGCTCTTCAATAATTTCTTGGGGAGATTCAATTGCACCAGCTTTAACTGTATCGAAACCTTTTTGTTCAACACTCGTATTTTTAAAATTTTCCTCTACAAGCGCTTGGCATTGTTCGAATGATACATCCCCAACGATATATAAATCAATTAAATCTTGTTGTAATGAAGTTTGATAATATTGATAAAGCTCTTCTGTCGTAATTGATTTAACCGCATCTGTTTTACCATTGGCTAGTAAAGCATACGGATCATTTTTAAACATTTCTTCTACTAAACGTTGATTTGCATATTTCAGCTTATCATCATTAATTGATTGAATGCGTTGTATTTGACTACGTTTTTGAGTTTCAAGATGCTTTGTGGAAAAGCTTCCATTTTCTAAATACGGATTTTGCCAGATTGATGATATTAGCGCAATCGCTTCATTTAATAATGTACTTTGATTAGAAAGGTATTTTTCATTAGCAATATCAATGGAAAATGACATGACATGAGAGTCACCTTTTTTTGAAACATCTACAAAAAAAGTTGCTCCGTATAATTCTTCAAGCTTTCTTCTTATTTCACCATTAGTAGGAAGTTCCTGTGTTCCACTTTGCAATACATAAGGTAATATACCTCTGTAAGAAATCGTTTCTTCTTCAAGCTTTCCTCGAACTTTTAATGTGATTGAGTTTGTTTTAAATTTTTCCGTAGTGATGACATGTAGCTTAATTCCATTTATTTCACTGTTTTTATACTGTAGCAAATTCACCTAAAAACCCTCCTCAGTCAAAAAGTGTTTATTTATACTTATTTCCAATATCTTCATTGTATCTCTAATTTTACCAAAAATAAAACCTACAGCTTAGTTTACCCAAATTTCTAAAAATAAAGTATGGAGTTACTTAGGTTTGAATCAACAAATGTGTGTTACCATAAATTTCTATCTAAAAAAAGAAGCTCCCTACAAAAAGGAAGCTCCTGAAAATATATTTTTATTAACGTTTCCCTTTTTCATATGCAACACCAACTGATTTTGGTGCTTGAGATGATTTAGAGAAAATAACTAACGCAATAAGTGTTACTACGTATGGGAATAGCTTTAATGCTAATGGTGGAATTTGCGCCAGGCTTGGAATAACTTGCGAAACGTTTGCAACTGTTGTTGCAACACCAAAGAATAATGTAGCTGCAAGAATACCTAGAGGCTTCCATTGACCAAAAATTAAAGCTGCGATTGCAAGGAAACCTAATCCAGCAACACTTCCAGTAAACTCACCAGAATACGTTACTAAAATGATAGCTCCACCTAAACCTGAAAATGCACCAGAAATGATAACGCCTAAGTAACGAATGCGATAAACATTAATACCAGCTGCATCTGCTGCTTGAGGATATTCACCACAAGCACGTAATCGTAAACCAAATCTTGTTTTATAAATAACGAAAGTACTAACAATTAAAATAAGTAATACTAACCATGTTGTTGCGTAAGCATTTTTAAAGAATAGGTCACCGATAATTGGAATATCACTTAAGAATCGAACATCTCCACGATCCATCCCGTTCACACGAATATTACCTGATCCAGTTAAATTTCTTGCTAAGAAGATTGTTAATGCACCTGCAATCATGTTGATTGCGATCCCACTAATAACTTGGTCTGCATTTAAATTAATACTTGCAAAAGCATGTAATAATGAGAATAAGGCACCTGCAAGAACTGCAACTAACAGACCTACCCAGATTACCCAAGCTTCACCTGGGTTTGTCTCTTGTAATTTTGAAATTGTTAATGCACTTGCAAAGCCACCAACAACCATAAGACCTTCTAATCCGATATTTACAACACCGCTTCGTTCAGAAAATAGTCCACCTAACGCTACGATTAATAAAGGAATCGTATAGGCAATCGCATATGGGAAAATTTGTATGATAGTATCCATTGCCTTATTTCACCTTCTCTCCAACATTGCTTTCAACTGCTTCTTTTTTATACTTACGTTTCTTACCAAAGTAATCCGTTACTTTTTTAATTAAGACACTAGTAGCAGCGAAATAAATAATGATTGCAATAATAACATCAGCAATTTCTGGTGGAATTGCAGTCATTGCACTCATAAAACCTTTACCAGAGTATAAAAGACCAAAGAAAATCGCTGAGAAGAAAACACCAATTGGCGTATTCATACCTAATAAGGCTACAGCAATACCATCAAAACCTACAGATGGTAAAATACCAATTTGAATTGTAGAAGCATTACCTGTATATTGAACAACTCCAGCAAGACCTGCTAATCCTCCTGAAATCATCATTGATAATATTACGTTACGATTTACAGAGATACCTGCATATTCTGCAGCACTGCGATTATATCCTACGGCTTTTAATTCATAACCTAAAACAGTACGATTAATGATAAATGCAATTACAATTACCATGATAGCTGCAATAAATAAACCAAGGTTTATATAAGATCCACCAAATAAATCAGATAACCAGTGCAGTTTTAATGTAGCACTATCAGGAAGATTTTTTGATTCAGTTTCAGTATTACCTTTAAAATACTGAGGAACTAAATAATAAATTGTCCAATAAGCAATCCAGTTCATCATGATTGTAGAAACAACTTCATGAACATTAAATTTAGCTTTTAAAAGACCTGGGATAAATGCCCATAAAGCTCCCGCTAAAAAACCAACAATAATCATTAAAGGAACGATCACGATTGATGGTAAATCAACAAATGTCAATCCAACTGCAGTTGCACAAAATCCACCAAATAACATTTGTCCAGCAGCACCGATATTAAATAGTCCTGTTCTAAATGCGAATGCAACAGAAAGTCCAGCTAATATTAGAGGTGTAGCTGTAGCTAATGTATTACCAATACGTTCAGAGTTTTGTAATCCACCCTGGAATAAATACGTAAATCCTTCAATTGGATCATTACCAGTTGCTGCAATTAATATTGCACCAGCGATTAATCCTAATAAAATGGCAATTAAAGAAATGATTCCGTCCTTTTTCATGCCCCTTCACCTCTCTTTATACCTGCCATCATAAGTCCTAATTCATCTTCATTCGTTTGTTTTGCATCAACAATGTCAATGATTTCCCCACCATTTACAATTGCAATACGATCTGAAAGATTTAAAACTTCATCAAGCTCTAAAGAAATCAGTAGAACAGCTTTTCCACTATCTCTTTGTTCAATTAATCTTTTGTGAATATACTCAATCGAACCAACGTCTAGTCCACGAGTAGGTTGACATGCAATTAATAATTCTGGTTGAAGCTCGATTTCACGTCCAATGATTGCTTTTTGCTGATTACCACCAGACATTGATTCTACAACAGTTTTAGCTCCTTCACCTGAACGAACGTCAAACTCTTCAATAATTTTCTTAGCATGCTTTGCAATCGCAGCTTTATCTAAAATACCAAATTTAGAATATGGCTCTTGATTATAGATTTCTAAAACAACATTCTCTTCAATCGTATATTCCAAAACAAGACCTCTTTTTTGTCTATCTTCTGGGATATGTGCAATTCCATTATGAATTCGTTCACGAATACTATTTTTTGTAATATCTTGTCCTTTTAGAAGAATCGTTCCTTCTTCAATCGGTCTTAATCCAGTAATCGCTTCTACTAGTTCAGATTGACCATTACCTTCTACACCAGCAATACCAACAATTTCACCAGCACGAACTTGAAGTGAAGCATTTTTAAGTCCAAGTACTTTTTTATTATTTTTAACACTTAAATTGTTTACATCAAGTACAACTTCACCAGGAGTTGCTGCTTGTTTATCAACTTTAAAAGATACCTGACGTCCGACCATCATAGATGCCATTTCTGACTCAGAAGTTTGTTTAACATCTACAGTACCGATATATTTACCGTGACGAATAACAGTACATTGATCTGCTACAGCTTTAATTTCTTTTAATTTATGTGTAATGATAATGATTGATTTGCCTTCGTTAATTAGATTCTTAATGATGTTCATTAATTCTTGAATTTCTTGAGGCGTAAGTACTGCTGTCGGCTCATCTAAGATTAATACTTCTGCATTACGATACAAAGTCTTCAGAATTTCTACCCTTTGCTGCATTCCAACAGAGATGTCCTCAATTTTTGCATACGGATCTACATTTAAGCCATAAGTTTTAGACAATTCTTCAATACGTTTAGCAGCTGTTTTAATATCAACAACTAAACCTTTTTTTGGCTCTAAGCCTAAAATAATATTTTCAGTAACTGTAAAGTTTGCAACTAGTTTAAAATGCTGATGAACCATTCCGATTCCAAGTTCATTTGCAACATTTGGATTAGCAATTTTAACTTCTTTCCCTCTTACCTTGATCGTACCTTTTTCAGGAGTATACATACCAAAAAGGACGGACATTAAAGTTGATTTCCCGGCTCCATTTTCTCCAAGAAGAGCGTGGACTTCACCTTTTTTTAATCGTAGTGTAATATTGTCATTCGCTATAATTCCAGGAAATTCTTTTGTTATATTTAACATTTCCACTACATATTCCATAATTTTCCTCCTTTTTATATTACGAAATCATTTATTCACTAATACGTTTATTTGAATTCGAAATATTTACCTATTTTATATTTTTTAGGGAGGGTCTCTCACTCACCCGCTACTCATGCCCTAATCAAAAGCAAGCTCTTCCATATTAAGTGCTTACATTTGATTAAGGCATGAATTACCTTGAAAGTTATAGAAGAAGCATACAAAAAGGTAGAATTCCTTTCCTTATGCTTCTTCTTTTAACTATTCAATGAAATGTATTAAAATTACTTGATTAAATCGCCTTTTTCACTTGCTACAACGATTTCACCAGACTTAATTTTGCCAAATACTTCTTCAACTTTTGTTAAAGTTTCTTTACTTAAGTTTGGATTTTCTTTTGGTAAGCCAATACCATCGTTTTTAGCATCGAAAATTAAAGTTTGTCCACCAGGGAATTTTCCATCTTTTTCAGCCTTCATCATATCAGAAGCTGCTTTAGAAATATCCTTCATAGCAGAAGTTAAGATTGTTGATTTGTCGCCATCGTAAATACCTTCAGAATATTGGTCAACGTCTACACCGATAACCCAAGCTTCTTTACCAGCTTTAGCACGAGCTTTAGACTCTGTGATTGCACCGATACCTACACCACCAGCAGCAGTGAAGATCGCTTTAACACCACGGTCATACATTTGAGCAGCAATTTGTTGTCCAGCAGCTACGTTATCAAAGCTACCTTGATAAATTACGTTTTGAGCTTTTAAAGAGATACTAGTTCCAAGGTTTTCGTTTGCATATTTAACACCTTGTTGGAATCCCCAGTTAAATTTTTGAACTGCAGGAATTTCCATACCACCAATAAATCCTACATCACCAGTTTTTAATTGAACTGCAGTTGCAATACCAGCTAAGTAACCAGCTTCATGCTCAGCGAAGAAAATTGAAACTGTGTTATCTTTTACTACAGGTTTGAAGTCACCAGCGTGTGGAGTTCCATCGATGATAACAAATTTGTCATCTTTATATTTATCTTGCGCTTTAAAAATTGCTGTTTCGAATTTGAAACCAGGTGTTACGATGAATTTGAAACCAGCATCGTGTAAGTTTCCAATTTCTTTTAAGTAGTCAGCTTCAGTGCTTCCAGCTGGCTTTAAGTATTTTGTATCTTTTTTCTCATTGAAGCCTAAATCTTCAGCTCCAGCTTTAATACCTTCCCAAGTACCTTGGTTAAATGACTTATCGTCAATTGTACCTGAGTCTGTTACCATACCTACTTTAAATGCGCCTTCTACATCTTTTCCTCCATCTTTACCACAAGCGCCTAAAATAGTACCTGCAGCTAAAGCCATTGAAAGAATAAGACCAGCTTTTTTCATCTTCATGAATTTGCCCCCTTAAATTTATTTACATTTGTACTAGCTTGGTATATAATCGTTAACTTAACGATCCACCTCCCTAATAATTTTTTTATGAAATTTTCAGTTTTTTTTAGAAATACCAGCCTGTATTATTTTCTCTTAAATTACTTTTGTATATGCAGTTAATTTCTTTTTCGTAGAACGTTAAAACTAAACTGATCCGCTCTAAAATAATTGTAAGAATGAAGTACAGCTCTATTTAAATCATCAAAATGTAGCTGTTCAATTAATAAAAGTGATACTTCTGGTTCACACTGTAGTAAAGGTGATACTTTATCGTGATAACCAATTGGTTCAATTCTTGCACTTGAGTACTCAATGTTTCGACCTGTCACTTTATTGATATATGAAAAAAATGAGTGGTCCTCAAAAGAAGGTACTTGTTTAAAATAATTTGTAGGTAGTTTATCTATACAGTAGACAACCGGTTCCTCATTTGCAGTACGGATACGTTCAACGACATGTATACGATCATCTTCAGTAATATTGAAATTATTTAAATCTTCTTTAGTAGGAACTAGTAGTTTAGAAGATAGAAAGATTGTACCCGGCTCCTTACCTGCATCAACGATCATTTCAGATACACTATTTAGCTGTTCGATGCCTGTCCTAAAAGTTGGTTTCGGTTTTACAAAAGTACCTACGCCATGTCTTCGTACTAAAATATTTTCTTCTTCTAATACCCTTAATGCTTCTCGCAAAGTTGCTCTACTTACTCCAAATATTTTAGATAACTCATACTCTGAAGGTAACTTATGATGTGGCAAATAAATTCCATTTTCTATATCTTGTTTTATTCGATCCATCACTTGGAGATAGAGTAATCTGGAGTCTGTTTTAATTTTCATGTTCCATCCCCCAAACTTTGGATTTCAGACATCAGTTGTTAGACCTCTGTCGTATAATCCTTCTTTACTATACTGTTATTTTTAAATCTTTTCAATACTTTCTGTATATTTTTTGTAAACGCTTTTATACTTTTGTCGAAATGTAAGGTTTCGACTTTATTACACATAAAAAAGACTCTTATAATCCCCCAGTTTCACACAGTGAAAAAGCTAGATTATAAGAGTCAATGATTCTAGTATACGATATCACGTTCTCCATAATAATGCTTTTTCCCCATAGTATTGCAAATACCGGTTGCAATGTAGAAACTTTCGACCCATAATGTCGAATTTATATGAGGACTTACATCTATCTGAAGAAAATAATAGCATTTCTTGTCTAAAAATGTCAACACGGTTCAAGCAAATTTTCAAAAGATTAAGATGATGCTTGTTCATCTTCTACAGGCTTGCTGACTAAAACCTCTCTAGGTTTACTACCTTCGTAAGGACCAACGATTCCGTTATCTTCCATAGCATCAATTAATCTTGCCGCTCTTGTGTAACCAATACGAAATCTTCTCTGAAGTAATGAAACTGACGCAGATTGCATATTTGTTACTAATTCAACTGCTTCATTATATAGTTCATCGTCAACTTCAGTCTTTCCGTCTTTCTCTTCTTTTACCATCATTTCCTCTTGGTATTGCGCTTTTTGTTGAGAAATTGTAAATTCTACAACACGCTCTACCTCATCATCTGATAAAAAAGCACCTTGAACACGAATTGGTTTAGAAGCTCCTATCGGTTGGTAAAGCATATCACCTCTACCTAAAAGCTTCTCTGCACCTCCTGAATCTAAGATGGTTCTTGAATCTGTTTGCGAGGAAACACTAAACGCTATTCGAGAAGGTATATTCGCTTTAATAACTCCAGTAATGACATCAACTGATGGTCTTTGCGTCGCGATAATTAAATGAATCCCAGCCGCTCGGGCCATTTGTGCTAAACGAGTAATTGAATCTTCTACATCACTAGAAGCAACCATCATTAAGTCAGCAAGCTCATCGACAATAACAACGATAAATGGTAATAGTGGTTGTTTCGCATCCATCATATTGTTATTTTGACGAATTAACTCATTATAAGCCTCAATATTTCTAGTACCTGTATGAGAAAATAACTCATAACGTCTTTCCATTTCACTTACAACTTTTCGAAGGGCTTGAGATGCTTTTTTCGGATTTGTAACAACTGGTGTTAATAAATGTGGAATTCCATTATATACATTTAGTTCAACCATCTTAGGATCGATTAACATCAATTTTACTTCTGAAGGTTTAGCATTCATCAGAATACTAACAATAATCCCGTTTATACATACACTTTTCCCACTTCCGGTTGCACCAGCAACTAGTAAATGGGGCATTTTATTGAGTTCTGCAAATACAGCTTCACCAGCTATATCTTTTCCAAGTGAAACCGCGAGAGGATTTTGAAGTTTAGGATTTTTCGTTTCAAGCACTTCTCTAAGCAACACTGTTGTAATGTTTGTATTTGGAACTTCAATCCCGACAGCTGACTTCCCAGGAATCGGCGCTTCTATTCGAATATCTTTCGCCGCTAGGGCAAGCGCTAAATCATCACTTAAATTAACAATTCTACTTACCTTTACACCAGCCTCTGGGTATACTTCATATTTTGTAACTGCTGGACCATGATGAACTTTCGTTACATTTGCTTTCACACCAAAGCTCTGGAATGTTCGTTCTAGCTTGTCTGCATTTTCTTTTAGCTTCGATTCATTTTCTCTCTTTTTAACACCTTTAGGAAATGCCAGTAAATCCATTGATGGTAATACATAGTCTACTTTCTCATCCATCCCTACTTCAGCAACTGGAATATCGATAGAATTATCATCATCTTCGGTGTTATCTGTATTGAAACTTGCAATGACTTGTTCATTTACACTTACATTTGGTTGATATGTAGGGGAATATTCAATTTGAATTTCCTTTGGTTCTTCAATTACTTCCTCCTCATACATTCCGGCAATTTCTATATTTCTATTGACCAATTCTTCTTCTTTTTCTTCTTTTTCAGCTTTTCTTTTTTGTTTCGCAGCCGCTCTTCTACCTGTCGTTTTTGGTTCACGCTCACGCTTCCAAAAATTACGAAAATCTCTGAATACATCCGATATTACATTTCTAAGTTTTGGCATCATGTATTGATATAGGTACCCACCAAGCGGTTTCCCAGTAATAAATAAAATACCAGCTACAATTGCAATGACACCAAATAAAATAGCGCCAGTACGATCAAATAGAAAATATAAAATAGCAAATAATATTGCTCCAATCATCCCGCCACCAAGATCGACTGTACTAATTTGGCCTTTTGCTTCAATCATAAATAAATCAAATGTACTTTTCAGAACAGATTGATCTTTAAATTGGTTACCTTTTGCTAGTAAATCAAATAGAGTAACATGACTAAACATCAATATACTAAAGAAGATTAATAAACCACCCATCGTTATACTCGATATAAAGGGTGGCCTTTTTCGGTAGATGATACTATAAGCAGATAAGCCGATAATAAATAGAAAACTTAGCATATACCATTCGCCAAAGAAAAATCGTAAAAATAGCACAAATGATTTTCCTACTATGCCTAGTTTTAAAATTGTAATGATTGATAGTGCTATAAATAGTAAACCACTAATTTCATACCATATTGATCCCGAGCCACTTAAAGATTTTCGAGCTTTTGATTTTTGTTGTTTCTGTTTTGCCATGTATTTCACCCCCATCTAAGAAAGCAGATTCGCCAAAGAAAGCAGCCTTTTGGCTGCTTTCTTAAATTGAATTTATTATAACATATCAGAACATATGTTTACCATGTATTGTTAACATTTACCTTAAGTTGGTAGGATGAATATTCGTTGACCTGGCTCATATTGCATATAATGCTCGGGATCTGTACTAACAATTCTTCTAATTTCGAAAGAACTGCCACCAACACTATCTACTAGCATTGGTACTCCATTGTATTCCATATATTGCTGCTGAGTATATTCTTGTTGATCAATAGGATAAATAGATTCAAGTGGCATAATTGTATAAAGAATCAAAATGCATTCTCCTCTTTATTCGATTTTTCTTTTCTCTCATCTATTAATTCATGAAGTTTTTGTATAGCTTGACCAATTCCACCAACATCGTCAATTAGACCATATTTTACAGCGTCTATACCTACTACATTAGAACCTATATCTCGTGTAAGATTTCCTTTTGTAAACATTAATTCTTTGAAACGCTCTTCAGTAATCTTTGAGTGCTTTGTAACAAATCCAGTAACTCTTTCTTGCATTTTATCAAGATACTCAAATGTTTGAGGCACTCCGATCACAAGTCCAGTTAATCGTATAGGATGGATCGTCATCGTAGCTGTTTCAGCGATAAATGAATAGTCCGTACTAACAGCAATCGGAACCCCGATACTATGGCCTCCACCTAGAACAATTGAAACTGAAGGTTTCGTTAAAGAAGCTACCATTTCTGAAATAGCAAGTCCAGCTTCAACATCACCTCCAACTGTATTTAAAACAATTAATAACCCTTCAATTTTTGGATTTTGCTCAATTGCAACCAATTGTGGGATTAAATGCTCATATTTAGTTGTTTTATTTTGTGGTGGAAGTGCAACATGACCTTCAATTTGACCAATAATTGTTAAACAATGTATTTTTGAATCATTTGAAGTTGGTACATTTGTTTGACCAAGCTGTTGAATTTTCTCAACAATGCTCATTTCTTTTTGATCATTTGGTTTTGAGGGTGATTCTTCGTTTGGGATTGGTGTTTCATTATTTGAATTTGACACAGGCGGTTCCCCCTATCATTTTTCATACATGTTAGTATGTGAAAATAATATGGAAAACATACCTTAATTTGCAAAGAAGAGAAGCTTTTCTTAGCTTCTCCTTGTCATTTAAACTTCCATTAAAATTGGAAGTATCATAGGTCTACGCTTAGTTTCTTCATATAAATAAGCACTTAGTCCATCTCTTATTGAATTTTTTAACAATGTCCATTCTATTTGATCATTTTGTAACATTCTTTCGGTAATGTCCTTGACCATTTCAGTTGATCTAGTAATAAGCTTTTCTGATTCTCTCACATAAACAAAGCCTCGTGTAATAATTTCTGGTCCTGAAAGAATTAAACGTTTCTGCTTATTAAAAGTGACAACAACTACTAGAATTCCATCTTGTGAAAGAAGTTTACGGTCTCTTAAAACGATATTTCCAACATCACCAACACCGATTCCATCGATTAGTACATTGCCAACTTCAACTCTTTCAGTACGATTAGCCTGTCCGTTTTTAAATGAAACAACATCGCCTTTTTCAACTATAAAAATATTTTCTTTCGGAATTCCAACTTCTTCAGCAATGTGCCCATGTGCTTTTTGCATACGGTATTCACCATGAACTGGTAGGAAATATTGTGGTTTCATTAATTCTAGCATTAGTTTTAATTCTTCCTCATAACCATGACCTGACACATGAACTTTTTTATATCCGTATATTACATTCGCTCCAGCTCTAAACAGTAGATTAACTGATGATGATACAAGCATTTCATTACCTGGGATTGGTGTTGCTGCCATTAATACAGTATCACCTTTTCGAATAGAAACTTGTTTATGAGTTCCTTTTGCAATTCGAGAAAGAGCTGACATCGGTTCACCTTGTGTACCTGTCGTTAAAATAACAATATCACTTTGTTTATAGTTATCTGTATCAACGACAGAAATAAATAAATCCTCAGGAATTGTTAAGTAGTCTAATTCCTTAGCTAATTCTATTGATTTAACCATACTACTACCTACAACAGCCAATTTACGCTCTGCAGCTATACAAGCATCAATTACTTGTTGAATACGATAAATATTTGAAGAAAAACAAGTGATGATGACTCGACCTTTTGCATTCATAACTTCTTTTTTAATCTCTTCAGAAACTTTTTTCTCAGAACCAGAGAATCCTAGTCTTTCTGCATTTGTACTATCAGAAAGTAAACATAATACCCCATTGTTTCCGATTAATGCAAGCTTACCAATATCTGCGCCTTGGTACGGACTTTTCGATTGATCAAATTTAAAATCTCCAGTATATACAACAGATCCTTGTGGTGTATCAATACAAATACCAAAAGAATCTGGAATACTATGAGTTGTACGGAAAAAGCGAATTGAACTTTGATCGAATACAAATGAACTTTGCTCATCATAAAGTTCAAATTGCTCCATATTTTTTATACCTTTTTCGCTTAACTTTTCTCTTATATATAAGTACGCCAGTTTATTTGTATAAAATTTTACATTTGGAAGCTTCTTCATAATATATGGAATTGCCCCAATATGATCTTCATGTCCGTGTGTGATAAAAACACCCACTAGTCTTTGAGCGTTTTTCTCTAAATAACTTACATCTGGTATGACATGATCAATACCGTACATTTCTTGTTCAGGAAATTTAAGACCAGCATCAAGTACATAAATTGCTTCCCCTACTTCAACAACATACATATTTTTTCCGATTTCACCAACCCCACCTAGGGCAAATACTTTTACTTGTTCATTTATATCTTTAGCCACTACCTGTTCCTCCTAGTACATTTTAAATTTACAGACCGTTCAAAATCTTACAAACATTATATCCTAGTAGGAACAATGAAAACAAGATACATTCTTCCTTAAAAAGGAAAATTGACATGTGAAATCAATGGCCTAGATGACTAGATATTAAAAGGTTTATCTTAATTTTTTTCTCTTTTTTCACAATAAAAAAACCATTTTCAAACAGTAATTCCTGCTCAAAAATGGTTTGTTATTTTTATTAATTTTGTAACGCTTCTTCCAATTGATTCATTAATGAAGTTAATGTTGTACGTTCCGCTTCTGTTAATGGTACAAGTGGTAATCTTACTCCACCAACATCTAAGCCTTTCATTTGTAATGCTGTTTTAATTGGACTTGGGCTTGGAGCCATAAAGAATCCATCAAATAATGGAGATAATTTACGATGTAAAAATTGTGCTTGCTCCATATTCCCAGTAAAGAAGCTTTCAGCTAATAGTTGCATTTCATTTCCTAACACATGAGAAGCTACTGAAACAGTTCCTTTTGAACCAATTGCAAATGCTGGTAGTGTTAAACCATCGTCTCCACAATAAAGTTCAAAATCCTCAGGTGTACGATCAATTATTTCAGTCATTACACCTAAATTACCTGTAGCGTCTTTAATTGCAACAATATTTGGTACTTCTGCAAGTCTTACAACTGTATCAATAGCTAAATTTGCAACAGTTCTACCAGGTACGTTGTATAACATCACAGGAAGCTCAGTACTTTCTGCTGCTGCTTTAAAATGCTGATATAGACCTTCTTGGTTTGGTTTATTGTAATATGGTACGACAACCATAATCGCATCTACACCAAGCTCAGTTACTTTCTTTGTTAATGAAACAGTTGCTCTTGTATCATTACTACCTGTTCCAGCTATTACTGGAATTCGGCCATCAACAACCGTAACAACGTGTCTAATTAATGCTAATTTTTCTTCTGATGTTAAAGTTGGAGATTCTCCAGTTGTACCACATACTACAATTGAATCTGTGCCATTTTCTATTAAGTAATTCACTAGTTTTGTTGTTTTTGCGAAATCAATATTACCTTTTGAATCAAAAGGCGTTACCATCGCAGTTGAAATTTTACCAAATCTGCTCATTTTCCCACTCCGATCAAATAATTAATCCATTTTTACCGAGCTAAGCTCAAAAGCCTCATGTAAGGCTGTAACCGCTTCTATCATATCTTCATTTTTTACAAGTACCCAGATTGTTGTGTGACTGTCAGCAGATTGAAGTATTTGAATACCTTTTTCGGCAAGAGCAGTAACAATTTTTGATGTTACACCCGGTACACCTGCTATTGCTGCACCAACGATTGATACTTTTGCACAACCAGTTGTAAAAGAAGGCTCATAGCCAATTCCGTTTAGTACATCAATTGCTTTTGTAGCAACGTCATCGCTAACAGTGTATACAACACCATTTGGAGAAATATTAATAAAATCAACGCTAATACCTTTATTAGCCATTGCTTTAAATACTTGAGAATGCAAATCAAAAGTATGTTCTTTTGATGTCACACGAATTTGAGTAACATTTGGTACATGAGCAATTCCTGTAATTAATCGATCTTGTATATCTCCGCCGATTAATTTTTGAGAAGGATTTGATGTTACAAGCGTACCTAGACTATTTGAGTATGTTGAACGAATTCTAATTGGTACTTTCCCTTGCATTGCAATTTCAACTGCTCTTGGATGAATTACCTTCGCACCTTGATATGCCATATTGCAGATTTCTGCATATGTTACAACAGATAAAGGACGTGCTTCTTTTACGATTCTTGGGTCAGCTGTCATTACACCTTCAACGTCTGTGAAAATTTCAATTGTTTCTGCCCCAACTGCAACCCCAAGTGCTGAAGCAGAAGTATCACTTCCACCTCTACCTAAAGTCGTTATATCACCTTTTGTAGTGGCACCTTGGAAACCAGCAACAACTACAACATCGTAGTTTTCAAGCTCTTTCACAAGGCGTCCGCATTTCATATCTAATATTTTTGCATTTCCAAATTCATCATTCGTACGGAATCCTGCTGAAGCACCTGTCATTGCCGTAGCATGAATGCCATTTTCATTTAATAAATTAGAAAAGACAATAGAAGATATTGTTTCTCCACATGACATTAATAAATCAAGTTCTCTTTGAGATACTTTACTTTTTTTTGCACCGACTAAATTTAATAATGTATCTGTAGCGTATGGTTCACCTTTACGACCCATAGCAGATACAACTACTACTAACTTATATCCATTTTCTAAAGCTTCTTTTATATGTTTAAGTGCGTGTGATCTACCATTCTCATCACGTACTGAAGTCCCACCAAATTTTTGGACTAAAATTTTCATCCTTGCACCTCTCTAGCTGTTTCTCACTAAATGATGCTTAACTCAATCAATTTTTCAGCGATTTGAACTGAATTCCAAGCAGCACCTTTTAATAAATTATCTGATACGATCCATAAATGGAATCCTAATGGATTGTCTAAATCTTTACGAATACGACCAACAAAAACATCATTACTTCCTATGCTATAAAATGGCATTGGATATAATTGTTGATCTGGATCATCTTGAAGTACGATTCCAGGAGCATCGCTTAAAATTGTTTTAAGTTCTTCAACTGTAACCTCTTTATCTACTTCGATATATACTGACTCTGAGTGCCCAGAAATAACAGGCAATCTTACACATGTTGCACTTATTTTCAATTCAGGTAAGTGCATGATTTTCTTTGTTTCATTAATCATTTTCATCTCTTCATAAGTATATCCATTCTCTGTAAAAACATCGATTTGTGGAATTGCATTAAATGCGATTTGATAATGCTTTTCACCACTTTTTACTGGTAAAACAGAAGGAGTTGCTTCTTCACCATTTAAAAATGCTTGTGCTTGCTCTTTTAATGCTTCAATTGCTGTTACACCAGCACCTGAAACTGCTTGGTAAGTTGAAACAACAACTTTATTTAAACCGATTGTTTGACGAATAGGTTCAAGTGCAACTACCATTTGGATTGTAGAGCAGTTCGGATTTGCGATAATACCTTTATGGTTAAATAGATCTTTATCATTCACTTCAGGTACAACTAGAGGAACATCTTCAGCCATTCTAAATGCACTTGTGTTATCTACTACAACTGCACCTCTTTTAACAGCTTCAGGAGCAAGTTCTTTTGATACAGATCCACCTGCACTAAATAACGCGATATCAACACCTTCAAAAGCTTCTGGTGTTGCTTCTTGTACAATAACTTCTTGACCTTTGTAAAATAAAGTCGTACCAGCTGAACGTTTTGAAGATAAATATTTTATTTCTTTTATCGGAAAGTCTCTTTTTTCCAAAGTAGCAATCATTTGTTGACCTACTGCACCAGTAGCTCCGACTACAGCTACAACATAATTTTGTTTATTTCCCACAATTTGCACCTTCCCTATTTCTAACTTTTATTAAATAGTTTACGCGATTTTAAGTGATATTTCAAAGCTTTTAGTTTGGACATTTCTATTCATAGGAACGAGTATGTATCACTAGACACATACTCAATTTTCTTCATTCTAACATAGAAAAAATAAATCGGAGTTATTTTTTCCAAATTTATTATTGCAAATCGCGATATTTTTCTACTAAAACAGGCTGAAGCTGCTTTCCTTCGATCGATGCCTTGACTGTTTCAAGTAAAGATTCCATTCTAGCCACTAAAGAATTCGGTTTTTTAACCGGATCATCTTGACCAAAAGGAATAAAATATATATTTTTTGTACTCATTAAACGCATTAAATTAGTGCCATTTAAACCTAATGCATCATTTGTAGAAATACCTAATACAACAGGTTTACCATTTCTTAATGTTGCTTTAGCTGCCATTAGTACTGGTGAATCAGTTTGAGCGTTTGCGAATTTACTCATTGAATTTCCAGTTAAAGGTGCAATGACCATACAGTCTAATTGAACTTTAGGTCCAAATGGTTCCGCACCAACAATTGAATCCACTGTTTTGCGACCAGTAATTTCTTCAATTTTTTCAATCCAGTCTTCTCCAACACCAAATCTTGTTGTTGTACTTTTCACAGTAAATGTAACAACTGGATATACGTCAGCTCCATCATCAACTAGTTTTTGTATTTGTGGAACGACCTCTTCATACGTACAATGTGAACCTGTAATTCCGAAACCAACCTTTTTACCTTTAAGCGTCATTACGGTTGCTCCTTTCTTTTTTCTAAATCGTCTTTTAAAAGCTGTGTTAAAACATTTCCAATAATTTGACCAGCTGTTTTAGGAGCAACGATTCCTGGTAAGCCTGGTGCTAATAATGCTTTTATTCCTCTTTTTTCTGCATATCGAAAATCGGTACCTCCAGGCTTTGATGCTAAGTCAATAATGAGAGCATGCGGTTGTAATTTTGAAATCACACTAGCTGTTACGATTAAGGAAGGGACTGTATTTATCACAACATCAACATCTTTGAGTGCTTCTTCGATATGTTTAAATTCAAATGCTTCTAATCCCATTTCTACAATTCTTGCAATATGTTCTGATCTACGAGCTCCAACTTTTACTTTTGCACCTAAACTATGAAACGTACGACCAACACTCATTCCAGTACGACCTAATCCTAGTACAGCAACTTTTGAATTATGAATCGTGTATTCAGTGTGTTGAATGACCATCATAATAGTTCCTTCAACAGTCGGAATACTGTTATAAATGGCAACATCATCTCTTTCAAACAACTTCACAAGTTTTCGATTTGATGCTGCAATAATACTGTCTAAATAACTATTGCTAATACCAGAGTAAATCGTACAATGTTCTGGAGTACTATCAAGAAGCTCTTTCGTCAAAACAACTTTCTCATTTGAAAAAATTGTATCCACTACACCTTCAATGTTTGTGCCAGGTACAGGTAATAAAATTGCATCTAAATCCTCAAAACTTGCATCCGCGATTAACTCTTTTGATGCACTTGTAAAACCACTATCTAATTGTTCAAAACCAATTAATGTTACTTTTGCGTCTAACTCTGTTAACTTCCGAATAACTTCCAGCTGTCTGGCATCCCCGCCTAAAACAGCTATATGCAAGCCAGTTAACATGCAGCATTCACCTTCTTTACTTCACTATGGTAAATGGAAATGACTATATTTAAGGCAGGACTACCGCCTAACATCTTTCTCCTAAATATCTTATGATTTTCCTTTCTCATTGGTGAAAGGAAATATAAAAAGAGGACCCTCATTATTTGAAGGTCCTCTTTGATCGATTTCTTATTTAATACTAGATGGCATGATACCGTCAGGGCTTACTAATGAAACTGCATAGTCATCTGTAAAGACAAATCGCGCGATATCATTAACATTCGAAATCGTAACACCGTCTATTAATTGAATAATTTCATCTAAAGAGCGATGTTCGCCTAGCATTAATTCATTTTTACCATTTCGGCTCATTCTGCTATTTGTACTTTCTAAGCCCAACATTAAATTCCCTTTTAATTGTTCCTTACAATTTACTAGTTCTTTTTCTGAAATACCATCAACTGTTAAAATCTTTAATGTTTCTTGAATTGTTTCGAATAACTGGTTTAATTGGCTTTTACCAGTACCTGCATAAATAGCTACCATACCACTATCTTGATATGCAGAGTGGTAAGAGAAGACCGAATACGCAAGTCCTCTTTGTTCACGAACATCCTGGAATAAGCGACTACTCATACTTCCACCAAGAATATTGTTTAATGTGATTAAAGGATATAAATCGTCATGACCAATCTCTAATCCTCTGTAACCAACACAAAGATGTGCTTGCTCTGTTTCTTTTTTACGCGAAATCTTTCCATAGTGTAAAGTCGGTACGCCAAAAGTGATTTCTTTCTTTTTACCTTCGTATTGCCCAAATAATTGCTCAACACGACTTACAAAGGAATCATCTATATTTCCAGCAATAGACACGACAACTTGATCTGGCGTATAAAAATCCTTCATATATTGGCGTAACGTATCACCATTAAAAGATTTTAACGTTTCTTCAGTTCCAAGGATTGGTGACCCTAATGGATGCTTCTCATACATAACTTTACTTAATAAATCATGCACTAAATCATCTGGCGTATCATCATACATTTTTATTTCTTCTAACACTACATTTTTTTCCTTTTCTAATTCACCTTCATCAAAAGTTGAATTGAAAAACATATCTCCTAACACATTTAATGCATAATCAGCATGTGTATCTAAAACTTTAGCATAATAGCAAGTATATTCTTTAGACGTAAAGGCATTTACTTGTCCACCAATCGAATCAAAGCTTTCTGCTATTTCTTTTGCGCTTCTTGTAGATGTTCCTTTAAAAAACATATGTTCAAGAAAATGTGATACACCATTTAATTCAGGAACTTCATTTGTTGAACCCGTTTTAATCCATATACCAATTGCAACTGAACGAACAGTTGGAATATTTTCTAAAACTACTCTTACACCATTTTTACAAGTATGTCGTACTATCATGTATTGCCTCCTATGTATGCACCGTCATTTACAATTGTAATAAATTGAAAAAATTTACTATATTTTACAATCATCTTAACAAAGCTGACATAAAAAGTCATTTTTTTTCAACATTTTTAACTGTATCGTATCTTTTTTCGTCTAATAATGTTGAAATATTGACAACTTTCCTACCTGATGCTTCTATTTTTGTTATTAACTCATCAAGTGATTCCGCAGTTGGAGCAGTTGGGTGCATTAACACGATTGTTCCGTTATCTACTTTTTTCATAACTCGATTAATTAGTACATCTTTTGGTGGTTTCTGCCAATCAATTGTATCAGCTGTCCACATAATTGTACCTAGACCTAGTTTTGAAGCTACATTTACTACCTCTTCTCGAAAACTACCACTAGGTGGAGCAAACCATTCAACTTTTTGATCTGTTGTTGCTAAAATGACCGAATTGGTTTTTTGGATTTCATTTGTGATCGCATTTGTACCCAGTCTTGCCATATCAGGGTGAGTATAGGAATGATTCCCTACTTCTTGTTTTGCAGCAGTAATTAATTGTGCCACAGTTGGATTTTCCTTAACCCATCGTCCTTCTAAGAAAAATGTTGCTTCTGCATTATGCTTTTTTAAAACCTCAAGCATCCGAGGAATATATTCATTCCCCCATGCTACGTTTATAGCAAATGCAACCAAAGGTTTTTCAGGGTTTCCTCTATAAACGGGGGATGGTGGTAAATCTCGCAAATGAACTTTCGGGGATATCTCCTTAAAAACTAATTGCTTCTCGTTAAACTCCCCTTTCTTCTTCATCTTCTGATAAGAACTTTCTACATCAACAGTTAAGCCATTGTAGCCTGGAATAGCCTTCCATACTCGATCGATATATGCATCTTTAGGTGCGATTTCATATGTAGGTGCCTTCGTTTTGATTTCTTCATATAAAGCATCAGAATGACCTGCTACAAATGAAGAATGATTGGTTAGTACTGAAACATAATGATTAGTATATTGATTATTAACCACAAAAAAGGCAATAATCATAGCGATTGACAATGCAAATACTTTCAACTTACTTTTACTCATTTCCGGACACCCTCCTACTAGAAGGAATATGATTTTTTAAAAGAAAATAGAACAAGCTTTCTATAAAATTATGTAACACGGACATTCAACTTAAGACTTATAAATACTAGTTAAATGTAAATGTTTCACTTTACACATTAGTGTAACCAAAAAAAAGCCAGGCACTCATAGGAATTTTCCTATTTATACCTGACTTTGTTTTTTTATGGTATTAGTTTGATTCAGCTTTTTCTTTTTGTTCTTTTAATACTGCTTTGCGAGATAAGTTTACTCGTCCTTGCTTATCGATTTCAGTAACCTTTACAAGGAATTCATCGCCAATTGCAATAACATCTTCAACTTTTCCTACACGTTCCTCTGCAAGCTCAGAAATGTGTACTAGACCATCTTTACCAGCAAAGATTTCAACGAATGCTCCGAACTTTTCAATTCGTTTTACTTTACCCATGTATAGTTGTCCAACTTCAACTTCACGTACAAGGTCTTCAATAATTTGTTTTGCACGTTCGTTCATTGGTTGATCAACAGATGAGATAAAGACTGTGCCATCTTGTTCGATGTCAATTTTCACACCAGTTTCTTCAATAATTTTATTAATTTGCTTACCACCAGGTCCAATTACATCTTTAATTTTATCTGGTTTAATTGTCATCATTAAAATTTTAGGTGCGAATTCTGATAAATCTTTTCTTGGTTCACTGATCGTTGCGATCATTGAATCTAGAATTTGCATACGACCAATTTTTGCTTGATCTAATGCTTCTTTTAGAATTTGTCTAGATAAACCTTCAATTTTAATATCCATTTGAAGAGCAGTTACACCTTTAGAAGTACCGGCTACTTTAAAGTCCATATCTCCTAAATGATCTTCCATTCCTTGAATGTCAGTTAAAACTGAATAATGTTCACCAGATTTAATTAGTCCCATGGCAATACCAGCTACAGGTGCTTTAATTGGTACACCAGCATCCATCATTGCTAAAGTACTAGCACAAATACTTGCTTGTGAAGTAGAACCATTTGATTCAAGTACTTCAGATACAAGTCTAATTGTATATGGGAAATCTTTTTGATCAGGAAGACTTGGCTCAAGTGCTTTTTCACCTAATGCACCATGCCCAATTTCACGGCGACCTGGACCACGGATTGGACCTGTTTCACCGACACTAAATAGTGGGAAGTTATAATGATGCATAAAGCGTTTAGATTCTTCAATTCCTAATCCATCAAGAATTTGAACATCACCAAGTGCACCTAAAGTACAGATACTTAAGGCTTGAGTTTGCCCACGAGTAAATAATCCTGAACCATGTGTACGAGGTAGAAGTCCTACTTGAGAAGATAATGGACGAATTTCATCTAACTTTCTTCCATCTGGACGTACTTTTTCAACTGTTATTAAACGACGAACTTCTTCTTTAACAAGCATAGAAAGAATTTCTTTAACTTGTCCAATTGTTTGTTCATCAGCTTCTTTTTCTTCATACTCTGCAATTACTCGATTTTTCACTTCTGTAATCGCTTCTTCACGTGCATGTTTTTCATGAACTTGAATAGCAGAATTTAATTCTACTTCACAAAGGTCACGAACTTGTTTTTCTATATCCGAATCTAATTGATGAAGTTTTACTTCAGATTTTTCTTTACCTACTTGAGCTACAATATCTTCTTGGAACGCAATTAATTTCTTAATTTCTTCGTGTCCAAACATAATAGCTTCTAGCATTACATCTTCTGGCACTTCATTCGCGCTAGCCTCAACCATGTTAATTGCATCTTTTGTTCCTGCTACAGTTAGGTTAATATCGCTTTCTTCAGCTTGTTCAACAGATGGGTTAATTACAAATTCACCATTAATACGACCAACGACTGCACCTGCAATTGGGCCATTAAAAGGAATATCTGAAACTGATAAAGCTAATGAACTACCAAACATCGCTGCCATTTCTGAAGAACAGTTTTGGTCAACACTCATTACCATGCTGATCACTTGAACCTCGTTACGGAATCCTTCTGCAAATAATGGTCGAATTGGACGGTCAATTAATCGACTTGCTAAGATTGCTTTTTCACTCGGTCTACCTTCACGTTTAATAAATCCACCTGGAATTTTACCAACCGCATATAAACGCTCTTCATAGTTTACAGTTAATGGGAAAAAGCTAAGATTTTTTGGTTCTTTTGATGCAGTGACAGTTGAAAGAACGACTGTATCACCGTATCTTACTAATACTGCTCCATTCGCTTGTTTTGCTAGTTGGCCAACTTCTACTGTAAGTGGTTTACCAGCAAGCTCTGTGGAAAAAACGTGCTTTTGTTGTTCCATATGGTATAAATACCCCTCTCTAAATGACAATTCATTGTACTTACCTTGAATTATGTAAAAATCTTCATATTACCTATTATCTCCTATGTTTAGTAAAGAAATCAACTAACGTGAAAGAGATTAAAATATTTATTAATGAAATTAACGATATGTATAAGAAAAAGCGGGAAGAATCCCGCTTTTCTTAGAAGTATCTGATTAGTACTCGAAATTAACGACGTAAACCTAATTTAGTAATTAATTCACGGTAACGAGTAATATCTTTGTTACGTAAGTAGTTAAGTAAGTTACGACGCTTACCAACCATTTTTAATAAACCACGACGAGAGTGGTGATCTTTTTTGTGAGTACGTAAGTGCCCATTTAAAGAGTTGATGTTTTCTGTTAAAACTGCAATTTGAACTTCTGGAGAACCAGTATCGTTTGCATGAGTTTTGTAAGTGCTGATAATTTCGTTTTTACGTTCTTGAGTTAATGCCATGTTTTTTCACCTCATAAAATTATTGTTGAACACCTATCACCTAGCAGTCGTCGGTGAAAATCGATTAGCCAAGCGACGGTTTTTCAAATACGTTGTTAAGTGTACTATGTTTTCATGCTAAAAGCAAGTATTCTAGTTAATCTCTTTAAAATAACTGATGACTGTTTCACGATCTTTATGGAGTTGTTCAATCAGTTCATTTATTCCATTAAACTTCTTCTCATCACGAATTCTTGAATACCAAAAAATCTCAACTTCTTTTCCATAAATATCTTCATTAAAATTAAAAATATTTACTTCAATCGTTTGTTTTTGGAATTCATGATAAAATGTCGGTTTGTAACCAATATTACACATACCCTCATATAATTCACCGTTAACAATACATTTTACTGCATAAACACCAACAGATGGCAATGCATACGGTACGGAAACGGAAATATTTGCTGTTGGGAATCCAATTGTTCTTCCCCTCTTATCTCCATCAACGACAGTTCCAATAATTTGATACTGTCTACCAAGTAACCGAGCAGCTTCATCCATTTCTCCGTCTTTAATCGCTTGACGAATTCTTGATGAACTTACTTTCTCATCATCTATATTAAATTTTGAAACTGTTGTTTGTGTAAATTCATTTCGAGAATGAAATGGTAGTGATTCCATTGTACCTTTACCATATTTGCCGAATGAAAAATCAAATCCAGCTACAACATGTTTCGCATTTAAAGCAATAATATATTGATCAACAAATTCCTGGGGTAAGAGATTTGCAAATTCTTCGGTAAATTGAACAATAAATAATTGGTCAACGCCAAGTTTTTCCATCCACTTCACTTTTAGTTCCAAAGGCGTCAAATATGAAATCGACTCATCTCGATTTCCAAGAATCGCTGATGGATGTGGATCAAATGTCATAACTGATAATAATAATCCTTTTTCATCCGCAATTTCTTTGGCAGTTTTAATGACTTGTTGATGCCCTTTATGTACACCATCAAAAAAGCCAAGTGCTAAGACCGTTTCTTTGCAATCTACTTTTGTTATCGAATGAGGATGGGTGATTTTTATTAATTTTGTCATTTTTATCACCTTCTATATTCAAGTCTCTTTCCCCATTATAGAACAATGGCCAAAATTTATATAGTTTTTTCTATTGATTATGAAATACTCTTGTTGGTTTAATCATTTTAGGATTTTTTGGATTCGGACTATACATCGCGATTACATGTTCATTTTCATTGTAAACAGCGATATATTCTTCTTCTTTTACATTCATTTCATTTCTAAATTGACTGCCATTGAATACTTTTGCTTCATCTTCTTTGTTTACGTTCAAACGTGGATAATCACTTAAAGCTTGTTCCATCGAAAGCATGACCTCGTCTAGTGTACCATCAGCTGCTTTTTCTTCAAGCTCTTCAAACGTCACACAATCATTAATAGAGAAGGCGCCAGCCTTTGTTCTAGTTAGGTATGACATATGCGCTGGATATCCTAAAATTTCTCCCATTTGCACTGCTAAAGTTCGAATATATGTGCCTTTACTACAAAATACTTCAAATTTAAAAGAAATTGTTTCACCTTCAAATAACTCTCGATCATCAAGTAAGGTTAATTCATAAATTGTAATTGTTCGAGTTGGACGCTCTACTTCAATACCCGCTCTAGCATATTCATAAAGCTTTTTGCCATTCACTTTAACAGCTGAGTACATTGGTGGTGTTTGTTGAATATCACCTGTTAGTTTTTTTAAAACATCTAATATTTCTTTGCGAGTAATGACACGATCCACTTTCTTTTCTTCAATTACTTCACCATGTGCAT
Source organism: Gottfriedia sp. ABJ_BB2_2 (assembly GCF_055484705.1). Taxonomy (NCBI): domain Bacteria; kingdom Bacillati; phylum Bacillota; class Bacilli; order Caryophanales; family Bacillaceae; genus Gottfriedia; species Gottfriedia sp. ABJ_BB2_2. Next base: position 789,361 of record NZ_JBVFKR010000001.1, read on the forward strand.
CTTCTGTTGCTGTAGAAAATCCTAATGTAATTTCACCTATATATTTTTTACGATCATCTGTTAGGTACGGAATTAACTTTGTTGCTTCACCGACACAAATAGGTAATACGCCAGTAACTTCTGGATCGAGCGTACCTGTATGTCCAACTTTTTTCGTCTTTAATATTTTTCTTATTTTAAAAACACAATCATGAGACGTTAGTCCAGTAGGTTTGTTAAGTGCAATGACACCATTCATGTTTATCACCTTATTAATCATTTTATGTATTGCAGAAAAATGGATAGACGAAGTATCGCCTATCCATTTCATCTAGTACTATTATTGATTTTCCTTGTTAATCTGAGTTAACAATGTTTCAATTCGATTACCATAATCGACTGATTCATCAAATTCAAAAATTAGTTCAGGCGTCTTACGTAAACGAATACGCTGACCAATTTCTGAACGAATAAATCCTTTTGCTTTTGCTAATCCAATTAATGTATTTTGACGTTGTTCATCGTCACCTAATACTGAAATATAGACTTTAGCTTGTTGAAGATCTCCTGTTACTTGAACATCAGTAACTGTTACGAAACCGATTCTTGGATCTTTTATCTTTCTACCGATAATTTCACCAAGTTCTTTCTTCATTTGTTCCCCAACACGATGTGCTCTAACTTTCATACTTTCACCTCTATCTTACAAAGCAAAACGTTTCGGACTTACATACATTAGTTTAACTAAATGTATTTAATATTATTTATTGGACTTAACCTATCCATCTTTTTACAGGAGGATTCGGTTTTTGTCTTATATTTGCGGAAGCTAGAACGAGCTTGCTCCACTTTTCGTTTTTATCGTTTAATTTCTTCCATTACATAAGCTTCGATGATGTCGCCTTCTTTAATGTCATTGTATTTTTCGATTGTGATACCACATTCGTAGTTCGTTGCAACTTCTTTAACGTCATCTTTGAAACGTTTAAGCGTGTCTAACTGACCTTCGAATACAACAATACCGTTACGGATTAGACGTACTCCACTATCGCGTGTAATTTTACCATCGATAACGTAACAACCAGCAATTGTTCCAACTTTAGATACTTTGAATACTTGTCGAACTTCAGCTTGACCAATTACTTTCTCTTCAAACTCAGGGTCCAACATACCTTTCATAGCAGCTTCGATTTCTTCAATTGCTTTATAGATGATGCGGTGTAGACGAATATCTACATTTTCTAAGTCCGCAGTACGTTTTGCATTTACATCTGGACGTACGTTAAATCCAATAATAATAGCATTTGATGCAGATGCTAAAATTACATCAGATTCAGTGATTGCACCAGCACCAGTGTGAATGATTTTTACTTTAACGCCTTCAACTTCAATTTTTTGAAGAGATGCTGCCATTGCTTCTACAGAACCTTGTACGTCAGCTTTAACGATTAAGTTAATTTCTTTCACATTACCTTCTTGAATTTGTGCAAATAAATCTTCAAGTGATAATTTTGAGCTTTCGCTTCTTTGCTCAAGAACTGCTTTAGATGCACGAGCTTCCCCAACTTGACGAGCGCGTTTTTCATCAGCAAATACCATAAAGCGGTCACCTGCTTGAGGTACTTCATTTAACCCTGTAATTTCAACAGGAGTAGATGGACCAGCTTCTTTAATACGACGACCTAAATCATTTACCATGGCACGTACACGACCAAATGATGTACCTACTACGATTGGGTCACCTACTTTTAATGTTCCATTTTGAACTAGAAGTGTAGCAACAGAACCTTTACCTTTATCTAATTCAGCCTCTATTACAGTACCAACTGCTTTACGAGTATCATTTGCTTTATATTCTTCTACTTCACTTACTAGAAGAATCATTTCTAATAATTGATCTACACCTTCACCGTTTAATGCTGAGATTGGAACGAAAATTGTGTCTCCGCCCCACGCTTCAGAAACTAAACCATATTCAGTTAGTTCTTGCATTACGCGGTCTGGGTTTGCAGCTTCTTTATCCATTTTATTAACTGCAATAATAATTGGTACTTCTGCAGCTTTTGCGTGATTGATTGCTTCTACTGTTTGTGGCATTACACCGTCATCAGCAGCAACAACAATAATTGTAATATCAGTTACTTGAGCTCCACGAGCACGCATTGTTGTAAATGCGGCGTGACCAGGTGTATCTAAGAATGTAATTTTCTTACCTTCAATTTCAACTTGGTATGCACCAATATGCTGAGTAATACCACCTGCTTCTCCAGCAGTAACTTTAGATTTACGAATATAGTCTAGTAAAGTCGTTTTACCATGGTCAACGTGACCCATAATTGTTACGACAGGAGGACGTTCTGATAATAGAGCCTCGTCATCTTCCTCATCAATAAAGCTTTCGAAATCAGAATCATCAACAATTACTTCTTCCTCAACTTCTACACCATAATCACTAGCTAGTAGTTCAATCGTGTCTTTATCAAGGTCTTGGTTAATTGTTGCCATAATTCCAAGTAAAAATAATTTTTTAATTAATTCAGATGGTTCTTTACCTAATTTTTTTGCAAGCTCAGATACTTTTAAAGAACCTGAGAAAACGATTTTATTTGAATTGTTCTCAGTTGAGTTGTTTTTATGATTCATATTTTGGTTGCCTTTCTTATTCCCATTCGTTTGTCGATCTTCATTTTGACTGCTTTGCTTTTGGCTATCAGTCTTTTTCTTTTTATTACTGTTCTTCTTTGATTTCACTTTTGTGTCTTCTAGTTGGTAGTCTACTTCAATATCAAGTTCATCACTTGTTTCAAAATTCAACGCAGGAATTACCTTAATAGAAGGTTTTGATGCTGTTTTTTGGGGTTGTTTTACCTCTACAGACTTTGGTTGAAAACTATGATTTAATTTTTCAACAATATCCTCAGCAATTGTGGCCATATGATTTTTTACTTCTATTTTTAAATCCTTGAGTCTTTCAATAATTTCTTTACTTGAAACATTTTGCTTTTTAGCATACTCATAAATTCTAATTTTCGTCATACGTTCACCCCCAGATTAGTCCATTAATTTAATAATGTCTGAAGTTTTGTCGCAAATCCTGGATCAGTAATTGCAACGACCACGCGAGCGTCTTTCCCAATAGCGTGCCCTAATTCATAACGATTTTCAACAAACACAAGTGGTGTCTTATAAAAAGTAGTCTTATCTCTGATCTTTTTTGCTGTTAACTCAGATGCATCTTTAGATAAGATAACAAGTTTGGCTCTTTTATGTTGAACTTCTTTAACAACTAATTCCTCACCTGAAACCACTTTACGAGCTCTAGCTGCAAGTCCTAATAAGGATAATCCTTTATTACTCATACTTTGTCCTTTTCAACAAAAGCCAAAAGTTCTTCATATAAACTTGAATCAATTTTTGCATTTAATTGTTGTTCTAGTGTATTTTTTTGCTGGGCAAGCTTTACAACTTCTGCTGACTTTGTAAGATAAGCACCACGCCCAGATTTTTTACCTGAAGGGTCAATTGAAACTTCCCCTTCTTTAGAACGAACAACTCGAATTAATTCTTTTTTAGGTTTCATTTCCTGTGTAACTACACACTTACGTAATGGAATTTTTCGATTCATGAGTTGACTCACTCCTCATTAAAGTCTTCAGCGTAAGCATCATACTCATCTTTTGAAGCAGTTACTGGAATTGATGATTGATAATCTATTCCAAGTTTATCTGCATCAGATTGTGATTTAATATCAATTTTCCAACCTGTTAAACGAGCAGCTAAACGTGCATTTTGACCTCTTTTTCCAATTGCAAGAGAAAGTTGATGATCAGGTACTACTACAGTTGTTGCTTTTTCCTCTTCATTAACAAGTACTTGGATTACTTGAGATGGACTTAATGCATTTGCAACGAATTCAACTGGGTCACTTGACCAACGAACGATGTCGATTTTCTCGCCTTTTAGTTCGTTAACAATAGACTGTACACGTTGTCCTTTTTGTCCAACACAAGCACCTACAGGATCTAAATCTGAATTACTTGTAAATACAGAGATTTTAGAACGGTCTCCTGCTTCACGAGCAACAGATCGTATTTCTACAATACCATCATAAATTTCTGGTACCTCTGTTTCAAATAAGCGTTTTAGTAAACCAGGATGAGTACGGGAAACAAAAATTTGAGGACCCTTAGAAGTTTTCTCAACTTTTGTAACAAATACTTTAATTCTATCATGGATTTTATATTTTTCTGTAGGTATTTGCTCAGTTACAGGAAGTACTGCTTCAATTTTACCTAAATTTACATATATTGCACGAGAATCGATACGTTGAACTGTACCAGTCATCATATCTTCTTGACGATCAATATATTCTGAGTAAATAACACCACGTTCTGCCTCACGTACTCTTTGTGTTACGACTTGTTTAGCAGTAGTAGCAGCAACTCGACCAAAATCTTTAGGTGTTACTTCTAATTCGATAATGTCTCCAACGATAAAGTTTGGATTATGTTGACGAGCTTCTTCAACAGTAATTTCTAAACGTGTATCAAACACATTACTAACTACTTCTTTTCTTGCAAAAACTCGAATTGATCCGTTATGTAAATTAAAGTCAACTCGAACATTTTGTGCTTGATTAAAATTACGTTTGTAAGCAGAAATTAAAGCAGCTTCGATTGCTTCAATTACTACGTCCTTACTTATTCCTTTTTCTTTTTCAATAATTTCCAGTGCTGTTATTAACTCCGAACTCATTAAAAGTACCCCCTACTTAGAAAAACGTCACAGCAAGCCTTGCACTTGCAATTTTTTGCGTTGGAATTGTAATCATTTTTTTTCTTGTTTTAATCGTTAATTCAAGTTGAACTTCCTCAGCATTATAAGAAATCAATTTACCTTCAAATTTTTTCTCATCTTGTATCGGTTCATATGTCTTGATATTAACTTGCTTTCCAATTGCCTTTAAAAAATCCTGTTCTTTCTTTAATGGACGTTCAGCACCTGGCGAAGATACATCTAAAAAGTATAGATTTTCAATTGGATCCTTTTCATCTAAAATTTCACTAAGTCTTTCACTCACCGCAGCGCATTGCTCCAAATCAATTCCAGACTCATTATCTATAAATACTCGAAGGAACCAGTCTTTTCCTTCTTTTACGTATTCGACATCAACTAATTCTAATCCTAGTTGTTCTATAATTGGTTGTGCTAGTTCAGTTACAACCTCTGTGACCTTCTTACTCAAGAAGAATCCTCCTTCCAAACATTACAAGATGAAAATTCCCTGCTATTTAGCAGGGAAATTATCTTTAGTATTTCCAATTTACGTAAAAATCGTTAGTAAAAACTTTTACAATTCATACGAAAAAGATGAATCGGGTCTTTAGGGTAATAAGAAAGAGCAGGTTGCCCCTGCTCTTAAAGAAATTCCCGCGCTAAAATTACATCTGTACTAACTATACCATAATTCCCAAGTTTTGCAAACTGTTAAAAGCCATCAAATAAGGATAGCTGATTTTGGTCAGGTAAATCCTGTAAACAGCCTTGTTTATCTAAATATTCAAGTACTGTTTTTGAAATCTTACTTCGTTGTTGTAAGTCTTCCTTCGATAAGAATTCGCCATTTTCTCTAGCTAAAACAATATTTTTTGCTGCATTTGTTCCTAAACCAGGAATTGCATTAAATGGCGGGATTAATTTATTTCCATTGACTAAGAATTCATCTGCACTTGATTTATATAAATCCATTCGTTCAAAAGAATAACCTCGCTCACACATTTCTAATGCTAATTCAAGTACGGTCATTAAACTTCTTTCTTTTACAGAAGCATCTAAACCTTTAATGGCGATTTCTTCTATTTTCGCTTTAATCGTACTAGGTCCAGCTACCATTGCTTCGATGTCAAAATCTTCTGCTCGGACTGTAAAATAAGCTGCATAATAAAGGATTGGATGGTGAACTTTGAAATAAGCAATACGAACAGCCATTAACACATAGGCTGCTGCGTGGGCTTTAGGGAACATGTATTTGATTTTTTTACATGAATCAATATACCATGCAGGCACTTTGTTATTTCGCATTTCTTCTTCCCACTCTGGTGGTACACCCTTACCCTTACGAACAGATTCCATTATTTTAAATGCTAGTGATGGTTCGAGACCTTGATAAATTAAATAAACCATTATATCATCACGACAACCAATTACTTCTGATAGCGTACAAGTGCCGCTGTTAATTAATTCAGATGCATTTCCAAGCCAAACATCTGTACCATGTGATAGTCCAGATATTTGAACTAGCTCAGAAAATGTTGATGGTTTTGTTTCTTCTAACATTTGTCTTACGAATTTTGTACCAAACTCTGGTATTCCGTACGTACCTGTTTTACATCCAATTTGAGCCTCAGATACACCAAGTGGTTCTGGACCTGCAAAGATTTTCATCACTTCTGGATCATCTGTTGGAATTGTTTTCGGATCAATCCCACTTAAGTCTTGTAGCATACGGATAACCGTAGGATCATCGTGTCCGAGAATATCAAGCTTTAATAAGTTATCGTGAATTGAATGGAAATCAAAATGTGTTGTTTTCCATTCAGATTTCACATCATCTGCTGGAAATTGGATTGGAGAAAAATCATAAATATCCATATAATCTGGAACAACGATAATACCTCCTGGATGTTGTCCTGATGTTCTTTTTACGCCAGTACATCCCATTGCTAAACGATCAAACTCAGCACCTCTTAACATTAAGTTGTGATCATTTGCATAGCCCCTTACATATCCATAGGCAGTTTTATCTGCAACAGTACCTATCGTACCCGCTCTATATACATAGTCCTCACCGAAAAGTACTTTTGTATAGTTATGAGCAGTTGGTTGATATTCTCCACTAAAGTTCAAATCAATATCGGGTACTTTATCCCCTTTAAATCCAAGGAATGTTTCGAACGGTATATCATGACCATCCTTCTTATAAGCAGTGCCACATTCAGGACAATCTTGGTTTGGTAAATCGAATCCTGAACCAACGGAACCATCATTGAAAAACTCCGAGTGTTTACAATTCGGGCATACGTAATGAGGTGGTAAAGGATTTACTTCAGTTATCTCTGTCATTGTTGCGACAAGTGATGATCCTACAGAACCACGTGATCCTACTAGATAACCATCATCTAGTGATTTTTTTACTAGCTTATGTGAAATTAAATAAATAACCGCAAAACCATGTCCTATGATGCTTTTTAATTCTTTTTCTAGTCGAGCTTCTACAATTTCAGGTAAATCTTCACCATAGATTGAACGAGCCATACTATAACTCATATTACGGACTTCATCTTCTGCTCCTTCAATTTTAGGAGTATAAAGATCATCTTTAATTGGTTTTATTTCTTCTATTAAACTAGATATCTTCTGAGTATTTGTTACGACAATTTCTTTTGCTTTTTCTTCCCCTAAGAAAGCAAATGCCTTTAACATTTCATCCGTTGTTCTAAAATGAACATCTGGTAAACGATGTCGGTTTAAAGGATTCGCTCCGCCTTGAGATCCAATTAGGATTTTACGGTAAATTGCATCTTCTTTTTGAAGGTAATGAACATTCCCAGTACCTACCACAATCTTTTCTGTTTTTTCGGCCATTTTAACTAATTTCGTAATGACTTCTCTTAAGTGTTGTTCATTTCGAACGATCTCTAGCTCTATTAAGTGTGACAAAACCTCTGGAGGCATTACTTCGATATAATCATAGAATTCCATTAATTTTTCTGCTTCTTCAGGTGACTTTTGCACGCTTGCTTCAAATACTTCACCTTTATCACAAGCCGAACCTACTAATAAGCCTTCACGGTGTTTAACTAATAAGGATTTTGGAACCCTGGCAACACGATGATGGTAATTAATATGAGAATAAGAAACAATTTTAAATAGATTTTTAAGTCCTACTTCATTTGTTGCTAACAATGTTGCATGTGAAGGTCTAGCACGTTTATATGCATCACCTTTTCCCATATTGTTATTTAATTCATCATGGTAATTCATACCTTGTTCCGCTGCATCTTTTAACATTTTAATCATTAAAAAGCCTGTAGCTTCTGCATCATAAATTGCACGGTGATGCTGCGTTAAATTAATATCGAATTTTTTACAAAGTGTATTTAAACGGAAATTTTTGAAATCAGGATATAAATTTCGTGCAAGCTCTAATGTATCAATTACGCCATTTTCTGTAATCCCAATTTCGTATTTTTTGAACCCCATTTGAATAAAGCCCATATCAAATGAAGCATTATGTGCAACCAAAATACAATCTTCCATCCATTCTTTGAATTCGCGTAATACAACGTCAACATTAGGTGCGTCCTTCACCATATCATCTGTAATACCAGTTAATTCAATCGTTGTTGCAGAAAGTGGATGATGCGGATTTGCAAATCGTTCAAATCGATCTATTATTTCACCATTATGAATTTTTACTGCTGCTAATTCAATAATCGTGTCATAGACAGCTGATAGCCCTGTAGTTTCAACGTCAAATACAACATAAGTTGCATCATCTAAAGATACATGAGATGGATTATAAGCTGTTGGGACACCATCATTCACTAAATTTATTTCTACGCCATATAAAATTTTGACCCCGTGCTTTTTACCTGCTCCAAATGCTTCAGGGAAAGATTGGACAACAGCGTGATCAGTAATCGCTATTGCCTCGTGGCCAAATTTACTTGCTTGTTTAACTAAATCACCCGCAGATACAACAGCATCCATTTGACTCATATGGGTATGAGCGTGTAATTCAATTCTTCGTTCTCCCTCTGGAGCTTCGTCTTTACGTTCATCAGGTGTTATTTCATTGATATCATTCGCAATCATGACTAAATCACGTACGAATGTATCATTTTGAACAGAACCTCTAACTTTTAGCCACATACCTTTTTTAATTTTATTAAGCATCGGTATGTCTTCTTTATCTCGTGAGAACATTTTAACAAGTATTGAACTTGTATAATCAGTTATTTTGAATGTGATTAATACACGTCCGCTTTTTAACTCACGTACATCAGAATCAAAAACATAACCCTGTATGATCACTCGTTTTTCTTCTTCAATTATTGAAGAAATTGTATTAATTTCGTTTTCTTTAATATAGTAACCGACAACTAATGGTCCTTGAGGCTCTTCCCCATCAGCTTCCTCAGCTTCACGTTTATCTAATTCAACGAGTACTTCCATCGCTCGTTTTCGATCTTCCTCTGCTTTTTTCTCTAGGAATTCATTTTTTTCTTCGATATTATCATTTATCTTATTTTCAAAAAATAACTTTGGAAAACCGACATTTTGATAAAGTTCCTGAAGCTGAGGTGCGTATCTATTTATAAATGCATTTTCTTCAATTACACTATTTAAATGAATACAAACTTTATTTTTTTCAACCGAAGGCATTGCACCTTCAATATGATGGAGGATAGGTGATTTTGAGTCCACCGATTGAATCATATAAGACCAATAATCAATTACTTTTTGTTCCTCTACAATTGTATTATCAGTTTTAATAACGACAGAGATATCTGCTATATGTTTGAATGTTCTTAATAAATTCGTTACGAATATTTGGAACGTAGCAAAAGGTAAAACATTTTCAATTTTAAATGTAAATTGCCATTTTCTTTCGCTTTTATTCACTTCAAGATTAACGATTTCACCGTTGTTAAAGTATGTTTCACGCAACTCTTGTGGAAATTGAAGCTGATCTAATAAAAGCTGAAAACGTTCCTGTCGAGTTTGTCCCATTTTTTCACCAACCTTCGAAAATTGCAATTGTGTTATACATAAGAGAAAGTACCTCTAAAAAAAGAGGTACTTTATTTGTTTCGTTATACGTCTTAAAAACGTATGAACTTAGCTATTCTATTTTAACATATTTATTTCATTCATAAGGTTAGAAATTTCTACTTCTTTACTAACTTGCCCGTCTCTTGTTTTTAATTCAACAATACCTTCAGGCGCTCGTTTTCCTACTACTATTCGTAAAGGAATACCAAATAAATCTGCGTCTGCGAATTTAACGCCTACACGTTCATTTCGATCATCCACTAAAACATCTTGACCATTTTCTTTTAACATTTTGTAAATATCTTCTGCTAATTGTACTTGTTCATCATTTTTGGTATTAACAGTGATAACATGCACGTCAAATGGAGCAAGATTTTTTGGCCACACAATTCCTTTTTCATCATTAAACTGTTCCACGATTGCAGCTAATGTACGTGAAACACCGATACCGTAGCATCCCATAATGATTGGATTTGACTTACCGTTTTCATCTAAGAAAGTCGCATTCATCGATTCTGAATATTTCGTACCAAGTTTGAAAACATGGCCAACCTCAATACCTTTTGCAAATTGAATGACACCATTGCCGTCTGGTGATGGATCACCTTCTTGAATGAAGCGTAAATCAACAAACTCTTTTACTGTATAATCGCGATTTACTGTAACATTAATATAGTGATATCCTTCTTCATTTGCACCACAGCAACCATTAACAATCCCTTGAACTGCATTATCAGCTAAAATCATTAAATCTGGTTTTACACCAATTGGTCCTAATGAGCCGACTTCACAATTCATTAATTCTTTTACTTCTTCCTTAGTAGCTAATTCAACAGAATGTGCTCCTAAGTAATTTTTTAATTTAATATCATTTATTTCATGATCACCTCTAGCAAGAACAAGAACGAATTCTTCGTCAGCTTTAAAGATGATTGATTTAATGCTTTTTTCAATTGGCAAGTTTAGGTAATCGATCACTTCATCAATTGTTTTTTGATTTGGAGTTGATACTTTTTGTACCTCGTCCATTTTTTCATCAGTTTGTTCATAAACTGTTACAACTGGTGCCATTTCAATATTCGCAGCGTAATCTGATTCAGTAGAGAACGCAATTGTATCCTCACCAATTTCAGATAATACCATAAACTCATGTGTATCTTTTCCACCCATTGCACCAGAATCGGCAACAACTGCTCTGAAGTTTAATCCACATCGTCTAAATACATTGCTGTATGCAGTAAACAAACGATCATAAACTTCATCCAAACTTTCTTGTGATGCATGGAATGAATATGCATCCTTCATCAGAAATTCACGTCCACGTAATAAACCAAAACGAGGGCGCTTTTCATCACGGAATTTAGATTGAATTTGATATAGTGTAATCGGTAACTTTTTATATGATTTTAACTCATCACGTACGACAGAAGTAACAACTTCCTCATGTGTTGCTCCTAATGCAAATCCACGACCATGACGATCACGTAAACGCATTAGTTCAGGCCCGAAATTATCCCATCTACCCGATTCTTCCCATAATTCTTGAGCTTGTAATGCAGGCATTAACATTTCCATCGCACCTGCATTATTCATTTCTTCACGTACAATATTTGCTACTTTTTGAAGAACTTTATTCCCTAAAGGAAGAAAGCTATAAATACCAGATGCGTTTTGTCTAATAAATCCCGCTCTTAGTAAAAGTTGATGACTCTTAATATCTGCATCTGATGGTACTTCTCTAAGAGTTGGGCTAAACACTATACTTTGTTTCAAAAAAATTCACCTCAAGTTTCTTTCTACATAAATAATCTTTTTATATCATTCCATGTAACGATAATCATCAATAACATTAATAACGCAAATCCAATAAAATGAACAACGCCTTCTTTTTGACGATCAATTGGTCTACCTCGTAATGCTTCAATCGCGAAAAATGTTAATCTTCCACCGTCAAGAGCTGGTAAAGGTAGTAAATTCATAATCCCCAAGTTAATGCTTAAGAATGCAGCCCATTTCATCAAGTAGAAAATGCCAGATTGTGCCGCTTGATCTGTAACTTGATAAATACCAACTGGACCAGAAAGGCTATCAATCGAGAATTTGCCAGTCACTAATTGACCGACTGCAAATACGATTTCCTTCGTCCATCCGATCGTTTCTGTTACTCCATATTTAACGGATGATAAAACATTCTTTTCAACAGGTGCATATACACCGATTAAACCATTTACTTTATTATCTATTTTCTCTGCTTTTGGCGTAACTGGAATTGAAATGACTTCATCGTTTCGTTTCACTTCAAATAATAATTCTTTATCAGGACTTTCCCTTACAATCTTAACCACTTCTGCCCATTTACTTACTTCTTTATTATCAATTGATAATACTGTATCTCCTGATTTTAAGCCAGCTGTTGAAGCCGCACCTTTCGGTAATAATTCACCAATTTTCGCATCATCAATTGGTGTACCTTGAAGTAATCCTAAAAGGATAAAAATAAATAATGCTAAAATAAAGTTCATCATCGGTCCAGCAAAAATTGCAATTGCTCTTTTCCCGACTGATTTACTATTAAATTGGCGATTATAAGGTGCAATTTGATGACCTTGTCCTTCGCTATAAATAAAAGCTTTTTCATTTACGCGTAATGTTGATAACTCTTCGTTTCCTTCTTCAATACCGATAACTTCTAATTTGTGCTCTAAATCAATTGAATCTACTTCAATAAAACGAAGATCAGAAAAACGATCAAATTGATCTACAACAATTTTAGAAACCTCACCACGATCATTAAATTGCAAACCGATATGAGACCCAGGTTTAACTTGTACCATTTCAGGGTCCTCTCCTGCATATCTAACATAACCGCCTAGTGGAAGTAGTCTGATCGTATAAGTTGTTTCATTGCGATAAAATGAAAAGACCTTTGGACCAAATCCAATTGCAAATTCTCTACATAATATCCCTGCTCGTTTTGCAAAATATAAATGACCTAATTCGTGAAAGAATACTAGTACCCCAAAGATCACAATAAACGCAATTACTGTATTCATGATATGACCACCCTTACTTTATTTGTGATGAAACGAATTGTCTTGTTTGCTCATCAATCATACGAATTTCTTCTAACGAAGGTTTGCTAATACACTCGTGTTTTTCCAGAGCATGTTCAATTAAATTTTCAATCTGTAAGAATGATATTTTTTTCTGTAGGAAGGCACTTACTGCTTCTTCATTCGCAGCATTAAGTACTGTCGGAAGACTTCCCCCTATTTTTCCAGCGTGATATGAGTATGCTAAACATTTAAATCTGTTAAAATCCATTTCTTGAAAATGAAGCTTTCCAAACTGAATCAAATCAAGTGGTTTGTGATTATGAATTGGTTTTCTAGCTGGATAATTTAGTGCATATGCAATTGGTACCCTCATATCAGGAGTTCCTAATTGAGCCATAACACTACCATCATCAAACTCTACCATTGAGTGAATGACACTTTCTCGATGTTGGATTACTTCTATTTTTTCATATGACATATTAAATAACCAATGTGCCTCTATTACTTCTAAACCTTTGTTCATCATAGTGGCAGAATCAATCGTAATTTTTGCCCCCATAGACCAATTAGGATGGTTTAATGCATCTTCAATCGTTACATCCTTTAATTGCTCTCTTGTTTTATCTCTAAAACTACCGCCTGAAGCAGTGATGATTAACTTATGTATTTCTTTTTGATTTTCACCATTTAAACATTGAAAAATTGCCGAGTGCTCACTATCAACAGGTAATATTGAGACACCGTACTTTTCTGCTTCTGCCATAACAATATGTCCTGCAGTAACTAATGTTTCTTTATTTGCTAGTGCAATTGTTTTTCTGTTTTGGATTGCCTTCATAGTTGGAACTAATCCTACACTTCCAACTACAGCGTTCACCAAAATCGTACTTTCGTGGTGCACAGCAACCTCAATTAATCCTTCTTCACCATAAAGAACTTTGGTATGCGCAGGAATGTTTAAATTCATCAACTTGTCAGCTTCTTCTTTACCTGCAACTGAAACTAGTTTTGGTTCGAATTCTAAAATAATTTTGTATAATTCTTCGATATTTTTCCCAGCAGAACATGCTACTAACTCAAAATCATTTGATTGGTTTCGAATAATATCAAGAGTTTGTATGCCGATCGAACCAGTCGCTCCAAGTAAGCTGATTTTCTTCATATGGTACGTCTCCTTATACACAAAAAACTAATGCTAAATTACAAATAGTAAATAGACAATAGGTAAAGTAAAGATAATACTGTCAAATCTATCTAAAATTCCACCATGGCCAGGAAGTAGATTCCCTGAATCTTTTACGCCGTAATATCTTTTATATGCAGATTGAACAAGGTCACCTAATTGTCCAAAAATTGATACTAAAATTGATACTAAAATTAAATATAGCATTGAATAATCTAAAGTTAACACATTCGACAAAATTATCGCAACTACAACGGCACATAATATTCCGCCAATAGATCCTTCAATTGTTTTGTTTGGACTAATATCTGGCCAAAGCTTTGATTTCCCCATTGATTTACCAATAAAATATGCGCCTGAGTCCGTTGCCCAGATTACAAATAATGGGAAGAAGAAGTCTTCCATACCCATGTTTCTTAATTCATACATAAAGTGAAATCCAAAACCTACATATAAACTACTAAGTACAATGAAAGAAGCATCTTCAAAAGTAAATGTATTCTTTGTAATCACCGTATATGATAAAAGTAATAGGATTAGTACAATTGCCACTTCGGTTTTTCCTATTTGAACTGGTAAAATTGAATCTGTTACTTGTTTTGGCGTAATTGCTAGCCACGTTAAAAGTAAACCAAGTACAGATTGTGCACTAAATAAATTTAACTTTTTCATTCTAATCAGTTCAAAATATCCAATAGTACCTAGTGCAAAGACTAGTAAACCAAAAGGCCAATCACCAAATATTACTAATCCTAAAAAAAGTGCTCCAGCTATGACTCCTGTCAGTATTCGCTGCTTCAATTTCGTTCACCGCTTTCTTAAATACCACCATATCTTCGTGCTCTATTTTGATATTCCTTTATCGCATCAATAAAGCTTTCTTCTGTAAAATCTGGCCATAATACATTCGTAAAGTATAATTCGGAATAGGCAATTTGCCATAACATAAAGTTACTGATTCTTAATTCACCACTAGTACGAATTAATAAATCTGGATCTTTTAAATCATTTGTCATTAAATATTTTCCGAATAACTCATCATTAATTTCTTCTTTATTTATTTTATTATCCAAAACATCTGAAGAAATCTTTTTAACTGCTGTAATGATTTCATCTCTTGAACCATAATTCAATGCAAAATTTAATATCATTCCAGTATTATTCTTTGTATCATCTACTGCTTTTAAAACAGCATCTAAAGTGTAACTAGGAAGCTGTTCTCTATTCCCTGTTAATCTAACTTGAACATTCTCTTCAATTAGTTCAGGTAAAAATGTACCTAAAAACTCTTGTGGTAATTTCATTAGAAATTCAACTTCTGTTTTTGGTCTTTTCCAGTTTTCGGTTGAAAATGCATAAAGAGTTAGCGTTTTGACACCAAGCTTACTAGCAGTTCTTGCAATTGTTCGAACGACTTTCATTCCTTCATAATGGCCTTTAATTCTAGGTAAATTCCTTTTTTGTGCCCATCTTCCATTACCATCCATGATGATGGCAACATGCTCCGGTATGACTCCATCTTCCCCAATTAATTGCGAATTTGGAGGGACATTTATCTCTTGCTTATTTCTTTTCAAGAAAGAAAATAATTTAAACATTTTTAATCCTCCGTTTAAGTACATCAAATTACATTATTGAGTAAAAAAACCCCCTTAAACAGAGGGTCTTTTTACTCAAAAGCGCTTAGTTAATTAATTATATGATATAAACGAAAATTTTAAATACTAATATTCGAAAATTTTTGTAACAATTCTAAGCGCTAAAGTATGATATACCTTCAATACAGAAGTATTAAACTTCCATAATCTCTTTTTCTTTATCTTTCGTAATTGCATCAATTTTTTCAATATGAGAATCAGTTTGCTTTTGAATGTCTTCTACAAGGCCACGTAATTCATCCTCAGTAATTTCGCCATTCTTTTCAGCTTTTTTAAGATCATCATTTGCATCACGTCGTACGTTACGAACTGCAACCTTTGCATCTTCAGCTGATTTTTTTACTACCTTTACTAAGTCACGACGACGTTCCTCAGTTAATGGTGGGAAAGTGATACGAATAACAGTACCATCATTAGATGGATTTAATCCTAAATCAGCTTTTTGGATTGCTTTATCCATATCATTGATCACTGTTTTATCGTAAGGTGTAATTAATAATAATCTAGCTTCAGGAACTGAAATGTTAGCCATTTGGTTAAGTGGTGTCGGTGCACCATAATATTCAACTGTTACTCGATCTAGAATCGCTGGATTTGCACGTCCTGCGCGTACTGTAGCTAATTCTCTTGAAAACGCAGAAACTGCTTTTGTCATTTTTTCTTTTGCTAAAGAAATGATTTGATTTGACATGAGTTATTTCCCCTTTACAATTGTTCCAATATTTTCGCCTAATACGGCACGTTTAATATTACCCTCTTCCATAATTGAGAAAACAATTAATGGAATATCATTGTCCATACATAATGAAGACGCTGTTGAATCCATTACACCTAAACCTTCTTTTAATACATCTAAGTATGTAAGTGTTTCATATTTAACTGCATTTTTATCAATTGAAGGATCGGCAGTATACACACCATCTACATTATTTTTAGCCATTAAAATAACGTCCGCTTCTATTTCAGCAGCACGTAATGCAGCTGTTGTATCAGTAGAGAAGTAAGGATTTCCTGTACCAGCAGCAAAAATCACAACACGTTTCTTTTCTAAATGACGAATTGCTTTACGACGGATGTATGGTTCTGCAACTTGACGCATTTCAATTGATGATTGTACACGAGACTGTACACCTAATGTTTCAAGGCTATCTTGAAGTGCTAATGAGTTCATTACAGTACCTAACATACCCATATAATCTGCTGTCGCTCTGTCCATTCCCATCTCACTACCTGTTTTACCACGCCAAATATTCCCTGCACCAACTACAACTGCAACTTCTACATCAAGTTCAGCAATTTCTTTTACTTGTTCTGCAATCGATTTAATTACTGCAGGATTTATACCAAATCCTTGTCCACCAGCTAATGCTTCACCACTAAGTTTTAATACAACGCGATTATACTTTGCTCTACTCATAATTCCCTCCATTTACGTACATACCTATGTATTCTCTTGCTTTAAAAAATAGGGAACACTAAGTGTCCCCTATTTTCATTCAAAGTAACTTATTAGTTACCTTTTACTTGATTCATTACTTCTTCAGCAAAGTTATCTTCACGTTTTTCTAAGCCTTCTCCAACTTCGTAGCGAACGAATGATTTAACAGTTCCGCCAGCAGCTTTAACGAATTGACCTACTTTTACGTCTGGGTTTTTAACGAAAGATTGATCTAATAAGCAGATTTCTTCAAAATATTTACCAATACGGCCTTCAACCATTTTAGCAACAATATTTTCAGGTTTTCCTTCGTTTAATGCTTGTTGAGTTAAGATATTGCGCTCATGCTCAACTTCTTCTTGAGATACAGCATCACGAGAGATGTATTTAGGGTTGATTGCAGCAACGTGCATTGAAACGTCTTTCGCTACTTCTTCGTTAGTAGTACCTTCTACTAATGTAAGAACACCAATACGTCCGCCACTGTGTAAGTAAGCACCAAATGCATCTGCATCTGATTTAGAAACTAATTCAAAACGACGTAAAGAGATTTTTTCTCCGATTTTTGCGATTGAGTGGTTGATAAAAGTTTCAACTGTTTCACCATCAGCCATTGTTTGAGCTAAAGCTTCTTCAACAGTTGCAGGTTTGTTTGTTACGATGTGTTTTGCTAATGCAGCACCTAATTCTTTGAAACCTTCGTTTTTAGCAACGAAATCTGTTTCAGAGTTTACTTCTAAAAGAACTGCGTCATTTCCTGCTACTTCTACGAAAGTTAAACCTTCAGCAGCGATACGATCGTTTTTCTTAGCAGCTTTTGCGATACCTTTTTCACGAAGGTAGTCAATCGCTTGATCCATATTTCCGTCTGTTTCAGTTAACGCTTTTTTACAATCCATCATACCAGCGCCAGTTTTTTCACGTAATTCTTTTACCATTTGTGCAGTGATTGCCATATTATTCATCTCCTATATGTAAGTTTATTTTATTCAATAGATTTAAAAGGTAAACATTCTTTTAGAATTAAACCTTAAAAAAAGGTGATAAAAGGCTAAACCCTCTTATCACCTTTAACTTCATTAAGCAGTTGTTTCTTCGCCTTGTTTCGCTTCAAGAATCGCATCTGCCATTTTTGATGTAAGAAGTTTTACAGCTCTAATAGCATCGTCGTTTGCTGGGATAACGTGATCGATTTCATCTGGATCACAGTTAGTATCAACAATACCGATGATTGGAATGTTTAACTTACGTGCTTCAGCAACTGCGATACGCTCTTTACGAGGATCAACAACGAATAATGCATCTGGAAGTTGCTTCATGTCTTTGATTCCGCCTAAGAACTTTTCAAGACGTTCTAATTCTTTTTTAAGTTGGATAACTTCTTTTTTAGGTAATACTTCGAAAGTACCATCTTCTTGCATTCTTTCGATATCTTTTAAACGTTTAACACGTTTTTGGATTGTTTGGAAGTTTGTTAAAGTTCCACCTAACCAACGTTGGTTGATGAAGTACATTCCAGAACGGATTGCCTCATCTTTAATAGCTTCTTGAGCTTGTTTTTTTGTACCTACGAAAAGGATGTTTCCGCCTTCAGCAGCGATCCCTTTCATTACGTTGTAACATTCTTCAACCTTTTTAACTGTTTTTTGTAGGTCGATGATGTAGATACCGTTACGCTCTGTGAAGATGTAACGTTTCATTTTTGGGTTCCAACGGCGTGTTTGGTGACCGAAGTGAACACCAGCTTCTAATAATTGTTTCATAGAAATTACTGACATGTTTTTTCCTCCTAATGGTTCTTTTTCCTCCGCTCACGTCATCTTCTCCTATCACTCCCATACTGGGTAGCACCAATAAGAAAATCGGCAAGCGTGTGTAATAACACCATGGACTACTATAGCATAGCCAGATATTTTTATCAAGTAAATTAGAAAAATTATTGTCGAAGTTTCAACATTAAATCTATTTCCGTTTTACCTTTATCTAGCTTTTTCGCAATTTCATTAGTTGTTAGTCCATCATTTCTCATAGAAATGATTTCATCCAATAGGCTGTTTGAAGCCTTTTCTGGTGTTGGTTTTTCAGTAGAGTTAATGCTTTCCTCTACTGTTTTATCACGATTTTGTTCTAGATCTGAAATATTGTTTTGTTCACTCTCATTTAATAGTAGATCTTTATAATCTATTTCTGTTTGCTTTTCTATAAAATCAAATCTCTTAACTAGATTTGATTTTGCAGGAACGATTGTTTCATTTCTAGTAACAGATTCATTTCTAGCAATTGTTGGAGCTTTTTCGACCTGCTTATTATTATTGGAATTATTGCTTAATTTATTCAAGAAATGTTCATTTTCCTCTTTCCATTCTTCAATAAATGAATAGAGTACATCTTCTGTTTCTTGTTTAATATGAAATAAAGATGTTTCAATTTCTTTGTATTTGGATAGTTGCATTGTTAAATAAACATTCCAGACACATAATAGTAAAAATAATATAAAACAAAAGATAATTAGTACAGTCAATCAATTCACTTCCCAGGATGTTAAATTAAAGCTCATTTTATCATAATTGTTTCTTTTAGAATTAAAAGACAGAAGTTGATTACAACTGAAGGTGGCGAGTCCCCTGCACATTATGCAAAAAGGCTAATGTCGCCCGCTCGCCAATCACGGTAGCATAGCTAAAACCACGACGTCCTGTCGTAATGCAGGCATGATCCACACCCTGTGGACCAAAGTCTTAGCTCGCTCTACTAATAAGTGAGCATCCTAGAGTTGTAATCAACTAACCCATTTTTCCATATAAACAATGGTATGAAAATAGCCTAAATAAAAGATAAATGCTTGAACTAGTTTTTACTTAAAAAATCTCTAAGTTTAAAAATTGCTTTTGCATGTATTTGTGAAACTCTAGATGTAGACAATTTTAACACCGTTCCGATTTCAGTAAATGTTAATTCATCATGATAAAATAAACTGATCACTAATTGTTCTTTTTCATTTAATTCAGTAACAATCGTAGCTGCCAGCTGTTTAATTTGCTCAGCTTTTAATAATTCTTCTTCCGGATTTAAGGTACCATTATCTCTTAATGTTTGGATGAAATTAACTTGTCCATCTCCATCATCTTTAATCTGCTCATCAACAGATAACATATTCGAGAAAAACACATCGTTAACAACATTTACAACTTCATTTGAAGAGTACCCAGTATATTCTGCAATTTCTTCAGGCGTTGCTTTACGCTGAAGTGATTGCTCTAATGTTTCAATTGCAACATCGATTTTCTTTGCTTTATCTCTAGTAGTACGAGGTAACCAATCTTCTTTTCGAAGACCATCCATAATATTACCTCTTATTCTGATAGAAGCATATGTTTCAAACTTTAAATCCCTATTAGGGTCAAATTTTTCTAAAGCGTCATATAATCCCATCATTGCAAAGCTTCGTAAGTCATCTCTATTGACATTCGAAGGCAACCCTTGAGATATTCTATTTACTTGAAAATGAACTAATGGCATATAGATCCGAATTAGAGCATCACCAGCATGAATATCGCGATCTTCTATCCACTTTTTCCAATAACTATGTGAATCATTTTTCAGGATTTGCGACACAGTCTTTCACCTCAGCTACTTACTAAATTATGATAACACCTTGATTTACAATTCTTATGTTCAATAGTGAGTTTTCTGGTGAAAATTCAATCGTTCGGCCTTTATTGCCTCCTACATCTGAACCCAGCACTCGAATTTGAAGTTTTTCTAATTGTTGTAATACTGCTTCTACGTTTCTGGGACCTATCCTCATCATTTCATTGGATGAACTGAATTGAAACATTTGTGATCCACCAGCTAATTTAGCTTTTAAATTAGCTCTTCTACCACCATTAAAAACAACGTGATCTACCAATTCTTTGATAGCCGTATCTGCAAATTTGGCCTTATTTAGTTGACCTTCCTTTGCAAGGCTTGAATCCGGTAGCATAACATGCACCATGCCACCAATTTGTCTTTCTTCATCATAAATGACTACGCCTACACACGAACCTAACCCAGATGTTCTAATCACTTGAGCTCCCTTTATAACACCCATTTCTGCAATACCAATTTTAGTAATTTGAACAAGATTACTCATTGGAACCTATACCTAGTGAATTGAAAATAATTTCAAAACTATCAGGATCAGGAAGTAAAAAGAAATGTCCATTTAATTCCTTATTTTCCTTATCTTCATCAGCAAAGAAAATTGTATCAATGACGATTGCTTCGTCACTAACCTGTCCAATTTCAATTAAACCGTATGAAATAATTGCTCCAAACATGTCGATTGCAAGTGCTGGTACTGTAGGATAAATATTTAATCTTGTAAAATCTGAAAAGGATGATAAATATGAACCTATTAATATATTTCCAACCTCTTGTAATACTGATGCTGCTATTGGATTTTGTTCAAGATCTTCTATTTGAAATTCAGGGTCGTGCGTTAATTGTTTAATGATATTTGAAGCTTGTTCTAGGCTCGTTACAAAATACATACTTCCAGGTGCATCACCTTCAATACGGAAGTAAACAGAAGCAACAACATTTTCAGCTCCACCAACAAGCTCCATCATATCGTTAAACGGCATAATCTTTACATTTGGTACACTCATATCAATCTTTGTATTTAATAAATTTGACAAAGCAGTAGCAGCATGCCCTGCTCCGATATTTCCTATTTCTTTTAAAATGTCTAGCTGCAGAGATTTAATTTGTTCTTGAAAGGACATTATTTGACCTCAACAGCGTTCATATCTGCATCTTCGTTTATATTTAAAACATTTTCTAAATCTAAAATGATAAGAAGTCTTTTGTCTAACTTTGCAATTCCTTCTATATAATCATGCTCTTTCTCACCAACCACTTCAGGTGCACTTTCGACACAATCACTTGGAATATCAATTACATCATTAGCAGAATCTACGATAAATCCAACTTCCTTATCTTCAAACGTTACGATAATGATTCTTGTACGTTCATTATATTCTTTTTCATCTAAATTAAATCGAAGACGTAAATCAATAATCGGTGTAACTACTCCGCGTAAGTTAATAACACCTTTTACAAATTCATTCACTTTTGGAACACGTGTGATGAATTGAATTTTTTCAATCGATTTTACATTTTTAACCGGAATACCGTATTCCTCATTATTTAAATCAAACACAATTACTTTTTCTACTTGAGACATCATACGTTTATCTCCTAACAGTTATTTAATTAATGCATTACAATCTAAAATTAATGCTACTTGTCCGTCACCTAATATAGTTGCTCCCGAAATAGCGAAAACATTTGTTAAATAATTTCCTAAAGATTTTAGAACAATTTCTTGTTGACCAATAAATGAATCAACTACTAATCCAGCAAGTTTGTCACCTTTTCTAACAATGACAACTGAAATTCCATCTGTGTTATTTTCTGATTCAATTGGTACATTAAATAAATCATTTAAATACAACAGTGGTACGACTTTCCCACGGAAATCGATTACTTTTTGATTGTGTGCACTCATGATATCTGTCTTTTTAATAAACGCCGTTTCAATGATTGAAGATAATGGGATTGCGTACTTCTCTTTTTGTAGTTCAACTAACATAACTGAAATAATTGAAAGTGTTAATGGTAATTGAACTGAGAAAGTTGTGCCATGTCCTAAAGTAGAATCAACTGATACTGTTCCGCCTAATGATTCGATTTTACTTTTTACTACATCTAATCCTACTCCACGACCAGAAATATCAGATAATACTTCAGCAGTTGAGAAACCAG
Organism: Gottfriedia sp. ABJ_BB2_2; assembly: GCF_055484705.1. Classification (NCBI taxonomy): domain Bacteria; kingdom Bacillati; phylum Bacillota; class Bacilli; order Caryophanales; family Bacillaceae; genus Gottfriedia; species Gottfriedia sp. ABJ_BB2_2. Next base: position 812,323 of record NZ_JBVFKR010000001.1, read on the forward strand.
ATGCAAAGATTAATTCGTAAACTTGTTTGTCAGTTAAAGTAGAAGCTTGTTGTTCAGTAACAACTTTATTTTTAATTGCCTTCTCTAGTACTTTGTCGCGGCTTATTCCTGCTCCATCTTCTTTAACTTCGATAAATACATGATTTCCACTATGGAAAGCCTTAAGTTCAACAGTCCCTGTTTCAGGTTTACCTTTTGAAACACGAACCTCTGGTTTTTCAATTCCATGATCAAGTGCATTTCTAATTAAATGTACTAATGGATCCCCAATTTCATCAATTACCGTACGATCAAGTTCAGTTTCAGCACCGATAATGTTTAAATCGATTTTCTTATTTAAATCTTTTGATAATTGTCTAACCATTCGGGGGAATCGGTTAAATACTGTATCAATTGGTACCATTCGCATATTTAAGATAATGCTCTGTAAGTCACTAGAAACACGTGTCATTCTTTCTACTGTTTCTTGTAGCTCACCGTGGCTTAAATCTCTAGAAATTTGCTCGAGTCTCCCACGGTCGATAACTAGTTCTTCAAATAAATTCATTAAGATATCTAAGCGTTCAATATTTACACGAATCGTTTTACTATTACTTTGAGCTGTTGCTTTATTTTTTTGCTCAGCTTCAGGAGCAACTGTTACAGCAACTTCTTTTTCAGCTGAAGCAATTTCTTTCATAACTTCTTTTTGTTCATTTTCTTGTTTTATACGGCTTAGATCAAAGCTAGTAATCTCAACATTATGAATCTCAGAAATTTTCATTATTACATTTTTTACTTCTGATTTATCGATTTTTGTAATAAATGTAACATAAAAAACGGCATCAAACTGCTCAGTTTCTAATTTATCAACTGAGGGATTACTTTTTAGAATTTCACCGTTCTGTTCTAATGATTCGAAAACCATAAATGATCGAGCTGCTTTTAAAATACATGAAGCTGTTAATTCTACTTTAATTTCAAATACGTTAAATCCTTGATCCACTGATTGTTCTATAACTGTATAGTCATATTCATCATATTGAAGAGTCAATTGATCAGTTTCATTTTTTTCTTCAGTTTTATCTTCTATAAATTCTGTGCCTTTTTCGATCGCTGCTAACTTCTGCACGACTTCTTTTACATCTCTTTTTCCGTCTCCACCTGTACTAATCGATTCAACCATTGCTTCTAAATCATCAATTGATTGAAATACCACATCTAGTATGGATGAACTAACAGAGATTTTATTATTTCGAATGGCGTCTAGAACATTTTCCATTTGATGTGTCAAACTAGCTAAATCTTCATATCCCATTGTTGCGGACATACCCTTTAAAGTATGAGCACTTCTAAAAATTTCATTTACGATTGTTAAATTAGTTGGCTCTTTTTCAAGTTCTAACAAATTCTCATTAATATTTTGTAAATGTTCTCTGCTTTCATCTATAAATAAATCTAAATATTGATTCAGTTCCATAGTCTTACTCCCTTATTATTTGGAATGTTTAATTATGGTGTCAGCTACTAGTTGAATAGGTACTACTTCATCTACTACATTTAATAAAACTGCTGCTTTTGGCATTCCAAAAACAACTGATGTTTCCTCTGATTCCGCGATTGTTGCGCCTTTACATTGTTGTTTAATTAACTTCATACCTTTAGCACCATCTGCACCCATACCTGTTAAGATTGCTGAAGTAATTTCATAGTTTAGTAAACTACTAATTGATTCAAACAAAACGTCTACTGATGGACGATGACCATTTTTAGGTGGTTCTTCAGATAGTTCTATCAATAATTCATTATTTTTTTGAATCACTTTCATGTGAAATCCACCAGGGGCAATGTAAGCTGTACTATTTGCTACTTTTTCACCATTTTCAGCTTCTTTAACATGAATTGCTGAGAGCTTGTCTAATCGAACTGCCAAGGAATTTGTAAAACCCGCTGGCATATGCTGAACGATAAATATCGGTGGTTGAAATCCTAAAGGTATCTTTGTTAAAACCTCCTGAAGGGCTCTTGGTCCCCCTGTTGATGTACCAATACAGACAATTCTATTACTGAGCTTGGTATTCACATTTGCAGTTGTTGGTTTGACAATTTGTACCTTATTTTCAATTTTGACTGGTATTTTGTGTTCTTCAACTGCAACTGGAACTTTACTAATTTTACGAATAGGTAGTTTTGGTGATTGTTTTGGGAGCTGTAATTTTTTTAAGTTTACAGTTACAGCCATTTTCACCTTTTTAATAATTTGTTCCGATACCGTTTCTATATCTAGTGAAATGGCTCCTGATGGCTTTGGAACAAAGTCAACAGCCCCGTTATCTAAAGCGATAAATGAACTTGTTGCACCTTCTTGCGTTAAGCTTGATAACATAATGACTGGTACAGGACATTCCTTCATGATGACTTTTAATGCATCCAAGCCATTCATGACAGGCATCTCAATATCAAGTGTTACGACATCAGGCTTTAATCGAATTACTTTTTCGATTGCTTCTTTTCCAGTTTTTGCTGTACCAATTACATGAATGCCTTCATCCGATGATAATATATTTCCAATCATCTTCCTCATGAAAGCCGAATCATCGACGACAAGAACATTAATTTTCTTCAATTAAACCACTACCTTTTTAAAAATAGAGATTTCATACGATGTATAAAGGAATGTGAAGTTGGTTCATTAAAATCCTCGTTTACGTATTTTTTACTAATATTTTCTATATTTTTTGATGGCTGACTAGATGGTGTATGTAAAATAAATGGTTTTTGTGAAATAACCGCTTTTCTTACACTTGGATCATCATAAATCATCCCTAATAGATTTACTTCAACATTCATAAAATGTTTGATTGCATGAACTAATCTAAAATGAACAGATTCTCCTTCTTTATGAGAATTTATTCTATTAATCACAATGGATAATTTAGCTCGTACTTGATTTAGTACAAGGTGTTTAATCATTGCATACGCATCAGTGATCGCAGTTGGTTCAGGAGTCGTTATGACAATGATCTCATGCATTGCAGAGAGTAATTTTATCGTTTGTTCGCTAACTCCTGCTCCCATATCAAAAATAATATAATCAAACTCTTCCATGGCATTTTCTAACTCATTAAATAAATGTGAAAGTTTACTTTCACTTAATGAAAAAATGTTTGATAAACCCGAGCCTCCGGGTATATATTTCAACCCATTTGGCCCTATATTCATAATATCACGAATCGTCAAATTTTTATTAAAAATGTCAATAATTGATAAATTAGTCACGGTTCCTAATAGGACATCAATATTACCCATACCTACATCAAAATCCAGTAATAGTACTTTTTTATTTTTTTGACATAAAGCAATCGCAAAATTTAAGCTAAAATTTGATTTTCCAACGCCGCCTTTTCCACTAACAACACCAATTACTTTACTTTTTGGCTGATTTGCAAATTGTAATTTTTCCCTCAAATTTGTCGCTTGGTCACTCATAGCTGAACTTCCTTTGCTAGGATTGAATAAATTTTATTAGGGCTTCCTTCCATGATATCGTCTGGAACATTCTGACCATTTGTTAAGTAGGCAACCCCAACTTGTTTTTCGACCATAAAGTTTAACATCGAACCGTATGATTCAGTTTCGTCAACTTTAGAAAAAATCACTTTATTTATAGGAATTGAATGGAATTGTTCATAAATCTTTTTCATATCTTTGTACTTTGATGTTAAAGCAAGTACAAGGTACGTTTCCAATTCATTAAAATCGATAATTTTCTTCAATTCAGTGACGTATTTCTCATCTCGGAAATTCCTGCCGGATGTATCGATTAATACTAGATCATAACCTTCAAATTTTTCTTTTGCATTCTTAAAATCTTCTAAGTTATAACAAACTTCAATTGGGACTCCAAGAATTGTTGCGTATGTTTTTAATTGATCAATAGCAGCAATTCTATAAGTGTCAGTTGTAATAAAAGCAACTTTTTTTCGGTATTTTAATACTGCTTCAGCTGCTATTTTAGCAAGTGTCGTTGTTTTACCAACACCAGTAGGTCCTACTACATTCACATATCTAATGTCATCATGTTTATGGCCAAAATCTAAATCCTTCATTTTCGTCATGATTGATGACTTTAACCATTCATTTATTTGCTCTTTTGTAACTTGATTCGATAAAAGTGCCATTCTAGGCTTGATTTCCAAAATTATTTCTTCAGTCAGCTCTTCTAGAATGTCTTGTTCTATTAATTTGGTTTTTAATTCCTCTACCAATGGGTGAAGGGATTCTTCCCCCGATTGTTCATTACTCATTTTTGTAATCATCGACTTCAATTGCTTCATTTCTTTCAGAAGATTGTCATGCTCTAACTCTTCTTTTGGTTGTTCTCTTTTTTGAATAACGATTTCTTCTTTAATTAATGGAACTAATTCATCAATTTGACTTTGAAAGGTAGCTGTTTTCGGTTGTTCTTTTTGAGTTATCGTTTTTGGAGCTGATTGATTTTGATCTAAAGCAGCTATTAACTCAATTTTCTTTTTTGCAAAGAAACCAAAAACTCCACCTTCTTGAATGACTCTTGAATTTAGAATGACAGCATCATTTCCTAGTTCTTCCGTTACCTTTTTCATTGCTTCAGCCATAGTGGGTGCAATAATTTTTTTTACTCTCATCCTACTCTCACAACTCCTACGCTTTGAACTTCAAGATCTGCATCCAATTCATTATATGAAAGGACTGGAAGTGTCGGCATATATCTTTCCACCAACTGTTTTACATACATTCTTATTGCAGGAGAACATAATAAAATTGGTTGTTGCTGTGCAATTGACATCTCTTCAACTTCTTTATTTACGGCTTTGATAAACTCACCTGAAGTATCTGGATCAATTGATAAATATGAGCCATGCTCTGATTGAGTGATAGAATCGGCAATAATTTTTTCAACCTTACCTGATAAAGTAATGACTTTTAATGATTCATTAGATTGACTGAATTGACTTGTAATTTGTCTTGCAAGTGCTTGTCTTACATACTCAGTTAACACTTCAGGATCAGTCGTGTATCTTCCATAGTCAGCTAAAGCTTCAAAAATAACTGGTAGATTTCTAATTGAAACTTTTTCTTTTAAAAGTTTGCCTAATACTTTTTGAATATCACCGATTGATAGTGGATTTGGAGTTACCTCATCTACTAAGATTGAATAGTTTTCTTTTAAATGATCAATTAAATTCTTCGTTTCTTGTCTACCTAGTAATTCATGCGCATAACTCTTAATAATTTCTGTAATATGAGTAGATACAACAGAAGGAGGATCTACAACGGTATAATTGAACATTTCCGCTCTTTCTCTCATTTCTTCAGAAATCCATTTTGCTGGTAAACCAAATGAAGGTTCAAATGTATCTATACCTACAATTGATGGTTCGTCATATCCAGGATTTAATGCTAGAAAATGATCTAGTAATAACTCACCATGTGCAACTTCATTCCCTTTTATTTTTAAGACGTATTCATTTGGTTGAAGTTGAATATTATCTCTAATTCTAACAACTGGTATGACTAATCCTAGTTCGATAGCCAATTGCCTTCTTATCATGACAATTCGATCTAAAAGGTCTCCACCTTGATTCGTATCAGCCAATGGAATTAATCCATAACCAAATTCAAACTCAATTGGATCAACCTGTAATAATTTAACAACACTTTCAGGAGCTTTTAGATCATTTGTGACTACTTCTTCTTGTTGTTCCTCTATAATGGTTTCATCGATAGCAGGCTTTCTAGATAGTTGAAAAGCACCAAACGCTAATAATGCTCCAATTGGAAGTGTTACGATATCATTTAATGGCGTTACTAAACCTAATAACGTAATAGATCCAGCTGAAATATATAATAAAGTGGGATACGCTAATAATTGACTTGTAAGGTCAGTAGATAAATTGTCTTCAGACCCAGATCTCGTAACCATAATACCTGTTGCAGTTGAAATTAGTAGTGCAGGAATCTGACTTACGATTCCATCACCAACTGTTAATGTCGTGAATTGTTTCGCTGATTCTGCGAAGCTTAAATCTAATTGAACAACACCAATGATCATACCAACCGCAATATTAATGATAACAATGATAATGGTCGCAATCGCATCACCTTTTACGAATTTACTTGCTCCATCCATCGCACCATAAAAATCTGCTTCTCTTGATACTTTTGTTCTTCTTTCTCTTGCTTGTGCTTCAGTAATCATACCTGCATTTAAATCAGCATCAATACTCATCTGTTTACCAGGCATCGCATCAAGTGTAAATCTTGCTGCTACTTCAGATACACGTTCAGAACCCTTTGTAATAACGATAAATTGAATAATTATTAAGATTAAGAACACTACGAAACCAACAATTGCATTTCCGCTTGTAACGAAATTCCCGAATGTTTCTACAACATTACCACCATGTCCAGTAGTCAGGATTGCCCTTGTTGTTGATACATTCAAACCTATTCTAAACAAAGTTAAAATTAATAACAGTGATGGAAACACAGAAAATTCAAGTGATTCTTTTACATTCATTGAAAGTAATAAAACAACAAGTGCTATTGACATATTTAGCATGATTAGCAAACTAATTAACCATGTTGGTAAAGGAATAACTAGCATGACAACGATAAATATTACACTGATTAGCACTGTTAAGTTCTTTGCTGACATTAGTTTCTCCCCTTAAATCTTTCTTTTCAACTTATAAACATATGCCAAAATCTCGGCAACTGCTTTAAAAAACTCTTCTGGCACTTCATCCCCAATGTCCGCTTGTGCATATAGCGCTCTAGCAAGGGGACGATTTTCAATCGTTACAATATCATGTGCTTTTGCGATTTCTCTTATTTTTAATGCTAGGAAATCCACTCCTTTTGCAACGACAAATGGAGCATCTCTTTTTTCCTCATCATATTTAAGAGCAACTGCATAATGAGTAGGGTTTGTAATGATTACATCAGCATTTGGAATTTCCTGCATCATTCGACGCATGGCAATTTCCCTTTGCTTTTGTTTAATTTTTGATTTAATTAGTGGATCCCCTTCGGATTTTTTATACTCATCCTTAATATCTTGCTTTGACATTCTAATATTTTTTTCAAAATCAAAGCGTTGATAAAACAAGTCTAGCATTGCTACTAAAAATAAAGAGCCAGATGCGTATAAACCACTTTTTACAACTAAATTATAAATTGTTTCTGCGACTTCCCTAATACCGATAAAGGGTAAATTTAATATTTCCTGTTTACTTTGCCAAATAATGTAAAAGGTAGCTGCACCAACAATTGAAATTTTTAATAATGACTTTACTAATTCAACGATTGCTCTTAATGAATATATTTTTTTAAATCCTTGTATAGGATTCAAGCGATCAAACTTTACAGCAATTGACTCAGTCGAAAATATAAAACCAACTTGCGATATATTAGCTACGATCGCAGCAATAAAAGCAACTCCTAAAAAAGGACCAATTAAAATTAAAATTTGAATGTAAATTTTAGATAGCACTGAACTAGCATTTTGATTAGAAATATCTTTTAATAAATTATGTTCCAGATAGTCCTTCATCACATGCTCAAATTGGTCAAAAAGAAACTGTCGACCAAATAGTAAAAAGAGAAACATGGAAAGTAAAATCACAGCTGTATTAATCTCTACGCTTTTAGCTACCTGCCCTTTTTTCTTCGTTTCTTCCCTCTTTTTGGGGGTTGCTTTCTCAGTTTTTTCCCCAGAAAAAAGTTGTAAATTAAGTTTAATTTGTGCCATTTTAAATTCCTCCAATTAACTGGATGAGGGAATTTGTTGATTGTACAACTAATTCAAATAAATGCTGAACTAATACCATCATTGTTGGTAAACCGATGATTAACAAAATAAATGCAATGATTACTTTTAATGGTAAGCCAACAACAAAAATATTCAGTTGAGGAACAATTCTCGTTAAAATACCTAATGCAATATCTACTAAAAATAATGATGCAACAATTGGTAGCGCCATTTGAAATGCGATAATAAACATTGAGATAAAGATTTTTACAACTTCAAGCATAAATTCCTCATGACCAATGGGTAATCCTGTCGAATTTACAGGAATTATTTTAAAGCTATTTATGATCCCTTGTAGTAAAAGATGGTGTGCGTTAACCGATAATAAAAATAAGATCGTAATTGCATTTAAAAATTGACCTGTAATTGGATTTTGCATACCAGTTTGTGGATCAAATACACTAGCCATTGAAAATCCGACTTGAAAATCGATTAATCCTCCAGCAATTTGAATCGCTGACATCACAATAAATGCAATTAATCCAAGTGCTAAACCAACAACTGCTTCTTTCATTAGTAGTAATAGATAATTATCAACATTTAGTAACGGTTGTTGATCGACAAGAAAAAATGCAATATAGCTTGTAAAGAAGGAAAATCCTACTTTATGAATTGTCGGTATTGATCTGTTCGAAAAAATCGGAACTGTGACAAAAAAACTAGACATTCTTACGAAAATTAATAGAAATGCAGGTATGCTTTGATATAAAGTATCCATTTTTATTAACCTACGAAATTATTCAAATTACTAAAAATTTGAAATGTAAACTCTACTAATTTAGTTAACATCCAAGGTCCAAAGAAAATGAGTGCAACTAATATAGCAACTATTTTTGGAATAAATGCTAATGTTTGCTCTTGAATTTGGGTTGTTGCTTGAAAAATACTGACAATCAAACCTATTACTAAAGCAATGATAAGTAATGGACCACTCACAATAAATAATGTATAGATTGCCTTTTGAGCTATTGTTATAACGAATTCTTGACTCATTTTTTTAGTTCACCTCTAGAAGCTTTCGAGCAGTGATTTAACAATTAAATACCATCCATCTACCATAATAAATAATAATATTTTGAAAGGTAGTGAGATCATAATAGGTGGTAACATCATCATCCCCATTGACATTAATACACTCGCTACAACCATATCTATCACTAAAAAAGGTATAAATATCATAAAACCCATTTGAAAAGCAGATTTTAATTCACTAATTGCATATGCTGGTACTAATGTAGTTAATGGAATGTCTTTAATACTTTTAGGCTTTTCCATACCTGTATAACCCATAAATAACTCTAGGTCCTTTTGTCTCGTATGTTTACTCATGTATTCTTTAACCGGAATAGAAGCACGATCATATGCTTGTTCTAACGTTATTTTATTATCAAATAAAGGTGTTAAGGCTTGTTTATTTACTTCTTGAAATGTTGGAGCCATAATAAAAAATGTTAAGAACATTGCTAATCCTAGTAATACTTGATTTGGTGGTAGACCTTGAGTCCCAATTGATGTTCTAACAAAAGATAGAACAATGATTATCCTTGTAAAACATGTAGTAAGAATAATTATTCCCGGTGCAATAGATAATACCGTTAATAATAATAATAGTTTTACAGATGTTGTAACCGTTTCTGGATTACTAGAATTAAAGTATTGAACTACATCATTCATTCTTGTCGATCCCTTTCTCATCAATTCTAGTAAGGATTGAATTTTTCTTACCTTTTAAAGACTGCATTTGTTGATTAAACAGATTTTTAAATGATTCTTTTGTAGAATTTATTTTTGCTGAATCTACTTTTCGATAATCTTGTTTAATTACGTTTTCAAACCATTTCGTAACCTTTACTTCAGCTTGCGTTTTTTGCTCTCTTAATTCTTCAATCGATTGTATTTCGTCTTGATCACTAATCTCTTTTAGTAAAGTAATATCCTCGCCCACACCAACTACATATAATGAGTTTCCAATTTTTAAAATTTGAACAGATTTATTAGATCCAACTGATGTGCCACCAAGTGAATGAATTACATTATTTTTTGAGAAAGAATTTCCATTTCTTTTAATCCAGAAAAGTACTAAATATAGTAGTCCAATGACAATTCCAAAAGAAATGATCATTTTCACATAGTCAAAAAATGTTAGTTTGGTTGACTTTACTTCTGAGATGTCTTGACTAGTCTTCTTTTTTGTATTGTCATCACATAACTTTGGGTTATCTATACAATCTTGTATAGATGGATTAGATTGCGCCGCTAAACCAACTGTGGGTTTAAACGGCGCAACGATCACCATCAATGACAACAACGTTAAAAAAAGTAGCTTCTTCATTCGTTGTCACCTTCTTTTCAAATTCAATGCTAGATTGATATTAAGCTAATGTTTTAGAAATAGCTTCAATTACACGGTCAGCTTGGAAAGGCTTAACAATAAAGTCTCTAGCTCCAGCTTGAATTGCGTCAATTACCATTGCTTGTTGTCCCATTGCTGAACACATAATTACTTTTGCATTAGGATTAATTTTCTTAATTTCTTTTAATGCTGCAATTCCATCCATTTCTGGCATTGTAATATCCATTGTTACAAGGTCTGGTTGATGCTCTTTATATTTTTCAACGGCTTGAGCACCGTCAGCAGCTTCTGCTACTACGTTAAAACCATTTTTTACTAAGATGTCTTTAATCATCATTCGCATAAATGCTGCGTCATCAACTATAAGAATATTATTTGCCATTACAAATTCCTCCAAAATATATTTAAATTATTTTAAATTATTTAAACGATCGCTTTTACTTACGATATCAGTAACACGAACTCCAAAATTCTCATCAATTACAACTACTTCACCTTTTGCAATTAACTTACTATTAATTAGAATTTCAACAGGTTCCCCTGCAAGCTTGTCTAACTCTAAGATTGAGCCAGTCGTTAATTCTAGAATTTCTTTAACAGAGCGCTTTGTTCTACCTAATTCAACTGTTACATTCAAAGGAATATCGAATAACATATTTAAATTTCTAGCTTCATTTTCAGTAATTGACACTGGTTGTAATTGTGAAAAAGCAGCTGGTTGAACAGATTGGTTACTAATAGGGTGTGATGTTCCAATCATTTGATTTCCAAGAGAATTTGAACTTGCTGGTGCAATATACGTCTCTTGCTGTTGTACCATTCTTTCGTTGTGTACAGGCTCTTGATAGTGTTGAGCTGCTTGCTGTACTTGTGGTTGAACTTGTTGTTGTGGTGCTTTTTGTTGCGTTACCCCTTCTGAAGGAGTTTTCGCTGGTTGATTCAGTGCAAACAATTCATCAACTAACTCCTTACCAAAGTCATAGGGTAAAAGCTGCATAATAGATGAATCTATTAATTCCCCTACTTTTAATCTAAATGAAACTTTAATGAGATACTCATCTTGAGGAACTTTATTTGTTCCTTCACCTACTTTGAAGTCAATTAACCCAATTGTCGGTGGTGAGATATCTACCTTTTTCTTAAAGATTGTACTCATTGAAGTTGCAGCTGAACCCATCATTTGATTCATTGCTTCTTGGACCGCACTTAAATGAATTTCATCTAATTCAGTATCTTCCACATTCGTACCATCTCCGCCAAGCATTAAGTTAGCGATGATTGCAGCATCTCTTGTGTCAATAACAAATAGATTAGCGCCAACAAATCCTATTGTGTAACCTACTTGTACTGCGACGTATGGAGATTGAAACTCTTTTTCTAAATGTTGTCGATGTAAAACAGATAAACTAGGAGTCGTAATTTCTACTTTTTGATTTAATAATGTTGATAGTGCTGTAGCAGAACTACCAAAAGATATATTACCTATTTCCCCTAAAGTATCCATTTCAATTGAAGACAATAAATCCTCCAAAGGGGGTACTTCTTCTTGATTATTTGCTTCAATCGGTTCTTCGCCTAAAGATCCACCATTTAATAGTAGTTCGATTTCTTCTTGAGATAGGATTTTGTCACTCATCACTTCCTCCCCCTTTCAACTCATCTAATATTTGAACTGCAACTTTTTTACCTACGACACCAGGTTGAGCAGTAAATTTATAGTTATTACCAATTTTAATATCTAAGGCTTCTTTCGTATTTTTATCTAACACGATTACATCACCAATATCCAAATTCAATAAGTCATTGATAGAAATTGTTGTTTGGCCTAGTTCTGCCGTAATTTCTAAATTTGTCAAATTGATTCGTTTGTTAATAAACTCTGTTTCCTCTTGATTTTTAGGCTTTGTATTTGGTTGCATCCAATATCTTACGGATAACTTTGGAATCATTGGTTCAAGCACTACATGAGGAATACAAATATTAATCATCCCGGTCGTATCACCAATTACAGTATTAAATGAGATTACAACAACCGTTTCATTTGGTGAAACAGTTTGTAAAAACTGAGGATTTACTTCAAAATCTGTTAATACTGTGTCAATATCTGCAATCGTACTCCAAGCATCACGCAGATTTTCAACAGCTCTTTCAAATAATTGAGTCATGATTTTTGTTTCGATTTCAGTTAAGTTCTCAACTTTATTAATACTATTTCCCTGACCACCTAGTACTCGGTCAAGCATTGCATACGCAATATGAGGATTGATTTCAAAAATAATTCTTCCATCTAAAGGAGGTACTTCAAATACATTTAATATCGTCATTTTAGGAATAGAGCGAATAAATTCCTCGTATGGAATTTGATCAGTTGATGCAACACTTATTTGTACATAAGTCCTTAATTGGGCTGAAAAATAAGTGGTTAACAATCTGGCAAAATTTTCGTGAATTCTTGTTAAACTACGGATATGATCTTTCGAAAATCTAAGTGCACGTTTAAAGTCATACACTTTTACTTTTCGTTCACTTTCTTCCTTTTTAAGTTCTTCGGCATCCATTTCACCTGTTGAAATAGCTGAAAGAAGCGCATCTATTTCATTTTGTGATAAAACTTCTCCTGACAAGCAATTCACCTCCTCTTACATGTAAGATCGACTATTGTAGGATGAATGAGGTGGTGTATACTTTTTCTACTTTTCCATCCTGCATTATACCGTTTAATTTTTCTTTTAACGTATTTTCTAACTTTGAAATACTATCTTTTTCCTTCAATTGGTCACTTTGCATCTGTGCCAATTGTTGAATGATTAAGTTTTTCACTTGAAAATCTCTTTTTTCTAGTTCAGCTTTCGCATCTTCACTTGAAGTTTGAATCTTATATGAGATTTTAATATAATCGCCATTTTTTAAATTCGTTGTGATTTCTGGAACATCAACTGACGATTCGATAATTTCATCAATTGATGGCTCTCCATTAGCGGGTTTTACGTTTACTTTATTAATAATAATGACAGTAACTGTTCCAATAAGCGTAATCGCTAACAGAAGCACGATCATAATATTTACTAACTTATTTTTAAACAATGGACTACGCCTCCATTTTTTTATCAGTTCCTAATAAATTAATTGATTGATAAAATGCAGTTACTAATTTTACTACTTCAATTTCTGGTTCTTTTACAAAGAATTTATGACCATTCGTTAAAGTAATTGTCGTATCAGGAAATGATTGAATTTCCTCGATATAAATTGCATTTAATGTAAATTTATTTCCGTTTAATTTTGTTAAGCTAATCATTTATAGTAGAGGATCAGGCTAAAGCTTAATCCTCTTTCACCTACCTTAACGTTTTAAGTTTACTAGCTCTTCTAAGATTTGATCAGAAGTTGTAATAATTCGAGAATTAGCCTGGAATCCACGTTGTGCAACAATCATATCAGTGAATTCTTCAGATAAATCAACATTTGACATTTCTAATGTACCAGCTTGTACTACACCACGAGAATTACCCGGAGTTGAAACATTTGGTATACCTGAGTTATTACTTTCTTGGAACGTATTACCGCCTGTTTTTAGAAGACCACCTGGATTAGAGAATGTTGCTAAAGCAATTTGTCCAAGAGTTTTTACTTGTCCATTTGAGAAAACACCTGTAATTTCACCTGATTGACCAAATGTGAAACTTGTTAGTGAACCACCTGCTGAACCATCTTTTTCCTTAACAGAAGTACTAGATGCCTCGGCAGTTTGTGATAATTTTTCGAAATTTAATTTATCTGGAGTTAATACGATTGCCGCTGCACCTACAGATGACGGAATAGTCACATTTGCTCCAAATGGATACGTTATTGGAGGTGTTGTATCTACGATTAATGATCCATCAGCATTAAAGTTTAAAGTTCCAGTACCGTAAGTTGTTGGTACTGCTGGTGGTGTTACTACATTTTGAACAGCAACACTCCAAGAGTTAGAAGCAGTTTTTGTATAAACTACATTTAGCGGCACTTCATTTCCTAAAGAGTCTCTAACTGCAAGATCCATTGATACTTTATCGCCAACTGCTGCATTACTTGATAAATTCCCATCAAATTTTATTGTAGTTGTAGGTGATGGAGCTACTGTTGCATTTTTATCAATTGTTAAATTAATTAACTTACTAGTATTAGGTTTGCCAGTTGTAGGGTCCATTGCATAGCCTTGAACTTTCAATCCATCAGAATTCACTAGATTTCCAACACTATCAATATCGAAGTTACCAGCACGTGAATAGTATTGTTGGTTCCCATTCTTAACAACAAAGAATCCGTCTCCGTCTATACCTAAATCTAGTAATCTACCAGTTGTTTGAAGACTTGAATTTGTCATAATCGTATCAATAGTTGCTACAGCAGAACCTAAACCTATTTGCTTAGCATTCGTTCCGCCACGATTATTTTGTGCGCTACTAGCACCTGACATTGTTTGACTCGCAATATCTTTAAATGTTACTCGTCCTTTTTTAAATCCATACGTATTAACGTTTGCGATGTTATTACCAATAACGTCTAATTTTGTTTGGAAATTTCTCATTCCACCAATTCCTGAATACATCGAACGAAGCATTAACTTTTCCTCCTTAAATAAGTAAATTGCTAGTTATAAATAGTTCATTTATTTCGTAGGTTGACTTTCACTATCAGTATTTTCACTTATTTTTGAAATATATTCTGTATATGTTGTTTTTCCATTAGTTAAATTGACTAAGTATCCATCTTTCGTTCTTTCTACAGATTTAACGATACCTTCTTCCATTTTTGTTGAATTTCCATCCTCAGAAACGACTATATAAGAAACTTTTTTTCCTATTAATTCACTGAACTGAAGTAAGTTAGTTGACATACTAGTTAAAAAGTTGTTTAAAGAAGTATTCATATTTGTCATTTGTTCAAGTGAAGAAAATGTTGCAAGTTGCGCAATATAGTCTTTATCTTGCATAGGATTTAATGGATCCTGGTTTTTCATCTGCGCCATTAGTAGCTTAAGAAAATCATCTTTTCCTAGCTCACTACCAGATTTTTTGCTTGTTTTCGAATTCGATGAATTAATTGCATTTAACGCATCTAAAATTGTACTCATGGGCTACAGGCTCACTTTCAAGAACTCATCTAAAAATGAAGAACTACCTTCTTCTTCTTTCTCAGATTGGTTTGATTGTTTTTGTTGTTGATTTTGTTGTTGCTTTTGATCACGCTCACGATTCAAGTATGATGAATTATCAGCTTGCAATGATTGATATAAATCAATCTTTTCTACTTGCAAATTGTTCATTTGAAGTGCTTGCTTTAAACCATCCATATTTGATTGTAGTAATTCTTTCGCTTTTCCTGAAGAAGCAATAATCGTTGCAGTCATTCCATGCTCATTTTTAACGAGTTCAATAGAAATCCTGCCGAGATGTTCTGGGAACAGCTTTATAAATATTTTTTGTTGACCCATTTCATTCGTAAAACTACTTTTTTGAATGATATTCTGGAAGTCTCTTACAAATTGATTGGCCTCAGCTTTATTTGTTGATTTTCCGATGAATAATGCAAACTGTTTAATATTTTCCCCAGAAAATGATTGATTTGAAGATGAGAAATTTTGATTTTCAGTTTCGGAAGTATTTATTTTTGTCATTGAGACAGGCTCTATTTCAGCTTCTTCAATAGTAGCCAATCCTTGATTTTCAGTATTAATTTTTGAATCAGTTAATTGTGAATTCGATATCATTTTTACGATACTATCAGAAACCATCTTAATTTGATCAATACCCAAACCATTATTTTCTAAAAATTGTCCTAACATCGGAATCAATTTATTTAATTCATTTTGAGAAATTACAATGGTTGAATTTTGAAGATCATCGCTTAGTTTAGCTCCAGAATTAATCGTTTCCATTAACTTTGAAAGAATATTAGATAAAATAGTAGAAATACCTTTCAAATCATCTAATTGGTTTACTACTGTTGAGTTATTAATGTCTGTTGAATTTAAAATGGCATTCATGAAACCTTTTGAGTCCGTTAATGAAATCCCATCTGATAAATTAAATGGAGTCTCGCTTGAATCATCACTTTTTGATTGATCTTGTATAGAGATTTCAAGTTGTTTTTGAATCAATGACTGTAATAGTGATAATATATCAACCATACTATTCAAGTTTTCTTTATCAGCTTTACTATCTTCTATTTTTCCAAGTGTATCTTCAATTAGCTTTTCTAGTTTTTTAATATTAGAATTTTCTTCATTATTTTTCACTAGTTTACGACCATTTTCATTCGGTTGAACCGTTTGAAGAGATTGTGAATCCTTCATAACTTTATCAAAAGATTTATTATTCTTCTGAATATATGAAGATTTTGATTTCAATGGTTGCACCATATTGAATAATTGATACTTTTCAATCCCTTTCATACTGTTCACCTCCCTCCACTTTACTGTCTTTTATCTTGAATTAGCTGTCATCATGGAAGTAAACTTCGCAGCTTTTTTAACATCCATGTTTGCTAAAATTTCTGTTACAGCTTCGTTTTTAAGGTTCGAAAGAATATAAAATGCCTCGTCTTCAGATACCGTTGATAATATTTGTGCTGCTTGCTTTTCAGACATTTGCTCATAACTAGTAAATAACTTTTTTGATAATGCTTTCTTCTCTTCTTCTGAATCAATTGTTGCTGTATTTCTTTCTTCTAAATCCTTGATTTGTTGTCTTAACTTTTCAGCTTCAATGCGTAAACTGTTAATATGTTGATCTTTTTCTTTTGTTTGACTTTTCAATTTATTTAATTCTTCTTCAACTTTTTTATTCGTTTCTGTAAGCTTTGTAAGATTATTTTTCAATTGCTCTTGTTCTGATAAAGGAGACTCACTTTTTACGTATGATTCAATAATAGGAATATGTGAAGCAATCTTTCTTGCCTCTTTCGAAACATTTACGCCAGCAACATTCAAGATAATCACAGCAATTGTTACTGTAAAAAGTATTGGAATCAAAAAGACAAAAATAAAATATTGAAAAGCGCTGTATTCTTTTTCGTTCGTCTCAATTTGCATTTTTATCACCTATAAGTTTCGATTTACAAATTGTTGAAGAGATAGGTCATCCATGAGTTTAGACTCTAAATTAAGTAAATTTGCATATTGAAGTTTAAAAGCTTTTTCCTTCATCTTTTCAAATTTCTTCACTTCTACATTTTGATCGAGTAATTCTTCTTGCTTCGTTATCATGACATTTCTAGTTCGCATTACATCAATTTGAGCTTTAGAAATGTCTCTTTCTAATGCGTCTCTAAAAAGTTGTTGTTGTTTAATACCGATGATTGAAAGACCAGTGTTTAATTCTTGTTCTGTATGTTCATCAAGCATTTCTTTTTTCCTTAGAAGCTCAAATAATTTCGTCGCTTCTTTTTCAAAGGATTTAACAGCAACTTCATAGCTTATTTGAACTTGTTCTTTTTCTTTTTGTTTAATTGTTAATATTTTTTCAAATCTAAATGGTATTGCCATTATTGATCACCCTTACTAACAATTGAATTTAACATTTGTATTGTTTCTTCTGCTGAATAATTTTCATGAACCGATTGTTTAAAAAATTCAACAATTTTTGGATAATAAAATATAGCTTCATCGATTTCTACGCTTGTTCCTCGCTTATAGGCACCAATGTTAATTAAATCCTCCGAGTTTAAATAAGTTGCTAATAACGTTCGAACTCTATCAGCTAGCTCTATATTTTCTCTCGGAACGACTGCTGGCATTACCCTACTTACACTTTTCAGAACATTAATTGCCGGAAATTGACCTTTATTTGCTAATTCACGATCTAATACAATATGACCGTCTAATATACCACGGACTGTATCTGATATCGGTTCATTTAAATCATCACCATCAACTAGAACAGTGTAAAATGCACTGATTGTGCCATGTTCACTTGTACCTGTTCTTTCAAGTAATTTAGGCAAAATCGCAAATACTGAAGGTGTATATCCTTTTGTTGTTGGTGGTTCTCCAGTTGCTAAACCGATTTCTCGTTGAGCCATAGCTACTCGTGTAACGCTATCCATCATGAACATGACATTTAAACCACGATCTCGAAAATATTCAGCGATTGCAGTTGCCGTAAAAGCTCCTTTTAGCCTCATTAACGCTGGTTGATCAGAAGTAGCTACTACTACGATTGATTTAGCCAAGCCTTCAGGGCCCAAATCTCTTTCAATAAATTCTCGAACCTCTCTACCACGTTCTCCAATTAATGCGATGACGTTTAGATCTGCAGTTGCGTTTCTAGCAATCATCCCCATTAATGTACTTTTACCAACACCACTACCTGCGAAAATACCGATTCTTTGACCATTTCCAACACTTAGCATACTATCGATTACTTTTACCCCAACTTCAACTTGTTCCGAAATTGGTGGTCTCTTCATCGGGTTTGGAGGATCGTTTTCAGTTGGTACTGGCCTTAAGCCTTTTGGTAAGCTTGAACCATCTAGTGGTTCTCCCAATGCATTAACAACTTGTCCAATTAACGAATTACCAACTTTTACTTGTAGTGACTTTCCTGTAGTTTCAACGATACAACCTGGTGAAATATCATGTACATTTGTATACGGCATCAGCAAGACGTTTTCATCATTAAATCCTACAACTTCTGCAAATACTTTCTTCTTTTGATTTTTATCAAGAAAGATGTAACATAAATCGCCTATTGAAGCTTTCGGTCCTTTTGACTCAATCATCAACCCTATTACTCTAAGTACCTTACCAAACCTTCTATATGAGTCAATTGAAGGAAGTTGTTGAATTACTCTAGTTAGTTGCATCTACTTCCTCCTGACTTAATTCTAAAAGCTTCCTAGAAATTTCACTTAATTGAACATCTACACTCGCATCAATTCTTCCAAACGAAGAATCAATTACACAGCTACCCATTGATAATGTTTCATCAGGATAAATAAATAACTTTGATTCATTTAATAATATTTTTTCTAATTCAACGCGTTGAGCAACTAATAAATCATATTGAGAAGGATGAATAGTTAATCGTATATCTTTCTCTTCTCTGATTTCATGTAAAACTTTCTTAACAATTGGTAATAGATGTTCCTGATTTTGGTTAATCTCATGTAATAAGATATGTTCTGAAACTGCTAATCCAAGTTTTAAAATCGCATCTTCGCTTTCTTCGATTCTGTTTATATAATCTACTTTTGAAGCTTCAACTACTTCTTTGGCCTCATTCAATAAACTTTCATATTCAAAAAAAGCAATTTGTCGGCCTTCCTCTTTACCTAGTGCAATACCTTCATCTTTTGCTAATTGAATTAAGTCGATTTTTTCTTCAAACCAAAGCTGCTTCATTTGATCAATTTCTAATTGAGCTTCTCTTTTTTGCATCTCAATTTCTTGTTTCACTTGTTCCAATTTATTTTGATATGTTTCTAGCTCTTCTCTAACATTTAGAAGCTGCTCGTTATTATTATCGTTTACTAACAAATCCTCAGTTTGCTGAAATACTCGTTGGATTCCGATTGTTTTTGCAGGAGTCGATTCATTTTGCAATTGCTGTCTTTTTATTAAATTAGACAATAATATCCTCTCCTCCGCCTCTAGCAACTACGATAATGCCTGATTCTTCTAATCGACGAATTGTTGATACGATACGAGTCTGAGCTTCCTCAACATCACGTAAACGAACCGGTCCAAGATACTCCATTTCTTCCATGAAGGTTTCTGCCATACGATTTGACATATTTTTAAAGATAACGTTCTTAACTTCTTCACTTGCGACTTTAAGTGCAAGCATAAGGTCTTCATTCTCAACATCTCGAATAACACGTTGGATTGAACGATTATCAAGTGTAACAATATCTTCAAATACAAACATTCTCTTTTTAATTTCTTCTGCCAGTTCAGGATCCTGTATTTCAAGTGCTTCAAGAATCGTTCTTTCTGTACTACGGTCTACACCGTTTAATACATCAACAACAGTCTCTATACCACCTGTTTGTGTATAATCCTGTGTCACACTTGTTGATAGCTTTCTTTCTAAAAGCTGCTCTACTTCATTGATGATCTCTGGTGATGTACTATCCATTAATGCAATCCTCTTCGCGATATCAGCCTGCATATCTTGAGGCAACTCAGAAAGGATTTGACCTGCCTGAATGGAATCAAGATAAGATAAGATTAATGCGATTGTTTGAGGATGCTCGTTTTGAATAAAGTTTAATATTTGTGATGGATCTGCTTTTCTAGCAAAATCAAATGGCTTAACATGTAATGAAGATGTCAATCTATTAATGATTGTTTGAGCTTGATCTCCACCCAATGCTTTTTCCAAAATTGTTTTTGCGTAGCCGATTCCACCTTGCGTAATATATTCTTGCGCTAATGCAATTTGGTGAAATTCTTCTATTATACCTTCTTTATCTTTCGCTTCTACCTTTCGGACACCAGAAATTTCAAGTGTTAACCTTTCAATTTCTTCCTCAGATAAATGCTTGTAAACTTGTGCAGATACATCTGGACCAAGAGAAATAAGAAGAATAGCAGCCTTTTGTTTTCCAGTTAACTCAGTTGATTTATCCTTTTTTGCCATTGTTCTCCTCCTAGTCCTCTGAAATCCAGCTTCTTAATAATTTCGCAAATTCTTCTGGCTTTTCTTTCGCCATTTTTTCTAGTTGCTTTCTTCTTACTGTTCCATCTGTTTCAGTTTCATCATTTATGTCTGGAACATCAATAATAGGTGCGGCTAAATCTTCTACTGTAATCTCTTCTTGACGTCGTTTACGTAGTAATAAGAATACTAGAATGATAATAATCAATAATAAAGCGCCACCAGCGATATACATCCATAATGGAATTGTTGTTTTCGTTGAAGTTAATGCAGCATTATTTCCTTTAAATTGAGATACTGAAACTGCAACCTTTTCTGCTACTTGATCTTGAGTTAACTCAACTCCATCTTTGTTATACCCTTTATCGATTGATGTTTTTACAATTGTTCCTAGCATTTGTTTGATTTCATCAATTGTTTGCTGTGGTAATGAGTTCACATCTTTTGGATTAGGTGGTTCAACAGCTAGCTGAATACTCAAGTCTCTAATTCGATATGGTGCATCAACGATTTCATTTTTAATTCGATTTACATCATAGTTAATTCTTTCTTCTTCTTTTGTATAATCACCATTACTTGAACTATCTGAACCTTGATAGCTTGCAATATCTTCATCACCTGTACCAGCTACTCCACCATCGGTCGGCTTCGAACCAGCATAAGCTTCTTTTATTTTTTCTGAGCTAACGGCAATACCCTGGATATTTTCTTTATCCACAGGTTCTACTAACTCCTGATTACTTTTCTTTTGACTAAAATCGATATCAGCAGTTACTCCGACAGCAACTTTATCAGGTCCCATCATTTTACCAAGCAATTGTTGAACTTGAAGTTGAATATCTTTTTCGACATTATTTTTAATCATTTCTTGAGAAGCAATGTCTGTACCAATTTCCGTATCATCATCTTCAGTTTTTATGTCAAAACTATCAAAAAATTGATTCGTTATGACGATATTAGAAATAGGTAAGTTCGGAACACTTTTTGATACTAAATGATAAAGTGCAGTTTTCTGTTCTTGATTAAACTTATATCCTGGTTCCGTTTCTAATACGATTGACGCGGACGCCTCTCCAGCCTCATCTGTGACCCACACACTCTTTTCTGGAAGATTAATCATTACTTTCGCATTATTAATCCCATCTATTTCTTTCATTAAATTAGCAAGTTCATTTTGCATAGCTTCTAGCTTCACAACATTAAACTCATTATCAGTCATACTAAAATTGCTATTACTACCAAAAAACTCATAATCGATCGTTCCTGAATCCGGAATTCCTTTTGATGCAAGGTCTACCTTTAACTCATCTACTACAGTATCTGGTACAAAAATTGTTTGTCCATTATCCTTAATTTCAGAAGTGATACCTTTTGAATCTAGCGTCTCTTTTATTTGCCCTGTTTCAGAAGGGGAAAGATTACTATATAAAGGAACTAAATTTTCTTTTGTAAAAAAATAAGTACTTGCTGCTAATATAACTACTAATAGGACTGGGAGCCCAATTAAGAATGATTTTTGTTTTAACGTTCGATTCGTCCAAAAATTCCTTATTCGAGCGATCCATCCTTTCACCTTTTCGTTCATTACAATCCCCCAGATGTTATTCAAAATATGAAAAACATTATATATATATTTTTTACTTTGCTTAAATTGATTTTCTCATTACATTTGCATTCTCATCATTTCTTGATATGCATCAATAACTTTATTTCGAATCTCCATCGTAGTTTGTAACATAATACTTGATTTTTCAGATGCGATCATGACATTATGTAAATCAACATTTTCGCCTCTTACTAATTTATTTGTTAAATCACTTGAAGCAAGGCCTGCTTGGTTAACTTCATTAATAGAATCTTTTAAAAAACCTGCAAATTTAGATTGTATTTCACCTGATGTACTAACAGCATTTGTTGGTTTTAGAGGCTGTATATTAAACGATTGAATTTGATTGATTTGTGTCATCTAATGTCCCTACCTTTATTTTCCAATTTCTAAAGCTTTTGTTAAAAGTCCTTTAGATGCATTTAAAACCGTTACATTTGCTTCATATGATCTTGTTGCACTCATTAAATCTACCATTTCCTTTAACGGATCTACGTTTGGCATTTGTACATATCCATTCTCATCTGCATCCGGGTGTTCAGGATTATAAACTAATTTAAAAGGGGACTGATCCTCTGATATTTTAGTTACTTTAACACCGCTCCCAGCACTTGTATTTGATTGTACTGTGTCGTTAAAAATACTTGCAAAGCTACCATTACCATTACTAGAAGAGATTTCAACCATTTTTCTTCTGTATGGTTGCCACACTCCATCTACCATTTTTGATCTGGTAGTTTCTGAATTTGCCATATTGGAGGATACTACATCCATTCGTAATCTTTGCATCGTAAGAGCTGAAGCAGAAATATTAATACTATTAAAAATACTCAAAACCTATTTCCCTCCTCTAATGACACTTTTCAATGAATTGAACTGACCGTTAATTCTATCAACTAAAGCTTGGTTATAAATCTGATTTTCTGCTAACTGCGCCATTTCAGTATCTAAATCAACGTTGTTTCCATTATGTGAATAAGAAGTATCACTTTTTTCAACAATTGAATTAGACGAGGCTTGTCCATATTTAAAATCAAAGTGTTTACTATTCGTTTTATTTGCTTTAAAGTTTTCATTCATTTCATTTTCAAGAACTGACTTAAAAGTTACATCTTTTGCTTTGTAATTTGGCGTATCAGCATTTGCTATATTTTGAGAAATCGCCTTTTGCTTTTGTACTGAATAATCAAGTCCTCTTTCTAATGCAGTGATTGTACTAGAAAATAATTTCATATGTCCTCCTCTGTCTATCAAAAACGTCCTATTCTTACAAAAATCAACATTTTATATCTAATATATTAATATTTCGACAATATGTTCCAATCTACTACGTAATAAATTATAACTATGTAAGACTTGCATTGAAACTGTATATTTTCACATATTACAAATAGGTATATTGGACTAAAATATTAAGCGAATTGAAGTCATATTGTTAATTCGTATGAAATATTTTCTATAAAATATGACAAATTATTTCATATTTGAAACATTACTTTAATAATCCTACTATATATTACCAAGAAACGACCGAATTTGGTATACGTTTCGCAATAATTTAAATATTTTGTCTAAAAATTTTACTGGAAATTTTTCAATTTTATACAATTTTATGGATAAATTAAACAAAACTTTATAAAATTGTCAAAAAGTTTACATAAAAAAACCTTATCCCATTGGATAAGGTTTTCTTTTATATCATTTATTAGTTTGATTTTAATTTTTCTAACTCTACTAAGAATTTATCATTAAGTACTTTAATATAAGTACCTTTCATACCAAGTGAACGTGATTCAATAACACCAGCACTCTCTAATTTACGTAAAGCATTTACGATTACTGATCTAGTAATACCAACACGGTCTGCAATTTTACTTGCTACTAATAGACCTTCATAACCGTTTAACTCTTCGAAAATATGTTCAATTGCTTCTAATTCACTGTATGAAAGTGAAGAAATTGCCATTTGAACTACAGCTTTACTTCTAGCTTCTTCTTCGATTTCTTCAGCTTTTTCACGAAGAATCTCCATACCAACTACTGTTGCACCATATTCTGCTAGAATTAAATCATCATTTTCAAATTCATGGTTAATACGTGCAAGTACTAGAGTACCTAAACGCTCACCACCACCGATAATAGGAACGATTGTTGTTAATCCGCCAGCAAATAATTCTTTATTTTCAACTGGGAATGCAGTGTATTCACTTTCAATATCAAGATTCGAAGATGTTTCATTAATATTAAAAAGACTTTGAGTATATTCTTCTGGGAATTGACGATCGCTAAACATTTTTTGCATACGTTCATTTTCAATCTTTTGGTGTAGTCCGTACCCTAATAATTTCCCTTTACGGCTTAATACAAACACATTTGATTCAATTACTTCTTCTAAAGTATCAGCCATTTCTTTAAAGTTAACTGGCTTACCTGCTGATTGTTGTAATAACTTATTGATTTTTCTTGTTTTGTCTAATAATTGCATCTTTCTAAATGCCTCCTATTTAATTGTACGTTTCCTATAAGATAAATTGACTTATATCTTTATCTTTTGCTATATTTGCGAGTTTTTCATTTACGTATTGCGGAGTAATAAGAATAGTACCCATTTGAATTTCTGACGCTTCAAATGACAAGTCTTCAAGAAGCTTTTCCATTATTGTATGAAGTCTTCTTGCGCCTATATTATCAGTCGATTGATTTACTTCAAACGCTATTTCTGCGATTCTACGTATAGCATCGTCAGAAAATTCGATTTGTATACCTTCTGTAGACAATAAAGCTTTATATTGTTTAATAATTGAAAAATCAGGCTCAACCAATATCCGTACAAAGTCTTCAACTGATAGTTTTCCAAGTTCTACACGAATTGGAAATCGTCCTTGTAATTCTGGTATTAGATCTGAAGGTTTTGAAATATGGAAAGCACCAGCTGCTATAAACAAGATATGATCCGTTTTGACTGGACCATATTTTGTAACGACAGTGCTACCTTCTACAATCGGTAAAATGTCTCTTTGAACGCCTTCTCTTGATACATCTTGCGTACTACTATTTTGTTTACTAGCAATCTTATCAATTTCATCTATAAAAATAATACCTAATTGCTCCGCTTTAAAAATCGCTTCTTGAGTAACTTCATCCATATCTATTAATTTCTGTGCTTCCTCATTCGTAAGAATCTTACGTGCCTCTTTTACAGGAAGCTTTCTTTTATTCGTTTTCTTTGGAAACAAACTACCAAGTGACTCTTGAAAGTTCATTCCCATTTGTTCCATTCCGGTTCCTTGCATAAAATCTAACATTGGTGCTTGTTGTTGTTCTACTTCAATGGATACAAGCTCATCTTCTAGTTTTCCAGATAATAGTTGAAATTCTATATTTCTTCTCTTTGATGTTATTTCTGTATCATTCTCATCTTGCTCTGAATTTGAGTTTTGCGAATCCTGATTAAAAAGCATCTCAAGTGGATTTTTAAATGATGATTGTTTCTTTATACTTGGGACAAGAATTTTAACTAACCTTTGATTTGCGTTTTTTTCAGCTTGTTCTTTCACCTTATTCATACGATCTTCTTTTACAATACGAATGGCAGTTTGGACTAAATCACGAACCATTGACTCGACATCTCTTCCAACATAACCAACTTCTGTAAACTTCGTCGCTTCTACTTTAATGAAAGGCGCTCCAACAAGTTTTGCCATTCTTCTAGCAATTTCTGTTTTACCTACCCCTGTTGGTCCAATCATTAAAATGTTTTTTGGTGAAATTTCTTCACGGAAAGAATCTTCTAGTAGACTTCTACGATAACGATTTCTGAGTGCAATTGCTACTGCCTTTTTCGCTTGATGTTGGCCAACAATGTATTGATCAAGTTTTTCAACAATTTGACGCGGCGTGAAAGAAGTACTCATTACACACTCTCCTATTCTAATTCTTCTAAAATTATATTTCCGTTTGTATAAACACAAATATCACTAGCAGTTTTTAAGCTTGCATAAGCTATTTGTTTAGCTGTAAGATTATCTCCGGCGTTTTCTTTTAATGCTCTACCAGCAGCTAATGCATAATTGCCACCAGAGCCAATCGCAAGAATACCATCATCAGGCTCAATTACTTCTCCAGTTCCTGAAATTAATAATAATGAGTTTTGGTCCATTACGATCAGCAATGCTTCAAGTTTATGTAGTACTCGATCTGTTCGCCATTTTTTAGCTAGTTCAACAGCTGCTCGTTGAATATTTCCATTATATTCGACGAGCTTACCTTCAAATAACTCAAAAAGTGTAAATGCATCAGCAACAGAGCCTGCAAATCCAGCAAGAACCTTTCCATTAAAAAGCTTCCTAACTTTCCTAGCAGTGTGCTTCATTACGACTGCATTTCCAAACGTAACTTGACCGTCACCTGCCATAGCACTCTTACCATTGTGTTGTATCGCGAATATTGTTGTAGCGTGAAAATTGGACATTTGAATCCTCCTTAGAAATACCGATTTCTAAAATTGAGCAAGTATTAAGCTCTAGGATGATGTAGATTGTATACTTTTTGTAATCTTTCCTTCGTTACATGTGTGTAGATTTGTGTAGAGGATAAATTCTCATGTCCTAACAGTTCTTGAACACTACGAATATCAGCTCCACTATCTAACATATGTGTCGCAAAAGTATGTCTTAACATATGTGGGTGAATCTTGTTTGTTAACGAAGTTTCTTTGATCATCTTCTCTAGAATTACTCTTACCCCTCTTGGTGTAAGATTTTTTCCACGATGATTCAAAAAAAGATCATCATTATTTTGCTGATTAGCTACTATCAGTTTATTTCTGCCATCATCTATATATGTATGAAGAGCTTTTTCTGCAAAACTACCAAATGGAACATATCGTTGCTTATTTCCTTTTCCTGTAACTAAAATTGTCCCAATATGAAAATCTATGTCTCTTAATTTCAAACTACAGCATTCGCTTACTCGGATTCCAGTTGCATAAAGCAATTCTAATAGAGCTTGATTTCGTTGACCAAGCTCATGTTCTAGATTGCTAATCGTAAATAGTTTTTCAAGTTCTTCTTTATATAAAAATCTAGGGATCATAGTTTCTTTTTTAGGAAGCGATGCTAAAATAAATGGGTTTTCTTTCGCTTCGTTTTCACGCATTAGAAAACGATAGAAACTTCTTAAACAAGAAATATGCTTAGAAACTGTACGTCTTGATAACTGTTTATCATGTAAGGTCGTTAAATAAAGACGAACATCAAAATATGTAACTGAAGAAAATGAAGAAATGGATTGTTGCTCCATAAAAACTAGAAATTGTTCAATTATTTTTTGATAACTATTTAATGTGTATTGTGAAGAGTTTTTCTCTAATTGTAAATACTGAATGAATAATTGACACAATATTTTAATATTCAAGGTAATTTCTCCTCACAAGCCACTACATACTAACATAGATAGTAGCTATTTGCAATTTATTTTCTCAACATTCTACAAAATTCATAATTGATTCTAATGCTCTATTTGCATATGCTTCATATCGTTCTTGTTTTCTCTTAATTTTTTCTTCAAGTCTTGGGAAAAGTCCGAAATTAGCGTTCATAGGTTGGAAATGTTTTGCGCTTGTTGTCGTAATATAGTTTGCCATACTTCCAATAGCAGTTTCCGCTGGGAATTGTACTAATTCCTTACCTAAAACTAACCTAGCAGCATTTATACCTGCTACTAAGCCTGACGCTGCAGACTCAACATATCCTTCAACCCCAGTCATTTGGCCAGCAAAGAATAAATCGTTTCTTCCCTTAAATCGATAAGTAGCCTCTAATAGCTTTGGAGAATTGATAAATGTATTACGGTGCATTACGCCGTAACGTACGATTTCTGCATTTTCAAGTCCAGGGATCAATTGAATGACTTCTTTTTGTGGTCCCCATTTTAAATGTGTTTGAAAACCTACTATATTATATAAAGTACCTGCACTGTCGTCTTGACGTAATTGAACAACTGCATAAGGGATTTTACCTGTCTTTGGATCTTCTAATCCCACTGGCTTCATTGGACCAAATAATAATGTCTGTTTCCCTCTATTTGCCATAACTTCTACTGGCATACATCCTTCAAAGAAAATCTCTTTTTCAAATTCTTTTAATGGCACTGTTTCTGCAGTCGTTAACGCTTCGTAAAAACGATCAAATTCTTCTTCTGTCATTGGACAATTTAAATAAGCAGCTTCACCTTTATCATATCTTGATTTTAAATAAACCTTATTTAAATCTATCGTTTCTTTTTCAATAATAGGTGCTGCAGCATCATAAAAGTAAAAATAATCTTCGCCAGTTAAATCTTTAAGCTTTTGTGAAAGTTCAGGTGAAGTTAATGGTCCTGTCGCAATGATTGTTGGTCCTTCTGGAATTTCTGTCATCTCTTCATTATGCACAATAACATTTGGATGATTTTTCACGTATTCAGTTACTTTACTTGCAAATTCATGACGATCTACGGCAAGTGCTCCTCCAGCAGGTACAGCACACTCATCAGCAGAACGGATAATCACTGAATCTAGTCTTCTCATTTCTTCTTTTAAGACACCTACAGCATTCGTTAATGTATTTGCTCTAAGTGAGTTACTACAAACTAACTCAGCAAACTTATCAGTATGATGCGCAGGTGTTTGTCGTACCGGTCTCATTTCATAAAGATGAACTTTAATACCTCTTTTTGCAATTTGATAGGCAGCTTCACTTCCTGCTAATCCTGCACCTATTACGTTAATAAATTGTTCCATTGATAACTCCTTCTACGTTGTATCCTATATACGTATATATTTTATTGTTTGTTTCTTAATAGAGCTTACTTTAAAAAGTGAAATGAAAAGGAAAAGTGAGCAAAAAAATTGCTCACACTTGTTGGTCCTCTTTGTAGTCGCATGATACACATTGAACTTGTATACCTTTTTTCATTTTCTTTTCTACTAATAAGTTTTCACATTTTGGACAAGGTCTTGCAATCGGTTTATCCCATGATAAGAACTCACATTCTGGATAATTATTACATCCATAGAAAATACGGTTTTTCTTTGATTTACGTTCAATGATTCTACCATCTTTACAATTAGGACAGTTTACATCTATTTCCTTCACTATTGCTTTTGTGTTTCTACAGTCTGGGAAGTTTGAACATGCCATGAATTTTCCATATCGTCCCATTTTAAATACCATTGGGCTTCCACACAATTCACAATCTTCTCCGGCCGGCTCATCTTTAATTTCGACCTTTTGCATTTCTTTTTCAGCGATCACTAAATGCTTTTCGAAGCCTTTATAAAAATTATCGATAATTTGAATCCAGTTTATATTACCGTCTTCAATTTTATCTAGGTCACCTTCCATTTGTACAGTGAACTCGATATTGATAACTTCCGGGAAGAATTCTAATACAAGATCAAAAACTATTTGCCCAAGCTCTGTTGGTACAAATCGTTTATTGTCTAATGAAACATAACCACGCTTCTGAATTGTTTCTAGCGTAGGTACATATGTTGATGGTCTTCCAATACCCAATTCTTCTAAAGTTTTAACTAATCTAGCCTCAGTGTATCTTGGTGGTGGCTGTGTAAAATGCTGCTCAGGTATAATCTCTTCAAGTTGAACAGTCTCACCTTCTTTTAAAGGAGGTAAAATTCGATCCTTCTCTTCTGTACCGTCATCATTACTTTCAATATACACCTTCATAAATCCTGGAAACTTAACGACAGAACCATTTGCTCTAAATTGAACCTCATTATTTAATAAGTCTACTTTAACAGTGTCTAATATAGCAGATGCCATTTGACTTGCAATGAATCGTTCCCAAATTAATTTATAAAGTCGATATTGATCACGGCTAACATGTGCTTTAATCGTATCTGGTGTACGTAAAGTTGAAGTTGGTCGAATTGCTTCGTGCGCATCTTGTACTTTATCAGATTTTTTTTCACTTTTTTTATTCGTCGCAATGTAGTCTGCACCATATGTATCTTTAATATAAGACTTTGCTTCTTCAGCAGCTACATCTGAGATTCTAGTAGAATCTGTTCTCATATATGTAATTAAACCGACTTGACCGCCACTACCTAATGAAATACCTTCATATAACTGTTGGGCAATCATCATTGTCTTTTTTGCTCTCATATTTAATTTTCGAGCAGCCTCTTGTTGAAGTAATGATGTCGTAAAAGCAGTTGCTGGGTTTCTTTTACGTTCTTTTTTTGTCACACTTTGAACTGTAAAATCATTTCCATCTATTTGTGATAATACGTTATTTACATCATTTTCAGAGTTTAACTCAAGCTTCTTTCCGTTAATCCCATAGAAAAATGTATCAAATGTATTTTTCTTTGAAATTGCTTTACTTTTAATTGACCAATATTCTTCTGGTTGGAAAACAGTGATTTCTTTTTCACGCTCTATGATTAGTCTTAAAGCAACTGATTGAACGCGACCAGCACTTAATCCTTTTTTTACTTTTTTCCATAGTAATGGACTAATATTGTAGCCTACTAAGCGATCAAGAACGCGTCTTGCTTGTTGAGCATCTACTAAATTCATATTGATAGGTCTAGGTTTTTTGAAAGATTCTTTAATAGCTTCTTTTGTAATCTCATTAAAAACAACTCTACAGTCTGAAGCTATATCGATATTTAATGTATTCGCAATATGCCAAGCAATTGCTTCTCCTTCGCGGTCTGGATCGGCTGCAAGATAGATTTTTTTCGCTTTTTTCGCCGCTGATCTTAAATCCTTTAAAACAGGACCTTTACCACGTATTGTAATATACTTTGGGTTGTAATCGTTTTCTATTTCAATCCCCATTTGACTTTTTGGTAAGTCTCTTACATGTCCCATTGATGCGATTACTTTAAATTTCTTACCTAAATATTTTTCAATGGTTTTAGCCTTTGAAGGGGACTCCACTATAACTAAGTTTTCTGCCATTTTTTAAGCCTCCTGAGAGTTATGGTATTCAAAACTCTCTGTATTCCTGTTTCTATCTTTTATCTTTAATATGTATTTAAAGACTTTCATTATAAGAAGAGTTCAATTTGTTTTTTGATTTTCCTTCATACAATTTCAAATTGTATAGTTTTATCTATACATTAGTCAAATTAATTTTAGTTATAAAATAACATAAGTCGCAATAGTATTGTCAATTTTTTATAATCTAAACTTATTATTTTATTTTTTTGTAAATTCTATAAATTCTTCTAATATATCTTTTGATGAAGTAATTAACTTCGCACCTTCCTGTATTAATCGATGGTTACCTTTATATTCTTCCATTATAATCGGACCTGGTACTGCGAATACCTCTCTACCATAATCTAATGCAAAATTTGCTGTAATCATTGTTCCACTTCTTTCATTTGCTTCTAATATGATTAATCCTTTTGATAATCCTGCTATGATTCTATTTCTCCTTGGGAAATATCGTTTTTCGGGTTTTATATAATTAGGATATTCGCTAATCACTAAATGATTTTCTGCAATTTCTTGATATAAAGTCAGATTTTCCTTTGGATACGTAAAATCTAACCCACTTCCGATTACGGCAATAGTCTTTCCTTGATGAAGAATTGTAGAACGATGGGCAATTGCATCACAACCAAGTGCCAAACCACTTACAATAACCCATCGATCACCAATCAGCTCATTTATCATTGAATCGCAATTGATTTTTGCTAAACTGGAAGGTTTTCTTGAGCCAATCATACTAATCAGTTTTTTTGTTTTTAATAGATTATGATTCCCCATACAATATAGAACAAATGGAGGATCATGTATTTCCCTTAAATAGATAGGATATAAATCACTATAAATTGTAATCATTTTAATATTTTTTTTAGAATTTTTTTCAAGAATGTCATAAATTGAAGTTGAATGAAGTTGTTGATATAGATTTTCGGATGTTCTTTTTGACATCCGAAATGTAGAACTTAAATATGAAGGGGAATATTGATAGAGGTTTTTTAATTGTGGATCAAATTGAAGGATTCTTTGCATTGCATGGTAGTCTTCAAATAAAAAAGTATGTAAGTGAATTAATCTATTTTCTTTACTCATTACTTCTCCTTTCATGATATGAAAGTAGCCCCCATATGGAGGCTACTTCATGTTATATCTTATACTAAAGCTTCGTGTGTCTTACATTGTTCATATAAGCCACGCTCTTTTAATACACCGATTAACGTTTCACCCATTACAGCTGGTGTGACTGCTACTTTAATGCCACAGCTTTCCATTGTAGCCATTTTTTCTTTCGCAGTACCTTTACCACCTGCAATGATAGCGCCAGCATGTCCCATACGCTTTCCTTCTGGTGCAGTTTGACCACCGATGAATCCAACTACTGGTTTTGTCATATTAGCTTGAACCCACTCAGCAGCCTCTTCTTCAGCCGTTCCACCGATTTCACCAATCATAATAACAGCGTATGTTTCTGGATCTTCATTAAATGCTTTTAAAACATCGATGAAGTTTGTACCATTTACAGGGTCTCCACCAATACCTACAGCTGTTGATTGACCAATACCAGCTTGAGTTAATTGATGAACCGCTTCATAAGTTAACGTACCAGAACGTGATACGATTCCAACGTGACCTTTTTTATGAATATATCCTGGCATGATACCAATTTTACACTCATCAGGCGTAATAACACCTGGGCAGTTAGGTCCAACTAATCTAGTCTTTTTGCCTTCCATGTACTTTTTAACATTTACCATATCAAGTACTGGAATACCTTCAGTAATACAAATAGCGATATCTAATTCTGCATCTACAGCTTCCATGATTGCATCTGCTGCGAATGCTGGTGGTACGTAGATTACTGATGCAGTCGCACCAGTTGCATCTACTGCATCTTTAACTGTATTAAATACAGGTACGCCTGCGATATCAGTTCCACCTTTACCAGGAGTTACACCGCCAACAATTTTAGTACCATACTCTAACATTTGAGTTGTATGGAATAAGCCTTGTGAACCAGTAATACCTTGTACAATGACTTTAGTATCTTTATTAATAAATACGCTCATTTTTATCCTCCCTTTCTTACCCTTTAGCTTAACCTACAAGTGCAACGATTTTTTCAGCGCCGTCAGCCATTGAATCAGCTGCAACAATGTTTAAGCCAGACTCATTAAGAATCTTCTTACCTAATTCAACATTTGTTCCTTCTAAACGAACAACTAATGGTAAGTGAAGGCCAACTTGTTTAGTAGCTTCTACAACACCTTCTGCAATAACGTCACACTTCATGATGCCACCGAAAATGTTAACGAAAATACCCTTAACATTTTGATCAGAAAGGATGATTTTAAATGCTTCAGTTACTTTCTCAGCAGTTGCACCGCCCCCCACATCAAGGAAGTTAGCCGGATCTCCACCGTAATGTTTAATGATATCCATCGTTGCCATAGCAAGTCCAGCACCATTTACCATACATCCGATATTTCCATATAAAGAAATATAGTTTAAATCGAATTTAGAAGCTTCGATCTCTTTTGGATCTTCTTCTTCAAGGTCGCGATAAGCTAAGATATCTGCATGACGATATAAAGCATTTGAATCAAAGTTTAACTTTGCATCTAATGCCATTACTTCTCCATCACCTGTAACGACTAATGGATTAATTTCAGCGATTGAGCAATCTTTTTCAACAAACGCTTTATATAAGCCCATCATGAACTTAACAGCTTTGTTTACAAGATTACTTGGGATATTGATATTGAACGCAATACGACGAGCTTGGAAGCCTTGTAGACCTACTGCTGGATCAATATACTCTTTAAAGATTTTTTCAGGTGTTTTTTCAGCTACTTCTTCAATTTCAGTTCCACCTTCTTCAGAAGCCATTAATACAACTTGTGAAGTAGCGCGGTCTAAAACTAAACCTACATAATATTCTTTTTTAATATCGCAGCCTTCTTCAATAAGTAAGCGCTTTACTTCCTTACCTTCTGGTCCTGTTTGATGAGTAACTAATACTTTGCCTAGAATTTCACTAGCATATGTATTTACTTCATCTAAATTTTTTGCTACTTTTACGCCACCCGCTTTACCGCGGCCACCAGCGTGAATTTGAGCTTTAACAACACATACAGCTGTACCTAATTCTTTTGCTGCTTCTACTGCTTCTTCAACTGTGAAAGCAACTTTACCATTTGGTACTTTTACGCCATAGCTTCGTAGGATTTCTTTCCCTTGATACTCATGGATATTCATGATCCATCCTCCCCTTTTAGAACAAGACAAATTAAAACACATTCCTATTGTATCTCTTACAGAATATACTGTAAATACTTTAGTAGAAAACAAAATAATATTATGCATTTTTATAAAGAAAACCCTTTCATCTAGATTTCATGAAAGAGTTTTATCATATTACAATATTATTATATGTTCTTTTTTAAAAGCTAGTTGTTTTTGAAAACGATAAAGTTGATTCAAATAGAAATTGCATGACTCTGTTTGACATTGGTTGAGATTAGACAAAAAGGGACAATTTCCACCTGATTCATCTCGAAGCGCCTTCTCTACTTTAATAAGCCAACAATATTGAACATTTCTTTCAAGTCAAAAATTCCTATTTATTTTTTAATTGCTGATCTGCTCGATAGATAAAAGCAAATAGTTCTGCTACAACACTATATAAATCTTCTGGAATTGTTTGATTGATTTCTAATTGGCTTAGTACCTCAACTAATGAGGGATCTTCTTGGATCGGAACACCAAACTCTTTTGCTTTTGAGAGTATTTCGTCTGCAATTACTCCTTTGCCTTTAGCAACTACTTTAGGTGCAGAATCAAGTTCTGTATTGTATTTTAAGGCAATTGCTTCTTTTCTCTTTTCATGATTATTTTTCATATTCGTAAATCGACCCCTGTATACTCACGACTTGAAAGTAAACTATTATTAAATTTTAATTCTTTCATTTTTTGTTCGCGTTCATCATTAAAAGGAATACATTTGATCATCGATAATTGGAAATCATGCTTAGCTAAGCTCTCTTTTATCAATTGTTGTGTAGATGAGATTAAGGCATTTAATGATGGGTTATTATTAAAAATCGTGACATTTACGACTCGATTTTGAATTGATACATCTACCATCGTTTCTTTTAGTGTTTCAAGTTCCAAGAAAAATAAAATGTGACAATGATTTGATTGAATCTCCTTAGAATGTGAAGAGCTTTCTTTTCCAGTCCATTGAATTGATAAGTCGGTTGACCAATTATTTAAAAAGATTGGTATAACAGTTGAATAGTTATACTCTGGTCCATTTTGATGAACCATTGTTAACTGACCAGCTGTAATTTTCGTAATCAATTGTTCTATTGGATGCTTTATTCCTTCTGGTAAATTACTGTTTAAAGCTTTTAAAGCAATTTCTTTTAGCGTAGGAAATTGTTCATTCATCAGTGCTTTATTTAATAAAGACAAATCACGTATTTTACTTTCAGTATTCAGTCCAACTAAATCTTGGTGATGTCTAATTTGCTTTGTAATTTGATCTGCATTTACATCGCTATTTTGTGTTTGATGATTACTTAACAGTTGAAAAAGTTCATTTATAGGGTCAGATGAAAGTGAATTCACTCCGTTTAATAATTGGTTTTGCAAAAATAACTTTGTTATTTGATTAGATTTACCATCTTCATTGATGATAGATAACACTTGTGTTAAAAATGCTATTTTTTCTTCTGTATGAATTGGGTCATTTGAAAGATGATTCGTCATAAAAGTCTCAATTTTATTCTTTATATTATTAATTTCTGTTTTACCAAGTGGCAATAATGAGTTTGATGATTGTTGCTGATCATCTATTAAACTAGTTTCTTCTACCGTAAACAGTTGATTTGCTAGATTTAATGGCACCCTTGTCATTTCAGTTTTTACTGAACTAAACTCTGGTAAATCACTTAATATATTCAAAATTGCCTTACTAACAGATGGTGAATGTTCTGCAAGCTTGAATATATTTTGAAACACTTCTTGTCCGAATATCTTTGATTGACTTATTTCCTTTGAAGAATATTGTTTATTCCATGTATTAACTAAGTTTGCCTCATCATTTGTATCCGTTATTAATTGCATAGCTAGTTGGAATTGTTCCCGTTGAAAGTCAGTTATGATACTATTATTTTTCATTAAACCAATCATAGATTGTAACTGTTTACCTACATTCATTGTGGTTAGTTCTTTTGGCAAACTATCTATTGTCGAAAAGATCTTGGCTAAATCTGTTTCTGAGCTATTTATCAAGCTTTGTAATAATGCTCCATTAATCGGGTAATTCTTCTTCATTAAAAAAGAAAGAGCATCTAATACTAGCTGCTTATTAGGTGATTTTAACAATTGATTCATTGCTTCAAGCACTTCACCCTTTGTAATCGGACGTTCACTTTGTAAAAATAATTTAATAACTGCTTCTGATTCTTTCGTAATCGGAATGTCTAATTCTTTTAAAATTTGAGCAGAATTTTTTTGATCATTTTGTTTCATTTCACTAACTATTTTTAATTCGACTATGCCATCTTTAAAGTCTTTTACCTCAAAATAAAACTTACCTTTTGATAATGCTTCTTCTACAACTGTTGCTGTAATAATTTTCCCATTAATAATAATTCTTGCTGTACCATCATCTTCTAGCTCATTTACTTTCCCGACAACAATTTGTCCTACTTTTAATTCAGTATTAGGTATAAAATATTTTGCATTTGTCGCCAGTACGGTTGAAATACCTGCATTTTGCATAATTTATCAATCCTTTACCTTCCCTTAATAGGTGCAAATGATTTTCGATGCTCATGAATAATCCCAAATTGTTCAATCGCTTCAAGATGTTCTTTCGTTCCATACCCCATATGCTTTTCAAATCCATAATGAGGATGCTCTTTTCCAAGCTCGACCATCAATGAATCTCTAGTTTCTTTCGCTAAAACAGACGCTGCTGCGATACTAATACTTGTTGCATCACCTTTTATAATTGATGTTTGAGTGATTTCCATTGGTAATTTCATCGCATCAATTAATAAATGCTCTGGAATTTTGTGTAATTGTTCAATTGCGCGTTTCATTGCAAGTTTAGTCGCTTCATATATGTTTAGCTCATCAATTTCAACAGAGCTCGCCATACCGATTCCATATGAAATGGCTTCGCTTTTAATCCTCACAACGAAATATTGTCTTTTTTCCTTTGACAATTTTTTTGAATCATCTAATCCAATCAGCTCATTTTCTCTATCTAAAATTACTGCTGCTGCAACAACAGGACCAGCTAATGGACCTCTTCCAACTTCGTCGACTCCAGCAACCAATGTGATGTTTTGTCCATAAAGATTTTTTTCATATTCCATCATTTTATGAAACTTTGCACGTGCCATTTCAATTTTTTCTTGATCACGATACCATTTAGCTATTAACTTTTGAACACCAATACGTTGATCGTTTTTTAACTCAATAAAAACATCACTTTTTTCATCAGTTAAGTCACTTAATAAATTTTTTATTTGCTCGATTGTCTGTGCCATCCCCTGTTACTCCTTTTTAACTATATCGGTTAAATACTCATCAAATTTCATTAAAAAAGAAGAAAGTACGCTTATTCTTGCGCACTTTCTTCTAATATTTTGTCATCTTCGCGATGCATTGCTGGATGTTCAAACGAAAGTCTACCTAATTTCCCCGCTCTTAACTCTCGTAAAAATAAATCTGATGTCTTATCATAATCTATAAACCCACCAGACATTAGTAATCCACGTTTTCTTCCAATATGATCAAAAATCGGAACGACATCTTCTGAAAATAATATGTCATCAGTCATCTCAAATCGTTCTTTTAATACATTCGGATAATACTCTCTCAAATACTTAATTGCATATACCATTACTTCTTGTAAATTGATGATACTGTCTTTAATCGCACCTGTTGTAGCTAATCGTAGTCCAACTAATGGATCTTCGAATTTTGGCCAAAGAATTCCTGGTGTATCCAATAATTCAATTTCCTTACCTACTTTAATCCATTGTTGAGCTTGAGTAACACCTGGACGATCACCTGTTTTTGCGATATTTTTTCGAGCTAACTTATTTATTAAGGTTGATTTCCCTACATTTGGTATTCCAACAATTAAAGCTCGAATTGCTCTAGGCTTTATACCCTTTGCACGCATTTTATCGAATTTTTCTTTTGTTAGTAATTGACACGATGTAATAATTGCTTTTAGTCCTTGTCCAGATTGTGCATCAATCGCGATTGCCATGACACCTTGCTTTTGATAATGTGCTAACCAAGCCTGAGTTGTTCTTGGATCAGCTAAATCAGCTTTATTTAGCAAGAGTAATCTAGGTTTATTTGAAATAATTTCATCAATCATAGGATTTCTTGAAGCCGCTGGTACCCTAGCATCTGCTAATTCTATTACTACGTCGATTACTGATAATTTTTCAGTAACCTGTCTTCTAGCTTTTGCCATATGGCCCGGAAACCATTGAATTGTCATGTTGCCACCTTCTTATACATTAAATAATTACGAACAAGTTTAGATCAAATTATTTTGCCATTTTAATTTCAGAAAACGGCCAAAATACAAAACTAGCACGACCTAGTATTTCATCTTGATCAACTGTTCCGATAATACGACTATCTTTACTTAATCTTCTATTATCACCTAATACAAACACTTCACCTTTTGGTACCGTCTTTTTACCAGTGATTTCTTCTAATTTGAAGTTTTCAGTTAGCGGACCATCTGTTGTTTCCTTTTTGTATTCATTTAAATACGCCTCTTTATATGCTTTACCATTTACATATAAAACATCATTTTTATATTCAACTGTATCACCCGGTAAGCCAATCACACGTTTAATATAATCTTTTTCTTTCGTTGCATGAAATACAACAATATCAAATCTTTCAGGTTCATGTAATTTATAAACGATTTTATTCACAATCATTCTACTTTGATCTTGCAGAGTTGGCATCATTGAAATACCGTCTACAAGAACTGGAGTAAATAGGAATGTTCGAATACCAATTGCAAGTATAAGTGCAATAAAGATTGTTTTGATTAATTCCCAAATTCCGCCACCGTTGTTTTCCTTCAAACTAATCCCTCCAATTATAACAATACCAATTTCTTGATATAAATATTCAATTCATTACTCACTATTATGTATGTACTAATTTACGTTTTATTATATCATATCTACATTAATTAGAAAAAAAGGAGCTTGTTTAATACAAGCTCCTTTCAAAAGACTATCGAAGTTCTTTAATTCTTGCTTTTTTACCAGTAAGTGCACGTAGGTAGTAAAGTTTAGCACGACGTACTTTACCGCGACGAACAACGTCTAATTTAGCAATTTTTGGAGTGTGTAATGGGAACGCACGTTCAACACCAACACCGTAAGAAATT
The DNA here is from genome assembly GCF_055484705.1 of Gottfriedia sp. ABJ_BB2_2. Classification (NCBI taxonomy): domain Bacteria; kingdom Bacillati; phylum Bacillota; class Bacilli; order Caryophanales; family Bacillaceae; genus Gottfriedia; species Gottfriedia sp. ABJ_BB2_2. Next base: position 852,210 of record NZ_JBVFKR010000001.1, read on the forward strand.
TTACGAACTGTGAAAGTTTCGCTAATTCCGCCACCACGACGTTTAATAACTACACCTTCGAATAATTGGATACGCTCACGAGTACCCTCAACAACTTTAACGTGAACTCGTACAGTATCACCAGGACGGAATGCTGGTAAGTCAGTTCTAAGTTGTTCTTTTGTAATTTCGTTAATTAAATTTTGCATAATTTATGCTCCCCTTTTCAACCGATGCTCTTACAAGATTTATTCACTCACAGCGGAACACCGAGAATAAGGCTTAAGTATTTACTCAAGCCACAAGTTATATTAACATATTACGAGATTGTATGCAACTAATTTTCAGGATTCATTTCGTCTTTAATTTGCTGCATCCATTTCTCTTCTTTTTTGTTTAATGTATAGTCTTCTAACAAATCTGGTCTTCGTTCAAGCGTACGTTTAAATGATTGCTTCGTACGCCATTCCTCAATATGAGCGTGATTTCCAGATAATAACACATCAGGTACCTTTAACCCTCTAAAATCAGCAGGTCTAGTATAATGTGGATGCTCTAATAATCCTGTACTAAATGAATCTTCAATTTTTGATGTTGTATTGCCAAGCACCCCTGGAATTAATCGAACAACACTATCAGCTATGACCATCGCTCCAAGTTCCCCACCAGTTAATACATAATCTCCAATTGAAATCTCATCTGTAACAATATGTTCACGAATTCGTTCATCGTAGCCTTCATAATGACCGCAAATAAAAATTAAATGCTCCTCATTTGCAAGCTCTTCAGCCTTACGTTGAGTGAACCTCTCTCCCTGAGGGCATAGAAGGATCACTCTAGGCTTATTTTCACTTTTTGAGACTAAGTCTTCAACAGCATCAAATATCGGCTGTGGCGCGAGTACCATACCTGCACCACCACCGTATGGGTAATCATCTACATTAGAATGCTTATTCGTTGAATACTCTCTAAAATTAACACAACGAAACTCAACAGCTTCTTTTTCTTGAGCTTTTTTCAAAATGGAAGAATGTAGAACACCTTCAAACATTTCTGGGAATAACGTTAAAAAGTCAAGCTTCATCATAGAAGACCTTCCATTAATTCAATTTTAACCAACTTATTTTCTATATCAACATCTTTTACAATTTGCTCAATATAAGGAATTAAAGCGTCCTTTTGTCCTTTACGTTGAATTACCCACACATCATTCGCTCCTGGTGATAAAATCTCTTTTATTTTACCAATTTCCTCACCATCAACTGTTTCTACCATACAACCAATAATTTCGTGGTAGTAATACTCATTTTTTTCTAAGCTATGTAATTGATCTTCCGTAATTTTTAAAATACCATTTTTAAAAGGTTCTACTTCATTTAAAGAATCGAATCCTTCAAATGTTAATAAATCAAAGTTTTTGTGCACCCTGTGGTTTGTTATTTTTAATGTAATAGGTGACTCTTCATTTTGTTTAAATAAAAATAATGTATTGCCTTTTTTATATCTTTTCTCTGGAAAATCTGTTCTTGAAATAACACGTACTTCTCCACGAACACCATGAGTATTAACAATTTTACCGACATTTAAATATTTCATCTTTATACCTCTATAAATATTATTTACAAGCCTCACACCTTATTGTAGCCATTCGATAAATAGATATGTCTTGTTAATGTTGAAAACGGTCCTTAGCAATAGCCAAGGACCGTCAATATTACTGAATATCTAAGTGAATACGTTTAGCATGTTCATTACTTGCTGCATACACAACAGTACGAATTGCTTTAGCAATTTTACCATGTTTGCCAATCACTCTACCTGCATCTTCAGGGTTTACCTGCAAATGAAAGTATAGATTGTTTTCATCTTCTTTTACTTGAAGTGAAATATCCTCTGGATGATCTACAAGACTTGAAACAATTGCGTTAATGAGTGTATTCATCTTTTTTTCCATATTACTTGCCGTTGCGAGCGTTATGGAATTTCTCTAAGATACCAGCTTTAGAGAATAAGTTACGAACTGTATCAGATGGTTTAGCACCTGTTCCTAACCATTTTAATGCTGCTTCTTCGTTAATTTTGATTTCAGCTGGTTGAGCTACTGGATTGTAAGTTCCAATCTCTTCAATGAAACGTCCGTCACGAGGAGAACGAGCATCTGCTACTACTACACGATAAAAAGGAGATTTTTTAGCTCCCATACGTTTTAAACGAATTTTAACTGCCATTTTTAAAGCACCTCCGAAAATATTTACAACGATTAGTATATTATCAAAAACTCATACTGTTTGTAAAGTAAAATTTCTTAACAGTATTAATTTTTTATGAAACAATGTTAAATGTTGGAATTTCATGCAAAATTTCGTTAGAATAAGCCCGGAAATTTAAAGCCTTTTTTCTTCCCTTTTTGCGCGCCACCCATCATTTTCATCATTTTTTTCATTTCTTCAAACTGTTTTAACAAACGGTTTATTTCTTGTACAGGACGACCAGAACCCTTTGCGATACGTTTTCTACGACTAGAATTAATGATATCAGGTTGAATCTTTTCCTGTTTTGTCATAGATTGGATAATTGCCTCTACATGAGCGATTTGTTTATCGTCAATTTGCAGATCATTCAATCCTTTAATTTTGTTTGCACCTGGCATCATTTTTAGAATGTCTCCAAGTGGTCCCATTTTTTTAACTTGAGAAAGTTGGTCTAAGAAGTCATCTAATGTAAACGATGCATTTCTTAGTTTTTGTTCTAATTCTTTTGCTTTTTCTTGGTCAACGTTTTCTTGCGCTTTCTCGATAAGAGTTAACACATCGCCCATTCCTAGAATACGTGAAGCCATTCGTTCAGGGTGGAAAGGTTCAAATGCATCCAGTTTCTCTCCTAAACCAACGAACTTAATCGGGGTATTCGTCACAGCACGAATCGATAAAGCAGCACCACCACGAGTGTCACCATCAAGCTTCGTAAGAACTGCACCAGTTAATCCAAGTTGGTCATTAAAGCTTTGTGCCACATTGACAGCATCTTGTCCAGTCATTGCATCAACAACTAGGAAGATTTCATCCGGCTTTGAAAGTTCTTTGATTTGTTCAAGCTCTTCCATTAAGCCTTCGTCAATATGTAAACGACCTGCAGTATCAATTAGGACATAATCAAGATGTTCATCTTTCGCATGTTGAATCGCTTGTTTAGCAATCTCAACAGGGCTTACTTGATCTCCTAAAGAGAAGACTGGCATATCTAATTGTTTCCCTAACGTTTGTAGCTGTTTAATTGCCGCAGGGCGGTAAATATCAGCTGCAACTAGTAGTGGCTTACGATTATACTTTTTTCGAAGTAAATTAGCTAACTTACCTGTAGTAGTAGTTTTACCAGCACCTTGTAAACCAACCATCATAATGACAGTAGGAGGACGATTAGAAACAGCAATTTTGCTTTGTTCTCCACCCATTAATGCTGTTAGTTCTTCTTGAACTACTTTTACTACATGTTGACCAGGTGTTAAGCTTTGTAAAACCTCTTGACCCACTGCACGTTCAGAAACACGTTTCACAAAATCTTTTACAACTTTAAAGTTAACGTCAGCTTCTAATAAAGCTAGGCGTACTTCTCTCATCATTTCCTTGACATCAGCTTCTGTTACTTTACCTTTGCCTCGAACTCTTTGTAATGTCTTTTGAAGTCGGTCGGCTAATCCTTCAAATGCCATAAAACCGTCCTCCTTATTCTAATTTCTCTAACGCTTCGATTATTCGAAGAAACTCGTCATCTACAACTTTACCCTTTTCAGAGAAAGTTTTCAATTGATTTAAGAGTTCAGTACGTTGTTGAAACTTTTTTAGAAGTAATAATTTCTCTTCATATTCCTCCAGCATTGCTTCAGTTCGCTTTATGTTATCATAAACCGCTTGTCTACTAATGCTGAATTCTTCTGCAATCTCACCTAATGAATAGTCATCTAAATAATATAGTGACATATAATTTTGTTGTTTTGGAGTTAACAGAGATTGATAAAAATCATAAAGATAATTGATTCTCATCGTCTTATCTAACATTGTATGATCTGCCAAAACTATCACTCCCTTGTTAAGTGAATTGCCTTTACATTTGTAGTTTACCTAATACCATTGCTCCTGTCAAGCATTTTTACTTTATGGTATTAAGAGTTAGTAGAAAAAAGGGATGAGATGTGGACTAAAAAATTAGAAACACAACTCATACCCTTTAACATTTCTCTTAATTCTGTTCTTTGATTAAATCTCCAAATAATCCATAAACAAATTGCTCAGCTTGGAATGGTTGCAAATCGTCCATTTGTTCTCCTAGACCGACAAATTTAACTGGAACTTTCAATTCATTACGAATAGCTAATACAATTCCACCTTTAGCTGTTCCATCTAGTTTTGTTAAAACAATCCCTGAAACATTTGTTGCGTCTCTAAATGTCTTCGCTTGGACAAGACCATTCTGACCTGTAGTAGCGTCAATTACTAAAAGAACCTCGTGTGGTGCACCTGGAACTTCTCTAGAAATGACATTTTTAACTTTTTCTAGCTCTTTCATTAAATTAACTTTATTTTGCAATCTTCCTGCAGTATCACAAAGTAACACATCAACCTTACGAGCCTTTGCAGCTTGAACAGCATCGTACATTACAGCCGCTGGATCAGAACCTGCTGCTTGTTTGATTGTTTCAACACCAACTCGATCTCCCCACACTTCAAGCTGTTCAATCGCACCTGCTCTAAAAGTATCTCCAGCAGCAAGTAATACTTTCTTGCCTTCTTGCTTTAGTTTGTGTGCTATTTTCCCAATCGATGTTGTTTTACCAACTCCGTTAACACCAACAAATAGTACAACTGTTAAACCATCAGGATTTATCTTTAATTCAAATGACTCATCATCTAAGTCATTTCCTTTGTATAATTCAACTAATTTTTCAGAAATAACCTCTTGAACCTCTTTTGGATCTTGAATATTTTTACGTTTGACCTCAAATTTAAGTTCTTCAACTAATTCCATCACAGTGTTTACGCCAACATCTGCCATGATTAGAATTTCCTCTAGCTCTTCAAAGAAATCCTCATCCACTTTTCTATATCTAGCAAATAAATCATTTAAACCTTCTGTTAAATTATTTCTCGACTTTTCTAAACCACTTTTAAATTTTTGGGTTACAGTCTCAGTTTGCTTTGAAATCGTTTCTTTTAATTTTTTAAAAAAGCTCATAGCTTCCTACCTTTCTACTAACCATTTGATAATAGCTCTTCACCTTCATCTAATCGAACGGAGACTAATGTAGATACGCCATATTCCTGCATAGTTACTCCATATAATACGTCGCACTCCTCCATCGTACCTTTTCGATGGGTAATTACGATAAATTGTGTCTGCTCACTAAAGTATTTTAAGAATTTAGCAAATCGAGCGACATTGGCTTCATCTAAAGCTGCCTCTACTTCATCTAACACACAGAATGGTACAGGACGAACTTGTAAAATTGCAAATAATAGTGCGATTGCCGTTAAGGCCCTCTCCCCACCTGATAACAGACCTAGGTTTTGAAGTTTTTTCCCAGGTGGCTGCGCTACGATATCGACACCCGTTAATAATAAATTATCTACGTCAGTCAGAACTAAATCTGCTCTACCACCGCCGAATAATTGAGTAAATACAACTTGAAACTTCTCTCGAATTGCACTAAAGCTCGTTTCAAATCGTTTTGTCATTTCTTCATCCATTTCACTAATAACGTTATGAAGTGTGATTTTTGCTTCATTTAAGTCTGTACGTTGTTCTTGAAGAAAATCATGGCGTTCCGATACACGATCATATTCCTCAATCGCCCCAATATTAACCGTACCAAGATCGTCAATAGATCGTTTTAATAGTTTTACACGTTTTCTTGCATCCTCTACAGGTAATTCTAATGTATATTTCATTTTTGCCGCTTCATATGTTGTCATATACGTTATATTTAACTGCTCTAGACGATTTTCTAGTTCAACATCTAAACGATTACTATTTACTTCTTGTTGTTTTAACAAATCTGCTAATGACTTATATTGACGTTGTTTTTCACGTAAAGATCCAGCATAATCTTCTATCTCTGTTTGATATGCCAAACGCTGCTGGCGACGCTTTGATATGATCTCATTCGTTTTAGCAAATTCATTACGCGTATCTGAAATCATTTTCTCAAGTTCTTCTTTTCCATTTTCATTTGTCATTAATTCACTTGATAAGAAAATAATTTTTTCTTTTGTGTCTTCTAAAAGCTGTTTTTGTTTTTTCGCATTTTCCTCGAATTGACGAATACGCTCGATACTATAATTTAATGTTTGTTCTTCCCCAGCTAACGAAATTTTCACATTTGTTAGTTTAGATTGAAGTTCATCCTTGATTGCTTTTTGATTTTGTTTTCGGTCTGTTAATTCATTAATACTTTGCTCTTTTGAAGAAATATCTTGTTTAATACTGCCAGTTAACGTAATCAATTCATCAAGACGAGTTTTCGCTCTCATTTGATCACTAGCAGAACTTCCCATTTCTAGGTCATAAATCGCAAGTGCATCATTAATATTTTTTTCTTCAAATTCAATGCTTTTTAGTTGCTCCATCGTATGAGAAAGCGCTTGTTTCTCTTGTAAAACTGCAGCATTCATTTTATCTAACTCAACAGTTTTTGTTTGCTTTAGTGCTTTTAACGATTGAACTTCGCGTTCTACTACAAGTGTTTTTTCCTGCATCTCGATTAACTTAGCAGTAATCTCTTCTAATTCGCGCTGCCTACCTAATAAAGAATTATTAGAAGCACGTACAGCCCCACCAGTCATCGCACCACCAGGATTCACGACATCACCTTCTAGCGTGACAAATCGATAACGATGTCCAACATGTTTTGCTAGTTCATTAGCACTTTTCAGATCCTGTGCTATTAAAACCGTACCTAAAAGATTTTGAATGACCTGTTCATATTCATTCGAATAGTTAACAAGGGATGATGCAACTCCAACAAATGATGGATGATTCTTTAATCCATCTATGACGCCAGCTGGAATTGTACGCGCTTTAACAATATTCATTGGTAAAAACGTTGCACGGCCAAGACGTTGTTGTTTTAAAAATTGGATTGCTCTTCTTGCATGCTCATCATTTTGAACGACGATTTGTTGTGTAGCTGCCCCAAGCGCGATTTCAATTGCAATTTCATATTGCTTGTTCGTTGATATGATTTCTGCAATCGCACCTTTTATCCCTTCAAGCTTTGTACCTCGAGCTTTTAATATTTCTTTTACCCCTTGGTTAAAACCTGCAAAGTCTTCTTGTAATTCTTCAAGCGTTTCTTTGCGGGATTTAGTTTGTTGGATGAATTGATATGCTTTATACAATAATTCTTCTTTTTCTTTCAGATCTTTTGAAACTTTTTCAAATTCTCTTGAATTAGATTCCAATTGCTGAGTTATCTCTTGTAAATTTGTTTCAAACAGAGTCTTCTCTTCTAAAAGCCCACTTTTCTTTCGATTCAGGTGTTCTCTTTGTAAAATGTATTTTTCATTTTCAACATCTAATCGACTAGATTTAACTGAATACTGCTCTAGTTGCTTCTCTAACATAGTTCTCTCATTATTAATCGAAGCTTGTTTATTTAAGAGTTCAATATAATCAGATTTAATCATCTCGATTTGTTCTTCAATATCACCTTCGTATGAAGTGATTTCGGACTCTACTTGTTGTATTTCATTTCTATATTTTTTCACATTTTGATGAGAACTTGTTTTCCTTGCTTGTTCTACTTCAATTAATTCCTGAAGCTCATTTAAGCCAGCAGTTATCTCATCAATTTGGTTTCTTAATTGTTCAGACTGAGTTGACGTATTTTTTTTACGTTCCTTCATTAATTCTTTTTGACCTTCAAACTTTTCTAAGTTTTTTGTAACGGTCAAAAGAACCTGTTGTAGCTGATCAATTGATTCATCTAATGAGTTTAACTTCTCTTGTAATTCATGTTGCTTCGATTCTTCTTTTGAAATCTCAGTTGATAATGCTATTTCTAAATCTTGATTATGAGAAATTTCTTTTTTCAATTCTTCCCACTTTTGATGTAATGATTCAATCTCAAAAACTAATAAAGCAGCTTCAACCTTTTCTAACTCTTCTTTATGACCTATGTATTCTTTGGCAATAGAAGCTTGAATTTTTAAAGGCTCTATCTGAGAACTTAATTCGAATAATATATCATCAACACGGTTTAAATTTTCTTGTGTCTCATTTAATTTTGCTTCTGCTTTTTTCTTGCGATTTTTATATTTTAATACACCAGCAGCTTCTTCAAATATTCCTCTTCTTTCTTCCGGCTTACTACTTAATATTTCTTCAACTTTACCTTGAGAAATAATAGAAAAAGCTTCTCTACCTAAACCAGAATCCATGAATAAATCAACAATGTCTTTTAAGCGACATGATTGTTTATTGATATAAAAATCACTATCACCAGAACGATACACACGACGAGTTACACTTACTTCATTGTACTCTAGTGGTAACTGCTGGTCCTCATTATCTAAAGTTAATGTAACCTCTGCGTAATTTAATGGCTTTCGACCATCACTACCTGCAAAAATGATATCCTCCATTTTTGCGCCACGTAATGATTTAACAGATTGTTCTCCAAGAACCCAACGGATTGCATCTGTAATATTACTTTTACCGCTTCCGTTTGGTCCAACTACTGCAGTAACACCTTTAACAAAATCTATATTAACTCGCTGAGCGAACGACTTAAATCCTAATATATCTAATCGTTTGAGGAACAACTCAATTCCTCCTTTTTTTGATTTAATTATATACACAAAAACTCCCCCTTAAAAGGGGGAATTCGTCATTTTCTAAGTAATTTTGACAAGATTCTACTTGTTTTTTTACTTATCATCTACTATTTAGACTCTTTTAGCTTCAATAATGCTTCTTTAGCAGCATGTTGTTCGGCTTCTTTTTTCGATCGTCCACTTCCGATACCTAATGTTTCACCGTTTAAAAGCACTTTTGATACGAACTCACGATTATGCGCAGGACCTTTTTCTTGTAAAATTTTATATTCAATTGAACCTGTGGAGTCTCTTTGCACAAACTCTTGTAATTGACTTTTAAAATCCATCACATGCGAAAAAGCACCATCATTGATTTTAGGAAATACATGAAGAGATAAGAAGTTTGTTACGACTTGTAATCCTTGATCTAAATACAAAGCACCAATAAATGCCTCAAATACATCAGCAAGTAAAGCCGGTCTTGTTCGACCACCCGTCATTTCTTCTCCACGTCCTAGTAAGATATAACGTCCAAAATCTAATTCATTTGCAAACTTAACTAGTGATGGCTCACAGACAATTGCTGCTCGTAATTTCGTTAACTCGCCTTCACTCATCGTCGTATACTTTTGAAATAAATATTGTGAAACCGTTAATTCTAGTACTGCGTCACCTAAATATTCCAATCTCTCATTATCTTCATATGGTTTTTTTCGATGCTCATTCACATAGGATGAATGTGTAAATGCCTGTATTAGCAAACTTTCATTATTAAACGTAATTTGAATTTGCTTCTGAAACCTAATAAAATTTTCTTTTTCAACATCAGATAATTTATATTCTCTAACTTTTCTTGAATGCGGCATATTTACCTCCACCTAAACCAATCGGATATGCTGCTTTGACTACTTACTCGAGAAAATGATGAGAAGTCCCGTACAAAATACGGGACTTTTCTCATTACATGTTGCTCTCTATGTAGTTCACAACATCACCAACTGTGACGATTTTTTCAGCATCTTCATCTGAAATTTCTAATTCAAACTCATCTTCTAATTGCATTACTAATTCAACAACGTCTAATGAGTCTGCATCTAAATCTTCTTTGAAACGACTTGTGATTGCGATCTCAGATTCTTCTACACCTAAACGGTCAACAATAATCTTTGATACACGTTCTAATACGTCTTGCATTATTATTCACCTCCCCCCAATGATTGTCTACTTATGAATTATACATAAAAATGTTGAAAACGCCAAACTAATTCATTACAAGTCCGCCATCAACATTAATTGTTTGGCCTGTAATGTATCTACTAGCATCTGTTGCTAAAAAGACAACAGCATTCGCAATATCTTCTGGTTGGCCAAAAGATTGTAATGGAATGTTTGTTAACATGCTATTTCTGATTTGTTCATTCAGTTCATTTGTCATGTCAGTTTCAATAAATCCTGGTGCAATTGCATTTACTGTAATGTTTCTAGAAGCTAATTCTTTAGCAGCTGTTTTTGTTAAGCCTAAAACGCCTGCTTTAGCAGCAACGTAATTCATTTGTCCAGGATTACCGATTTGACCAACTACTGAACTAATATTAATAATACGTCCATTACGTTGACGCGTCATAAATTTAGCCGCAGCTTTGATGCAATTAAATACACCTTTTAAGTTCGTATCGATAACAGCATCCCAATCTGCATCTTTCATACGTAATAATAATCCATCACGTGTGATCCCTGCATTGTTAACTAAAATATCAATACTTCCAAATTCATCTACTGTATTTTTAACTAAAGCAGCAACTTCATCACTGCTAGAAACATTTGCTTTATATGCGATCGCCTTTACACCAAGAGCAGTAATTTCTTCTACTACTTTTTGTGCAGCTTCTTCATTACCTGAATAGTTTACAACTACGTTTGCACCGTTTTTTGCTAATGATAAAGCAATTGCTTTACCGATTCCTCTAGAACCACCTGTAACTAGTGCTACTTTGCCTTTTAACATGTTTTCATTTCCTCCCATTCTAGTAGAAATTGCTTTAATGTTTCAACATCGTACACATTTACTAGTTTTGCTGAAGGAGAAATTGCTTTCACAAGACCTGTTAATACTTTACCTGGTCCTATTTCAACAAACGTGTCAACGCCAAGTTCCACTAATTCTTGAATTGATTGATTCCATTTTACCGGTGAAAATAATTGTTGTACTAATAATTCTTTAATTTCAGTTGCCTCTGTAATTTGCTTTGCAGTTACATTCGAAATTAATGGGTAAGTACATGATTCAACATTTATTTTTCCAAGCTCATTTTGGAATTCTTCACTAGCAGGCTTCATTAATGATGAATGAAACGGTCCACTTACTTTAAGCGGTAATACACGCTTTGCTCCAGCTTCTTTCAATAATCCAGAAGCAATTTGAACACCTTCTGCATCACCAGTAATAACAACCTGAGTAGGTGAATTATAGTTTGCCACGCCAACGGAATGACCTTTTTTATTGACTTCAGTAAGAACTTCTTCAATTTTATCAGGAGCTAAAAATAAGACAGCCGCCATTGCACCTTGTCCAACTGGCACCGCTTGATCCATTAGCTTACCACGTTTATGAACTAGTTTAACACCATCTTCAAATGAGATTGCTTCTGCTGCTACAAGCGCAGAAAACTCACCTAAACTGTGTCCAGCAACGTAATCTGGTTTAATCCCTGCTTCTTTTATTTTCTCTAAAAGGGCAATTGAAGTCGTTAATATCGCAGGTTGTGCATGATATGTAACAGTTAAATCTTCATCATTACCATTAAAAATAAGGTCAGATAGATTAAAACCAACTTGATTATTTGCAGTTTCATAAATCGCATTACATTCTTGATATGCTTCAACTAAATCCTTACCCATTCCAACTTTTTGTGATCCTTGACCAGGAAAAATAAATGCCACTTTACCCAATGGAGTGACCCCCTTATGCGTTTAATTCGTTATTATTTTCCATGTGATCACTTACTAGCTTTACAACATTATGGTCAACCATCGTTTTCGATTGTTTAATCGCACTATAAATCCCTAATGAATCAGAGCTCCCATGAGCTTTAATTACAGGTGCTTTTAGTCCGAATAGTGCAGCACCACCATATTCAGCATAATCCATTTTCTTTTTAATACCCTTTAAATTAGGCTTTAATACAGCTGCTGCTAGCTTCGTTGTAAAACTTGTAAGCATCGCATCTTTAATTAATGAAAACATTGCAAGCGCAGTTCCTTCAATTGCTTTTAAGGCTACATTACCAGTATAACCATCTGTAACAACAACATCTGCAACAGAATTCATTAAATCTCTTGCTTCAACATTTCCAATAAAATTCAAGTTACTTTCTTTCAGTAATTGGAATGTTTGTTTCGCAAGCTCATTTCCTTTTTTATCTTCAGTCCCAACATTTAACAAGCCAACTGTTGGATTGTTTATACCTCTTACTTTTTCAGCGTAAACAGAGGCCATTACAGCATATTGTAATAAATGTGTTGGTTTTGCATCAACGTTAGCACCAACATCAAGAAATACAAAACCTTTTCCATCTAGAGTAGGCATTGTTGGTGATAATGCAGGTCGTTCGACACCTTCCATACGACCTACAACAAGTAAACCTGCTGTCATTAATGCTCCTGTGTTACCAGCTGAAATACAAGCATCCGCTCTACCTTCTTTGACTTCATTTGCCATAAGTACCATAGAAGCGTTTTTCTTTCTACGGACAGCTCTAACAGGCTCTTCTGTCCCTTCAATCACTTCATCTGTATGAATAATGGTGATGTTCTTACCATTTGTTAAAAATGGTTTAATTTTCGACTCATCACCGATTAAAGTAATATGTAAATCCTCTAATTTTTCAATAGCTAACATTGCACCTTCAACTATCGCTTTTGGTGCATGATCTCCACCCATTGCATCGATTGCTAATTTCATCAATTGTCACTTCCCTATTCTTCAATACTTCGATGGTACATTTCAAATAAGCCATGAAAAACCTGCTCATTTTCAACAAAGCCATTGATTTCAACTAATCTTCGCTTCGGATCTTCAGTTTGCGGTAACACTTTTGCTTTTGCAATGACACGTTCATTTGTTCTTACAGGTTTAATAAAAACAAAATTTGATTTAGCTGTCAAAGCTAAATCATCGTGAATGACTGCTACTGCTAAAGAGTTAGCTTGCGCAAATAAATGATGTCCACGGGCAATGCCATTACGACTGAAAGTATGTTCTTCTCTCACATCAAAAATTGAAATGGCACTTTCATTAAAATGAATATCAATCACTTCACCTATAATTTCATCGACAGGTAATGATTTTACATCTTGTAATTGCTGAGTGGCAACATTTTTGATACGTTCTCTCAACTCAGGAATTGATAATTCAAGACGATCAAGACGAATAGTTTGTATACTAACAGACAATTGAATCGCTAAATCTTCATCTGTAATAAATGGATTTTCTTCTATTATTTTTCTTAACAATTCATGACGATCTTTTTTGTTTCTTCTCATTTTACATACCTCTACACATTATTTATGACCAGGTATTAAATACAGTGTATATTATATACCCACGTATTTCAATAGTTTTTTACAAACTTTTAATACCTAGTACTAATCTAATTTTTCTGAATCAAATATTCCCGTTCGTTCTAAGTACTCTCTTAAGCCCTTATATTCGTTAGCTTTCCAAAAATCATTAGAATTAACTAGCATTGTTGCATCATTTCGAGCAACCTCTAGCGCTCTGTAATCATGAACCATATCTGCCATTTTGAATTCTGGTACTCCGCTTTGCTGTTTCCCGAAAAAGTCACCAGGTCCTCTTAATTCTAAGTCCTTTTCAGATAACTCAAATCCATCATTCGTTTCCGTCATGATTGTTAGTCTTTCTTTACCAACTTCACTTTTAGGGTTGCCAACTAAAATACAATACGATTGTTCTGAACCTCGACCAACTCGTCCGCGTAATTGGTGTAACTGAGATAAACCAAAACGGTCTGCATCGTAAATGACCATAACAGTTGCGTTTGGTACATTCACCCCTACTTCAACTACAGTTGTTGACACTAAAATTTGTACATCATTTGCAGCAAAGGCCTTCATTACTTCATCTTTTTCTGAAGATGATAACTTACCGTGCATTAACCCGACTTTTGCCAAACTTTTATAATGAAATGAAAGTACACTATGTAAATCTAATGCATTTTGAAGATCTAATTTTTCAGATTCCTCAATGAGCGGACAAATCACATAGGCTTGTCTACCCTTTTTAATTTCATTTTCAATAAAACCTAACACACGATCGAACATTTCTTGTTTAACCCAATACGTTTCAATTTTTTTACGGCCAGCAGGGTACTCATCAATAATAGAGACATCCATTTCCCCAAACGCTGTAATAGCGAGTGTTCTAGGAATTGGTGTTGCAGTCATAAATAAAACATCTGGAAAGTATCCTTTTTCTCTTAAGATTCTTCGCTGCCCAACACCGAAACGATGTTGTTCATCCGTAATCACAATTCCCAATTTGTTAAATTGAACCTCATCTTGAATCAAAGCGTGAGTTCCTACTAATATATGTACTTCACCTAATTTTAACCTCTCAAGTATTTCACGTCGCTTTTTACCTTTAACCGAACTTGTTAAAAGTGCTACGTTAATATTTGTTTCCTGCAATAAATTCGATAATGACTCGAAATGCTGCTCAGCTAAAATTTCTGTTGGAACCATTAATGCTCCTTGATAGCCATCTAGAGCACATGCATATAGTGCAATTGTAGCAACTACTGTTTTCCCCGACCCTACGTCACCTTGTAACAATCGGTTCATTCTTGATGGACTTACTAAATCATTGAATATTTCTTGCACAACTCGGTTTTGGGCTGATGTTAGAGGGAATGGTAATGATTGAATTAATGCTTGGATTTTGTCATGGTGTAAAACCTTCGGAATTCCTTTTGATTGATTACGTTGAATTTTTCGAAGAGCTTGCATTTTTAATTGAAATAGAAAAAATTCCTCATAAACAAAGCTTCTTCTCGCTTGTTTTAAACTATTTGCATCAACAGGATGATGTAGTAAACTCATTGTTTCTTTTCGATTCATAAGCTTATATTTACTCATTAGATCATTCGGAACCAAATCATCTATATATTGGCCGAATTTTTTAAACGCTTGTTCAACGAACTTGCGCATCGTTTTTACAGACATTTTCCCTTTGATTGAATAGACTGGTTCTATTTCATTTGCATTTGTTCTTGACCCAAATACAAGATCTGTTAAAGTAATTGTTTGTCTATGTTGATCCCATTTGCCAGAAACGGTTACTTGTTCGTTTAAGTTTAGTTTTGTTTTATAATATGGACGATTAAAACAAATAACTGTAACTAAATAACGATCAACTAATACACGAAAAGTTAATCGAGATTTATTTTTCCCAAAATACTGAAGAAGAGGAGCGCTATGCACAACACCCTCTACTGTCACGCGCTCATCATGCTTCACTTCAGATAAATCCTTATTGCGGTAATCTTCATATCGATATGGTAAATATTCAATTAAATCATTGACTGTAAATATACCCATTTCGTTTAAAAGTGCCGCGGTTTCTTCACCCACACCACTTAGCACTGAGATATTTTGTTCTAGTTCGTAGCTCACTATTTTTTTAGCGATACACCAAATATTTTTGCTTCTAATTCTCGGCCAGTTGGTGTTGCCGCTAATCCTCCTTCAGCTGTTTCTCTAAGTGCAGATGGCATTGTTTGTCCGATTCTGTACATCGCATCAATTACTTCATCACAAGGAATACGACTTGTAATACCAGCTAATGCCATATCTGCTGCCACCATCGCATTTGCTGCTCCCATCGCATTTCTCTTCACGCAAGGAACCTCAACTAAACCAGCAACTGGGTCACATACTAAACCAAGCATATTTTTTAACGTAATAGCAAATGCTTCCGCACTTTGGCTTGGTGTCCCACCAGCAATTTCAACGATTGCTGCAGCAGCCATACCGCTCGCAGAACCAACCTCAGCTTGGCAACCACCAGCAGCACCTGAAATAGATGCGTTATTTGCAACAACAAATCCAAATGCGCCTGAAGTAAGTAGGAACTCAATCATTTGCATACGAGTTGGATTTAATTTCTCCTTAACAGCAAATAATGTACCTGGTACAACCCCAGCAGATCCCGCAGTAGGTGTTGCACAAATTGTTCCCATTGCAGCATTTACTTCATTTGTTGCAACCGCTTTACTCACTGCATCTAAAAGAAAATGACCAGAAAGCATATTCCCCTTTTCAATATATCTTTGAAGAAGTACTGCGTCCCCACCAGTTAAACCAGTTGGTGAATGGACACCTGCTAATCCTCTTTCAACCGCTTTTTCCATTACAACAAGATTTTGTTCCATTTTTGCTAGAATGTCTTCTCGACTTCTACCTGTAAATAACATTTCTTGTTGAATCATGATTTCCGAAATTTTAACATTTTTTGATTCAGCCAGTTCAACTAACTCTGCCACATTTTTAAACATAATGACGCTCCCCCTCTCTTAGTCCACCATTTTTGTTACACGTATAATATGTGGTAAAGATTCTATCTCTTTTAATATTTTCTCATCTAAATCTTGATCCACTTCAATTGCCATTAAAGCGATTTGACCTACTTCTTTTCTAGACACTTCCATATGCCCGATATTGACTGCATATTTCATTAGCACATTTGTAACACCAGCAATAGAACCATATCGGTCATTATGAACAACTAGGATAGCTGGATAATTACCAGAAAGCTTAAGTTCAAAACCATTTAATTCAATAATTTCAATTTTACCGCCGCCAATAGAAATTCCTACAAGCTCAAAAGGCTGATTCTCGTCATCTTGAATTGAAATTTTAACCGTATTTGGATGTTCAGTAATTGCATCTTCTTCTATAAACTCAACACTCATCCCTTTATCTTTAGAAATATTTAATGATTCTGGAATTCGCTCATCAAATGTATCAAAATCAAGTAATCCACCAACAAGCGCAACATCAGTTCCATGTCCGCGATATGTTTTAGCAAAAGAACCATACAAAGAAATAACGACTTTTTGAGGCTCTTTACCATATAAGTTTCTAGCGACACGACCAATTTTCGCAGCCCCTGCAGTGTGTGAACTTGATGGTCCAATCATAATCGGTCCAATAATATCAAAAACACTTTTATACTTCATTACTTTTCCCCCATTACCTTATTGTAAAAAAGCGTGTTTACATTTAGTTTCTCTATAGTAAAAACAAATAGTCTCATCAAAATATGACAGTAAAGACAATAAGTTGTCCAACTTATAGTGTAATACGAAATAATAAAGAGTTCTATGCTATTTTACATTACTCTTTAAATTATTTACACAAAAATGAAGTAGGATTGCCCCAGATGGATGACAAAAGCTCGCTTTCTGCACTTGTTTCTACTGCTTTTCTTGCTCAATACCTGAGTCAATGACGATCCTCTTCTGACTTTAAGAGCACATTGTTTTCAAATAAAAAAAGAAGGGTTGCCCCTTCTTAATCGATTATTCTATCGAGAAAATGTATGAGTATAATGGTTGATTTCCATTATGGACTTCTACTTCAACATGATCAAAATTTTCTTCTGCATATTTTACTAATTCTGATAACTCTTCATCAGTAACATCTTGACCTTGTAAAATCGTTAAAATTTCTGAATCTTCGTCTATCATTATTGTTAATAATTTTTTTGCAGCTTCTAATTGAACTGCATCTGTCGTAATAATTTTGCTTTCAAGAATACCCATGAAATGATCTTTTGTGATTTCAACGCCATCAATTTCAGTATCTCTAACTGCAAACGTTATTTGACCTGTTTTAACTGTAGATAATGCCTCTTTCATACCCTCACCGTTTTCTTCTAATGAAGCCGTTGGGTTAAATGATAATAAAGCAGTCATTCCTTGTGGAACTGTTTTTGACGGTACAACAGTTACTTGGCAATCTGCAACAGAAGCAGCTTGTTGGGCAGCCATCACAATGTTTCCATTATTAGGAAGTACGATTACTTTCTCAGCATGACATTGCTCAATTGCTTTTACAATATCTTCTGTACTTGGATTCATTGTTTGTCCGCCTTCAATAACAACGGTTGCACCGATGCTTTCAAACAATGTTTTAATTCCTGAACCCATTGCTACAGTTACAATACCGTACTCCTGTTTTTGCTCACTCTTTACTTTCTCTTTTGTAGAGTGAGAAACGTTTGCAGCATTGTCATCATGAAGTAAATTTGTATGTTGTTCACGCATGTTTTCTGCTTTCAGTTTTAAGAAGCTACCAAAACGTTGTCCTAAGTTAAAAACTTCACCAGGATACTCTGCATGAATATGAACTTTTACAATCTCATCATCAGCAACAACTAATAATGAGTCACCCCATGCACTTAACTCTTCACGGAATTGATCTATATTAAACGGATGCTTTTGTAATTTTTCTTTTTCGAATTTAACCATAAATTCTGTACAATATCCAAATACAATATCTTCTGTATTTAACATACTTTGAACATTACGGTGTTCAGCTTCAACTAATTCTTCAAGTGAAAGTGCCGCTTCAGCACCCTCTAATGAAATTTCTTCACCTTTTAAAGACGCTAAGAAACCTTCGTAAACAAGAACTAAACCTTGACCACCACTATCTACTACACCTACTTGCTTTAAAACAGGTAATAAATCTGGCGTACGATTTAAGGACGCTTTTGCTTCTACGATTGTTTCCTCAAGGAAAGGAATAAATTCTTCGTGATTATTTGCAATTGTTACCGATTTTTTAGCCGTTTCTCTGGCAACAGTCAGAATCGTCCCTTCAATTGGTTTCATAACAGCTTTATATGCTGTTTCTACACCAGCTTCGAGAGCAGCTGCAAAATCAACTGTTGAAATTGTTTCTTTTGCTTCAATTGATTTAGAAAACCCTCTGAATAATTGAGATAGGATAACACCTGAATTCCCACGAGCACCCATCAGTAAGCCTTTCGCAAAGCTTTGACCTACTTTACCGACATGGCTATTCGGTTTTTCCTTTACTTCTTTAGAGCCAGAAGTAATTGAAAGATTCATATTTGTTCCAGTATCTCCATCTGGTACAGGAAATACGTTTAATGAATCTACAAATTTTACATTCTTCGTTAAATTATTTGCACCTTGAATCACCATATCTGCAAATAATTTTCCGTCAATACGTTTAATGGACACAAATTCTCCTCCTTAATGCGTCTTACAGGTTTGTTACTTTAACACCTTGAACAAAAATGTTTACAGAATCCACTGATAACCCTAATGTTTGATCTAGTGTATATTTCACTTTATTTTGTACGTTATTTGCAACTTCAGAAATTTTTGTACCGTAGCTTACAATTATGTACATATCAATATTTACGTCTTCACCGACTTGGCGCACAATAACACCTTTAGTAAAGTTTTCTTTTTTAAGGATTTCAGTCAGACCATCCTTAATTTGTTTTTTAGAAGCCATACCTACAATACCATAACAATCAATCGCAGCCCCACCTGCAATTGTAGCAATTACATCAGTACCAATTTCGATTGTTCCATATTGAGTTTTCATTTCTAAAGACATTTATAGGTCCCCCTTCTTGGCCACTCCAAGTATAGTTAGTTATACTACTTACTTATTATTGTATACCTTTTTCCAAAATAATTCTATTGACTCATTTCTATTATGGACAATTTTAAAAATATTCATGGATTAAAATGAAATTACAATTATATAAGATTTTTTTAATAAATAAGTCATAGGTCCCTCTATAATATTTAGTATAACATAACATTCTATGTCAAGGTTTTTTTCTTGAACAACTTACCAATAATTGTTGCAATAAGTAAATCGGTATGATAAATTATAGTAGTGTTTCTTAATGAAAATAATCATTGAAATGTTATTCCGTTTTTTGTAAGGAGGGAAATAGATGGCTCGTGTTTGTGTAATTACAGGTAGAAAATCACGTTCTGGTAACAGTCGCTCTCACGCTATGAATGCTTCAAAACGTACTTGGGGTGCTAACCTTCAAAAAGTTCGTATTTTAGTAAACGGTAAACCAAAGCGTGTTTACGTATCAGCGAGAGCATTAAAATCAGGTAAAATTGAGCGCGTTTAATTTATTAACGTACTTAAAAGCATAGCTAACTAGCTATGCTTTTTTACTTTGTCTTCAACGTTGTACTTCATTTATTTTTGTTCTAACTAGTTATATGCGTTTGTTCCTCGAGGTAAGAAACCAACCTTTTTTACTAGTCTTACGCTTGTCGGAGCTGACCAGTCGCCTCCACTTTTCTAAATAAAAAACACCCTTAAAGGGTGCTCTTACACATCTTTTTTAAATGTACTTAGCATGGCACGAACGAGTCCGCCAAGAAATTTTGGTAGTTTAATCGTATAAAATCTCATGCTTTCCCTCCTACAAGCTTTCTAACAGATCTTAAGGAAAAGATTAATCCTATTACATTGTACTTGTGATGAGTGAAAACTATGACATGAAATTGTTTAATCTTTGCTCCTTATTACTAATGCTATGCCACTGCTAAAAGAAATAGACCCAACGGTATCATCTAGTTCGTTGCTCACACATAATGATGAGCCTAATTCCAGGTGATGATTGGTTAGTGGATACTTAAACCCTTCTAACGTTAGATTTTCAATATCAGTCCCTAACGAGAAAAATGAGATGTATTTAAACTGTGTTTGTTGCTTAATTTGATGTGTACCTTCACCAATTACATAAATTTCGTTATGTTCATCAATAATGTGAATTGGAATCGAATGTTTTTTATATTTTACTAATAATGAAATACTACCGTACTCATGATCTAATCTTTTGCCTGTAACACAATGTATGTAAATTTTTTCTGGTTGCTTTGAAATAGCCCATTCTAGTGCTAATTCTAGGTCTGTATAATCTTTTTCAGGTGGAAAAATAAATACATTCGGTACTTTTCTTTTTAATTCTGCTAAATCAGCTTTACTCAAGGAATCAAAGTCCCCAAAAACTGCATCTGGATGAATATCTTCCTCCATTAAATATGCTGCCCCATTATCTACACCTATAATTGTTGTTTCTGAACCACTTTGGCGGATCATTTGGAGCGTGTTTGATTTAGGACCCGCTCCAATTAAATGAATGATCAAATGATTTCACCTCTAAAAAAGAAAATGCAATCAAAATGATTGCATTAACCTCTAATTTTCGCTATCGCTTCTTTACGATTTTCTTTATTATATACAGCTGAACCTGCCACTAAAACTGTAGCTCCTGCTTCTTTACAAAGAATGGCGGTATGTTCATCAACTCCACCATCAATTTCAATTTCAACTGATAAATTTCGTTCTTTAATCATATTTGCTACTTGTTTAATTTTTGGAACGACTGAGTGGATAAACTTTTGACCACCAAAACCTGGATTAACAGTCATTAGAAGAACCATATCAATTTCATCAATGATATGTTCAATTGTTGAAACCGGAGTTGCAGGATTTAATACGACTCCTGCTTTAATTCCATGAGATTTGATATTTTGAATTGTTCGATGTAAATGCACACATGCCTCTACATGAACTGTAATAATATCAGCACCGGCCTTTACAAATTGCTCGATATATTGATCTGGTTTTTCAATCATTAAATGCACATCTAATGGAAGTTTTGTGATTGGTCTAATTGCTTCCACAATTAAAGGGCCAATCGTAATATTCGGAACAAAATGACCATCCATTACATCAACGTGAATATAATCTGCACCTCCACGTTCTACATCTAAAATCTCTTCTCCAAGCTTAGCGAAATTTGCTGAAAGGATTGATGGTGCGATTTTTACCATGATTAATACCTCGGCTTTCTGTCTCTTATTTCTTCTATGAACGAAACATAGTGATTGTAACGTTCTGTTATTATTTCGCCATTTTCAACCGCTTCTTTTACTGCACATTTCGGTTCCTTCAGATGTGTACATCCTCTGAATTTACATTCCTGGCTTTTTTCTCTCATTTCTATAAAACAATAAGACAAGTCTTCTGCCTCAATATCAATAAATTCAAGAGAACTAAATCCTGGGGTATCAGCAACAAGACCTTTGCCAATTTTAATTAATTCTACATGTCGTGTCGTATGTTTTCCACGTCCTAAATGCGTTGAAATAATTCCAGTTTTTAAATCAAGCTCTGGGTTAATCGCATTCAATAATGTCGATTTTCCAACCCCAGATTGACCAGCAAATACAGAAATCTTGTCTGCAAGGTGAGGAAGTACTTTTTCCAAACCTTCTTCAGTTTTTGAAGAAGTTAAACATACTTCGTAACCAATTTGGCGATAATAATCTACATATTCCAAAACAGATTGTAATTGAGATTCATTACATAAATCTATTTTAGTAATTACAATTAGTGGTTTAATTTCATTAAATTCGATCAGAACTAGAAATCGATCCAATAAATTCGGTGAAAAATTTGGCTCTACAGCTGAAAAAACTAGAATCGCTTGATCAACGTTGGCAATTGGAGGTCTAACAAGCTCATTTTTTCTATCTTTTATTTCAAGTAGATATCCTTCTCCACTTTTTTCAATAGAGTAAACGACTTCGTCTCCAACTAAAGGTGTAATTTTCTTATTACGAAAATTCCCTCTACCTCGACACTCAACAATGGTATCGTCAGTTTCTACATAGTAGAATCCACTTAACGCTTTAATGATTTTGCCCTCTGGCATATACTCACTCCTACAGTTCTTTAATTCGATGGATAGGGTACGTTTCTATCTGCAATAACTTGACCATCTTTAACAATTTTATAGGAAGCAGTCTGTCCAGGATCAATTGTCACTACTACAGGTATTGTAGTTGTTTCTGTGATCGTTTTTGAAATTGCAGGCTTTACACCGTTATTATTTTTATCCTTTATAAATACCTCTACTACTTGAGGTGTATTTGGAATTGATGGAGTGTACGGAACTTGTACACTAATTGTTACTTTTTTCGTTTTTTCTTTTGGTTTTCCTGAAGAAATAACAACATTTATTGTTTCGCCTTCTTTTACCTCAGCTGATTGAGAAGGTGATTGAGAAATTACTTGTCCTTTTTCAACAGTTTCAGACTCTTCTTCTTTAAAGTTGAGTTTTAAGCCGTTTTCTTTAGCGTAATTTTCAACATCCTTTTTCGTTAAACCTGTCAGATCTCGCAGAATGACGGTAGATGTTCCTTTACTGATCCAAACATCTAAATCCGTTTCATCTTGGATAATGTCTGCTCCCTCGTTTGGTGACTGGTCGACAATCTCTCCTTCAGTAGCTTCACTCTCGATATAATGTGTTCTGACAGATTTATATTCTTCATCTAATCTTTGTTTTAGTGAATTATATTGAAAACCTTTCAGATTTTCCATTTCACCACTTTTTTTACCTTTAGATTTATAAATCGTAATAGAAGAGTTTTCTTTCACTGTCTCACCAATATTAGGTGAAGTTTTTACAACTTTTCCCTCATCAATTTCATCATCATATAACTCTTTTGGATCATTGATCTTCAATCCCTTTGAAGCTAACAATGTGACAGCACTTTCGTATGTCATATTTTTAACGTCTGGTATTTCAACGTCTTCTGGAAGGAATAACGCAGGAATTAAAGTAATTGCTAATAAGCCACCTATTAAAAGTGCGATAAATGTCCCAATAATAAACTTCGCAAAAGAATTTTTCTTTTTTCGCTTATTTTTTTGATCCGCCGCTTTTTTCGAAGCTGGATCAACCTTTTGTTTTGTTGGTTTACTAATTGGGATTACAACAGTATCAGCTTCTGACTCTGATGAATCAGGTATATCTTTTATGATTGGTAATACCTTTGTTTCATCTTCGTTTACTGGTATGACAAATGGCTTTTCATTTAATCGATCAGAATCTAATGCTGTTTGAAGATCTAACTTCATTTCATCAGCTGTATCATATCGATAAAAAATATCTTTCGCTGTTGCTTTTAATACAATATTTTCAACACTTTGTGGTATTTCTGGGTTAATGGTTGTTGGAGGCGGTACTTCACTTTGCAAATGCTTTAATGCAATTGATACGGCACTCTCTCCCGAAAATGGTAATTCGCCTGTTAATAGCTCAAACATTACGATACCTAATGAATAAATATCAGACTTCTTATTCGCAACTCCACCTCTTGCTTGTTCAGGTGATAGATAGTGAACAGATCCAAGTACAGAATTCGTTTGAGTAATTGTAGCTGCAGTTGATGCAGTTGCTATACCAAAATCAGTTACTTTAACATTGCCATCTTCATTAATTAGTATGTTTTGTGGCTTTATATCTCTATGTACGATTTGAAAATGATGTGCATGTGCGATTGCAGCAGTTAACTGCTCCATAATCCTTAAAACTTTTTTAGGTTTTATCGGTGTATGGCGTTGGATATATTCCTTAAGCGTTTCACCTTCTACATACTCCATTACAATATATTGCAAACCTTCTTCTTCCCCAACATCGTAAGAACTCACAATATTTGGATGTGAAAGTGATGTAACTGAATATGCTTCTCTTTGGAAGCGTCTTACAAAGTCTGGATCATTAGAAAAATCCATCCGTAACATCTTTACTGCAACATCTCGATCCAAAATCATATCATGGGCTAAATAAACGTTTGCCATCCCGCCACTACCAATTAATTTTAAAATCTTATATCGGTCATTCAGGCGTCTTCCGATCATCACGTTCACATTCACCCCTTCTCATTATGTCTTGGCTCATGTTTTATAATGGCAATTGTGATGTTATCTTCTCCCCCAAGATCGTTCGCAAGTGAAATTAATTCATTCCCGATATTTTCGATAGGATAGTCATCTGAAAATTTTTCATTTAGCTGTTGGTATGAAACCTTATCTGATAAACCGTCTGAACATAAAACGATTAAATCGTCTTCTTCCCATGTTAACGTTTTAACATCAACAGTAGCTGTTTCTTCAGTCCCAAGCGCTCGTGTTATGACATTTTTACGAGGATGAATCACAGCATCCTCCTGTGAAATTTGTCCAGATTTAACTAGTTCAGCCACCAATGTATGATCGTCTGTAATCTGTTTAAATCCTTCACTATTTTTTAAATAGCCTCTAGAGTCACCTATATGTGCAATAGTAAAATACAAAGGAGTACAAATAACCGCTTCAAGCGTTGTACCCATTCCTTTGCATTCTTCATTTTGTTCTGCGTGAATAAATAAGTTAATATTTAATTGAGTTACGATGTTGCGTAGCCAAGCTTCAGCTTCTTTTGGTGTCTCAAAATTACTTGTATTTTTCCATTCTGCTTCGAAGAAATTAACCGCCATTTTACTTGCAACT
The DNA here is from genome assembly GCF_055484705.1 of Gottfriedia sp. ABJ_BB2_2. NCBI lineage: Bacteria > Bacillati > Bacillota > Bacilli > Caryophanales > Bacillaceae > Gottfriedia > Gottfriedia sp. ABJ_BB2_2. Next base: position 877,439 of record NZ_JBVFKR010000001.1, read on the forward strand.
TCACCAGCTAAATGACCACCAATTCCATCAGCAACTACCGCTAATACGATATCCGAATCATTACGAAATAAACCTACGCTATCTTCATTATGTTGGCGAACTTTCCCCGTATCAGTTTGAAAAAAAGTCTGCATTTCTTCACCTCGTCTCCTCTTTACGCTCCTTTGCACGCAACTGTCCACAAGCGGCATCTATATCATGGCCTTGTTCACGACGAATTGTAACATTAATTCCGTTTTGCTTTAATACTTTTTCAAACGCAAAAATTTGTTCCTTTGGTGTTCTAACGTAATTTCGTTCTGGAACGTAGTTTACCGGAATTAAATTGACATGACATTTTACTCCCTTTAACAGCTTAGAAAGCTCTTCAGCATGCTCAACCTGATCGTTTTCACCACCGAATAAACCATATTCAAACGTAACTCGTCTACCTGTTTTTTCGACATAGTAACGAACAGCATCCATTAAATCTGGTAATTTATACGCACGATTAATTGGCATTAATTTTGAACGCAGCTCACTATTAGGAGCATGTAGCGAGATCGCAAAATTAATTTGTAGCCCTTCATCTGCAAAGTTATAGATTTTAGGAATAATACCACTCGTTGATACAGTAATATGACGAGCACCGATATTTAAACCTTTATCACTATTAACGATTCTTAGGAAATCCATCAAACCATTATAGTTATCAAATGGTTCACCTATACCCATAACTACAATTGAACTAACTCGCTCTTCCACTTCATCAATTGCGCGTTGTACACAAAGTACTTGTGCTACAATTTCACCAGCCTCAAGATTTCTCTTTAGACCGCCAAGAGTTGATGCACAGAATGTACAACCTATTCGACAACCTACTTGAGTCGTTACACATACAGAATTGCCATAATTGTGTCTCATTAAAACAGTTTCTATAGAATATCCGTCATGTAACTCAAATAAAAATTTCATAGTACCATCTGAAGAAGTTTGTTTAACTAAAGTTTTAAGTGTTGTAATTGTAAAATTCTCTTCTAATAGTTGTCTTAATTCTTTCGGAACATTTTGCATTTCTTCAAAACTTTCAACTCGTCTAACATATAACCAGTTATAAATCTGTTTCGCACGGAATGCCTGTTGCTTTTGCTCTGTTAACCATGCCTCTAAATCACTCAATTTTAGTGAGTAAATTGAAGGCTTTTGTGTTTTTTCTATTTTGACTGAATTTGTAGTATTTTCTAACTTCAACGTTACACCTTCTTTCTTAATCTTGCAATAAAAAATCCATCCGTTCCAAAATAATGTGGTAGCAATTGAATATATCCATTTTGAACCGTTTTATCTTCTTTCAATTCATTAGGAACATGGTCGATTAATGAACGATCTAATTCAAAATCTTGATGCTCTTCAAGGAAAGAATTCACAACATCTATATTCTCTTCATGGCCAACTGTACATGTACTATATATAAGTGTACCATCTGGTTTTACTAACTTAGATGCCTCGTGTAAGATAGATTTTTGTACTTTTTGTAAATTTGATACATCTGTCGCATTTTTCTTTAATAAAATATCAGGTTTTCGACGAATAACGCCTAGTCCAGAACAAGGAGCATCTACTAACACACGATCGAACAATTTTCCTTCAAATTCTTCTGGTGCTTTTCTAGCATCTAATGCTTTTGTTTCTATATTTTCAAGCCCTAAGCGAGTTGCTTGTTCCTTAATTAGTTTTACTTTGTGCTTGTGTAAATCTAATGAAGTAACAGATCCAGTTCCTTTTAACAGCTCAGCTATATGTGTAGATTTACCACCTGGTGCTGCACATGTATCTAAGACTTGATCTCCTTCTTTAACACCTAGCGCTTGCGCTACTAGCATAGAGCTTTCATCTTGTATCGATAAATACCCTTCTTTAAAAGCTTTTGAATGAGCAACATTACCTTTTTGAATTTCTATCGCAAATGGAGATAAATTTCCTACTTCAACCTTTATACCTTCATCTTCTAGCATTCGAATGACTTCTTCTCTCGTTGCTTTCATGCTATTAACTCTAGCAGTTTGAAATGGCGGTAGGATATTTTCTTCACACATTTTCCTTGTTTCTTCTTCACCAAATTCACTTACCCATTGCTCAATTAACCAATTTGGATGATTCGTTTCAATCGAAAGCTTCTCGATTGGATCCTTTATTTCATTAATCGATCGTACACCATTACGTTGAATATTTCTTAAGACACCATTTACTAGAGAAGCGATTCCTTTGTGTCCTCGTTTTTTCGCGATCTCAACTGCTTCGTTTAAAACAGCATGGGCAGGTACGCGATCTAAGAAATGGAATTGATAAAGTGATAATTTAATTAATATATAAACCCATTCTTCCAACTTCTTCTGGTTTTTGATATAAGGTTCCAAATAAAAATCTAATAATTGATCCCTTTGTATCGTTCCGTAAATAATTTCTGTCAATAACCCTGAGTCAGCAGATGATAAGTCATTCTTTTGAATATAGTTATTAACTAACAAATTACTATACGATTGATTTTTATAAACAGAAAGAAGGGCCTCTAAGGCAATCTCTCGTACATTTTTACTCATTTTACTCTCCTAACTTCATTCCGCGTTCAATAAACGAACCAGCGCCATTAATATATTGCTTAGCTTCCATTCGTTTTTTCCCTGATGGCTGTAAGTCTGTTATTTTAATAGCAGTTTGATTACCTGTTGCAACGACAATTCCGTCGTTTTGTACTTCAATAATCTCACCTGGGATTAAGTTTTGTTGGCTTGTAACTTTTTCACTCCACCAAACTTTTAAAACTTCTCCGTTTAATGTAGTATAAGCTACTGGCCATGGGTGTAAACCTCTTACGTGATTATAAATCTCTTCACCAGATTTTGACCAATCAATTCGCTCTTCTTCTCTTTTAATATTCCAAGCAAAGGTTACTTTACTTTCATCTTGCTTTTCAGGTGTGATGTCACCCTTAAGTAAAGATGGAATTGTTTCTGACAGTAAATTCGCTCCAGCAATACTTAATTTATCATGTAAAGAACCAACATGATCTGTTTCTTCTATTGGCACAATGACTCTTGCTAGCATATCACCTGCATCTAACTTTTCAACCATATACATGATTGTCACACCTGTTTCACTTTTTCCTTCAATGATAGAATAGTGAATGGGTGCTCCACCTCTTAATTCAGGAAGAAGTGATGCATGGACATTAATACAGCCATATTTTGGAGATTCAAGTATTTCTTTTGGAAGAATTTGTCCAAATGCTGCTGTAACAATCAAATCAGGATTTAACGCAAGTACCTTATCCGTTTCTTCCTTTAAACGAATTTTTTCAGGTTGTAAAACCGGAATGTTATGTTTTAGTGCCTCTACTTTAACTGGTGGTGGAGTTAAAACTCTCTTTCGCCCCACAGGACGATCAGGTTGGGTTACCACACCAACAACTTCATATCCATCTTCAATGATTCTTCTTAAAACAGGTACTGAAAAATCTGGTGTACCCATAAAAACTATTTTTGTCATATTTTATAGCCTACCCTTCTAATTCACTCTCTTCATAGTACTTAGATACTTTCGAAGTGAATAAAACTCCATTTAGATGGTCGATTTCATGCAAAATTGCTCGAGCTAAAAATCCTCTAGCCTCTATAATAAAGTACTTTCCACGTTTATTTTGAGCTTTTACTTTTGCATAATTAGGTCTTGTTACATCACCATATAAATTAGGAAAACTCAAACATCCTTCGATATCTGTTTGTTCTCCCTTCGTTTCCATAACAATTGGATTGATCAAATCAATTCTTCCATTTTCATCCTCAACATCAACAACTGCAACTTGCTGTAAAATGCCAACCTGAGGTGCTGCTAACCCTACACCATCAGCAGCTATCATTGTTTCATACATATTGTTTAATAATTTCACTAAATTTTTATCAAATGTTGTCACTTTTGCACAAGGCGTTTCAAGTACTTCATTTGGATGTTCTAAAATTTTTAAAATGGCCAAAATCACAACTCCTTAATTTAATGACGATTTCTAGTCGAAATACTGATTTACGATTTATTCTTAGTGTAAAATTTAATCTATTTATGACTGTTTTTGCTTGTCGGGCTGAACTGTCGCCTCCGCTTTTCTTGTTGTCTAGCTCCGGCTCCTAGCTCCTCGAGGTCATAAGCCAAAACCCATTAAAGGTAAAAAGCACCTTTATTGGGTTTCGTCTTATGCTTGTCGGAGCTGAACAGTCGCCTCTGCTTTTCTTTCTGTCTAGTTCCGGCAAATTGCCCCTCGAGTCATAAGTCAATGCCTAGTTAAGGTTAAAAGGCAACCTTATCTAGTCCTTGTCTTATGCTTGTGGGGCAGAGCTATTTGCCTCCACTTTTCGTTACATAAACATAGTCGGTTGAAAGTCTATTGTTATTTGTAGTTTTCCTTTATCTGTTTCTTCTTGGTAGAATTGTTGGATTCGGTTTAGTACGTCGTATAGTGCTGGTTCTGATTTGTATTTTATGACACATTGATATCTGAATTGATCTTTTATTTTAGCGATTGGAGATGCAACAGGTCCTAGGACGATTGAACGATTTGATAGGTTTTCTCTTAAGTAGCCTGTAATTTGTTCGCTTACTTTTACTACTTTAATTAAGTCGGTATGTGATATCGAGATTAATACTAAGTAATAGAAAGGTGGGTAGTGGAACGATCTCCTAATTTTCATTTCTTCGTCATAAAATGCAATGAAATCCTGCGTTTTTGCTAATTCAATACTATAATGCTCTGGAGAATATGTTTGTATAACAACTTCACCAGGTTTTTCATGACGTCCAGCTCGTCCACTGACTTGCGTTAGTAGACTAAACGTTCGTTCACTTGCTCTGAAATCTGGTAAATGTAATGAACTATCAGCAGCAAGTACACCTACTAGCGTTACATTTGGAAAATCTAAACCCTTTGCGATCATTTGTGTTCCGAGTAAAATATCGGCCTCACCATTTCCAAATTGTTTTAGCATTTTTTCATGTGCACCTTTACGACTAGTAGTATCATTATCCATACGAATGACTCTTGCTTCAGGAAAGCTTTGTGTGATTGCTTCTTCAACTTTTTGTGTACCTGTTCCAAAAAATCGAATATGTTCACTTTGGCAAGAAGGACATTGTTTTGGCATATATGTTTCATAACCACAATAATGGCATTTTAATGAATGGTTATGTTTGTGATATGTTAGTGACACTTCACAATGTGGACACTGAATCGTATAGCCACAATCTCTACACATTACAAATGAAGAGTATCCTCTTCGATTTAAGAATAGAATGATTTGTTCTTTTTTCTCTAAACGATCAATGATTTTTTCATGGAGCAAAGTTGAAAACATTGTGCGATTTCCATTTCGTAATTGTTCTCTCATATCTACTACTTCGACTTCCGGTAATGGCCCTTGGTTTACCCTCATTGACATCGTTTCAAGTTCATAAACACCCTTTTGTGCACGAGCATACGTTTCAAGTGTAGGTGTAGCACTACCTAAAACAACTGGACATTTGTGATATACCCCTCGCCAAACTGCTATATCTCTTGCATGGTATCTAGGATGTTCGTCTTGTTTATATGTTGTTTCATGTTCTTCATCTATTATAATAATGCCTAAATTTTCAAATGGAGCAAAAATTGCAGATCGTGCACCAACAACTACCTTTACTTCTTTTCGCTGGATTTTTCTCCACTCATCATACTTCTCGCCAATTGATAGTCCACTATGCAAAACAGCAACATCATTTCCGAATCTACTCTTAAATCGACCTACTATTTGTGGGGTAAGTGAAATTTCTGGCACTAATACAATTGCTTCCATTCCTTTTAAAAGAACTTCTTGTATTGTTTGCAAGTAAACTTCCGTTTTACCACTACCAGTAACACCATGTAGTAAGTGGATTTTATGTTCCCTTTCCTTAAAGGAAGAAACAATATGTTCATAAGCTACTTTTTGTTCGTCTACTAAAGGCAGCGGCTTCGATTTTTCAATGTCTCTTCCGACATAAGGATCACGGTAAACTTCAATTGTTTCAATCGAGATGATTTCATTCTTTTGTAAAGTCTTGATTGGCGAATCTGTAATTTGGAGAAATTCCTTTAATTCTTTAACACTTGTTTGACCATTCATTCTTAAGTATTCAATAATGTCTTTTTGCTGTGGAGAAGTAATATTTTTCAATTCTTCGTCTAATACTTTTAAAAGTGAAGCAACACGTTCAGTTTTTTTATTTGCTTTGTTTTTTACTTCATATTCTATTTCAAGTAGACCTTCTTTTATTGCACGTTGCACAATAGATATTTTACTAACAAGAGACTCTACCTCTGTCCATTCTCTTCTTTTAACAACTGAAAATAATGCTGCTAATTCTGTTGGTAGGGATTCATAAGCTTCGTCTGAAGTAATTTGAACATGCTTTTTATAAACCGCCTTAATCGCAGTAGGAAGCATAGCTTGGTATGCTGAAATTAAAAAACACAGTGTTTTTTGCGCAATATGGGAACCTAGTAATAAAAGTTCTTCAGTTAAGACAGGCATTACATCTAATACCTCTTCAATTTCCTTCACCTTATCCAAGGTTGTTGTATCTTTTATTGCAAGAACAAAACCTTGTACTTTTCTAGGACCAAACGGTACGATTACTCTCATTCCAGGTTGTATTGCATCTTGCCATCTATTAGGAATTAGATAATCAAAAGGACGATCAGTTTGCCTTACTGAAACATCAACTAAAACTGATGCATATGTCATCTTTCTTCCTCATTTAATAAGCGATATACTTCAAGCAGAATTTCTTTCGCTACTTCTTTTTTTGTCATGAATGGTAATGGCTTTTCTTCACCATTTCGGTTGTAAATCGTGACTATATTCGTATCCGTACCAAAACCTGCCCCAGCTTTTGTAACATCATTTGCAACGATCATATCTGCATTTTTCTTTAATAGTTTTCCTTTTGCATAATCTTCAACTTGTTCAGTTTCAGCTGCAAACCCAACTAAAATTTGATGTGTTTTTTGTTGGCCTAGTGAAAGTAAAATATCCTTTGTTCGTTTTAGCGGAATAGAAAGATCTCCCTCACTTTTTTTCATTTTTTGCTCAAATGTAACAGCAGGTGTGTAATCTGCAACCGCTGCTGTTTTTATCACAACATCCGCATTTTCATATTCTGAAAATATTGCATCATACATTTGTGCAGCTGATTCTGTCTTAATGATCTTACAACCTTCTGGTGGAGTTAGATTTGTCGGACCTGATACTAAAACAACTTCAGCACCTAAAGAAACTGCTACCTCGGCAATACTATAACCCATTTTCCCAGTAGAACGGTTCGATAAGTAACGGACTGGATCAATTGTTTCAACAGTAGGACCAGCAGAAATAACGATTTTTTTTCCTTTCAGCATGCCAATTTCGTTTTGAAAATAATCATTTACAGCTTGTGTAATGTCTTCAGGTTCTGCTAATCTACCTTTCCCAACATATCCACATGCTAAATACCCTTCATTTGGTTCAATCAATTTATATCCTATTTCTTTTAAAGTGCTCATGTTTTTTTGAACAATTGGATGATGATACATATTTACATTCATAGCTGGAGCAATCCAAATCGGTTTTGTTGCAGCGAGACATGTTGCTTGGATCATTTCATCTCCTAAGCCATTTGCAAGCTTTCCAATTGTGTTCGCCGTCGCTGGCGCAACTATGATTAAATCTGGCCAATCTCCTAAATCTATATGGGCAATTTTTGAACTATCTTTTTCATCAAATGTATCAGTATATACATCGTTTCTTGACAATGCTTGAAACGTTAATGGTGTCACAAATTTTGTAGCAGAAGGACTCATCATCACTTTTACGTTATATCCTGCTTGTACGAGTTTACTTGTAAGAGCTGCAGCCTTAAATACTGCAATTCCTCCAGTAACACAAAGGAGTATATTTTTTTGTTCCAATTCACCTTCACCCTTTCAAATCTTAATCTATCTATCATATTTGTCAAAAAATAGGTCTTTTTGATTGTTTATTTCTAAGATACCACAAATGTGTTTGAATTAAATTGAATAAGGCTCACAAAAAATAAGACTGTCCCGATACCACTACTACATCACTATGAATGAAGGAAATAGTGTCTAACACCATGTTGTCCTTTCAGTCATATAGAGATAATAGCAATGTTTGGGACAGCCTCGTCACACGTGTAAGTTTTAGTCTTCTTTTATTTCTTCAAGTTTTCTGTAAGATAAAAGTCCAGCATTGATTTCTTCTAGCGCTTTACCTACGAATTTATCAGATACAGGCTTTTCAACTCGTGCATCTTTGTTCACTTGCATTTCACGAGCACGTTTTGATGCTACTGTTACAAGTGTGTATTTTGAATCTAATTTAGTTAATAAACGGTCAATCGAAGGATATAACATAGTTTATTCTGCCTCCATCATTCTTTTATAATAATTTGCAACTCGTTCACGTTTTAAATGTTCACTAATCATGATTGCTTTAATTCGCTCACAAGCTAATTCAACTTGGTCATTTTCTACTACATAATCATAAGCATCCATCATTTCAATTTCTTCTTTAGCTGCATTCATACGATTTAGGATGATGTCTTCAGTTTCTGTACCCCTTGTTACGATACGATTTTGGAGCTCGCTCATACTTGGCGGTGCTAAAAAGATAAAGATCCCTTCTGGGAATGCTTTCTTTACTTGAAGTGCTCCTTGAACTTCAATTTCCAGGAAAATGTCTTTTCCTTCAGTTAAAGTTTTTTCAACGTATTCAATCGGCGTTCCGTAGAAATTACCTACAAATTCTGCCCATTCAAGAAATTTATTTTCTGAAATACGTTGTTGGAAATCTTCTTTCGTTGTAAAGAAATAATCTACACCATGTACTTCCCCTTCACGAGGTTGTCTTGTTGTCATTGAAATACTATATTGTAAGTCTAAATCTTTGTTTTCAAATATAGCTTTTCGTACCGTACCTTTACCTACACCCGATGGACCTGATAGTACGATTAATAAGCCTCTTTCATGTCTCATTACATGACCCTACCCTTCTAATCTATAAACAGTAAATTATTAAAGGTCAATCCATTATATCATCCCAGAGCTTGAGTCAATTCATCCAATTAACTATTCTTCTAATTCCCATTGTTACCGGACATTAGCCTCTATAAACAAATCTTTTACTTCATTTATTCGATATTTTGGACTTGTTCTCTAATTTTTTCAAGATTATTTTTAATTTCAACAACCTGTTTTGATATTTCTAATGAATTTGCTTTAGAACCAATTGTATTGACTTCTCGATTCATTTCTTGAACGACGAAATCCAATTTTCTTCCAATTGATTCCTTCAGTTCTAATGTCTCGCTAAAAAGTTCTAAATGACTTGCTAATCGAACTAACTCTTCAGAAATATCACAACGATCAGCAAATATCATAACCTCTGTTAATAATCTTTGCTCATCTACGTTTGCTAATTCAACATCTGCTAATTTTGCAAGCAATTTTTCACGATGAGATTTAATAACAAGTGGCGCTTGATCTGTAATCTGTTTTTTACATTCCTCAATGGCAGATAGTCTTTCAAGTAAGTCTTTCTTTAATTGACTACCTTCTTTACATTTAGCTTCAAAAAATTGCTCGCAAGCATTTTTTGTCGTCGTTAATAATAATTCTTCGAAATTATCATTTATCTGTTCGACTTCACTTACAGTCGTAACTTCTGGAAGCTTTAATAAATCAATTGGATTATAAATTGACTCTCCAACTGCTAAATTTTCTATCGCTTCCTTATATTGTTTAATTAAGCCTTCATCTATTTGTAATGTACGTTGTAACAAACCTTCAATTGTAACAAAAACTTCAACTCGACCTCGACTAGTATATTCAGAAACGATTTTTTTAATTGAATCTTCATAAGCTAATAATTGTCTTGGCATTCGTACGATCGACTCTAAGTATCGATGATTTACTGCTTTCATTTCAATATGTATTTTGTACTGTTCATTTGACAAAATGGCTTTTCCATACCCTGTCATACTTATAACCATTGTTCCACTTCCAATACAGAAATTTTCTCTTATATTTTAGTATGTATTAACTTTCAAATATGTAAAAGAGAAAAGGTAATAGAGCATACCTCTACTACCTTAAGAGATTATAACATATTTTAAATTTGTAATCCATTTTGTTCATAAATTATTTTTTCTTTTTAAATAATGCCCCTGCTAGCATAAATGTTGGAAGTGCCGAAAGTCCACCGATTAAGATCCAATCCCTTAATTGAATTGGTAAAGTTTTAAAAATCGGTTGAAGAGGCGGATAGTAAATGACAACAAGCATCAATAATACTGAAACAATGACAGCACCAATTAAATACATATTTCCAAATATGTTACGATGGAAAATCGAACGTTCACTTCGGCAATCAAACACATGGATTAACTGTGCTAATACTAAAGTTGCAAAGGCAACAGTTTGAGCGTACGCCAATTGTTCAGGATGTTGATTATATGAAATGATAAACGCGATTAATGTTACAAATCCAATTAAGAATCCTCTAGAAATAATTTTCCAACCTAAACCTCTTGCAAAAATACCTTCAGATAAAGATCTCGGACTCCTTTTCATAACATCATCTTCAGCTGAATCTACTCCAAGTGCCATTGCTGGTAATCCATCTGTTACTAAGTTTACCCATAAGATTTGAACTGGAACTAATGGTAGTGGAAGAGCTAATAGCATTGCAAACAACATAACTAATATTTCTCCGACATTCGAAGCAAGTAAATATCGAATAAACTTACGAATATTACTATAGATATTACGTCCTTCCTTGATTGCTGACTTGATTGTTGCAAAATTATCATCAAGTAAAATTAAAGCCGAAGCCTCTTTCGCTACATCTGTACCTGTAATCCCCATTGAGATACCAATATCTGCAGCTTTTATTGCAGGTGCATCATTTACACCATCGCCCGTCATGGCTACTACATGACCATTTGCTTGAAGCGCCTTAACAATTTTCAATTTATGTTCTGGCGTCACTCGAGCAAAAACGGCAGTATCTTCTACAAATTCTTGAATTTGTTCAACTGATAGCGAATCTAATTCTTTGCCTTCTACTACTTTTCCTGATTCTCTCAAAATTCCTAACTTTCTTGCTATACTAGCTGCAGTCAATTTATGATCCCCAGTAATCATAATCGTTCGGATACCAGCTTCCTTACACTCTTGAACAGCTTGTGCAACTTCCGCTCGTGGCGGATCAATCATACCTTGTAAACCAATGAAAGTTAAATCACTTTCAAGATCTCTATCATTTAATACTGAATTTGATTGAATTGGTTTAAATGCAATCGCAATTGTTCGTAGAGCATTATTAGCATATGAAGCGATTGTATCTTCAACAGCGTTTTGTCTAAATGTATTTAATTGCTCTTCACGTTCATGCCATAAAATAGAGTTACACTTAGAAAGTAAAACATCTGGTGCACCTTTTGTTATGACAAAATGGTCACCTTCACGATTTTTAACAACTACAGTCATCATTTTACGAGTACTATCAAATGGGATTTCATGAATTCTAGTAAAATGACTATTAACATATTCACGGTCTATTCCTGCTTTATATCCAGCTACAACAATGGCACCTTCTGTAGGATCACCATCTAAAACAATTTCTTTTTTCTTTTGAATTAGTTGAGCATCGCTACAAATTGATCCAAAAACTAGGGTTTGAAATAATTGTTTATTTAAAGTTGGATTAACTGTTCGATCTTTATTAGTAAATTTTCCATCAATGACATAACCATTTCCCGAAACTTCGAAGCCAGTTCCTCCAGACCAAATATTTGTGACAGTCATTTTGTTTTCAGTCATCGTCCCTGTTTTATCAGAACAAATGACAGAAGCACATCCTAATGTTTCAACTGCTTGAAGTTTTCTTACAATGGCTTTCTTTTTAATCATTCTCTGCACACCTAGTGACAGAGCTACAGTTACAATTGCAGGAAGTCCTTCAGGTATCGCTGCTACAGCTAAAGACACACCCGCTAAAAACATATGATATAATTCGTTTCCTTGATAAACACCAATAAATACAACTAATGCAGTTAAAAATAATGCAACAACAATTAAAATTTTCCCAAGCTGCTCTAATCTTCTTTGCAATGGTGTTACTGCTGCATCCGTATTTTGCAGCAAATCGGCAATTTGACCCATAGCTGTTTTCATACCTGTTGATACAACGACACCTTTACCATTTCCGCGAGTTACGAGTGTCCCCATAAAGCCCATGTTATCTTGATCACCAATTCCAATTCCTTCAGTTTGAATTGATTCAAACCGTTTTTGGACAGGCAATGATTCTCCTGTTAGTGCTGATTCCTCTATGTATAAACTTGATGCCTCGATAATACGAATATCTGCACCGATTCGATCACCACTAGAAAATTTGATAATATCTCCGACAACTAAATCTTTTGAAGGTAACTTTTTATATTGGCCGTTTCTTAATACTTGAACTTGAGGCGCTGCTAATTCTTTTAAAGCTTCTAATGATTTTTCAGCTTTTGCTTCTTGAAAATAACCTAAGACCCCGTTAATCAACACGATTGCCATAATAGCAACAGCATCGACTACTTCATTTAGAAAGATTGAGATAATTGTTGCACCTAATAATACGTACACCATAAAATCATTGAACTGATTTAAAAATAAAACGAGTTTTGAAGTTTTCTCCGATTCTCTTAGTTCATTTGCTCCAAAAGTTTCTCGTCTTTTTCTTGCCTCCTCATCAGTTAAACCAGAGGAAACGTTCGTATTTGTTACGTTTAGAACTTCTTCCGCTCTCATCCGATAAAAATTCATGTATTGTCACCCCTAATTTTTCCATTAGGTAAGTTGTCCCCCTTACCTCTCATAAAAGCATATTCAGACTCGTCCAAATAAATGATATAATGATGAAAAATAAATCTAGCTCGTACGAATGGAATGAAGTGACAATCGTAGGGTAAATCATGTAAAATTGACTCCTTAAGAAATTTGCTCGGAAATACCTTTTATATAATTGAGAAAAATAACATGAATTTTAGTAGTGTTTGATAGATTAGGAAGTGATGTTATGTCTTTTGATGGACTTTTTACGGGGGCTATGACAAGTGAGGTAGCCACAAAATTAACAACAGGAAGAATTTCAAAAATCGTACAACCAAGTATGTATGAAGTTCTACTAACCATTCGTGCAAATGGTGCAAACTATAAACTTTTATTAAGTGCACATCCAAGTTATGCACGATTCCATATTACAGATCAAAACTATGATACACCTTCAGAACCGCCAATGTTTACGATGGTATTAAGAAAACATTTAAACGGTGGAATCATCGAAAGTATTTCACAAAATGATCGTGAACGAATTGTGAGGATTAAGGTTAGAAGCAGAAATGAAATTGGGGACGAGCAATTTCGTACACTCATTATCGAATTAATGGGAAGACATAGTAATATTATTTTGCTTGATGATGAAAGACAGATTATTTTAGACAGTATTAAACATGTACCGATGGCCGTTAACAGACATCGAATCATTCAACCTGGCTCTAGTTATATTTTACCACCTAAACAAGAAAAACAAGATCCATTTGCTCAAATGACTGAGGCAGATTTCAATCATATCATATCAACTGAGGACCAACCGACTGCTCAAGTACTTGTACAACAGTTTGCTGGTATATCTCCATTATTTGCTAATGAGGTCGTTTATCGAAATAAAGATAACGTATTTGAATCATTCGTTTCTTTAATAGATGAAATACAGGAACAGAAGTATACTCCTTCTTTATACCGTTTCCAGTCAAAAGAGCAATTTTATTTTATTGAAATGAAACATTTGAATGGAGAAAAGACATCCTTCTCTAGCTTAAGTGAATTATTAGATGTCTTTTACTTTGGAAAAGCAGAACGGGACAGAGTAAAGCAGCAAAGTGGAGATTTAGAAAAACTATTACAAAATGAACTATCCAAAAACAAGAAAAAATTAAAGAAGCTTGAAAGAAGTTTACTAGATACTGAAAAAGCAGATGCAATTCAATTACAAGGTGAATTAATTACAGCTAATATGTTTGCCCTAAAAAAAGGAATGACAGAAGTAGAAGTCGTGAATTATTATGATGAAAACGGTGGAACGATTATGATTCCATTATCTCCATTAAAAACGCCTTCTGAAAATGCGCAATCTTATTTTACAAAATACACGAAATTAAAAAATTCAGTCGCTCATATACATGAGCAAATAAAGCTTACTGTTGAGGAAAATGATTATTTAGAAACAGTCCTACAGCAAATCGAATCCGCTTCACCACGTGATTTAGAAGAAATTCGAGAAGAATTAGCTGAAACAGGTTATGTTAGAAAGAAAAAATCAAAAAAACCCCAAAAGAATAACAAACAAAAAGTAACACTTGATGAATATGTATCAACTACCGGTGAGCTACTATTAGTCGGTAAAAACAATAAACAAAATGATTACTTAACGAATAAGCTTGCTAGTAGAGACGAACTTTGGTTCCACACAAAGGATATTCCGGGTTCTCACGTAGTGATTCGTGCAAAAGAACCTAGTGAAACTGCAATCAAAGAAGCAGCGATTATAGCGGCATACTTTAGTAAAGCTCGCCAATCCAGTTCAGTTCCAGTCGACTACACAGAAATTCGCCATGTAAAGAAACCAAATGGCTCAAAACCAGGATTCGTTATTTACGAACAAAACAACACCTTATATGTTACACCTGATGAAGAGCTAGTATTAAAATTACGTAAATAAGAATAATACCCAATCTTTTGTAACATACAAAAGCAACTACTTTTCAATTAGAGTAGTTGCTATTTTTTTTGATCCACCAATTTTTTTGTATTGCCAAGGAAACATTGTTCTAAAAAAAAGTGTATCTTTGATTTCCGCTTCAGGATGCTCGCTTTCCGTGGGGCGTGCGCTGAGCCTCCTCGTCGCATTCGCGCTTGTGGGGTCTCACCTATCCCGCTACTCCCACAGGAGTCGAGCACCTTTCACTTCAATCATTTTCCACAATTAACCAAGTTTTCCGTAAACGAATTTTTCCACGTTTGCGTATCATTCGTCATCCTTTATCCGTAAATATTACTAAAGAAAGTAAAGTTGAGAATTTCTAAATCATAAATATTCAATTTTTAATAATTTTCGTTAATTCTTATCTCGTGGAAAGTATAAATCTCTTAGTGTACTTTAATGCATAGATAATTTGGGTTACCATTTATCCTATTCTTCCTATGGTCACCTATATTTTGAGGTGGCTTTTCTATTACAATGATTTCTCTTTATTTTCATCTTCCTCTTTTACTAGTAATGAAGCAATGAACAGAATAACACCTAATGCAAAACCGATGAATAAATTCATAAAGAATTCATCTTCTTTAACATATTTTATTAACGAAATTGCCCCAAATAAAAACATAACACTAACCCCAAAGTATCTTAATACGTCTTTAACTTTCATGATTTAACTCAACTCCTTGATCCTTTACTTAATGACAGTCAATCCTTCGTAATAACTCTATTTCATTTTATGATGACCAGTTAAATATAAACTCTGTTAATGTATGAACACTTTAATCAAACCGTTTTTAAATCATTTTGTTAAATGTTAATATTCATATTATTTATACAAATATAATAATTGGAACTTTAATAAATATGTTGTTTCCTTGTAATTATTACTATAGAATGATGTTTATTCTAAATATAAATCTCTTTATTTATTATCCTTGTATAATATCAGTTAAGAAGGTCTGATCGTTTCTACCTGGCAGCCAAAATGCCCGACTACAAGGAAGTATGACTAGAATTGAGCAAAAATAGAAATAATGCTAATATAAGAATCCTTGCTTTTCATTTTTTTAGTTAAGGATTCAATTATATTGTATGTTTAAACTAACTAAGCTCTTATTTTTCGTACTTTCTGTCTTGGGGCTGAAGGTGTGAAAAATAAGAGCTTTTTATTTTGGAAATCATATAAATCATCAGGAGTTGGTGTCGTGTTCTTTTTATTAAATTTACTAGGAGTATTAGTTGTAATCGGTCTTATTTTCTTATGTTCTCCTAATAAGAGAAATGTGAAATGGAAGTCCATCTTCATTTTACTAATTGTAGAATTCCTTATTACTTGGTTCATGTTAGAAACAAAAATCGGAACATGGACAATTAATAAAATTGCATCCTTTTTCACTTGGTTAATTGCATGTGCAAATGATGGAATTTCGTTCGCATTCCCGTCTGTTATGGCTAATGAACATGTCGACTTTTTCTTTAGTGCATTACTGCCAATTATTTTCATTATTACCTTCTTTGACATTTTATCATATTTCGGTATTTTAACCTGGATTATTGATAAAGTTGGCTGGGTTATTTCAAAAATATCTGGATTACCGAAGTTAGAGAGTTTCTTTTCAATTCAAATGATGTTTCTTGGAAATACCGAGGCTTTAGCTGTTATCCGTCAACAATTAATCGTTTTAAAAGAAAATCGTTTATTGACATTTGGCATTATGAGTATGAGTAGTATTAGTGGTTCAATTATCGGTGCCTATTTAACGATGGTACCTGCTACTTATGTATTTGCTGCAATACCTTTAAATTGTTTAAATGCGCTATTAATAGCAAGTATGTTAAATCCAGTTGAAGTTAGTAAAGAAGAGGATGTAGTGTACGTCCCTACGAAAGAAGAGAAAAAAGATTTCTTCTCAACGATCTCAAATAGTATGATAGTTGGAATGAATATGGTCATCGTTATATTAGCGATGGTAATTGGATATGTAGCCCTAACTACACTTCTGAATGGCTTCTTAGGTTTCTTTGTATCTGGATTAACGATACAAAAAATCTTCTCATATATATTTAGTCCTTTCGCATTCTTATTAGGACTAACTGGACAAGACGCTATGTATGTTGCACAATTAATGGGAATCAAGCTTGCCACAAATGAATTTGTCGCAATGATGGATTTAAAAGAAAATATAAATGGACTAGCTCCACATACTGTAGCAGTTGCTACAACTTTCTTAACATCATTTGCTAATTTTAGTACTGTCGGAATGATTTATGGCACATTTAATTCAATATTAGGTGAAGATAAATCATCGAGTATTGGTAAGAATGTTTGGAAGCTACTAGTAAGTGGTATTGGAGTTTCGATGCTTAGTGCCATGATTGTAGGTTTATTTGTTTGGTAATATAAATAAAATAGAAAAAGAAGTAGTGATTATCACTACTTCTTTTTTTATTCTTTCATCACAGAATATATATCAAAAACAGTAAACAACAAAAAAGATAAGCTTAAAAAGCTTATCCTTTAGTTTGAAGAATGTTCAATGCATACTTCATCTTTTCGATATAATCTTGATTATCGTCTGAGCACATGAACTTAATCGTTGATTCACCAGAATCATTTAATTGATTTGAAGGACTTAATAATTGAATTAGTCTTTTAACTGTACCCGCACTTCCATCAACTATATGCACATCTTCCGGTAGAATTTTCTTTAATATCTCTTTATAAAATGGATAATGTGTACATCCAAGTACAACAGTTCCATATAAATTAATATCAAATGATGCAAACTTACTCTTAAAATAGTCAATCATTGGAGCATCTTCAAAATTTAATTCTTCACAATAACGAACTAATTCTGGTAATGGTAATGAGTCGACAATACTTTGATCATCAATTCTTGAAACTAACTCATGATACTTTGTTTGCTTTAAAGTAAGTGGTGTTGCAAGAACTAACACTCTTTTACCTGTTGAACGATTCATCTCAATAGCTGGTTTTACAGCCGGTTCCATGCCGATAATTGGAAAGTCATAGTTTGATCTTAAATCCGAAACTGCAATACTAGTAGCTGTATTACATGCTATTACAAGTGCTTTTACATCTTCTTTTACAATTCTTTCTACTGATTGTTTTACAAATGAACTAACTTCTTCCTTTGATTTCGTACCATAAGGAACATGAAGAGTATCTGCAAAATATAAAAATTCTTCATTTGGTAACTGATTAATGGCTTCGTTTAATACAGTTAACCCACCCATTCCCGAGTCAAAAAATGCAATTTTCATTTTGTTCACCTAATAATTTTTATTTAATGTAGTCATTATCAAGCAGTCTAACATACCATTAAGATTTAGTTTAGACATACTCATTTAAACTATCTAATAATAAATTAACCTAATTAAGCATGAAAGTAAATTTTTCAGAAAAATATTACATTCAATTTAACAGTTGGACATAGGCTTTTTAATACTGCATGTTCTATTTTGAATGGCTGTTCTCGTATACATTGCTGCTATTTAAGATACCGTTAGTTGATTTCACCCCAGGTTGCTCCCTTTCCGTGGGGCGTGAGCTGAGCCTCCTCGGTGCCTTCCGGGGTCTCACCTATCCCGCATCTCCCATAGGAGTCTCACACCTTCCATTATAATCAACGTTTTTCTTTGTCATTTTAAATCCAAAAAGCAACAATCATTTAGAAAACATCCTTTTGAAAAAACATATTTTTCTTTATCTACTTATTTATTCCATCCTATCCGCTGATGGTACTTTCTGAAATAAAATAACATGAATAGACCTAATATCATATTACAATCATTATGAAATATTTATATAATAATAGATATAGTTAACTAATATAAAAAGTTAAGGTGGTAAGTACATTGCAAGTAGAGTCTCTTAAAATTTTTGATGAATTGGGAAACCATATTGGTGAAGCAACACGAGACGAAGTACATAAAAATGGATATTGGCATGAAACATTTCATTGTTGGTTAATGAGTATTGAAAACGACATTCCAATGATCTATTTTCAAAAAAGAAGTCAAACAAAAAAAGATTTTCCAAATTTACTAGACATCACTGCCGCTGGCCATCTATTAGCACACGAGACAGTTTCTGATGGAATTAGAGAAGTTCATGAAGAACTAGGCATTGTAGTCAATATAGAAGAAGTCATACCGCTTGGTATTATAAAGAATTCTATTGAATTGAAAAACTTCCATGATTATGAACTAAGTCATGTTTTTTTACTAAAAAGGAATGAACCGTTTACAAAATTTAATCTACAAAAAGAAGAAGTTTCTGGTATTGTGAAAGCAAATTTTAATGAATATTATGATTTTGCATATGGACTAAGTCAATCCATAGAAGTTGAAGGCTTCGAAGTGAATGAGCTAGATGAAAAAATTACAGTACGCAAAACAGTCAATAAAGAGCACTTTGTCATCCATGAAAACAATTACCTATTTAATGTGCTTGAACTGTTGAAACAGCATGTGTAGCAAGTATCAATAAAAAAGGGGAACTTCAACTGATGAAGTCCCCTTTTTACTTTTGCTTTTTTAGGAATTAAATTGAATGGTGATTAAACTCATCAACAACAAAATTACTGGTGTTACAATTAGTAATTTTCTTAAAATTAAAGGCTTTACATAGTCGCCAAGTAAGAATGACCAACTACTTAATAAAAGCATAAAAAAAGTAGAATTTAATATTACATGACCATAAAATATACTCGTCAACACAAATGCAAAAAGAAGTGAAAAAAGTATTACATGGATTTTATAGCTCCAATTTGTAAAAGTAATGGAAAAAATATAATAAATTAAGTAAGATATGAGCGAAAAAATATAAATGAAAGGGATACTGAATATGATGACAAATAATAAACTATAAACAATACTGTCTATTCCAACTAAATTGCCAATTCCAATTAAACTACGTGATGTAGGATTATCAAGAACATAATAATCAAATACAAATAATAAAATATTAATTCCTAAAAATATAATACTTGAAATGGATGAACTAATTAAGAATTGATAAACTTTTAACTTATTTTGAGCCATCCCATTTATCCCTTCTCTTATTTATCTACTGTATATAATAAATAACCCCTGCGATTAAAAATGAAATAATTCCTATCAATCCTGTCCATAATGAAAATTTTAAATTTGAGCTCCGATCGTCTTTTGTTTGTGTATAAAAGTTAGCTCGTTGTTGTTCGCCACTAGTAAAAACACCTAATGTTATTCCTGATAATAGAAATCCAATGATCCCTATCATAATAAATAGATTCAGTATTTCCATTCTAACCCTCACCCTTTTGGTAAAATTTCCCATATAAATATAATATTCTTCATTGTTTTTATTAGTCCTTTAAAATTAGTGGTAAACTAATCATGACTTATCACTTACTTCTAGTAGAACACTATAGATGGACTAAGAGGTTTATATTCATACTTTCTTTTAGAGATAAAAAAACAGCTCAAATTACGAATTTGAACTGTTTTTACAATTTACTATTAAATTGGCATTTGTTCTTTGATTACCCTTTACTATTAACCTAATGGATTTTCTCCAAATCTTGCCCATAATTTCGGAAACATATTTTCTAAATCATCTGTATCTTCTTCCCAATCAAATTCAAAGTCGACAGCGGGCTTTAGACCTTTTTTGTCGAGTTTTTCTAACATTTCATCGTGAATGTCATCATCCCATTCTGTATCACCAGTCTTTTTGAATGTATAAGCATCTAAGCCGACTGACAGTAACTCTTCATTTTGTGGATAACCCTCTTCATCTAGATTTTCCTCACGTATGTATGTTGCAAGATACTCGTGATTTTCTACAACCTTTAGATATATTTCCTCACCTTGACCAATTAACCAGCCCCTGAAATAATCAAATGCATCATCAGAGCATCCACCCATTAGAATATAAGCTGCACCCCATAAGTGAGATTGGTAACTTTCATTCATGAAACTTTCAAAATAGAATTCAAACTCTAATATTTCATTTGATTCTTTATGAGATAATACCTCTGTTAACCATTCTGCTTGATTCTCGAATTTCTTTGATTCTTCTATTAAACGCCAAAATTCTTTTTTGTCCAAGGTATTCCCTCCAATATAAATTACATAAAAAAATTCACTACTAATATTTTAGCATAAATAAATGTCTTCTTTTCATTATTACAAAACCACAATCATAACAATCTTTTAGAACAAGCCTATTAAAAAAGTAAACCCCAATCATCCGACTAGGGTTTACTTTTTTACTTTATATCTTTACTAAAAGCATATGATAATTTACGAAACTCCATTTTCTCTTCATAAAAACGATGGGCATCAATTCTTTGTAAGCCTGACTGAAGTGATACAAGTTCGCAGCCGTTTTCCTTCCCGAATTCATGTATATAATCTAGTAGCTGTTTGCCGTATCCATTTGAACGACGATTCTGATCTGACACTAAATCATAGACAAAAACATGCTTCCCATTGTAGAAATTCGTCACAATAATGATTCCTGCTACTGCTACAGTTTGACCATGATCTTCTAATCCAATTAGCTTGTAGCCTTCCTTTTCCATTTCCTCATAAAGCCCCAAGAATGATTCTTCGTTCAAATGTGTACGAAGCTGTTTTAAAACTTGAAAACCTTTCAGTAATTCTTCCTTTGATTCATAGTGATGAATAGAAATCTTAGCATTCATCCAAGTACCCCTTTCACATTTACATGATTTTTAAAAACTCATTACATTTTCACCTGTTTCAGCCTCACGTTTAAATAACCTAGAATATACTCCATCTATTTCCAATAACGTATGATGCGTACCCTCTTCAACAACGATACCGTTTTCTAAAACGACAATACGATCCGCTGTTAAAACAGTTGATAGGCGGTGGGAAATAACAATTACCGATTGTTTTGATTTTCTTTTTTGAATTGCTTCGTTTATTTGTAATTCTGTAATAGGGTCTAGAGCTGAGCTTGCTTCATCTAAAATCAAGATTGGTGAATTTTTGACGAGTGCTCTAGCTAAAGATAAACGTTGCTTTTGACCACCCGAAAGTAGTGCTCCTCTTTCTCCGATTGAAGACTGTAAACCATCTGGTAGTGAATCATAATAATCAGATAAGCCACTATCTCTTAAAGCTTGGATTAGCTCTACATCAGTCGCCTTTTCATTTCCAATTTTTATATTGTCTGCTAGGCTACCATTTCTTAACTGTACATCCTGTGAGACATAGGAAATTGAGTCTCTGACCCATTTGGCATTTGATTGTTCGATTGATAATCCATCTATGTCGATCGTACCACTATTTAATGGATATAAACCAAGTAATAAATCTACAATTGTTGACTTACCTGCACCACTAGGTCCTACAATCGCAACTGCCTCTCCAGGCTTTACTTTAAATGTTAAACCATTTAGTACAAGGTCTTCTTTATTTGGATAGCCGAATTTTACATCTTTAAATTCGATTAAACCATTCACAACATCCAGCTTTTTTCCCACTTGAACTTCAAAAGCAGACGTTGGCTCAGCTAATAATTTTTCGGAACGATCAAGTGCTGGACCAGTTCGTCTAACAGATAACCAGTTTCGTAACATTCTTTGAATTTCATTCGCAGCAATGGTAACTAACCCGCCTGCTGTTAGCATTTGTCCACTTGTTATTTGTTCATTTGATATTAATAAAACACTTATGAAATAAACAGAAGCTAAAGCGAAGCCATTGTAGCTTCCGATGACAACAATTGATTGCATTCTTGCTTTTAACTCAATGATTGATTCTTTGACAAATGATTTTCGAATAGCTGCTACACTTTGAATCTCATAATCTGTTGCACCTAGAATTCTAGAAAGCTGGATCCCTGTTACAGACTCACGAAGTCTTTCTAAATAACGTGACGCTTCTTCTCTGGCTCTTGCAGATGCATTCCTTGTTCTAGCCCCTACTTTATTTGATGTCCAGTAAAACAATACTCCTAAAACAACACTTGTTACCATTAAGTATGGGTGAATCCATAATAATACAACACTATAAATGACAACCCCTTGAACGGATGCCATAAAAGTAGAACCTTCCCATGCTAAGAAATTATGAAGTGTATCTGGATCATCTGATACCCTAGCTAATAATTCTCCAGATTTCGATTGATGAAAATAAGAATACGGTAAAATTTGCAAATGCTTAAATAAGCGTAATTTTTGCCAGTTTGTAACTGACTTTGCTACATGGTGGCAAAAATACTCGTCGATTACCATTAAAATTAAATCAAGTATTGCTGCAAAAACAAGTAACCACATTAATCCCCAAAGTAATGCATTTTCATGATTTGGAATGATATGATCTACTAACCATCCCATACCTAAAGTCGGGATTAAAGCTGCACAAATTTGACTTAAAGCAATGACGAATGAATCCGCAAATACCCATTTTTTATGAGGTATTAGAAAGTTAATAACTCTTTTTCCATCACCTATTTTTTTTGTTTTATTTTGGTTCATACAGCACTCTCCTTATCTAGCTCACTGTATTGTGCCATATATAGTTGATAATATTGTCCTTTTAATGAAAGTAATTCTTCATGAGTTCCTTGTTCAGCAATTAAGCCCTTGTCTAATAACAAGATACAATCTGCATCCTTTACTGTAACGAGTCTATGAGCAATCGTAATTGTCGTTCTTCCTGGTATTAACTTCTCAAGGGAATATTGTACCTTCTCTTCTGTTTCTCCATCTAAAGATGATGTTGCTTCATCAAATATCAAAACAGGTGGATGTCTTAAAATTGCTCGTGCTAATGCTACACGTTGTCTTTGACCTCCTGAAAGCTTTAAACCTCGTTCTCCAACAATTGTCTCAAATCCTTCTGGCAATGAATCTATTAAATCATTTAAATCAGCAGCTTCTACTGCTAGTCGTAATTCTCCATCAGTAGCATCTGGTTTGGCATATAATAAATTTTGTTTCAGTGTACTATTCAATAAGAATGTTTCCTGAGAAACAACTCCTACATTTTGGCGTAATGTTTGAAAATCATGTTTTGATAAATCTTTTTGATCAACAAATATTGATCCCGATGTTGGCTCGTATAATCCTAATAATAATTGGATTAATGTACTTTTCCCCCCACCACTTGATCCAACTATTCCAATATGCTGCCCTGACTTTATTGAAAAAGATACACCTTTCAACACTTCTTCAGTGGCATTTGGATATGTAAAACGGATATTATTAACATCGATATCACCTTTTACGTTTTCGAAAATAGGGTATGAGTCAGATTGCTCTGATGGTAAATCAAAATACTCATAAATACGCTCAAGGGCCGGAATTGCTTGTTGAATTGTTAATGCATTTTCAGCTAGAGAACGAACCGGCATAAACATTGTCGGAATAAACGCTAATACTGCTATTAATGTCCCTATCGAAATTTCATCTTGCCAAACTGAATATCCTCCAACCAACATGATGACTCCGGGTGCACCATTATTAAAAACATTACCTAATCGCCAATTAAATTTACCAAAAAGCGCCAATCGGATTGCAAAGCTCTTCCATATTGAAAGCTTTTCCTCTAAGCGTTTATTTTCTTGTTCCTGTGTTTGAAATGTACGCACAAGTCTAACTGATTCAATACTTTCTTGTGTATGATTATATAAATCAGCACTCATATCTCGTGAAATGGCACCCATTTTCCGTACTTTTGTCCCAATCATAAATGAAGGTACTAAATAAATTGCAAAAACAATCAGCATGATCACAGCAGCTGGCCAATATAAAGGAAATACTGCAACAAATGCTGCAATCGCTGCGATCACTTGTTGTATAAATCGCGGAACAACAGTATTATTCAGATTTTGAACAGATTCTACATCATGTGTTAATCGAAATAGCATATCTCCACGAGGTGATGTTGAAAAAAATGACATTGGTGCTTTTTGAAGCTTTTTAAAAGCACGTAATTGCATATCACTAATGACATCGAGACCAATCTTCACTTGAATAAATTCCTGTAGAGATTCAAATATAACCTTACATAAAAATGCCAACATGATTCCAAATATTAAATAGAAAAGAACTTGTGAATTAGCATTTCCTAATAATTCATCCACGACTTTTCCAGTTAAAATTGGTGGAATAACTGCAAAAGCTCCGGCAATTAAAGAACTACCAAAAGCAAGGAGTAAAATTTTCCAATAAGGTTTAAAGTGATTAAGTGTTTCAATTAAAATCTTCATATATTCCCCCCTAACTTGTAACATTTTACATTATTTTCTAATTATTTTCATTATTAAAAAAGAATTGAATTGACTAATAACTGAAAATATAGGTAAATCTTTAATTATTCATTTCTACAATTTCTAATGTTGCTACCGATATCCTTGCCTCTCCTCTTTCTTACTTTACTCCCCACCGATTTTTTTTTCTTCATCAAAAAGATAGAAATTTACTACTCGTTTAGTCGTAATATACATAAAAAAATCTACAACTTTTGTCGTAGATTTGTTAAGAATGTTTATGTTGTTTATAAGGAGTTATAACAGTCATTATGTTTGTTTTACGTTTTTAAGCATCTCGTTTAAAAATTGTTCCGATTGACCTTTAGGAATACTTAAACTCTCAAACTGTTCATTTTTAACTTGTTTTCCAACATAAACAATTTGACCAATATGATAACCATAATGACTGATTTGTCTATGTATTGCTTGAAGTACAAAATGAGCTTCTCCTCTTATTGTGATTGTTTTTAGAATGTCCTCCTCTTTTAAAATTTTTATGGTCGAGAGTACTACATTCCATCCTTTTTCCCAAGCTGCTAGTAATTCTTCTTTTGAAGAATAAGTTCCTTCAAATTCCTCATCTCGATTACGCCAAGTTTTTTCTCCATCTGAAGTCAAGAAATCTGTCCATCTTGAAATCATATTTCCACTTAGATGTTTAACGATAACAGCAATACTATTCGATTCACTAGAGGGCTTCCAAACTAGTTCTTCATATGACAATTGCTTCATCGCAAGATCACCTAGTTTTTTAATGCCCTGAAATTCTTTTAAACTATTTTGTAAGAACAGCTCTTCTACTGACAATCAAATCCCCCCTGAAATAGATATATTAACAATTATATGAATAACAAAAAAATTATATTTTAGCACTGTTCAGACATTCCAAAGTAATTAATTTACAAAAAGCACGCATGTTTTTATTTTATCGAATAGCTCTGTTAATTTTAATTGTTGATTTTAGCAAATGCCTATAGCGTATGAAAAGAGAAACGTAAGTTAGAGATTGATTGGAATGGAAGGTACGAAGACTCCTATGGGAGATGCGGGAAGCTTGAGACCCCGCAGGAGGCCCACAGGATGTGGGTCATGCATGCGTTACGACAGGAGTCGTGGTTTTAGCATGCCTACCTTTCGGAGGAGACTCAAGTCACGCCCCATGGAAAGCGAAGTACCTGGAATGAAAATCAACAGTCTTCTTTAACAGAGCCTATTGAATAAAAAAACACAGCCCATTAAGGCTGTATTTTTAAGTCTACATTATTTTATACGCCAACAGTCATCCAGCTAGCGTCTTGTGGATTTTTTCTCCATGCTGTTAGTTTTGCTACATGGTCTGCTTCAATTGAACCTTGTTCTTTTGCTACTTCTACTAGTGTGTCATAGTCAGTTAGAGAGTAGTATGTTACTTCATTTGCATTGAATTTTTCAACTGCTGCTGGAAGATTATATGTGAAGATAGAAACGACTCCTAGTACTTCGCAGCCTGCTTCACGTAAAGCATCAACGCATGTAATGACGCTACCGCCAGTTGAGATTAAATCTTCAACTACGACTACTTTTTGTCCAGCTTTAATTGGTCCTTCGATTTGGTTTCCTTTTCCGTGACCTTTTGCAGAGCTACGTACATATACCATTGGTAGTTCCATTAAATCACTTGTCCATGCAGCATGTGGAATGCCAGCAGTTGCAGTTCCT
This sequence comes from Gottfriedia sp. ABJ_BB2_2, assembly GCF_055484705.1. Classification (NCBI taxonomy): domain Bacteria; kingdom Bacillati; phylum Bacillota; class Bacilli; order Caryophanales; family Bacillaceae; genus Gottfriedia; species Gottfriedia sp. ABJ_BB2_2. The sequence continues at coordinate 904,337 of NZ_JBVFKR010000001.1, forward strand.
GCGATTACATCTACATGCTCGAATTTAGTGTTAATTAATTCAACTAAACCTTTAGCAATGTTTTTACGAATTTCTGGATAGCCAAGCGTTAAGCGATTATCACAATAGATAGGAGATTTGATACCTGATGCCCAAGTAAATGGAGTTTCTGGTTGAAGGCTTACTGCCCCAATGCTTAATAAGTTTGCTGCGATGTTCTTTTTCATACTATTACGCCCTCCCATTGTGCAATTATTTCTTTATATGCTTCTACTGGATTTTCACTTTTTGTAATACTGCGTCCCACTACAATATAGCTACTCCCTAATTGCCTAGCTTTCGCTGGAGTTGTTACACGTACTTGATCATCTACACTATTATCTGCTAAGCGTATGCCTGGTGTTACTGTTATAAAGTTCTCACCTTTAACAGCTGCTTGAACTAATTCTACATCTAGTGGAGAGCAAACTACGCCATCAAGTCCACTTTCTTCTGTTATTGCAGCATATAGTTTAACTGAATCTTTTAAAGATGTAAGTCCTTGTTCTTTGATTACTTGTTCCTCTGAAGTGCTTGTAAGTTGAGTTACAGCTATTAGTAAAGGTCTTTTTTTACCAGCCGGCGTACCTTCTTCTAGCCCTTCTAATGCTGACTTCATCATTTTTGTTCCACCAGCTGCATGCACATTTACCATGTCTACTTCTAAAGATGCGATATTTTTCATAGCATGTTTTACTGTATTTGGAATATCATGAAGCTTCAAATCTAGGAAGATTTGATGTCCTAATTTTTTTAGTTCCTTTATGATTGCTGGACCCTCTTTGTAAAATAATTCCATCCCTACCTTTACATATAGAGATTGTTCAAATTTTTTTACAAAATTCATTACTTCTTCTTTTGAAGAAAAATCAAGCGCGATGACCACTTGTGATGACATGTTGTTTCCAGCTCCTTCCAATACATTCTTCGATCGACTGATATCCATATTTGTTTAATACTTCTGGTAGCTCATCAATGATTGTTGGACAAACAAATGGATCTACAAAGTTTGCCGTTCCTACACCGATTGCACTTGCACCTGCTAGGAAAAACTCTAGCGCATCTTCTGCGTTCATTACGCCACCCATTCCGATGATTGGGATGTTTACTACTTGACTTACATCATGGATCATTCGAATCGCGACTGGTTTAATTGCAGGACCTGATAGTCCACCAGTTTTATTTGCAAGAATCGGTTTTCCCGTTCTTAAATCTAGTCTCATCCCTAGTAATGTATTGATCATTGTTAAACCGTCTGCTCCAGCATTTTCAATTGCTTTTGCGATTTCAACAATGTTTGTTACATTCGGTGATAACTTTACGTAAAGCGGTACTTCACTTACTTCTTTCACTTTTTTTGTTACTTCAGCCGCTGTTGCAGCATCAGTTCCAAATGCAATCCCACCACATTTTACGTTTGGACAAGAAATGTTTAATTCTAATGCTTTTACATTACTTACTTTAGAAATTTCCTTTGCGACCGTTACATAGTCTTCAATCGTTGATCCAGCTATATTTGCAATAATTGGTACATCATAGCTCGATAACCATTTTAATTCTTCGTTTATTACTTTTTCTAAGCCAGGATTTTGAAGTCCAATCGCGTTTAACATCCCTGCTTGCGTTTCCGCTACACGAGGAGTTTCATTTCCGTATCTTGTTTCAACTGTTGTTGCTTTGATCATAATAGCTCCAAGTATACTTAAATCGTAAAGATTGGCAAATTCTCTACCAAATCCGAAGCATCCGGAAGCTGGCATAATAGGATTTTTTAAATCTAAGCCAGGAAGTTTAGTTTGTAATGAAATCATAGTACTACCTCCTCAGCCTGAAATACTGGTCCATCGCTACAAATTTTACGATATGACCCATCTTCTGTATGGCATACACACGCGAAACAAGCACCGATTCCACAGCCCATTCGTTCTTCAAGTGATATATAGCCTTCCTTCATACCTTTATATTGCTGTTGTAAAGCTTTTAACATTACAGTAGGACCACATGCAAAATATTGATCAAATTGTAGCTCTTTTTCACGAATAACATCAGTTACAAATCCTTTCGTACCAAGAGTTCCATCTACTGTTGCCATATATGTTGGTCCTAATTCTGAAAATTCTTCTTCATAAAAAGCTACATCGCCTGAGGCAAAGCCCAGTACATGAACGACATTTACACCACGTGCTTTAAATTGCTTCGAAAGTTCATACATTGGAGGAACACCAATTCCACCACCTACAAGTAGTGCTGTATCCCCTTCTGAAAGCGTTTCAATATCATAACCTTGACCTAGGGGACCTAATACATCAACCTGTTGTCCAACGCTTGCTTCTTTTAAAAGTTTCGTACCTTCACCTTCTGCGCGGAATATCATTGTGAACTCACTTTTCTCTTTGTCGACCGAACATATACTGATTGGTCTTCTTAATAATGGTGTTAGTCCACCAGTCACTTTTATATGGACAAACTGTCCAGGAGAGTGCATCTCCTGAACAAGTTCACCTTTTAATGTCATTTCGACAATTTGATGGGCAATTTCTCTGTTTGAGACAATTGTCATGAGTTCTTTTTTTATCATACTAATACGCCAGCCTTCATTTCTTTGTTTGGTAGTGCAGAAGTTGAGAATGTTAAGCTTTCAATTACTGATAGTATTGCAGTTGCAGTATCTAGTGAAGTTAAGCAAACTACTCCGTTTTCAACTGATTCACGACGAATTCTGAATCCATCACGTGCTGGTTTTTTACCTTTTGTTAGTGTATTGATAACAAACTGCGCATCTCCACGCTTGATCATGTCTAGCATATTGTCCTCATGCTCGTTAATTTTGTTTACTGCTTTTACTGGTACACCGTGGTTTTCTAAATGATTTTTAGTTCCTTCAGTACCGAATACTGTAAATCCAATTTCATGGAAGCGTTTTGCGATATCGACTACCTCTTCTTTATCTTTATCAGCTACTGTAATGATGACTGAACCGTGAGTTGGGATATGCATCCCAGCAGCGATTAGTGCTTTATATAATGCTTTTTGTAGACTTACATCTTTCCCCATTACTTCCCCAGTTGATTTCATTTCAGGGCCTAATGTTATATCTACTGAGCGTAGTTTAGCGAATGAGAACACTGGTGCTTTTACATATACTTCATTACCTTCTGGATGGTAGCCTGTAGCATATCCGAATGAAGCTAGTGTTTGACCTAGTATCACTTTTGTTGCGATATTCGCCATTGGTACATTTGTAATTTTACTTAAGAATGGTACTGTACGACTAGATCTTGGATTAACCTCTAGTACGAATACTTCATCTTTATCTGTTACTACAAACTGGATGTTAAGTAATCCTTTGATATTTAAGCCTTTTGCTAGTTTGATTGTATATTCGATTAATTTTTGCTTCGCAGCGTCTGATACATTTTGTGTAGGGTAAACTGCGATTGAATCTCCTGAGTGAACTCCAGCTCGTTCGATATGCTCCATAATACCTGGGATATATACATCGATTCCGTCAGAGATTGCATCTACTTCAATTTCTTTACCAGTTAAGTAGCGGTCTACTAGTACTGGATGTTCTGGATTAATTTTTACTGCATTTTGCATGTAATGAAGAATTTCTTCACGGTGATATACAATCTCCATAGCGCGTCCACCTAGTACGTATGATGGTCTTACTAGAACTGGATAACCAATTTCATCAGCGATTGCTGCTGCTTCCTCTGCTGTCATTGCTGTTTTACCAAGAGGTTGTGGTACACCTAATTGTTGAAGTGCTTCTTCAAACTTGTCTCTGTCTTCAGCACGATCTAAATCTTCCAGTGAAGTTCCAAGAATTTTCACACCACGCTCTACTAATCTACCTGCTAAGTTAATTGCTGTTTGACCACCAAATTGAACGACAACACCCATCGGTTTTTCTAAATCGATAATGTGCATTACATCTTCTATTGTTAATGGCTCGAAATAAAGTTTGTCTGAGATACTGAAGTCAGTCGAAACTGTTTCTGGATTGTTGTTTATAATGATTGCTTCGTATCCAGCTTCTTTAATTGCTCTTACACAATGTACTGTTGCATAGTCAAACTCAATCCCTTGTCCGATACGTATTGGACCAGAACCAAGTACTACTACACTCTTCTTATCCGTTACAATTGATTCATTTTCGATCTCATATGTTCCGTAGAAATAAGGAGTTGTAGATTCAAACTCAGCTGAACATGTATCAACCATTTTATAGACTGGAATGATTTGATTTTGTTTTCTGAAATCGTATATTTCTTTATTTGTTGCGTTCCAGTGTAATGCAAGGTAATCATCACTGAAGCCCATTTTCTTAGCTTTTAAAAGTACATCAAGTTCAAAATGGTTTTCTTTAATTTGTATTTCCATTTTTATGATGTTTTCGATTTTGTGTAGGAAGAAAAAGTCAATTTTTGTAATATCGTGTATTTCTTCTAACGTCATACCCGTTCTCATTGCTTCAGCAACAATGTATAGTCTTTCATCGTCAGCTTTTGCCATGCGAGTTATCATTTCTTCTTTAGTCAGTTCCTTTACTGCGTTAAGTTCGATATGATTTACGCCTAATTCTAGAGAGCGCACTGCTTTTAATAATGACTCTTCAAGTGTTCTACCGATTGCCATTACTTCTCCCGTTGCTTTCATTTGAGTTCCTAACTGACGGTTTGCTGTTTCAAACTTATCAAATGGCCAGCGTGGAATTTTTGATACGATATAGTCTAATGCTGGCTCGAAGCAAGCATAAGTTTTCTTTGTAACCGGGTTAATCATTTCATCTAGTGTTAAACCTACTGCGATTTTCGCTGCCAATTTAGCAATCGGATAACCTGTAGCTTTCGATGCTAACGCACTTGAACGTGATACACGTGGATTTACTTCAATTACATAGTATTGGAAGCTATCTGGATCTAGTGCAAGTTGTACGTTACATCCACCTTCGATTCCTAATGCACGAATGATTTTTAGTGATACATTTCGTAGCATTTGATATTCACGGTCACTTAATGTTTGAGAAGGAGCTACTACGATTGAATCTCCAGTATGAACTCCAACAGGATCGATGTTTTCCATGTTACATACTACGATCGCATGGTCATTTGCATCACGCATTACTTCATACTCTATTTCTTTAAAACCAGCTATACTTTTCTCTAACAAACATTGTGTTACTGGGCTATTCTTTAATCCACTTGCTACGATTTCTTTTAATTCTTCTTCATCGTGACAAATTCCTCCACCAGTTCCTCCTAGCGTAAAGGCAGGTCTTACGATAACCGGGTAACCAATTTCTTCAACGAAGTCATAAGCTTCTTCTAAATTATGAATGATCGCACTTTCTGGTACTGGCTCGCTTAAGTCATTCATTAATGTTCTGAATAAGTCGCGGTCTTCAGCACGGTTAATCGCTTCTAGCGTCGTTCCTAAGATTTTCACACCACATTCTTTTAACACCCCAGAATTATCTAATGCTACTGCTAGGTTAAGTCCTGTTTGACCTCCTAGTGTCGGTAAAAGTGCATCTGGGCGTTCTTTACGAATGATTCGGCTTACGAAATCTACTGTAAGTGGCTCGATATATACTTTATCTGCTGTTTGTACATCAGTCATAATTGTTGCAGGGTTTGAGTTTACAAGAATTACTTTGTATCCTTCTTCTTTCAATGCCTGACAAGCCTGTGTTCCAGCATAGTCAAATTCTGCTGCTTGACCGATTACGATAGGTCCTGATCCGATTACTAAGATTGTTTTTATGTCTACGCGTTTTGGCATTGTAAGTTCCCCTCTCTCTTCTGTGCTTCCATCATGCTCATAAATTCATCGAATAAATAATTTGCATCTTCTGGTCCAGGTGATGCTTCTGGGTGATATTGTACCGTGAATGCTGGATATTTCTTATGTTTTAGTCCTTCTACTGTTCCATCATTTAGTGCAACATGTGTTACGACTAAATCAGTTCCATCAATTGAATCCATTTCTACTGCATAACCGTGGTTTTGTGAAGTGATTGCTACTTTTCCTGTTTCTAAATGTTTAACTGGATGATTCGCACCACGATGTCCGAATTTAAGTTTTGAAGTATCTCCTCCATTTGCTAGTGCAAATAATTGGTGCCCTAAGCAAATTCCGAATAATGGTACTTTGCCAACTACTTCTTTAATCATTTCGATTGCTACTTGAACATCTTTTGGATCTCCAGGTCCGTTACTTAACATAATTCCGTCTGGAGCAAGTAAGAAAATTTCTTTTGCTGAGATATTGTAAGGCACGACTGTAACGTCACATTTACGATTTGTTAATTCTCTTAAAATGCCATGCTTCATACCAAAGTCTACTAATACTACTCGGTGTCCTCTGCCTGGACTTCTATAAGGCTTTTGAGTTGAAACTCGTTCCACGTGGTTAGTGAATAATGGTGTATTTGTTAATTCTGCAACAACTTCATCAACATTCGCTTCCATACTGCAGAATTTCCCTTTCATCGTTCCAACCTCTCGTAACTTTTTCGTTAACATTCGTGTATCGATACCTGCTAAACCTGGGATTCCTTTGTCTTTACAATATTGATCTAAGCTCATTTTATTTCGGAAATTTGAAGGATGCTCAGCATATTCTTTAACAATTAATCCATGTACTGCTGGAACAATGCTTTCAAAATCCTCTAAGTTAATTCCGTAATTACCTACTAAAGGGTAAGTAAATGTTACGATTTGTCCACAGTAAGATGGGTCAGTTAATACTTCTTGATATCCTGTCATACCTGTTGTAAATACGATTTCTCCTGTTGTTTCAACTTCGCTACCAAATCCTTCTCCTACAAAAACTGTTCCGTCTTCTAATATTAATTGACGCATCATACTGTTACTTCCCCACTTTCATATACTAATTTGCCATTTACCATTGTCATTACTGGCCAACCTTTACATTTCCAGCCATCGAATGGTGTATTTTTACCTTTTGAAAGGAATGTTGCTGAATCAATTTCTTCTTGAAGTTCTAGATCGATTACTGTTAAATCTGCAACTGCTCCAACTTCTATTTTTCCTCTTTTGATGTTAAATACTTCTGCTGGTTTTACTGTCATAAAATCTATTAGCTGTTTTAGTGACATTTTTCCAGTTTGTACAAAGTGTGTGTTTAATAGTGGGAATGCTGTTTCTAAGCCTACAATCCCAAAAGGAGCTAGCTGCATTCCTTGCGCTTTTTCTTCTGCTGTATGAGGTGCATGATCAGTTGCAATCATATCGATTGTTCCATCAAGTAAACCTTCTATTAATGATTCTCTATCTAATGATCCTCTTAATGGAGGATTCATTTTAAAGTTTGTATCAAGACCAGGAATGTCATCTTCACATAAAATTAAGTGATGTGGTGACACTTCCGCTGTTACATTTATGCCAGCTTTTTTAGCATCTCTTACGACTCTTACTGATTCTTTTGTACTGATATGGCAAACGTGATAGTGACATCCAGCTGCTTCTGCTAAAAGAACATCTCGTGCAATTTGTACACTCTCACAAATTGATGGGATTCCATTTAATCCATTTTCTTTTGAGAATTTCCCTTCATGTACACAGCCTTTTTGGATTAATGTATTCTCTTCGCAGTGAGCTACGATTGAAACATTCATTTCAGCAGCTTTTTGCATTGCTTTATACATCATCTCGGCTGATTGAACGCCTACTCCATCATCGGTGAATGCAAATGCACCATTATTTTTTAATGCTTCAAAATCCGTTTGCTCTTCTCCAGCTTGACGAATTGTGATTGAAGCATAAGGAAGTACATTAACTAACGCAGTATCCTCAATTTTTTTATTTAATGATTGTAAGTGTTCGATTGTATCTGGTACTGGTCGAGTATTTGGCATTGCCGCAATCGTCGTAAAACCGCCTCTTGCTGCTGCTTTTGTACCTGTTTCGATTGTCTCCTTATGTTCTCCGCCCGGCTCTCTCAAGTGTACATGAACGTCGATAAAACCTGGTGAAAGTAATTTCCCCTCAAGCTCAATGATTGTTGCTTCTTGATCGATGATTGTTTCAGCAATGACTGAAATTTTCCCATTCACTACTAATACATCACGTTTTAGAAATTCACCGTTTTCTTGTAAGATGACACCGTTTTTAAACAAGTACTTCATTTTTCATCTCTCCCCATACATTTGGTAAGGCTCTTTTTAATACTGCCATTCGTACGTAAACGCCATTTTCCATTTGCTTAAAGATTCTTGAACGCTCGCATTCAACTACTTCACTAGCAATTTCTACATCTCTATTAAATGGAGCCGGATGCATGATAATGCTAGTTGGTTTCATTTTGGCTTCGCGCTCAACCGTTAGACCATGCTTTTGTAAATAATTTTCCATGATATGGTTTGTTTCTGAGTCATGACGTTCATGTTGAACTCTTAACAGCATCATGACATCAACCTCTTCAACTAATTCGTCTAAGTTTCTGTAAGTTCCATACTGATTTTTTTCATCTTTCCATTCATCTGGGCTTGAGAAATATACTTCCGCACCTAATCTTGTTAGAGCTTCTGCATTTGAACGGGCAACTCTTGAATGTCTTAGATCACCTACAATCGCTACTTTTAATCCTTCAAAATGTCCAAATTCTTGTTTAATCGTTAAAAGATCTAGTAGACATTGTGTCGGGTGATTTCCACATCCGTCACCTGCATTTAGGATTGGCATTCCAGCATCTTCAATTTCTTGAAAGTACTCATCTTCTGTATGACGGATCACAACCGCTTCTACACCAATTGCTTTAAGGGTTTTAACTGTGTCATATAAAGTTTCACCTTTTTGAATACTTGAACTTTCAACAGCTAGGTTGATGACTTCAAGTCCTAGTTTCTTTTGGGCAACTTCAAAGCTAAAACGAGTTCTCGTACTATTCTCAAAAAATAAATTTGCAACAAATGTCTGACGCTTTAGACTAGTTTTTTCTCCATTTGCAAACATTAGAGCTTCCATTAGCAAATTTTGAATTTCTTCGATTGTTAAATCAGATATGGTTAATAAATGATTCATTCGTCATCCCCCTAAATGAATTTCATCTTTTTTCAGCAGAGCACCCCATTCAGAGTGCTCTAAACTATTCATGCTTTATGAAGCTTTTTCATTGTTCATTTCCATATTGCGATCTCCACCAATTTTTTCTGGTAGGACCAGATTTAGTAGAACACCGATTAGTGCTGCTAATGCCATTCCTTCAAGAGTGAAGACATTTCCTACATGTATTGTTGCTCCGCCAATTCCTAGAACTAGGATAACCGAAGCGATGACTAAGTTACGTTGTTTACTAAAGTCGATTTTATTTTCAACTAGCACTCTTAACCCGCTTGAAGCGATGATTCCAAATAGTAGAATTGAGATTCCGCCCATTACTGGTGTTGGGATTGAACTAATGATTGCTGAAATCTTTCCTACGAATCCGAATATCATGGCGAAGATTGCAGCACCTACGAACAGATAAACACTGTAAGCTCTTGTTATGGCTAATACACCAATGTTTTCACCATAAGTTGTCGTTGTTGGACCACCGATTAGACCTGCAATCATTGTTGAAACGGCGTCTCCGAAAAGTGAACGGTCTAAGCCAGGATCCTTAATTAAATCTTTATCTACTACATTTCCAAGCACTACTTGATGTCCAATATGTTCAGAAATTGTTACGATTGCGACTGGTACAAAGATTAAAAGTAACTGTAATGTGATTTCTGGTGTGTAGTCTACAAATGGTACTGAGAAATCCGGTACTTCGATCCATTTTGCTTCTGCGACTTTCGTGAAGTCTACGATTCCAAAGAAGATTGAAGTAATGTAACCACCGATTATTCCTACTAAGATTGGTATGACTGATAAAAACCCTCTTGTGAATAATGCTGTTACGATTGTGATTGCTAAAGTGATTAATGCGATTGTGATTGATGTTGAGCTATACTTACCATCTGCTCCGTTCATTGCCATACCTACCGCTACAGATGATAAGCCTAATCCGATTACGATAATGACTGGTCCAACTACGATTGGCGGTAATATTTTGAATAACCATTTTACGCCGACTTTGTTAATGATTAGTGCAATCACCGCATATACAACACCAGTGATAAACACCCCTACAAACGCTGCTCCGGTCCCAAGATTCTTTATAGCAAAGCTCATCGGAGCAATGAATGCGAATGATGATCCTAAGTAAGAAGGGACTCTACCTCTTGTAATGAGTACAAAAACGATTGTTCCAATCCCACTAGATATTAATGCGATTGCTGGAGAAATTCCGATTAAAATTGGTGCTAATACTGTTGCTCCGAACATTGCGAATAAATGCTGTATACTTAGGAAAAACCATTGACTTAAACTTGGTTTTTCATTTATTTCTAATACTGGTTTCTGTTTTATCATTTAGATTCCCCCATTTTTTTATAAAAAAAACTCTTTGTGATTTACACAAAGAGTCCAATACGTTGCTATAAAGGCAGCAACTAACTAGACCCTTTGGCGGCCTCTCTGGACCACATTAAAAGGGACTTTTAATTTTCAAATATACTTACTTTATCATGTTCATCTGTTTCCTTAAGCGCTACGACTACTTTTTCATCACTTGATGTTGGAATATTTTTACCAACATAGTCTGCGCGAATTGGAAGCTCACGATGTCCACGGTCGATTAATACTGCTAATTGAATTTGTGATGGTCTACCAAGGTCCATTACAGCGTCCATTGCGGCACGAACTGTTCTACCAGTGTAAAGCACATCATCAACTAAGATTACTTTTTTGTTTGTTAGATCTACTGGAACATTTGAACCTTTTACTAATGGTTCATTGTTTTCAGTCTTAGTTGTTAAGTCATCGCGATATAGCGTAATATCTAGGTCACCCATAATGACTTCTTTACCTTCGATTTGCTTAATTCTTTCAGCAATTCGTTGAGCTAGGAAAACACCTCTTGTTTTAATCCCAACTAATACGACATCTTGAATGCCTTTATTATTTTCAAGCATTTCATGAGCAATTCTAGTTAACCCTCTTCTAATTGCAAGTTCGTCTAAGATGATTGCCTTTTCGTTCATTCTCCCTTACCTCCTACTTTTAGTTTGTAGAAGCAAAAACCCTCTTGCCCGATGGACAAGAGGGTAGCACAAAAGGATACAGTTATCCCTTTTATATTCCGCTTCCTTCTCAACCTCACGGGGTTGTGTTAAAGGTTCATTCAACTGTCCTCATTATGCCTCACTAGGCAAGAGTTGTCAACAGTTATCTTCTTAAATGTTCGATAACATCTTCCATTACTTTTGGAATAGGAGATGAAAACTCCATATATTCACCTGTTCTTGGATGCTTAAATCCTAATACTGCAGCATGAAGTGCTTGTCCATCAATATCAATTGTTTTCCTTGGTCCATATTTTGGATCTCCAGCTAATGGGAACCCGATATATTTCATATGAACACGAATTTGATGTGTACGACCTGTTTCAAGCTGACATTCAACTAATGTAAACTCTTCAAAACGTTCAAGTACTTTAAAATGCGTCACTGCTTCTTTTGCATTTTCTTCTGTAACCGTCATACTTTGGCGATCAGATTTATCTCTTCCGATTGGGGCATCAATCGTACCCTCTTCATGTTCAATTACACCATGAACAATCGCAATATATTTACGAACTGTTGTTTTTTCACGTAATTGTTTTGCAAGTTTTTCATGCGCTACATCATTTTTGGCAACCATTAGAAGGCCAGATGTATCCTTATCAATTCGATGAACAATTCCTGGTCTTAACACGCCATTAATTCCAGATAAATCTTTACAATGATACATTAATGCATTCACTAAAGTACCAGTTTCATGACCTAATGCAGGGTGAACAACCATCCCACGAGGTTTATTTACTACGATAACATCACTGTCTTCGTAATAAATTTCCAGCGGAATATTCTCTGCAATAACTTCTAAAGGCTTTGGATCAGGTACTGAAACTGATATTTCATCGCCTTGCTTTACTTTGTAATTTCGCTTTACTTTTTCACCATTTACTAATACCAAATCTTCTTTTAACCAGATTTGTACTTGTGAACGAGACCACTCATCATTTTGAGCCGTAATAAAAGTATCGATTCTTTCTAAATGTTGCTCTTCTTCAACTGCAAATGTAAAAACTGTCATTCTTTAACTCCTCTTTTTTCTTCCAATAAAGTAATAATAAATAATAAAACGACTCCAATACAAAGTGCAGAATCGGCAATGTTAAACACAGGAAAATCATATCCAAAAATATAAACATGTATAAAATCAACTACTTCTTTACGGAAGAAACGATCGATAAAGTTTCCAATCGCGCCACCTAATACAAGACCTAAAGAAATAGATAAAAGACGATCATTTTTCGCATGCTTTTGAATAAAGTAAACGACTGCTACAACAAATACAAGTGTAATAATGTAGAAAAATCCCATTTTACCTTGTAGCATGCCCCAAGCCGCTCCTCTGTTACGATGAGATGTTATGTAAAAAATATTTTTAATGATTTCAATACTTTCACCTAAATACATCTTCTTTAATACTGCAAGCTTTGTTAATTGGTCAATTAAAATGACAATTAGTGCAATAATATATGCCATATTTATCCCCTACCTTATTAGATATCTCATAAAAGTTTAGCATAGGGGAGACGTTTATACAATGAAATACAAATCAGTAGTATGTTCTGACATAACTAAAGTCATCAATTGTCCTACCTGTAGGAAGAACTTTTAATTTCTCAATGGGAATTTGTTGTCCAGTTATTTCACAATATCCGTATAATCCATTATCAATTTTTTGTATTGCAAGCTCAATATCATACAAATCATTCTTCATATCATCAACAAGAATTTGATGTTTCGTTGTTTCCTCATATAAAGAAAGATGAGGTTCAACGCCAATTGAATGAATTGGTTCAGAAAATAAACGATGTAGCAATTCATTTTTTATCATTTCGAGTTCTTGTCTTATATGGTAAATTTCATTGCTCATCTTGTTCACTCCCTTTTTGGATTGTAAATATAATTTTCCCAGAACTGACATTCATAATAGGTGAAAGTTTTTCCTTTAAAGGAAACTCATAAAGATATTCCCATTAATAAATCTGTTAGTTTTAGATGCATATCTATTAAATGGCCGCTGTAAACTTTTACATTGTTGCTATAAGAATGCGTTAGTTGATTATTGCTTTACATTCTCAAAGCAACAAACCTTTTAGAAAAAGCTTATTTAATAAATTCAATTGTGGAAATAAAAAAAAGACTGTCTATATAGACAGTCTAAAAATATGAATAATTTAACTACAAAAAGATCAGTCAGTAAATTGCTGAGTCCAATATGTTCCTACTTTACCTACACCTAAATGTTGAAAGTTTTTGCTCATAATGTTTGCTCTATGACCTTCAGAATGCATCCAATCATACATTACTTGTGATGGAGTTGTTTGACCATGAGCAATATTTTCACCTTTATACCCACCGTTGAATGATAAAGTTGAATGATACATACTGTTTGCATTACTCATTGTTTGTGACCATTGTTGAGCTGTTCCATTTAAATAGCTAGTTAATGTTAATGGCTTTAACCCACCTTTACCACGTTCAGTATTTACTAAGTCTAAAATTTGCTGTTGAGTAGAGCTAGAACTTGCTATCTTTGCAGTTTTTGGCGCTATATATTTCACGTATTTTTTTAGAATATATCTTGTTTTACCTTTGTTACTAATTTTCACAAAAGTACGATTGTAACCTGTGTAAGTAATTTTTTGATTTTTAGTCAGGTAACCAACAGTCTTAGAACTAATATAAGGCTTTTCCTTTATTGCTAATTTATTTGCAATTACTGCTCCAGATGTTGCTCCAACACTTGTCGTTTCAATTCCTAAAATCATTGTGATAGCTACTACAATCCCTAAAACTGATTGAGTAACTTTTTTGAAAGTATTATTCATGGTGTACTCCTCAATAGTTGAATTTTTGTAATTGTTTACAAATTAATCATACACCAATACATACACACATACAACAATACATACAATAAGGAAAAAATTACTATTACCGATGTTTCTCTTCTTCTAATTCTCTTTTAAATTCTTCTTTTAGAATTTCTCTTACATCATCTCTCTTTAAGATCTCTTTGAAAAATTCTCTAATACCTCGTTTATGAAATTCAGTAAGCATCTCATCTCTTACTCGTTCAACTTCAACAACCTGATCAATCTCGTTTGGTAGTACCTCTTTCACATTTGGTTCATTTCTTCCTAACAGGAAATATGAACGTTTAATACTTTGTTGTATACTTGAACGACTTTTCATCTCCAAGTCTGCAATTTCTTGGTAGCTATATCCTTTTTCTCTTAGTTCCACTCTCTTTTTCATTAAATCCGTCAACTTATTCCAATTCGGATTTTTTTCGTAATTCATCTTATCAAACCTTTTCACTTTAATAATTTCATACTAATTAAACATAACATACACCAACACAACCATATTTACAATGTTTGAAAAATATGAAATTTTTAATGATTAACAACTTAATTAAGAATTCAATGGTTTAACGTTTTTAATAGTTAGGTTTTTTTCTCTAGGATTAAAATAGTCCTTTATTTCATTCTTTTTTAAATTGAAAAAAAAAGCCGAAAGTTTAACTTTCGACTTTGTCTTCAAATGCTTCAAGCACTTTTACATTACATTTCTTTTACAACACTTGCACAACGTAAGCATAGTGTTGAATGCTCTTCATCTTTTCCTACTTCTTCTGTTACAACCCAACAACGTTCACATGTTTCACCAGTGGCAGGAGTAACTTCAATACTTAATGAATCAAATTTCTGAGCTGTTTGTGGCACTTTTGCATCACGATCAGCTACTTCAACATGAGATACGATTAATAATTGTTTTAAGTCTTCATTAATTGATTGTAATAAATCAGATACTTCTGCGTTAGGATAAATTTTAACTGCAGCAGTTAAAGATTTACCGATTACTTTTTCATTACGAGCAACTTCTAATGCTTTTAATACATCATCACGTAAGTCCATGAATTTTTCCCATTTCGCTACTAACTCAGTAGTGTCACCAAAGTTATTTACCTCAGGCATTTCAGTTAAGAAAATGCTATCAACTGATGTTCCTGCCATATGCGTCCAAACTTCTTCAGCTGTATGAGGTAAAATTGGAGCAACTAAACGTGTAAGAGCTTGTAATGATTCATGTAATACAGTTTGAATTGCTAAACGATCTTTATTTGATTTTGGCTCGATATACAATACATCTTTTGATAAATCAAAATAGAATGAACTTAATTCAGTTGTACAGAAATTTTGAATTGTATGATATACAGTGGCAAATTCATATTTTTCATATGATTCACGTACTGTTTTTACAACATCATTTAATTTAACAAGCATGTATTGATCTAATTCACGAAGTTCATCAAATTTTAATGCATCTGTTTCTGCATTAAATCCATCTAAGTTTCCTAATAAGAAACGGAAAGTGTTTCGGATTTTACGATAAACTTCAGCTACTTGTTTCATTAATGCATCTGAAATACGTACATCAGATTGATAATCAACAGAAGCTACCCATAAACGTAAAATATCTGAACCATATTGATTCATGATTTTTGAAGGAAGAACGATATTACCAATAGACTTACTCATTTTACGTCCTTCACCATCTAATACGAAACCATGACTCACTACTGATTTATATGGCGCTTGACCAGTAACAGCAACACTTGTGCTTAATGATGAGTTGAACCAACCACGGTACTGATCTGAACCTTCTAAATACACATCAGCTGGGAATGATAATTCTTCACGAGTTGTTAACACAGCTTGATGTGAAGATCCGCTATCAAACCATACATCCATTATATCTTTTTCTTTAGTGAATTTACCATTTGGTGAACCAGGATGAGTAAATCCTTCAGGTAATAATTCTTTTGCTTCTTTTTCAAACCAGATGTTAGAACCATTTTCTTTAAATAAATTAGAAACATGTTCAATTGTTTCTTCTGTAATGATTGCTTCTCCATCTTCAGCATAAAATACTGGGATTGGTACACCCCAAACACGTTGACGAGAAATACACCAGTCTCCACGGTCACGTACCATGTTGAATAGTCTTGTTTCACCCCAAGCAGGGAACCAGTTTGTATCTTGTACAGCTTGCATTAATTGATCACGAATTGCTTCAATTGAAGCAAACCATTGAGCTGTAGCACGGAAGATAATTGGTTTTTTTGTTCTCCAGTCATGTGGATATGAATGCGTGATAAATTGTAGTTTAAGTAAAGCACCTTTTTCTTCTAATGCTTTTGTAATTTCTTTATTTGCTTCATCATAGAATAACCCTTCGAAACCAGGTGCTTCTTTTGTTAATACACCTTTTTCATCAACTGGACAAAGTACGTCTAAGCCGTACTGTTGACCTACTCGGAAGTCGTCTTCACCATGACCTGGAGCTGTATGAACACAACCTGTTCCAGCATCAGTTGTTACATGATCACCAAGAATAACAACAGATTGACGATCGTATAATGGATGTTTACAAACGATTCCTTCAAGCTGGCTACCGTTAAATGTATTTTCAACAACAGCATCTTCCCAACCTAATTCAGTTGATACTGACTCTCTTAATTCACTTGCAACTACAAATTTGTCACCATTTACTGCTACAACATCATAGTTAAGTTCTGGATGTAAACAAACTGCTAAGTTAGCTGGAATTGTCCATGGAGTCGTCGTCCAAATGATGAATTTCTCTCCACCATTTAATACATTTTTTCCATTTTCAACTGAGAATGCAACATAGATTGATGCAGATCGTTTATCTTGATATTCAATTTCTGCTTCAGCTAATGCAGATTCACTTGATGGAGACCAATAAACTGGTTTAAGACCTTTATAGATTAAGCCTTTTGTCGCCATTTTACCGAAAACTTTAATTTGTTCTGCTTCATATTCTTTTTCAAGCGTAATGTATGGACGATCCCAATCACCTAAAATTCCTAAACGCTTAAATTGTTCTTTTTGACGTTCAACTTGCTCGTAAGCATACTCTTCACAAAGTTTACGAAATTCGGCTACTGACATTTCTTTACGATTGACTTTTTTGTTCGCTAACGCTTGTTCAATTGGTAAACCATGTGTATCCCATCCTGGAACGTAAGGGGAACGATAGCCATTCATATTGTAAAAACGAACGATAAAATCTTTTAAGACTTTATTTAGTGCATGCCCCATATGTAGGTCACCATTCGCATATGGAGGGCCATCATGTAAGATAAATGATGGTTTTCCTGCATTGTGTTTCATTACAGTTGTATAGATATCTTTCGCATTCCAGTCCTCTTGAATTTGAGGTTCACGCTGCGGTAAATTCCCTCTCATTGGAAATTCTGTTTTTGGCATCAATAACGTATCTTTATATTCCATTTGATACTCCTCCTGTTTATGGTTTTAATCCTTTTTTAAATAGTCGAGTTCCACATTAACGCATTCTATCCATCTTCTAAATCTTTTATTAGTTAGGTTTTTTGTTCGTACAAATTAGTACAGACAACTAAAACCTCGATTCACCAGAATAAATGAATAGAATTGAATCGTTTAAAACAATCCCAATCGGTTATAAATAGAGCACAAAAAAACCTTTCTCATCCCAATAAAGGGACGAGAAAGGTTTTCCCGTGGTACCACCCTAATTGACTATAAATTAACTTTATAATCCACTTAGCATTCGTAACGTGAACGAAACGGCTGTTCTTACTAACGTTCAGAAAAGCTCTCAAGGGTGATTTTCGTTCTATTTTTCTACATCAAGCTTTCACTATCCTTGACTCGCTAACTAGATTTTATAGAAGTACTCTTCCCTATCACCGATTAACTATTAATATTTAATAAATTATATGTAAAACTTTACAAATCGTCAAGGCTTCTTAAAATTAGTTTGCTATTTCTTCTGTTTCTTTATCTAAAATATGATCCCAATCTTCATGACTTAACATCTCTAATTGAGTCTCAATTGCCATACGAAGTCTTGTACGGAAAACTTTTGATTGTTTTTTAAGCTCTTCAAATTCCATTGTTACTTTTCGAGATTTGATTAAAGCTTCGTTGATAATACGATCTGCATTTTTTTCTGCTTCTTTTATAATTAATTTTGCTTCTTTTTGAGCATTTCCTTTTACATCTTCTGCAGCTTCTTGAGCAATTAAAATTGACTTATTTAAAGTTTCTTCAATAGTAGAAAAATGTTTTAATCTTTCTTTCATATCTAACATTTGTTCTTCTAATTGTTTCTTTTCACGAATAACTAGTTCATAGTCCTTGATCACTTGGTCAAGAAATTCGTTCACTTCGTCTTCGTCATATCCTCGAAAACTTTTACCAAATTCTTTATTATGAATATCAAGTGGTGTTAAAGGCAATTAAGCCACCTCCATGTAAGTTCTTAAATATAGGTTATTATTACTTTTCGACAGTTTCTACGAATATCCTTCTACATTTTCTGACTATTTTTTGACACCGTATTGAATCCGCCATTTTTCTTTTTTAGACATTCCATCTATCGAAAGAAGCATTCCTCTTCCAAATCCTTTTACGGATAGTAAGTCTCCTTCTCCACAAATAAATGAAGTTGAATCAATGATTTTTTGATTTACTTTGACATGTTCAGCTTTTATTAATGCCTGTGCTTTCTGGCGTGATATATGATAAAACTCACTAATTAATACATCTAGACGAAGAGATGAAATTGTACCATGTCTAGATTGCCAGTCGTCTTCAATTTCAACTAGTTCATTAAATGGAATTCTCTCTAGTTTAATCGGCGATTTACCGATAGAATTCAAGTTATTCTCAACAAAAACTGCTATTTCCTCGGCAACAATTATTTGTATAACATCATCTTTTAATAAAATATCACCAAATTTTGCTCTTGTCATACCTAATGACATAAGCGTCCCAAGTACTTGTCTATGTGATAAAGAATGAAATTTCACAGCATAGCTTAAATTAAATGCGGTTAGAGAAAAATCATCATCCATTGGTGAATAGTAATTTGGAAAAATGAGTGCACGTTTGCGCTCACTATTTTCCTGACCGCCAAAAAAAGAAACAATATATTCTGATTGATTCCCGATAATTGTACTCATAATCTTTTGTTCTCTTATATCAAGGAAATCAGTTAACTTTGGCGAGTATCGTTCAATTACTTGCTCTTTCCAATTTATCACTTGATCAACAAATACATGCTCTTCTTTTCGATAATGATCGTATATACTCATTGAAGCATTCCTCTGTTTCTACACAAAATAAATAGTAAAAAAGAGAACCGTTTCGATTCTCTTTTTAGAAGTAAGTACTAAGCGCATATATACCTCTCATTGCAAATTGTAACGTAATTAAAGCTACAATTGGCGAGAAATCAAACATTCCGATTGACGGTATAATACGACGGAACGGCTCTAAGTATGGTTCTGCTATTCTTCCGATAAATCGACCGAAAGATGATTGTTGTACTTGTGGAAACCAGGACATAATGATGTGAATCACTAATATCGTTTGATATACTTGTACCGCATGATACAAGATTGATAAAATAAAGTCCATCTATTTACCACCTTTTAATGGATTGTTCTTCCTCAAATAACATATCTGTAATTGTTCCAGAAATATCTACATTATCTGGAGTACAAATGAATGTATTTGTTCCGATTTTTTTTATATCTCCACTAATTGCATAAACAGTACCACTTAGAAAATCAACGAAGCGTTTTGCTTGATCAATTTGCATTTGTTGAAGATTGATCACAACAGCTTTTTTAGATTTCAAGTGATCTGCAACATCTTGTGCTTCTGCATATTCACGTGGCTGTGCCAATACAACTTTTGACGTCAAGGATGCTCCTCCTGGTATACTTACTAATTTTTGCTTTGAATTACTACGTTCTTGATGTACTTCTTCATTAACATGCTTAGAAACAGGTTGTTGTTCCTCATACTCATATTCATCGTCTTCGTACTCATCATCCATTGCAAAAAAGTTTCTTACTTTTCCGATAAAACTCATAGCTATTTACCTTCCCTTTCCAACTAAATCTGTCCCAACGCGAATGAAGGTTGCTCCTTCTTCTATCGCAATTTCAAAATCGTTTGACATCCCCATCGATAATTCATTACATGGAACATTTGCTATTTCTAATTCTTTAATTTTCAACTGTAAATCCTTTAATCCTTTAAAACTATTTCTTATGATTTGCTGATCTTCAGTATACGGTGCCATCGTCATTAATCCAACAACAAGTACCTTATCTAGTTCAGCTAATTCACGAGCAAAATTAAGCACTTCTTCAGGCGATAAACCATGTTTTGATTCCTCACCAGAGACATTTACTTGTATAAAACACTTTAATGGTTCATTCGCTCTTTTTTGGATTTCCTGTGCCAGTGACATTCTATCTAAAGAATGAAGGTAATCTATGCGATGGATTATATCTTTTACTTTTCTTGTTTGTAATGAACCAATAAAATGCCAAACAACGTCAGTATCAATTTGATTTTGCTTATCTTCTAAACCTTCAAATCGATTTTCCCCTAATTGGTTGATCCCAAGCTCCAATACCTCTTTAGCTACATTTGCTGATACTTCTTTTGTAACAGCTATTAACGTAACTTGATCTTCACGATTTGACCTGTTTTTTGCAGAACGTATTTGCTCGCTAATTCTTTCATAGTTTTGTTTGATCGTCATGCTGCTATATCCTCCAACCAATAAAGCTCATCATTCTACCTGTTTTCCCTTCATCTCTTCGATGAGAAAAAAATGTATTCGGGTTACAGCTTGTACAATAAGTTGTAACGTAAATATTTTCTTTTGGGACTCCAGCTTCAATGAGCAATTGTTTGTTTGCTTCTTTTAAATCCAAAGAGTATTTACCATTTGGCATATTTGTCAAAACAGATGGCGGTATATTGTTCGAAAATGCATCATTTACCTTGTTCTTCACAAAATCATCTACCTCATAACAACAATTGCCAATTGATGGACCAATGACTACTTGAATATTTTTTACATTAATAGCTTCTTCCGTTAACCACTTTTGGATTAAATTCCCGCCTATATTTGAAACGGTACCTTTCCATCCAGCATGCGCTAATCCAATGTATTTTTTTGTAGGTTCAAGAAAATATAATGGTACGCAGTCCGCATAACAAGAAGTAAGTAAAACATTTTCTTCATTCGTATAAAAGCCATCTGTGCCTGGGATGCCACTACTATAATCAGTAACACCTTTTCCACATTCGTCCTTTGTAACCTTCACTACATTATTGCCATGTATTTGTTCAGAGCAAACCCATTTCGTAATTGGATAGTTGATTTCTTTAGCAAGTAATTCTCTATTCTCAACTACGTGGTCTTCTGAATCATTTACATGTAAACCTACATTAAAAGAAGAGAAACAACCTTGACTAACTCCACCATTTTTTGTTGTAAAACCTGCAACTAAATGTTTGTATGAGTCTTCCCAAGGTTGTATCTTAAAAGTACTTTCAGTCGATTGAATGAAACAGTCTTTCATATCTAAAGAACCTCACAAAACGTATTTAGTAAATATTACTATCTAAACCACTATTAGGGTTTCCTATATTTTACCATAGATTTCATATTTTTGATTATTTTTGACAAAACACTCTATATTTTTTAAGGTAAATTTACAGGTTTTACTGCATTTCCGTCTAAATCTACTGTCGAACGATATTTTACAAGGATGACATCCTCACCAATTTTCACTATATCGCTCCAATAAATCGTCATTTCTTCTTCCTTACTAAAAAAATTCAGTCCTTTTCCAGGCTTTGTTAAAATAATTGATGTAATTTTCCCGCTTAATTGATCAATATCTAAATCAACAATATTACCTAACTTTTTACCATCAGCAACATTCACTACATCTTTCACTTGAAAGTCAGAAATTCTTGCCACTATCTCTTCACCTTCCTTTTTAACAAATATATGAAGACAATGAGACGAATATTGATTTTATTTAAAATAAAAATGTGTTAAACAATGAATTGTTCCTTACCTCATTGTCTAACACAATTATTATCGGAAATACTACGACTAATTACAGTTTAATGACTATATAATCTAGATTTGGAAGAATTTAGAAGTACCAATGTTTAATTCGTGCTGCTTTATTAGATGAGTAGTCGCCTTCTTTTTTCTTGGTGTCCAGCTTCGGCTCCTAGCTCCTCGAGGTCATAAGTCAAGCCCAGTTAAAGGTTAAAGAGCAACCTTTATCAGTGCTCGCCTTATGCTTGTCGGAGCTGAACAGTCGCCTCCGCTTTTCTTGGTGTCTAGCTCCGGCTCCTAGCCCCTCAAGGTCATAAGTCAAGCCCAGTTAAAGGTTAAAGAGCAACCTTTATCTGGGCTCGCCTTATGCTTGTCGGGGCTAAACAGTCGCCTCCGCTTTTTTTGTGTCTAGTTCCACAAGCTAGCTCCACATTTCGTTTCAACCTTGAATATTCTTGTTCATTTGTTTGATTGCTGATTTTTCTAGTCTTGAAACTTGTGCTTGTGAAATTCCGATTTCTTCAGCAACTTCCATTTGTGTTTTTCCTTGGAAAAATCTTTTGCTTATGATCATTTTTTCTCTATCGTTTAGTCTTTTCATTCCTTCGCGTAGTGCAAGTTCTTCTACCCATTGCTCGTCCTTATTTTTATCATCACTTAGCTGATCCATCACGAAAATTGGATCGCCTCCGTCATTATATATAGGTTCAAATAACGAAACTGGATCTTGAATTGCATCTAATGCGAAGACAATTTCTTCATGTGTAACACCTAATACTTCTGCAATTTGAACTGGTGTTGGCTCTTTCGAATTCTCAGCCAATAGACGCTCTCTTACTTGAAGAGCCTTGTATGCAATGTCTCTTAGTGATCTTGATACTCTGATTGGATTATTATCGCGTAAGTATCTTCTTATTTCTCCTATGATCATCGGTACTGCATACGTTGAAAATTTTACATTTTGACTTAAATCGAAATTATCAATCGATTTCATTAGCCCAATACAACCCACTTGAAATAAGTCATCCACAAATTCTCCACGATTATTAAAACGTTGTATAACACTCAGAACAAGACGTAAATTTCCGTTTACGATTGTTTCTCTTGCACTACGGTCACCGCTTTGCATCGCATGAAATAACTTTCGCATCTCATCATTTTTTAAAACTGGAAGTTTCGAAGTATCTACACCACATATTTCTACTTTGTTTCGTGTCATGATGTTCCCTCCTACTTTGGAGTTGCTGTACTATAGGTAAGTATCTCCTTCGGTGGAAAATTTATGCACGAAAACATATTTACAAAATATTTAACATTTTACATTCAAATAAAAAAAAAGAATAGAAAATGAGTACACTCATCTTCTATTCTTTTTGTCTATTACACCATTTTATTAAACTCTTTACGAAGCCTTTTTATGATTCTTTTTTCTAAGCGAGAGATGTATGATTGGGAAATTCCAAGCATATCTGCAACATCTTTTTGTGTTTTTTCTTCTGTTCCATCAAGACCAAATCTAAGTTCCATAATTTGTTTTTCACGATCATTTAATTGATCTAATGCTTTTGTTAATAAAGATTTATCTACATTTGCTTCTAAATCCTTCGTAATAATATCATCCTCAGTCCCTAGGACATCAGACAGTAATAATTCATTTCCATCCCAATCAATATTAAGTGGTTCATCAAATGACACTTCAGAACGATTTTTATTATTTCTTCGTAAATGCATTAAGATTTCATTTTCAATACATCTAGAAGCATAAGTTGCTAGTTTAATTTTCTTTTCAGGATTGAAGGTATTAACCGCTTTAATGAGACCAATTGTACCAATACTGATTAAATCCTCAATATTAATACCCGTATTTTCAAATTTTCTTGCTATATAGACGACGAGTCGTAAATTTCGTTCAATTAATAAAGAGCGTGCACCAAGATCACCATTTGGCAGCTTCTGTAATAGCTTTTCTTCTTCTTCTCTTGTTAAAGGTGGCGGAAGTGCTTCACTACCTCCTATGTAAAAAACTTCATCGGCTTTCAAGCCAAGTTTCACTAAGAGCTTATAAAATCCTAATTTTAATTTTAAGAAAAAACGATACATTTTCTACCTCCTATGCGATTTCGTTAATCGTTCCCTGCATCATTTTTGGATGAAGGATACATTCATATAAGTTGTCAGAAGACAAAGTGACATGACTTAATCCTAATAAGACAGATTTCGTAGAGTACCATTTTCCATTAATTTTTAAGCGAACGACTGTTGGTTTAATAGCAACTAGTAATTGATTACTTTGACCAATGCTTTTATAAGGTACGAACGATGCTTGGAAAAAACTTAAGACATCTAATGACTCTTTGCCTTGTAATGTACTTTCTGAATCACGTACTAACTTAACTAATTCTCCAGGAAGTCCAAAATCTTTTGTAGAACAATCTAAAATGATAACTGGCTTTCTTGAAAGTGGCTCATGAAGTGAATTTCCACTGTCCATTAATCCTTTTGTATGGATGGTAGTATTTCTCCATACGATTTCCATTTCATACATTTCGTTTAATTTCCATTTTGTAAAGGCAATCTGGTTGATAGACTTCCTTGCAAATAAAATGACGATTGGTATCATCCCTAATACAAAATACCAACTTAATGGATCCCCATAAAACGAAGACTTTGATAAATTATTAGAATCTGATTGAAATAAATAATGTAGTCCTAATAGTGCTCCACCTAGTAAAAAAGTAGAAAAATAGAAAATACTGATACATTGTAAAAATGTAATCATACGTTGTTTTCCAAATGAAAAAAATACAATGAAAAATGATAATAATATTTTCATAAAGGGTGAACTAACAACATATGCATATGGAGTAAACGTTAATAAAACAACGATAGAACCTATAAATGCGCCTAAAAACGAACGAAAAATAGATACATTTCTCTTTAGGATCAAACCTGTCAGTTGGATAATCAAAAAATCCATTAACAAGTTTAATAACCAAACAAGATCACCATATATCACCAATATTGTCGCCATCCTCTGAAATATAGTTCATTTATTTGTAAGTATAGGATGAGCACCGTAAGAAGTCTGTCAAAAAAAGGGTTTCTTAAGTAAGAGTTTTTCGACAAGTTTATATGTGAAAATGACCGATAAGCTCGGACAAGCACTAGCGTTATAATATTTTAAATATGCTATTTCTGAAAGATTATGACTAGTAAATATAGCAGTTGATTTAAAACGGAAGGTACGAGACTCCTTTAGGAATCTGGGAAGATGAGGGATCCTAAATCAATTGAGGTAGGTATGCTAATACCACGACGTACTGTCATAACGTAAAGATTAGCAAATTTATGAAGTCAAAAAAATTGTAGAATTTGGAACATATATGGGGTCTTCTTTTTTAGTTACTGCCCAGCAATTAAAGATAAAAATAAAACAAAATGGTTTGTTGTTGATTCATGGCAAGGAGATTAGTGTGGTGGGTTTGATAGAAATTCTATTTAACAAACTGTATCTAGCAGAGAATTACGAAGCTTAATTAAATAAATGTTTAAAATAAAAAACCAAGAAAAGAGGTATCTCACTTCTTTTCTTGGTTTTGCTTAATTGATTAACGTTTTTTACGATTGCGTAAGAAAGCCGGAATATCTAAATCATCTAGACTTGTAATATTCTTTGTCGTTTCAACAACAGGAGCCTCTTCACGAACAATTTCACGTTTTACAGTCGTTTGAGTAGACTGGCTTGGCGTAGAAATTGATGGTCTTTGCATTTGCTTTTGAGCTGGCGTAGGAGCAACTACACCTTCAAAACCTGTAGCAATAACTGTAACGATGATTTCGTCTTTTAAGTTCTCATTGATAACAGAACCGAAAATCATATTTACTTCAGCATCACATGCAGTTGAAACGATATCTGCAGCTTCTTGTACTTCATATAAGCTTAAGTTAGTTCCACCAGTGATATTCATTAACACACCTTGAGCACCATTAATTGACGTTTCAAGTAATGGACTTGAGATAGCCTTTTTAGCTGCTTCAGCTGCACGGTTTTCTCCACCAGCAACACCGATTCCCATTAATGCAGAACCTTTGTTTGACATAATTGTCTTTACGTCAGCAAAGTCAAGGTTGATTAAACCTGGTACAGCGATCAAATCAGAAATACCTTGAACACCTTGTCGTAATACATTATCAGCTTCACGGAAAGCCTCTAACATTGGTGTGTTACGATCAACTATTTCTAATAAACGATCATTTGGAATAACAATTAGTGTATCAACACTTTCTTTCATTGCAGCAATACCAGTTGCTGCTTGTGTTGAACGTTTTCTACCTTCAAATGTAAATGGACGAGTTACAACCCCAACAGTTAATGCGCCAAGTTCTTTAGCAACTTGAGCAATCACCGGTGCAGCTCCTGTTCCAGTACCGCCACCCATTCCAGCAGTTACGAATACCATGTCAGCTCCTTTAAGAGCTTCTTGTAATTGTTCTCTGCTTTCTTCAGCAGCCTTTTTACCAACCTCTGGATTTGCACCTGCACCTAAACCACGAGTTAATTTACCACCGATTTGCATTCTAACATCTGCTTTAGAAAGATTAAGCGCTTGTGCATCTGTATTCACAGCGATAAAGTCTACACCTTGTACGCCATGTTCTATCATACGGTTTACGGCATTATTTCCACCGCCACCTACACCAATTACTTTTATTTTCGCTAACGCATCTAAGTTTGTATCAAAATCTAACATGACTAATCCCCCTACTATTTCAAATTCATCACAAAATTAATCCCATAAATACTTAAAAATGCTTTTAACTTTACTCATGACACGTTCTTCATCCTGCTGTTTTGGTTTTGTATTTGAATTTGTAACAGCTACAGGTTTTCGTTCATTCGATTCGAAAGCGATATTAGAGCTAAGTTTTTTACCACGCATTTTTGATTTATAAAAAGCATATCTTATTAGTCCTACACCAGTAATGTATTGAGGTTCGCGAACACCAATATAATCAGGCGTTGCAATCCTTACATTATTTTTAAATACTCGTTGAGCTAAATCAATAACACCAGTCATTGATACAGTACCACCAGTTAAAACAAATCCACCAGGTAGATTACTTCCTCTCATTCTTGTTAGTTCATTTTGAACCATTAAGAAGATTTCTTCTAACCTTGCTTCAATTACATCTGATATTTCTTGTTGACTATATTGGTGATGCTGTTCGCTACCCATAATTGGAACACTTAATACTTCTTCAGTTAAAGCTGTATCATAAAATGCATGTCCAAATTTCACTTTTATTTTTTCAGCATCATCAGTTGATGTCTTTAATCCAATCGATAAATCCTTCGTAATGTGTTCGCCACCTACTGGCAATACAGAAGTTGCAACTAACACACCTTCTCTGAATACAGAGATTGTCGTAGACCCGCCTCCAATATCAACTAAAGCGACACCTAAGTTTTTCTCGTCTTGTTTTAAAGCGATTGTACTTGCAGCCATTGGTTGTAAGCAAATATCAGTAACCTCTAAGCCTGCTCTTTCAACGCAACGTAAAATATTATGTACAAGTGTTCTAGAACCAGTGATTAATGTACCTTCCATTTCAAGTCTAACCCCAATCATACCTCTAGGGTCTTTTACTTCTGAAAGGCCATCTACAATGTATTCATGAGGAACGACATCAATAATTTCCCTTTCAGGTGGAATTGAAATAACCTGTGCCTGATCCATTACTCTTAGAACATCTTCATTATCAATTTCCTTATTTTCTTTTGAAACTGCCACTACTCCATTAGTGTTAATTAATTGAACTTGGTTTGCACTAACCCCTACTATTACTTTGTCAATGTGAATGCCAACCATTCTTTCTGCTTGATCAATAGCTTTTTTGATGGAAGTAACTGTTTCATCTATATCAACTATTGAACCACGTTTTAAGCCAGAAGATTTTACATTACCTACGCCGATAATGTTTAGTGTGTCGTTAACTAATTCACCAATTATAACTTTAATCGTCGAAGTTCCAACGTCAAGACTCACATAGATCTCATTGCTGTTCATGATGGCACCTCCTTTTTCTCTCTATCTATTATAATCGAACATCAATTCATTCTTAAATAACATATATGAAAACTAATTCAACATTCACAAGGGATTTCCCTCTTTTTTATTTAGATTTTTCACAATCTTTTTAATTTTTTTCAATAATATCTATTTATCTATTAGTCTACACTAACATAAACAGATAAAAAAGGCTTAAAAGTACTGTTTTCTAATGTTATTACCGTTATTTTATAACATTTGTAACATTGGTTTCATATGGCGCGAAATAAGCACCAACTTCTAAATGAATAACCCCTTTTTTATTTTTAGGAATTGACTTTAAAATGATTGGGTAATTTGACATTTTGTTTGAAAATTTTCTAATTGTCGTCTTCACTTCATAACCCTCATTCATAAAAACAGTGACAAGTAAAGGATCATCTTTACTTGGGGTATATTCTATTTCAGAAATTGAATGAAAAATACTTTTTGGTAATTTTGAAAGTTCAACCGCTAATTCTTGTAGTTCATCACCTTGACTCCATCCATTTAGTTCAGGAATAGTTGTATTTTCTAATGAATTATTATCCTTTAGTAACATACCACTTTCAAGAAGTAAATGTTTTTTCCCATCAAACATTGCTTGTCCGATTGGCTGATATTCTTTTATGACGATTTCTACTTTATTCGGAAATTTTTTATGTACTACTGCTGATTGAATTGTATTTCTACTTTCAAGCTTTTGTATCACCTTTTTTGAATAAATTGTCAAAAAGCTATCGTCTTGGTTTAAATCGGCTAATTTTTGAATTTCTTTATCTGTATAAAGGTTATTTCCTTTAATTTCTAAATTTATTTCTGAACCAATGGATGTTTGGAAATATAATACACATAAAAGCAAAGAAAAAAACAATAAAATTGTCATTAGTAAACGTATATTTGCTTTTTTACGTTTTTTATTACGCAAGATCGGAACACGGTCTTCTAAACTAATTATCTTATTTTCTTGCATGTTTATGCCTCCATTATCAAAGTCCACTAAAGTATTCTTAATTTTATATCGGATGTAATTTAAGAATAATAAAAAATAGAATAGCATATAAAATGCCATTCTATCTTGGTCACCATATGCTACCTTAAATTATAGCATATAATTTCAATTGTTTTTAAGAAACTTACATTTTTTTACCAACTATTTCAACTTCAGTTTCAAGTTCCACATTAAATTTTTCTAATATAGTTTTCTTGATAAAAGCAATTAAATCTAGAACATCCTTTGATGTTGCATTTCCTGCATTAACAATAAAGTTGCCGTGCATTTCAGAAATCTTCGCACCACCAATTTGGTATCCTTTTAAGTTTGCAAGTTCAATTAGATTCCCTGCATATTGTGGGAGAGGGTTACGGAAAATACTTCCAGCACAAGGATAATTCCAAGGCTGCGTTTCTCTTCGATAATCCTTATTTTTCTGCATTAAAGCAGAAGATACTTCTTTTGAACCTTCTTGTAATTGTAATTCAGCTTCTAAAACAAATCCTTGACGCTTTTTTTGTAGTACAGACGTACGATATGAAAATTCTAGTTCTTCATTCGAAAGCCATTCTATTGATCCATCTTGGAAAATAATATGGGCTTTAGACGTAATATTTGAGAAGTCAGATTGGTGTGCACCTGCGTTCATATAAACAGCTCCACCAACACTTCCTGGAATGCCACTAGCAAACTCTAATCCTGACAGTCCTTTTCTACTTAACTGGGTAGCAAGTCGAATGACAGAGTAACCTGCACCAACTAAAACTTTTGTCCCATCAATTTCTATATGATCTAAACAATCACTAATTTTAATGACAATACCTTCAATTCCCTTATCAGACACAAGTAAATTAGAACCTCTTCCAATAACGGTAACATTGATATTATGTTCTTTTGCAAGTTGAATGATATCTTTTATTTCATTAACATTTTTAGGTATGACTAAATAATCAGCTGGTCCACCAATTTTCATTGTAGTATGATTTGCTAAAGGCTCATTCATTAGAAGACTCGAGTCCTTGACGATTTCCTTTAATCTAGTTTCAAACATTCTAAGCTTTTCCCCCTTTAGCTTGTAGCATCCTATGATACATATTTATAGATTTTCTAACTTGTTCGTGCATGGTTCTACTTTCTTATTTCTTCTAAAACTTTTACTAGTTTGTCTGCGGCATCTGGAACACCTATTTCTAAAGCAGCACGTTTCATTTCTTCAAGTTTGATAGGATTTAATAATACTTTTTCAATTTCATTTACGAAATATTCATTATGAAAATCTTTTTCTAAAATGACGATTGCTGCGCCATTTTTTTCAAGAGATCGAGCATTCACTTCTTGGTGATTATTTGTCACATACGGGCTAGGAATCAATATACTTGGCTTACCTAATGCTGTCAATTCAGCAAGAGTTGTTGCCCCCGCTCTTGATACGACTAAATCAACCTCTCTTAATACTTCAGGCATATTGTGTAAAAATGGTTTGATCACAACATTTGATGGGCTTCCAACTTTATTGATTTCTTGAATAACAGCATCATAATGAGCGTCACCAGTTACATAGATCATTTGATAATTCTTTTCTGCAAGTTCACTAACACTTTTTAAAAACGCTTGGTGAATTGGTCTAGCACCTCTTGAACCACCAACAATTAAAACAGTTCTTTTGCCTTTTTCCAAACCTAATTGTTGTAAAACTGTTGGATTGTGTTCACCAACTACTTCAGATGCTCGTGGATTACCAGTAAAAACTACTTTTTCTTTCGTAAAATGATTTGCAACTTCATCAAAACAGATTGCAACTTTTGTAACATAGCGATTTAAAAATTTATTAGTTAAACCTGGCACACTATTTTGTTCGTGAATAACTGTTGGAATACCTAATTTTGCTGCCGCATATACGACAGGACCACATACATATCCTCCAGTGCCAACAACTACGTCAGGATTAAATTCACGAATAATTTTTTTACTATCAGAAACACCTTTTAAGAAACGATAAATTGTTTTAAAATTTTCAAGTGATAGACTTCTTTTAAATCCAGATATGACGATTGATTTAAATGGTATGTTTTGCTTTGTTACAATACCTTTTTCAAGTCCATTTTCAGTACCAACATATAAACATTCTACATTGGAATCTTGTTTTTTCAACTCTTTAATTAGCGCAAGTGCTGGATAAATATGTCCACCAGTACCCCCACCACTAACTAAAATTTTCATAAAGATCCTCCTAAATATCAATACAATATGTAAATTGATAAGTTGTTAAGTAGCTATTATACCACTTTACGTAATTCTTTCTAATTCTTTTTTATAGAAAAATAAAATTGACCGACTCAATTAGAAATTCTAAGTACATTTTTAATTTATGTCCATTCATTTGACATAAATTAAAACTACGTACTTGTTCCATCGAGTCGGCCCTTTTACGAACGTGCGTGTCTACTAATATTTAATAAAACACCTACAGCTAAGAGCATCAATGTTAATGATGAACCGCCATAGCTTAAAAACGGTAATGTTATTCCAGTAACAGGCATTAACCCTATAACAACACCAATATTAATCATTACTTGAATTGCAATCATTGAAACGATACCTACGGCAAGGAATGTCCCAAATAGGTCAGGCGCACTTAATGCAATTCGAATTCCACGCCATAATAAGAACGAAAATAATAAAATGACAAATGAACCTCCGATAAATCCTAACTCCTCGGATAAAATTGCAAAAATAAAATCTGTTTGAGGTTCAGGTAAATACATAAACTTTTGTCTGCTTTGACCTAAACCTAGACCAAACAATCCACCTGGACCAATTGCATATAGTGATTGAATAATTTGAAAACCTGTTCCTAATGGGTCAGACCACGGATCTAAAAAAGAAGTAATCCTTTTTATTCGGTATGGTGCTGAAGCAATTAAAGCTACAAAGCCTGCAATACCAACTAAACCTAATCCCATAAAATGAGATATTTTGGCACCTGCTACAAAAATGATAATAACACAAGTACCAACCATTACCGTTCCAGTTCCTAAATCTGGTTGCAGCATAATTAAACCAAATGCTAAGAATACAAGACCTAATGTTGGCATTAAACCCTTTTTAAATGATGTAATATTTTTTTGATTTTCAGCTAAATATTTTGATAGAAATACCATCATTCCGAGTTTCATAAATTCTGATGGTTGAATTGAGAATGCTCCGATACCAATCCAGCTTCTCGCTCCACCACGAACTAAACCAACCCCCGGAATTAGAACGAGTACCAACATGATAAAACAAACAATTAGAATTTTTTTTGCGTGGGTCCGAAATAACCAATAATCGATGTTAGAAACAATAAACATTCCAATTACTCCAACACCAGCAAATAACAATTGCCGCTTTGCAAAAAAGAACGAATCATGAAACTTATAAGATGCCCATATTGCACTAGCACTATAAACCATAATCATACCGACTGTTAATAATGATAACGTAACGAGAACTAGAATCATGTCAGGACTATTTTTCTTTGTTGGCACTTCTATACACCTCAACTTTTGAATTAAACAAGCCTTACTTTAACTTATGCACTGCTTGTATAAATTTATTACCTCGTTCTTCAAAAGTCTTAAATTGGTCCCAGCTAGCACATGCAGGTGACAATAAAATGATATCTCCAACTTCTGAATGAGCGAATGCCTCATTAACAGCATCCTCAACATTATCAACCGATTTTACTGCTTTCATTCCTGCTTTTTTTGCTGAGTCAATTAATTTATCTCTCGTTTGACCATAAGTAAACATGTTTTTAACATTATTGAAATAAGGAATTAGATCATCAAAATCATTCCCGCGATCTAATCCACCTGCAATTAAGATTACTGGTTTTTGGAAAGATGAAATGGCTTTTTGAGTCGCCAAAATATTTGTTGCTTTCGAATCATTATAAAATTTACGTTGATCGATTTCCGTTATATATTGAAGTCTGTGTTCTACCCCTGTGAATGTTGTTAGAACTTGTTCAATTGCTGCATGATCAACATCTAACAGTTTCGCTATTGCCACTGCAGCAAGAATGTTTTCTAAATTATGTTTTCCTGGTAAAACAATCTTCTCAGTTTCAATGACTTTTTGTTGTTTAAAATAAATCGAGCCTTCTTTAATATAAGCTCCTTCTTCTACGATCTTAGTTGAAGAAAATGGAATGATTGTTGCATTAGTATTTTTCACCATAGCCATTACATTTTCATCATCAAAATTAACAATTGCAAAATCATCTTCGGTTTGATTTTTGAATATGTTCGCCTTGGCTTTAATATACTCATCTTTCGTACCATGATAATCTAAATGCGCTTCAAAGATATTTGTCACCAGTGAAATTTTAGGTTTAAACTCTTCAATACCCATTAATTGAAATGACGATAACTCTGTTACAATGATATTTTCACTAGTCGCTTTTTCAGCTACTTCACATGCAACTGTACCAATATTCCCAGCAACCAATGGTTTTTTATTGCCTTGCTCCAATATATTTAATGCTAATGTAGTCGTCGTTGTTTTCCCATTTGAACCCGTGATGCCAATAAACGGAGCTTCGCTTATTAAATAGGCAAGTTCAATTTCTGTATAGATTGGAATATTTCTATTCTCAGCTTCTATTAATAAAGGGTTTGAATATGGGATTCCAGGATTCTTCACAATACAGTAAAGATCATTTTCTAACAGAGATAATGGATGCTCTCCACATACAACGTTAAAACCTTCATTTTTAAGTTTTTGGGCAATCTCATTTTGTTCAAATGGCGTACGATCATTAACAGTAACAATTGCGCCTAATTTTTTTAAAAGTTGACTTGCAGCATAGCCGCTTTTTGCCATACCTAAAACCAATACATTCTTTTGATGGAAAATCCCCACATTTTTCAATTACATCCACACCTCTATATAGATTCCTAATAAAGCAAAAAGTAACCCTACAAACCAAAATGTAACGACAACTCTCCATTCTGACCATCCAGATAATTCATAGTGGTGATGTAGTGGGCTCATTTTGAATACTCTTTTACCAGTCGCTTTAAACGACGCTACCTGAATCATGACAGAAAGTGTTTCAATAACGAATACTCCACCAATGATGACAAGTAAAATTTCTAAATTCGTAACGATTGCAATTGCTGCTAAAGCTCCACCTAACGCCAGTGAGCCTGTATCTCCCATAAATACCTTTGCAGGATGTGCGTTAAATACTAAAAACCCTAAAACTGCACCGACTACAGCAATTGAAAAAATAGCAACATCAAGTTGTTGTTGATTATACGCAAGTACTGCATATGCACCGAATGCAATTGCAGCAGTACCAGAAACCAATCCATCTAAACCATCAGTTAAGTTAACAGCATTAGAAGTACCAACTAACATGAAGATTATTAGTAATGCATAAATAAAGCCTAAATCAATTTCATATCCAGTACCTGGAATTTCTACTGATGTAGACACGCCAGTAGATTTAATCGCAAAAAATACAATAATAGATACGATTACCTGACAGATAAATTTTTGTTTCGAAGTTAATCCAAGATTTCTTTTCTTCACTACTTTTATGTAATCATCTAAAAATCCAATAATTCCGAAACATACTGTTACAAAAAGTAAAATAAATGTTCGTGTCGATAATACATCGAAGTACATTGAAATAAAAATTGCAGATAAACTTAATGCAATTAATATAATTAGTCCACCCATTGTTGGGGTTCCTGATTTCTTTTTATGAGATTTTGGACCTTCATCACGAATACTCTGTCCAAATTTAAGTTTTCTTAAGTACGGTATAAAAATAGGCGATAAAATGACTGCAATGATAAATGCTGTAATCATAGCAACTAAAATTGACGGTTCAAGCATTATACGCCCTCCTTTCCAAATCACTTTCTTAGTTATCTAATAGTTTAATTCTTTTAAATAGAATTATTTATTAATAAAATATTTTTTGGCAGTACAAAAAAGAGGAGATTATCCTCTTCTTTGCAAAATAGCCTCTTTAGCTTCTTCAACATCATCAAAATGAGTTACATTCGTTCCAACAATTTGATATGTTTCATGACCTTTACCAGCAATAACGATAATATCATGTTTTTTAGCATGCTCAATCGCAAAAGTAATTGCTTTTTTACGATCTTCTATTACCGTTATATTATTATGCTCCAAACCGAGTTTCATGTCTTCTAAAATTAAAATTGGGTCCTCTGTTCTAGGATTATCTGATGTAAAAATAGCTTGGGTAGATAGGTCCGCTGCAATTTTCCCCATTAATGGACGTTTTGTACGATCTCGATCGCCACCACAACCAACAACAGTATACACATCATTTTTTGCAAATTGCTTAACAGTTTTTAATACGTTTTCTAAACTGTCTGGCGTATGTGCGTAATCTACAATAACAGTAAAATCTTGTCCTGCATTTACAGCTTGAAAACGACCAGGAACACCTTCAAGTGTTGCGATTGCTTCCAGAATTGTCTCAACCTTAATATCTAAAGCAATTCCTGCTCCAATAGCTGCCAACACATTATATACATTAAATGTACCAATTAATTTCATTTCGACATTATATTGTTCATTTAAGAAATGTAATACGAATCTAGTTCCTGAATTTGTTAATTCTATTTCATCTGCGAATAAATCATAATCCTTCTTCAAGCCATATGTTAAAATATTCGCTTGTGTATTCGTCATATATTCCTTAGAAGCTTCATCATCACCGTTTAATATAGCGAACTTTCCTTTTTCAGAAGAGAAGCTATTTCCCAATTGTGAAAATAAAAGCCCTTTAGCTTTTTTATATTCTTCCATCGATCCATGGTAATCTAAATGATCTTGAGAAAGATTCGTAAATACTGCAATATCATATTCACAGCCATGAACTCGACCTAAATGTAATGCGTGAGATGATACTTCCATAACTGCTGTATCTACGTTTGCATCAACCATTTTTGCAAACATCGATTGTAGCGTTAAACTATCTGGTGTCGTATTTTTTGTTTCAAATACTTCATCGCCAATTTTCATTCCAATTGTACCAATAACACCAGTTTTTTGTTTATTGTGTTTAACAATCTCTTCAATAATGTAAGATGTTGTTGTTTTTCCA
Source organism: Gottfriedia sp. ABJ_BB2_2 (assembly GCF_055484705.1). Classification (NCBI taxonomy): domain Bacteria; kingdom Bacillati; phylum Bacillota; class Bacilli; order Caryophanales; family Bacillaceae; genus Gottfriedia; species Gottfriedia sp. ABJ_BB2_2. The sequence goes on from NZ_JBVFKR010000001.1 coordinate 940,699, forward strand.
TTTGTACCTGTAATACCAACTAAATTTAATTTTTGAGTTGGGTTTTGATAAAACATATTTCCAACAACAGCCATAGAGCGAAGTGTATCTTTCACATATGCAACAGGTACATTCGTCTCAACTGGTTTTTGTGCCAAAATAGCTACAGCACCATTTTCTACTGCCTGTTTCACATATTGATGTCCATCTACTGTATAACCATCAATACAAATAAATAAGTATCCTGGTTTTACATTTCGGGAATCCATTTCAACCCCAGTGATATCTGGATTTTCAGTCGGTATTTTCACTAAAGGTTGCAATCTTGATAGTAAAGTATGAAGTTTCATAGCAAGTCCTTTCATTTGAACTAAATCAATTTTTCTTCTTTGATTTAGTTTCTTCTTTCGTTCCTAAATAAATTCTGATTTTAGAGCCTTCTTTTAGCTTAACACCAGCTTTAGGTGCTTGGTCAATGACAACATTGCCACTACCACTATATTCAATAGTAAAAGTATCTAGCAATTGTTGCAAATCTTTTTTCTCTAAACCAATTAAATTTGGTAATTTATATGTCGGAATATCCCCATAAACAAATTCTCTCTCAATTTGATTTTTTCTTGGAGGAACTCCTAAAACCTGCATACTATCACGAATAATATTCCCTACGATTGGTGCAGCTACTACACCACCGAATTGAACAGTTCCCTTCGGATTATCAACGGCTATATAAACGACGATTTGTGGATCATCTGCTGGAGCAAACCCAATAAATGAAACAATGAAACTATTATCATCATATCGGCCATCTTTTACTTTTTGTGCCGTTCCTGTTTTTCCACCTACACGATACCCTTCAACAAAAGCTCCTTTACCCGTACCTTGAGCTACTACACTTTCAAGGGCAAGTCTTACTTTTTTGGAGGTCTCTGGTGTAATCACTCTTTTTTTGGCGATTGGTGTTTTCCGACTAACAACTTCATTCGTAACAGGATCTACAAACTCTTTTGCAATATACGGTTGATATAATATACCACCGTTAATTGCTGCAGAAACAGCAGCAACTTGCTGAATCGGTGTTACAGATACACCTTGACCAAAAGCAGTTGTTGCAGCTTCTACTGGTCCTACACGATCCATACTAAATAAAATCCCAGTACCTTCTCCTTGTAAATCAATACCAGTTTTTTGGCCAAAACCAAAATTACGAATATATTGGAAAAGTCTATCTTCACCTAAACGATTACCTAATTCAACAAAGCCTGGGTTACATGAATTTTGAACTACTTCTAAAAAAGATTGTGAACCATGTCCGCCTCTTTTCCAGCAACGTAACCTAGCGCCTGCAACCTCTGCAGCTCCGTCGTCATAAAAGTGATCTTTATTTAAATCAACTAATCCTTCATTTAGCGCAGCAGCAAGTGTAATAATCTTAAAAGTAGAACCGGGTTCATAATTTGACCATACCGGTAAATTTCGATTATATATTTCTGGCGATACATTTTTAAAGTTTGATGGATTAAAACCAGGTCTACTACTCATTCCAAGTATTTCGCCAGTTTTTGGATTCATCGCAATCCCAATCATCGCATCAGGATTATATTGAGCTGTTGCATTGTTCATTTCTCTCTCTAAAATTGTTTGAATACGAGAGTCTATTGTTAGCTTTAAATTAAGCCCATTAACAGGAGGAATATAATCATCTGCAATATTAGGCATTCTATGGCCTTTTGCATCTGAATAAAACTGTACACTACCTTTTTCACCACTTAATTGCTTATCATAATATAGCTCTAATCCGTTTAATCCTTGATTATCAATTCCCGCAAAACCAAGTACATGAGAAAGATAGTTCCCAAATGGGTAATATCGTTTTGAATCCTCAGCTATGTAAACACCTTCTAAGTTTAAATCTCTAATTTCTTTTGCTTTTGCATTTGTAATCTTGATACCTTCTGTACGAATATGTTCCATGCTGGATCTTTTTGTTAAAATTTTATACAGCTTTACCTCGGAGATTTTTAGGATAGGGGCAAGTTTTTTTGTCGCGATTTCTGGATCTTTAATTTGTCTAGGTACGACTAATACGGAAGGAGCACTTTTATTTGTTGCAAGTGCAACACCATTACGGTCTAAGATTTCTCCACGTTTTGGTTCAAATGGAATATCACGACTCCATGAGTTTTTTGCACGTTCTGATAAAACATCACCTAACACAAATTGTACATAACCTAATCTTGTCGCAATAATAGAAAATATTAATAAACCACCAATAAAAACAAAAAATAAACGTTTACGTACGGTTACACTTGATACTCGCATTTAAACGAACACTCCTCTACTACAATATGTTCGTTTCAATATATGCTTGTACCAAATACAATAGACCTTGAACTAATTCTAGAATACTAGAATTAGTCCAAGCTCATAAAAAGTCTACTCTTGTATCTCTACTTTAACTTGTTTATCTTTCTCAACCTTTTCCTGAGGTTTATTCAAATCTACACTTAAAAAGTCACGATCTCTTAATTCTGCATTTTTCTTTATACTTTGACCTGTGACATAACCAGATCCTTTTATTGTAAGCTTTAAATTAAATAAATCACTCAATCGATTCACATCAACTTTGGACCATCCAATAACCGAAGGCATCTTATTTTTGCCGTTCGTTTTTAAATAAATTTTTGTTCCTCTTACAACTTGGGTTTTTGAAGTAATTGACTGTCCCTTTACTTCATCACCACTTCCAAGAGAAATCGGTTTTAAACCCAATGACGTTGCTAAAGATTTTGCTTCATTTATCGAAAGTCCTTCTAAATCAGGAATTTCAATGCTATCTTTATCAACTAATACATCAATATCCGCATTTTCTGCAGGTTCTACTTTCATATACTCTAGTGCACCTTTTGTAACACTTCTAAAGATTTCTGATACAGGGTCAGATCCTAATTCGGTTTCTTTTAATTTAGGACGAAGAACTGCAACATAGACAACAAGCTCTGGATCGTTTGCAGGAGCCATACCGATGAAAGAAAATAGATTTTCACCATGTCCCTTAATATATTTACCATGTTCATCAACAACCTGCGCAGTACCAGTTTTACCTGCTACAGTATAACCCTTGATTGCATAATTATGTCCAGTTCCATTAGGTGCCGTTACAACAGTTTCTAATAGTTTTCGTTCATTTTTCGCTGTTTCAACCGTTATCGGATTCCCAGCAACCTCTGAGTCATAATCTTTTACAATTTCATTCGTATCATGATCAACTATTTTATCGATAATATAAGGTTTCATCATTCTTCCATTGTTAGCAATAGCACTTGCAGCCTGTATGATTTGAATGGCAGTTACTGTTGAACCTTGTCCGAAAGCAGTTGTCGTTTTTTCAAGTGGATATTTGTATACTAAACGACCACTCGATTCACCAGGTAGATTAATCCCTGTTTTTTGGGTAAACCCATAATTTTTATAATATTGTAAGAAACGTTCAGGACCTAACTTTTCGTTTAATAGAATTGATATTCCAACGTTTGAAGAACGTTGAATCCCTTCATCAAATGTAATTGATCCCCAACCGTTTCTATTTACATCGTGTACAGTACCTCCACCAGGTACTTTATATCTTCCGGATTGAAAATACTCATTCCCATTGTATACCCCTTCATTCATTGAGGCCCCAAGAGTAAATATTTTCATTGTTGAACCAGCTTCAAAAGCATAAGAAACTGGGTCATTTGTATAATTTGTAATATCATTAATATTTGGGTTAAAGCTCGGACGGTTGCCCATCGCCACAATTTTACCCGTTTTTGGATCAGACACGATCGCCATGATTTTCTCAGGTTCATACTCTTTATCTACTCTAGTCATAGCATCTTCTAGTAAACTCTGAATCTTTGTATCAATCGTTAAATAAATGTCATTACCGTTATGTGGGGGATCCACTTTTTCATTTTCGTAAGGTAAAATATTTCCTTTGCGATCACGTAAAAAGCTTTTTTTACCATCCTTCTCGTTCAATTCATCATTTAATGATTTTTCAAGACCCATTTCACCAACTAAATCACCATTATCATTTGTCGTCGTATAACCAAGTGTATGAGATGCGAACACTCCATTAGGATAATAACGTTTTTGTGAGGGAGTAAAAACAATACCAGGTAGCTGTAATTTCTCAATTTTTTCTTTCTTACTTTGAGAAATATTTCTTCCACCTGGTCCAAGTTCAACTTGATATTTTGGTTTCCCTAACATTGATAATAGTTCCGACTCATCCACATCTAAAATAACTGACAGTTGTTTTGCTGTTTTTTCCTTATCAACGACATGTCTTTTAATTTTAGAATTTTTAGAAGCACTCGGATCTAGTACAGCAGACACAGTATAAGAAGTTACTTCTTCAGCCAGAGGAACACCTTTTGCATCATAAATGGTGCCTCTTTTTGCAGGAATCTTTTGTGATGTATTATAATTTTCATCTGCAAATGCTTTTAGATTTCTTCCTTCTACTGTGTCTGCTAATTGTAAATAACTAATTCTTGCTATGAGTGAGATAAAAAATGCTAAAGTTACAAGAAAAAACCATCGAATTCCTAAATTCGTATACTTATTCTTTTTCTTACTCATAATATGATCTCCTAGTTGCTAGAATCTGTGAACTTCACATTATTACTATCGATCTTTAATCCCAATTCTTTAGCTTTTTGCCAAATTCGGTCATAAGTACTTAGTTCGTCTATTTTCATCTTCAATTCAGAATTATGTTGTTTTTCTTTTGCAACTTCATTTTTCACTTGTTGGATTTTAATATTTGTATCAAAAATTGCCGCTTGTGTTTTTACGATTTTCGTTCCAATAAAGAAGCATGCAAAAATAAATAAAACATAAAGGAACTTTTCAATCGGTGTGACTTTAGATAATTTTTTCGATTTTACTTTTTTCTTGATAGAAGGTCTAAGTTGCGAATCAGTAACTTGTTTTTGTTGTAACTTTCTTGCCAAATTACTCATTGATTTCCCTCCTTATAATTTTTCAGCTACTCTTAACTTTGCAGATCTTGCTCTTTTATTTGCTTCTAATTCTTCATCAGTTGGTAATAGTGGTTTACGAGTAATAAGCTTTAATTTCGGCTTAAATTCATCTGGAATTATCGGTAATCCAGGTGGTAATGGTGGAAGAGAGCTTGCCTCTTTGAATATCGTTTTACAAATTCGATCCTCTAAAGAATGGAATGTTATAACACTTATTCTTCCAGTTGGCTTAATCAGTGTGATTGCATCCTTTAGTGCTTCTTCAAATACACCTAGTTCGTCATTTACAGCAATTCTGATTGCTTGGAAAATTCGTTTTGCTGGATGACCGCCCGTTCTTCTAGCAGGAGCAGGGATTGCATCCTTGATGATTTCGACTAATTCAAACGTTGTTTCGATAGGTTTTTTTGTGCGTAATTCTTCAATTTTTCTAGCAACCTGTTTAGAGAATTTTTCTTCCCCATATCGGAAGAATATTTTTACAAGCTGTTCATATGTCCATTCATTGACAACCTCGTAAGCTGATAATGATTGTTCTTGATTCATTCTCATATCTAGTGGTGCATCCTGATGAAAACTAAAACCGCGTTCTGCAACATCTAACTGTGGTGATGATACACCTAAATCAAATAAAATCCCATCAACTTCATAGATCCCTAAATGGTGAAGTTCTTCTTTTATATGTTTAAAATTACTTTTTACAATTGTTAATTGTTTTTCATACTCTTTTAAACGTTCTTTTGCATGTTTAATTGCAGTCTCATCTTGATCAAATGCAATTAACCTTCCATTAGAAGATAACTGTGACAATAAATATTCACTATGACCGCCACCACCAAGTGTACAGTCTACATAAATACCATCTTTTTTTATATCTAAAGAATCAACAGTTTCTTTTAATAAAACCGTAATATGCTCAAACATGTTGCTCACCTCAATCTTAAATGTAAACGCGCCAAACTTTAATACCCTATAGTGGGGAAGACACTAAAAGAACTAGAACTTTCGATTTTTGGTTTTATAGGTCAAATCCAATTAAATTTTCAGCTAGTTCTCCAAATGATTCCTCAGACTCATTCATATATGTATTCCAAGTTGTTTGATCCCAAATCTCTATTCGATTTGTTACGCCAACTACTACGCATTCTTTTTCTAATTTTGCATATCCACGCAATGTAGGTGCTATATTAATTCTCCCCATCTTATCCATCTCACATTCCATAGCTCCAGAGAAGAAAAAGCGAGTAAATGCCCTTGCGTCTTTTTTTGTTAGTGGTAGTGTACGCAGTTTATCTTCAATTACACTCCATTCAGCCATTGAATAGCCAAATAAGCATTGATCCAACCCTCTTGTTACAATGAAGGTTTCACCAAGCTTGTCTCGAAATTTGGAAGGAATAATAAGACGTCCTTTTACATCGATATTATGTTGATATTCACCGATAAACATCCTTCCCCCCCACTTTCTAACACAAACTTACCACATTCCCCCACTTCTTACCACCTTTTCTATGAAATTCTTTAAAAAAACGAAAAATCCTGCTATATACATAGCAGGATCAAATTATTTTCTAATTAAAGTTCGACGACTTGATGAGCATAATCCCAAGATAACGATAACTCACAAAGCTGATGAACAAAGTCTGGACCATATTTATTTATATAGTAATAAATATTAAGTACTCGTTCTTGTGGTTTACCATTTGGCGAAACGGCATGAATAATTCTATTCCATTTTGCAATTTGTTCATCATGACGTTTAAGGATTGACTCTTCAATTTTTCTTTCTAAAAGTAATATTTGTTCTTCTATTTTCAAATAATTCTTTTTAGAAAAGTCGTTTAAATTAGGCGCTATTTCACTTGTTACTTCTTGAAGAGGTTCATGTAATTGCAATAAAGCTTTTTTACTTTGAAGGAAGACATCTTTATAGTCAACATTAATCTGTGCTTTTACCCACTCGTTTTTCTTCTCCTCAAGCGAACTTTGAAGTGCTCCATCTATCTCTAGAGAAAAATCATTCATTGCAGATACAATATTTCGTTCAAAGATTGTAAACATATGCCTTAAAAATACAGGAGGCATCTCTAAATCAAACACTTCAAAAATATCTTTTAACTCTGCCCAGTATGCTACTTCACCAGGTCCACCGACGAACGCAAGTGTAGGAAATAAATATTCTTGCATAACTGGTCGGGTTACAACATTATTGCTGAGTAATCTAGGTTGTTCACTTGCTATACGAAGGAGTTCATCTTTTGTAAACTGATAGCTTTTGTTCTTTGTTTGAAGTATACCTTCACTTTCCCCCACTTCCAACAGCTGTCTACCTTCATTACTATGGTAAAAAAGATGAATACTCTGTTCAGAAATTTGAAGAGTTTCTTGATATCCTGATTTAACCAATTTACTTTTCGTATCTTTCAGTACACTTCTAACAATATCTTGTTTTGAAACCATTTCTTCGAACATGGATCCTTCTAACTCTCTTATGTTCGGATCATCTGCATCAATCAAAACTAACCCTTCTTTTGCAAACAATTTGAATAATAGTTTTGCAAAGAAATCAACAAATGTAACTGACTCCTCTAGCGTTTTATTCAGTTCAAGTAGAAGGTCTTTCGTATAATTTGTTTCTTCAAATGTCTTGACGATTTTCTGAATCCAATTCTTCATTTCCTTCTGATCGAGCTCGGTTTTTGTAGCTGAGAAAGCATGAGTGTTTTTATGATAGTAGGTTTGTTTTTTAACTTCATTTTCATTTATGGTATGAATATGATTAATCTCATCAATATCGTGATCTTCTCCAGCTATCCAAAAAACTGGCACAACCGAAATGTTAAAATCATTTTCATACTTTTTCGCTAAATGAATGATTGAAATAATTTTATGTATCGTGTATAACGGTCCAGTTAATAATCCAGCCTGTTGACCACCAATTACAACAAATGTATCTTCGTTTCGTAATTTTCTCATGTTTTCTTGAGACGCTATACTCGCATGATGTTTCTGATGGAAAAGTTCTAACGCTTCCACTAAACCTTGACGATTATATGATCGGTTCATTACATTTTTTATTCTGAATTCCATTTCCTCTTTTTTTAAAGGATTTGCACCAAAGAAAGAAGAAATCGACTCTTTTCCATTTAAAAAATCATTCAACAATTTATTTTGACCCGCTAAATGGACTTTACTAATTTGCATTAAGAACTTCCTCTCTCGTTCTCCAATTAAGCTATATATTCAGATATGCTCACAGTTAATCCTGTTAACAAGGTGATACAATGAAGGATAAAAAACAATATAAAAGAAATCCTCCAGAAACCTTTAATAAGCTTAAAAAATCGAATATCTCTTTTTGCTTTCCATTGAAGAATAATACTAATAAATAAAATAACTAATAATAGATTAATTAAAATCCAACCTGTCGCAGTCGGAAAAAACATGTTTAACATAAAATAAAAGGAACTAATATATAGAATTGTAGTGAAATCTAAAGTAAAAAGCAAAAGTTTACGCTTATTATGCTTAAAAAAAAGTTTTAGAAACATATATATAAAGATTGTTGAAACTATTGGAAATTCAATTAAAAATGAAATGAAGAAAATGAAAATTTTTTCCAATAAGAATTACCCCTTTTTCTTCTCAAGTCCTTTTATTACATTGTACACAAGTTCGATCGTTGGCACATTTATTTTTTTTTGAATTGCAAGATTGTTTACATATCCAAGCATGCTATCAATCTCAGTCTCTCTTCCATAGTAAAGGTCTCGATTCATTGATGAGTAGTTCAATGATGTTTTTTCACAGATTTCGTTTACTTTTTGCCATTCAACTTCTACATTTAATTGTAATACTCCGGCAACTTCATTAAATAATAACTTACTAATATGTTTAAAATAATCATTGGACATTAACTCACCATTTCTTATGTTCAAAATAGCAGTTAAGGGATTTATCGTACAATTTATCAGACATTTCTGATGTAATATGTATGACCAATTATTCTCAAATTGTAGAGGAAACCCTTTCGTATGTAATGTTAATATTTTTTCTTGCGCTTCTAGGTTACCTTTTACCTGGCCAATTTTAATTGTACCTAAACCGGTATGCTTAATCTCATTCATAGAATTTTTTAATGCACCGTGTTCAACAATTCCAATAAAACAATTATTAATTGATAACTCTTTTACATATTCAATATGCGACATGCCATTTTGCAAGAATAAGATTGTATCACCTTTAAAATTGTTTATAACTGGCTTTATGTTTTCTAAATGATATTGCTTCACACAAATGATTAAAATGTCGCAAGGATCAATATGTAAAGATAATTTTTTGGCGTTTATACACATTTGAGAAATATTTTCATTTAATGAAAGTAAGATACCTGATTCATTAATACTTGCTGCTTGTTCTTCTGTTCTTGTATATAACATAATTTGATGTTCTTGCTGATGGAAATACGAAGCTACAAGTAGTCCAATCGCACCGCCACCTATAATTCCAATTTTCATTTTTGTCTCCATTCAATCTAAGTATTCTAATGGTATTCATTTTAACCAAAATAAATTTCCAAGTAATCTATCTTTTTTTAAAATGTATAGTACGATATAATATAATTATATTTCAAATATTAAAAATTTACATTCAATTTAAGGGGGAGCAACATTTGAGCATCAAGATTGAACGCTTACAAATAAATTTTAAAACACTTGAACAATTTCAGCAATTTTCTGGTTATGGATTACAAGAACTTTCTATGTTAGAAGATCTTGAATCAAATCTAATCGATAATGAGTTCCAATCACCATTTTATGGGATTTATTTAGGCAAAGCTCTTATTGCTCGTATGAGCTTGTATACGCATAAAAGTGAAAATGAAGAAGTAATTGAAATTAACAAAATGGAAGTACTTCCTTATTATCAAAAAAATGGATACGGAAAAGAATTAGTTGCATTTGCTAAATCATTTAACAAACCAATCAAAACGATTCCAAGAGCAAATTCTAATGAATTTTGGAAAAAGCAAGGATTCACTGAAACAGATTCAGAGTTTGTTATTTGGGAACCGAAATAATCATAAAAAAACTCAACACCTCAATAAAGAGATGTTGAGTTTTTTTATTCCTTTTTAGATTTCACTTTTTTATCAGATGTTCCACTTGAAACATTTACAAATTTTCGTTTTTGGTCAATAAATTCAAATAAATTTTCATACTCACTTTCAAGCTCTTTTACTTTTTCAAGCAATTGTTGTTTTTCAAGTTTTAATTGATCATTTTCTTGCTTCGAAATTAATAATTTCTTTTCGAGGGATTGAATTTCTTTAACTGGAAATGACTCTACTTTTTGCTTTACATTTTCTAAAAAATGAAACACAGTATCAAAAGATACTTCGTGTTCGCTTTGTGCATTTAAAACTACTTCTGTAGACTCTATTTCAGTTTGCGGTTCAGGTACTACATCATTTAATTCACTTTTATTAGTAGCTTGTTTTTTACTATTTACTTTCGCATTTTCAATCTCTTCCTTATAAAACTTTCGGACGAAAGAATTCCAACGATAGCCACATGCAGCTGCTGTTCTCGATAAATTTCCAGCTACAATTTTAAAAGCAGTTAATTGAGTTGACCCTTCATTTATCGATTTTAAAACTACTTCAGCTAAGTAGTTATCCTCCTCTTTTGTCCATGCATCCTGGCGATTTGCAACCATTTGCAATCCCCTCCAATTTCTTATGCAATAAGCAGATTTTACTATAATTCATATGCAAAAAAATAGTAAGGTAGAAGATTACTTTTCCAATTTTTTTGTAAATTGTTCAATATTTTTTATATGTTCATCTGAAAACCATAATGGAAGAGCAGAAATAACTTCTTCTTCCATACGGGTTTTCAATCTTTCTTGAACCCATTTTCGAGTAACTATTTTTTTATTTTGATGGTGAATATGCGTTGGAATACTTCTAGCTAAGCTGATAAAACTTTCATTATGTAACGATATAAAATCCTTACATAACTCATGTATAAACCCGAGTTTTTTCGCTTGATATGCAGTATATATATTTGAGGAAGATAAAAGAGTGATCCATTCTTGATGATTCATTTTCTCTCGCAGAATTGTGCCACCACCCCACGAAGTAGGGATACCCATCTGACCTTGAATAAAGCCTATTTTTGCATTATGGTTTGCAAAGCGAAAATCGAATGCACTTGCCAATTCACACCCGCCACCTAATGCAAAACCATTAATATAACAGATCGTAATCTGAGGTAGCATTGCAATTTGATAGATCACTTCACACATTTTTAAACAATATGCTTCTAACCCTTTACGATCATCTTTAAATGTAAGAATTGTTTTTAAGTCGCCACCAGTACAAAAATACTTTAATCCTTCACCGGTTAATATGACTAACTTACTCTCGGATTTATAATGAATGTCGTATATGATTTCTAATAGTTTATCGACCATTATTTCATCAATGCAATTCCCATTGTTTGGTCTATTCAAAAAGATATAATCTATTTTATCCCGTTGATATGTAATAACTTCAGACAATTACATCCCTCTCTCTATTTACCGATTATTCTCTCTAGTACAATATACGTTTTACATACGGTAAGTAGTATAAAAAGATGAAGGCATGAATTGAATCATTGGATGGAAACAACAAAGTTACAACAGCATAGTAGTAGATGTAATATATGTGGATTTTGAAGTTTATGGAGAAAAGGAAAAAGCACATAGTTTCCTATGTGCTTTAAATGACTAGCTTATTTGCTAAGTACTTGTTTTCCTTTGTAGTGTCCGCATGATTTACATACGCGGTGTGCTAATGTTAATTCACTACAGTTTGGGCATTCAACCATTCCAGGTACCGCTAATTTAAAATGCGTACGACGCTTTCTTTTTACAGTTTTGGACGTTCTTCTTGCAGGTACTGCCATTGATCCCACCTCCTTAAAGTGAGTTTTAGTTATGAAGCCGGTAATCCGGTACTTCTCAATTATCTTTTTTGTCAAAAAATTTTGCTAATCCAGCAAGTCGAGGGTCAATTTTTTGCTCTTTTTCAACGTGTTCCCTAACTTCCCAGTCTGTACCAGATGTTGGAGCTGTCTCTTTGCCTTCAGTATCCTCAGCAAAAACTTGCAAAGGTATTTCAGCTAAGATAATTTCCTCAATCACAGGAGTTAAGTCTAACACATCACCCTCTAGGATGTGAAAATTCTCATCTTCACTTTTCCATTCAGATGTTGTAAAAAACGTTTCTGTTGTGGTAATCGACAAAGGATATTTTACATCAACTAATGTTCTTACACAAGGTAAAATTAAATATCCAGTTATTGTTAAATGAAACGTATATCGGTTCGTTCCAAAATCAACTCGTCCAGTCACTTTAATTGGTGAAACCTCACGAATCTCCTTATTACGTTCCTTCAATTGACTTACATCAATTGTCTCATCTAAATTTAAACCTTTATGTCTTAATTTTTGTAATTGGTGCACTGACCATTTCATAAATAACCACCTCAAGGCAACAATGAAAATTATATATTCCTTATAATCATTTGTCAATATTTTTTCTTTACAGTACGAAATGTGTAGGCGACTGGTCAGTTCCGACAAGCATAAGACGATTTTCAGTGAAGGTTGCTTTTTAACCTTTGCTGTAAATTGGCTTATGACCTCGAGGAGCTAGGAGCCGGAACTAGACACTACGAAAAGCGGAACAAGTTCGTTCAGCTCTGAAGGGAAAATCTCCATTAAATTGAAGAAGTGGCGACTTTTCCACTTGTAGCTAGACACTTCGAAATGCAAAACAATAAGCTTAGCTTCCCCTATATATCATTCTTGACATAGGAAAATATGTAACTTATCTAATATATTATTTTCAACAAGAAATTACAATACAATTCACCTTAAGTTGCGAATTATTTCTTAATCCTGTTATTCTATATGTATAATTTCTCATATTTTGTAAATATTGGAGGTGTTTTCATGAAATCGGTTGGTGTTGTCGTCGAATATAATCCTCTTCATAATGGGCATGTCTACCATTTATCTCAGTCAAAACAGTCTACAAATGCGGATGTAGTTATCGCGGTAATGAGTGGTCAATTTTTACAAAGAGGCGAACCGGCTGTTGTACCAAAGCACATTAGAGCAAAACTTGCTTTACAAGCTGGAGCAGATCTAGTTATTGAGCTCCCTTATAGTTACTCTACTCAGCATGCAACTCTTTTTGCAAAAGGTGCTATTTCAATTTTAGATTCCTTGAATTGTGATACTGTTTGTTTTGGTAGTGAAGAAGGTAAAATTGAATCATTTTATGAATTGATTAATCAAAAGAAACAGCTTACTAGTTCAATCAATACAAGTATCCGCTCGTTACTTGATAAAGGAATGAGTTATCCGTCAGCGTATAGTACTGCATTACAAACAAATTTGGAAACCTCAAAACTAGATGTCTCCCTACCAAACAATATATTAGGCATCCATTATTTGGAATCAATCGAACACTTTTCAAGTAAGATGCAGGGCACAACGATTAAACGGATTGCTGCAAATTATCACGATGAAGAAGCCAGCCACCAAAGTATTGCAAGTGCAACTGCGATTCGTAAAATATTGAAACAAGAGGATGATTCAATTTCAAACTTTGTTCCAAACTATACAAAAACCGCGATTGAATCTTACATAAAAGAGAATGAAATCTTGCATTCTTGGAATGAATATCTTCCGTATTTAAAATATCGATTAATGACAACGAAGCTTGAAGACTTATCTCTGATTTATGAAGCAGTTGAGGGATTAGAAAGAAGAGTAATCGATGCGATACTAAAATGTTCAAGCTTTGAAGATTTGATGACAAGGATCAAAACAAAAAGATATACATGGACTCGTATCCAAAGATTATTAACTCATTTGTTAACAAATACCTCAAAAGAAGAAATGAAATCAATATTGGAAATTGATCGAGTTCCGTATATACGCTTATTAGGAATGTCGCAAAAAGGTAAATCCTATTTAAATATAAATAAAAAACAAATTGAACTACCTATTTACACAACCATAAATCAAGAGAACCAAGTTGCTTTGAATACTGACTTAAGGGCAACACATGCGTATGGTTCAATTCTTTCAATTAAAAATCAACAGAAACTGATTCGCACCGAATACGCACTTTACCCATTTATTTATGATGAACATTCAGGCCAATTTATTAGGGAATAAATCTTAATGATCTAATTTAAAAAACTGTTTATGAATTCAAACCAAATAACGCTTGGTTGATGAATTCAAAAACAGTTTTTTTATTACGTACTAGACTTTAAATTTTTTAAGTATTTTATTGCATCCGCATAAGTGTTCACTGGAACAATTTTCATTTTTACTTTATGCTCTTTGGCTGTTTTTATCGCTTCTTTATAATTTGAATTACTTTTACCGTTTTCATTTGGTGCAAAAAAGATTTCTGCCCCAGCTTTTGAAGCAGCAATAATTTTCTGTGATATACCTCCAATAGGTCCAACTACCCCTTTAGTATCAAGCGTACCGGTACCAGCAATTTCATGTCCTTTTGCTAAGTTCTCTTCACTTAACTGATCATATATTTCTAAAGCAAACATAAGCCCCGCTGAAGGTCCACCGATTTCCTCGGAATCTATTTCAACTTTTGGGCTAGTACTTAGTTTTATATCCTCAACAATTGAGACGCCAATGCCAGATCGATTTGGTTCATCCTTAAAGCGTTTAGAAGTAATGCTTACATTTTTAATTTTTCCATTTCGAGTAATAGTAAGTGGAAAGTTCGTCCCAGGAGCCGATGATGAGATCGTTTTCGTAAAATCATCAACTGAATGGACTTCCTTTTCGCCCACTTTTGTAATGATATCACCTAACTTCAAAACTTTAGAAGCTGGCATATCTTTTAGTACTGAAATAATAACTACTCCAGTTTTATTAATTTGATAATGTTTGCCCGCTTCTTTATAAGCATTTACAATCGCTGCTTGTTTTGACTCTTCCATATATCGTAATTGACGAAATTGATAATCATCATTACTTTCACCTTCACTTAAAATCTCACTTTCTTTGTATAGATGATGAACAGAATTTGTATACGTTCCGATGTAAGAATAAATATTTGCCTTACTCATCGAGACAGTCGTTAACATAAAATCTCCGTCATCTTTTTTTGCCCCTTCAACATTTACATATGGGCCTAATGGTTCCGCTAAACCAGGTTTGGTCACATAATATGGTAGTGGGATAAAAATTAATAGTATCATGACAATTCCTAGTACTAATATAACATTAAGTAATTTGATCCTTTTCTCCACTATTTTTCTCCTTCCACTGTTCGATCTGATGAATGATTTCTGGTATCATTTTTTCTGTTTCTTCTTCTCCGGTTTGTATTATATTTTCTAAGTCAGTAAAATTCCTTGAATTAAAATGATCTAGATTTGGTCGAATCATAACATTTGAAACTGTTTCTCTATTTCTAACAAGTTCATGCTGCATAATTTCAATACTTTGCATAATGACATCATAAATTGTTGATACTTCACCACTTACTTTTATAGGAGATACATCAACACCGATAATAAAATCCGCTCCCATATCTTTTACTACTGATACAGGGATCCGATCAATCACACCGCCATCAACTAACAGTCTTCCGTTCCATGGTTCAGGTACAAATATACCTGGAATAGAAATACTACCTCTTACTGCAGTAGCAATATCTCCTTCTCTAAAGATAATTTTTTCTCCAGTTAACAAGTCAGTTGCGATGACTGCGATGGGTAAATCTAAATCTTCAATGTTCCTACCGTATGATAATGCTCTGATAAGTTCTTTTGCACGATTCCCGGAAATTAATCCCATTTTAGGTACAACATAATCAATATAGTACTTTGATTTAAACACTTTCGCAATTTTATAGAGTCGTTCTATGTTAGAACCTGCTCCATATAAAACTGCTACAAGTGCACCCATGCTACTTCCGGCTATATAATCTATGGGAATATTATGCTTTTTTAACACGGATATTACACCGATATGTGCAAAACCTCTTGCACCACCTGACCCAAGCGCTAAACCAATTTTCGGATTCAATTTATTCCCCTCCATATAAACTAAATTGGTCTAAAATCGAGTTCATTTAACGTATATTGAATAGTACAAGTTTTCTTTTCGATCCATATATTAATAACATATTTTCTATTCATTCAATTTACGACAATATAAGATGAATCAAATTTTTGTTCCAATCCTTTGTTGGAGGTTTATTTGTGAAAAAAAATTATTTTATTACTCTGCTTATATTTATAACGCTTGTCACGCTAACCGCAACCATTATTCTTTATCCTGATGTTGCATTTAAAGGGTCTACTCGAGGTTTAGAAATGTGGTGGGGAATTGTCTTTCCTTCTTTACTACCTTTTTTTATTTTAAGTGAGCTATTAATCTGTTTTGGGATCGTACAATTTATTGGCGTATTTTTAGAACCTGTCATGCGGCCGTTATTTAGAGTTCCGGGAGTTGGAGCTTTTGTCTGGGCGATGGGAATGGCTTCTGGATTTCCATCCGGAGCAAAGTTATCAGCTAAATTATACAAAGATGGAGAGTTAACAAAAATAGAAGCTGAAAGGCTCAATTCATTTACGAACTCTTCTAATCCATTATTTATTTTCGTCGCTATATCAGTTGGATTTTTTCATAATGTAAACATCGGAATTGTTTTGGCAGCTAGTCATTACATATCAAACGCTCTTGTTGGCCTTCTGATGAGGTTTTATGGCAAAAACCAACCCAACTACTCTAGAAGAGAAAGAACCCCTTCAAATCGAATTAAATACGCTTTTACAGTGCTACATGAAAAAAGACTGAAAGAAAAAAGACCAATTGGTAAGATTTTAGGAGATGCGATTGCTTCTTCCATACAAACTTTACTCATGATTGGAGGATTTATTATCGTATTTTCCGTTTTAAACATGTTATTAATTGAAATTGGTTTCATTAAGCAAATCGGAAAAATCATTTCATTCTTCCTTTCAAAGTCAACGATTCATCAAGACTTATCATCACCTTTTGTTTCTGGATTATTTGAAATTACATTAGGTTCAAAATTGGTAAGTGAGGTATCGAATAGTACATTATTACAACAAGTTGCTTTAACAAGCTTTATATTAGGTTTTGGCGGTTTTTCGATTCAAGCACAAGTTGCTAGTATTATTTCGGAAGTGAAAATGAGTATGAAGCCATATTTAATTGGTCGTTTATTACAATCTATTTTAGCACCTATACTTGCTGTACTACTTTGGAAACCACTTTACGTTGATCGCTTAGCAAGCTGGTCAAACCAAAATACAATCACTGTCATTAATAATTTTACTGAACAACATTTTCATTTAGATTCAATTTTTGTGATTGGTCCAATCATAACCTTGTCCGCTCTATACATTTACGTGCTTATCATCATCTATCGAATATATATACAAAAAAAGAAACCTCAGTTTTAATTAAACTTGAGGTTTCTTAAATTTATTTTCTAATGCTATATTGACACACTCAGGAACTAAATCCTTTACATTCCCACCATATTTAGCAACTTCTTTTACAATTGAAGAACTTAAGAAAGAATATTGATTGTTCGTCATGACAAAGAATGTATCAATTTCATCTACTAATTTTTTATTCATAGCGGTAATCTGCATTTCATATTCAAAATCTGAAACTGCTCGTAGTCCTCTTAAAATTGCTGAAGCATTAATGGATTTTGCGTAATCCATTAATAACCCACTAAATGAATCTACTGATACATTTTCGATGGATTGAGTTGCTTCAGAAATTAATGTTGTTCGTTCTTCTAATGTGAATAATGAGTTTTTTGCTGAATTATTTAACACGACAACAATTACTTCATCAAACACCCTAGCCCCACGTTTAATAATATCAAGATGTCCTAATGTAATTGGATCAAAGCTACCAGGACACACTGCAATACGTTTCATGTTGTACCCCCTTAAATTTCTCCCTTATTTTTATGATACACAGATACACCACAAATTCCATATTTTTCTGCTTTTGTTCTGACAAAATGACCGATATTTTCCGGTAATTCTACATCAGTTGCATGTTCAACTAGAATTGTACCATCATTTGATAATAATTCTTTCTCGTCAAATGTTTCGATTAATGAAACGATTTGCTGCTTTTTATAAGGGGGATCTAATATGATTAATTCAAATTGTATTTCTCTTTTGATGATTGCTTTGACTGCTCGCTCTGCATCATTTCGATAAACCTCTGCTGAATCCAAAAGTTTACATGTTTCTAAATTCTCTTTAATCGTCTTTATTGCTTTCATTTCGCGATCTACGATAATCGCTTTGTCCATTCCTCTACTTAAAGCCTCTATTGATAGCCCACCGCTACCTCCAAATAAATCAAGAACAGTACCACCCTCAAAATAAGGGCCAATTATATTAAACATCGCTTCTTTTACTTTATCAGTTGTTGGACGTGTACTTGTACCTGGAACAGCCTTTAAACTTAAACCTTTACATTTCCCTGAAACTACTCTCATTATTTACACCTACTATATTTATCAATTCTCAAAATATCCTAACATAAATTTCTACAAACCAAAACAATTCTTTCCATATTCTTCTTCTAATGTATAAAATCATTCTCTTTGGTTATAACTATTTTTAACAACATCTCAGTTGATGTTGTTGCCAACCGCGGAGAAGACTTACGTTTCCCCATAAGTTCTTCCTCCGGTTTCTCCTCTCCCTTTGCCTTCTTTTAAGTGATTACACTTTAATAAGAGGGGCCCTGCGAATGCGGGGTTTTTTTTTATGCCTGATTCCTGTAAAATAAGTGATGCATATCCAATGTAATACAGATATTTAAGGGGGATTTATCATGATCCAACGCATGATTGAAATAGGAGAAGGTTACTCCGATTTATATGAATTATTTGAAATAGCGAAATCTCAAAAAGAAAGAGTAAAATTTTTACTTAAGTTAACATCTGATAAAGATCAACAGAAATGCTGTACGTTCGCTGTTATTTTAAGCCCTACTACTATTGGAGAATTTCAACCAATATATTATTGCAGAGAAGGCATTACACTAAAAGAACAATCAGTTACGAAAAGAGAAGAACTATTTGAAGAACTAGCAGTTACATTAAATAAAGAAATTATTACATTACATATTAGACATTCAAGTTCCTTCCATGCAATAGAATTATATCAACAATATTTAATTGGCATTTTAAGACTTAATCATTTTATTCCACCTATGAAGTAATATAATTCAAATTCATTAAAAAACGATTGAACGGTGTTTAATTTAGAAGTAACTTCCTAAATTAAGTTGACCATTCAATCGTTTTTAATCTACTTGATAATCATATTCCTTTTCTTTCGCATGATCTGGCTTCGCATTTTCATACTCTGTTTTAATAAAAGGTTTATATGATAATTCGATTCTTTTTACAAAATGAAATTTCTTCAATCTCTCTATTGTTCGTTCAATATCATCCATATTGCAGTATAAGACAACATATTTCAAACGCTTAGAAACAAAGTGAATATTTCCAAATTTACGTAACATTTTTGCTTGCTTTAATGACTGTAAATAAATGATAATACCTTGTCTTTGCACAAACATATAACTTTCTCCTTTAAAAAATCCGTTAGAAATAGAATATCATATCCCAATTTTCTTTTGCAATGAAACTTTCATAATTCATTCCTATGAAAGGGTTGAAAAATAATGTTAGATGATATATGGGATCAATTTCTTTTATGTATTTCTTCAAATGACGAAGTGAGGGTAGTTTCAAATAAACTGATTTGCGGTGTAAGCTTTTTATATATTCAACCACTTAATCCCCAAAAAAGCGATGCATTTCTTAAAAACATTGTCCTAACATGCTCAAAACAGTATACATCACAATTCAAGTTAATTTATCGAATTGAGTTTGTCCGAGTTGAACAGAATATCTTTGTCTTTAGACATCGTTTTTACGTTCCTAATCAAAAAATGTTTTGTTGTGGAAATGAATGTATAAACTGTACCAGATTCCGAAAATAATTGATAGCGGATGTTTACGAATACTTTTTTACTATTAGGCTCTGTTAAAGAAGACTGTTGATTTCCATTCCAGGTACTTCGCTTTCCATGGGGCGTGACTTGAGCCTCCTCGGCAAGCCTGCGGGGTCTCAAGTTTCCCGCATCTCCCATAGGAGTCTTCGTACCTTCCATTCCAATCACTCTCTAACTTACGTTTCTCTTTTCATACTCTAAAAGCATTAGCTAAAATCAACAATTAATATTAACAGAGCTTACTATTAAAGAATGCGTTAGTTAACTCCAAGATACTCCATTACCGTGAAGTGAAGCTCAAGCCTCTTTTGTCCGTATGATGGATGATAATGCGCTACAACTGTACGTCGTTTATATAACCTACCTTACTTGTCCTACTGTGAGCCTTAATAAAAAAAGAAGACTCACTATTCATTAATGAGTCATTCTTACATAGTATATTACTTTGTTTTACATCCGCATTTACCGCCTGTACCGCATCCACCGGTGCTACAGCCTCCACCAGTATTCACAAAGTATGGATTACCAGCTGGTACTTTTACTGATGGTGAAACTGATTGAGCAATTAAGAAGCTTGTCTCATCTAACAGCAACTGAATCGCATCTTCCGCTTTTTTAAAAGCAGCAATTGTTTCATTCAATTGAAGTTCTCTTTTGATTTCACTCATATTTTTACGAATTTCTTTATAATCAGGATGGTACTTTCCGAATCGTTGAACATCCTCATATAAGTCTTTCGTCTTTGTAAAGCGTTGGATGATGTCTTGCGCGGTTTTGTCACTATTTAAGGCTATATATGAAGCTCTATACTGATCTGCAACATCAGATTGTACGATCATAGAAGCAATTTCTTCTGATACTGTCATAAGTTGCAAGGTTTCAATTGTTGCGTACATTTCCTTACACCTCCAAGTATAAACTATACCATAATTAATTCGGAAAATAAAAGTAGATGCTTAGCTATTTATATGATCGGATACATTAAATGCATTAATCTTCCAGTTACCATCTTTATATTCAATATAATTGGCACATGCATTTTTTAAAACAGTTTGAAATGGAACTTTAATAGGATCAATTGCATGTAAAATTGCTTTAATTGTATGTGAATGAGCAACGATCACAATTCTTTTACCTTTATGAATTTCAGCAATATCTTGGAGTGCATGAAATGCTCTTTGGATTAAAAGCTCATTTGTCTCCATTCCAACTACATTGTCATTATATATATGGTCATGAAATTCAGATACAGGTCTTCCGCTAGCCTCTCCAAATTCTCTTTCAACAAATCGATCATCTTCCATTATTTGATCTATACTTGTAAACTCAGCAATGGCCATTGCTGTTTCTTTTGCCCTAGATAATGGACTCGTTATAATTGCATCCCATTTTTCTCCACTTAGAAAACGTGCGCTATCATATGCTTGTTTTTTTCCCGTTTCATTTAAGGGAATATCTTCTCTTCCTTGGATGATATGATTGAGATTCCAATCAGTTTGTCCATGTCTTACTAAACAAATTTCTGTCATAACTTTTGCTCCTTTCGAAACTTGTATTCCTTATTGTAGCAAAAAGCTATGACAGTTTAAAATATTAATCATTTTCATTTTCAGTCGTATCAGCAGAATCAGTTGTACTAATTTGATCTTGCTGTTCCTTTAATACTTGAAACATATCAATCATAAAAGATGCCATTTGAACTTGATTTTGCAATTTATCTACACGCTGAGGAATCGTTTTTCCAAAAAACTCTAAAGAGGCAAGTCTAAAGTCTTCAGTTAATTCAGGATTACGTGAAAGTTTTCTATACCATTTTGGTTGTTGCCTAATAAATTTAATATACTCTTCATCACTCTGTAGAAAATCTAATACATCTTTTCTCATTTCATCCTCCTTAATCCTGTCTGAAGTTAAACGGTTGTGACGTTTTCTTTTCTTCACGCTGACTAGACGATGCAGGAGACTTAAATTGAGAAATTAATTGCTGAATATTATTTAAAGTTGAATTTACATTTGATAAATGATCTTGAATTGAATCTGGATCTAAATTCTTAACAAAGGACATCACTTTCCCTACATATCCTTCTCCGGATTGCTCTTTCTTTGAATCTTTTTTTGATGTTGCTTTACCACTATCTGATCTATAAGCATCCCATTCATCACTATCTTCACCATATAAATACCAGTCTTCAAAAAATTGTTGCCACGTCTTCTTTCCTTTTTTGACTTCATCTCTTAGCTTAGGATGCTCTTTGACAAATTGCCTGAATTGTTCGATAGATGGACGGTTTTGACTATTTCTCACACATCTCACTCCAATTTAAAGCATTTATTACAAAATTATGTATGAAGAATAATTTCGTGCTTGTATGGAAATAAAAAAACCAAGCACATAACGAAACGTTACCGCTTGATTTTGATTATTTAATGAAATTTTGAGTGTAATATTTTTTAAATGCTCCAACTCCAAGTGTGGTGTAATCTTTCTTATACATATTCACACGGTGACCTTTAGAGTTAATCCAACCATAAACAGAAGCAATTCCATCAACATAATTTGCAGAAATATTTTCACCAGCTAATCGATAAGGAACATCAGCATCATTTAATCGATCAGCTAAGCTACCGTACAATGATGAATGATGATCAAAATATTTGTTCTCAACCATATCTTTACTATGACCTAATGCTACTTTTGAAGCTTCATCATTCCATTTTAATGTTGATAAATTCATTCTTTTACGGTATACATTTGTCAGATTAAAAATTTGTTTTTCTTCTTCTCGATCTACTATTGCTTGTTTCGCTTCATTTAAAGGATTTGGACTAATTAATTTACCACTATAGACTAATTCGTATGGTCTTTGCTTTATGAGCGTTTCAGGAGAAAGGAATCTAACACCTAATAAACTTCCAGTAAATCGGTCAAAATAAAGTTGAGCATAACTATCATTCACTGCAACAAGTGGTCGTTCATGTAAATCCGTTGTTGATAATTTAAATGTATATTCATTATTTAGTAATGAGAAAGACAACTTCTCATGTAAATTCACATGATCAATAGATTCTTCATAATGACTACCTATTGAAAAAGGAGATACATCTATTTTATTTCCAGCAGCATAAACTGTCACTACCGTACCATTAAAAACACCAAATTGTATGTAATTTGTTGGATCTTTATCGTAAATGAGCCAATCATAATCATATTGAGAAGGAACCTTTCGCGTTGGCTTACCATAAACTTTCATCACTTCTTGTTCATTTTTACCGATATATTCTATGACTGAAAAGCTAGCTGCACTTTTCGTATCTGTGTGTTCAGTCAAAGGTACTTGAACTTCATCGACTCTTTGAAATTGATTCACGTTCGTTATATTTATAAACCAATCTTTAATAAGTGGACTGAATATAAATACGGTTACGAAACTTATTGTAAAAAAGAAAAGTTTTAAAAGCTTTTCCAATTTTTATCTTCCCTTCTCGGTAGTAATCTAATTTATATATATACATTGTAGCCAAATTATTCAAAAAAATATATAAATTAGTTAAAATACATTTATCAGCTTTTCATTGCTAATTATTGTCATTGATAATATTATATTAGTAGGGATTTTTTCTAAGTAATTTAGGGGGTAATAACATGAAATTTGAAAATACAAATTTAGAAAATCATGTAGTGAATGTAAAATTATTAAATGAAATCATGGAAGAATTAGGTTTTGTCCTTGCAGGTCAATGGGATTACGAACGTGTAACTTACGATTATAAATTTGAACTTCGCAATGAAATTTACTATCTACGTGTACAAGGTTATTCTGTTGAAGGTCACGTTGAATCTAGCAAAGGTAAAATTCAATTACTAACTCCATTATTAGGTAAGTATTACTACCCACATGGTGTAGAGTATGGTGAAGGTGAAAACTTCCCTCAAGCAGTATTAGATAAGAGTGCAGATTTACTGAAAAAAGCAGAAGAGCAAATCGCACTTGTTAGTAAGTTCATTATTCTATAATTATTAAAAAGAGTGAGTAATAGAAGTACAACTTCTATTACTCACTCTTTTATTTTAACTTTTTTAAATTAGAATCCTAAAACCGCTTTAATCACCGAAGTTGTTTCTCCACCTTCATACAATACATAAAGTAGGAAATAAACAAACACACCTGTAATAGCAGTAAAGAACCAAATAATACTAGTAATTGGGCCAATTTTCTTATGTAACTTTAATTTATTTTTAAATCCAGAAATTAAAGATACAAGTCCAAATACTCCACCTGTAGTGGCTAAGAATATATGGAAGAATAAAAAGATATGATAATACAATTTTAAGTGCTCTGGTCCACCAAAGTTTGTGTTTCCAATAAAGATTGTTCTAGAAGCATATACGATAAAAAATGATAAAGCGAATACTCCAGCAAAGAACATTACTTTTTTATGTGCTTCTACATTTCTTTTAGCTATTAGTACCCAGCCAATTGCAACTAAAATTGCACTAATGACAATAAAGCTTGTACTAATTGTTGGTAAAATTGGTAAATTCAAAATTTCCACCCCTACGATTTTTTAAGCAATAATGGATTACTACTGATTGGATCAATTTTATTTCCATTTTGTTCTCTTTTAGCCCATTTAAAGAAGTTATAACCAATAACCCATCCATATACTATTTCCTGGACAATTTTCATAACTACACCGCCAACTTGTTGATCTTCTCGAGCAGTCATGAAGTTCAATACTTCTGGTCCAGAAATATTTAATGATTTTAATATATCAGGTGATACACATAATTCCATAGCCTTACTCCACAATACTGGATCATTGTAAGTAGCATAGAATGGATGACCTGAAAAAATGATTAACGCACAAGCAGGTGTTAATAAAATACCATTTGCGAACATATAACCAATTTTTTGAATATCAGATAAAGTTTGTCTTTCCGCTAAATTATTCATAACTGGGAACCACATGAAAATAGCCATAAAGAATAATACATTCGTAAATAAAAAGTGATAAACATTATCCGTCTTTACGAAATCAAATATTAATGGGTAATGATAAAGTGAAAAAACACCATTAAAAATAATTAATGCGATCAATGGCTTTGTAAAAAAAGTAAAAAAGCCATTTACAAATTTAGGTTTTAATATTTTATTCCATAACCAATTAGGAATACCGATAATCAAAAATATTGGAGCAACTAAGTACAATAAGCCCATTTCTGTCATATGTGCACTAAAGATAATATGACCAATTAAATCAATTGGACTACCTTGAGCGATATAAATAATTGCAATACTAAGTATAAAATAGACTTTTTGTTTTGTTTCCGTTACATTTTGTTTTGATTGATATTTATGAATCAAATAAAAATATCCAGCAATTACCAATAGTAAAAATACGAATAAGTAAGGACTCCAAAGAGCTTTGAATCCGAACATACTTAAATTAATCATCGATGCACACCCTTTATCTCTTGAATTCACTCTTTCTGATCACTACTACTTACATTAATATAATGATGTCGAAAAAGAAAGCATCTTAGTAGTAATTAGATTTTATAATAGAAAAATACACAATTCAAACTATTATACTACTAAATTATATACCACTATGAACAATTTGTTCAAATTTAAGTATGACAGAATTATGTCTAAATATAATTATTATTAGTAAGATCACTTGAAAGCATTCAACTCATAAGCGACACTATTTTGACATAGAAAAAGGAAGTGAATAGTATTCACTTCCTCTTTTCATTACAGCCAGATTAAAGTTAAGAATGTTAAAAGTGTAATGATCGCAACAGTCAATCCAGAATATAAGAAGAATGACGTTGTGCTATGTCCTCTATTCTTCATGTGCATGAAGTAATAAAGTTGGAAAACTAACTGAACTACAGCTAATAACAAGATAAACGGTACTGTGAAATATGCATCCATATGTTCACGGTAAATAACTGCCGCAAATGAAGCTAGTGTTAAAACGATCATGAATAAGAACGAGATAACTTGTTGCTTCATTTCTTCTGCATGTTTACGTCTGTGGTACTTTAATTCAACTTGATTGTGACCTTGATGAGAGTTTGTATTTGTACCCATTCCTTATCCCACCATTCCCATTAAGTATACTACTGTAAAGATGAAAATCCATACAACGTCGATAAAGTGCCAGTATAGACTTGCTACGTAGAACTTAGGCGCATTGTATAAATTTAAACCTCTTCCAGCGTTTCTTAACATTAGTGTACCGATCCAAAGTAACCCAACAAATACGTGAGCACCATGCGTTCCAACTAATGTATAGAATGCAGAACCAAATGCACTACTTTGCATTGTAAACTCATATTCGTGCATATAGTGTCTAAACTCGTAAATTTCTAATAATAAGAAACCTAAACCTAATAAAAGTGTAATTCCTAACCATAGCATCATTTTCTTATGTTCGAAATTTTTCATATGATACATAGCATATACACTTGTTAGTGATGATGTTAAAAGTAACATTGTAGCAATGAACACTAATGTAGGTTCAAACATTTCACTTGCACTTGCTCCACCAGCAGTAGAGTTTCTTAACGCTAAAAACGTACCGAATAATGAAGCGAATAGTACTGTCTCTCCACCTAGAAATAGCCAAAATGCTAAGAACTTATTTTTACCTTCTTCTGTTGCTTTTTCAGGGTTATGCGGGAACGTTTCAGCAGTAAATTTTTGATTCATTTCCATTATGCTTTAACCCCCTCGTCCGCTAAATCTTCTTTATGAATATGATAACCATGATCATCAATCCATGAACGTAAGAACATACATCCGAACGTAATCACTAAGCCAAGGATTAAAACACCTACTGCTGTATGATTTTTTAAACCATCATTATATAATGCCCCAAATGAAGCAATAAATAATCCTAGTGACATAACGAATGGAAGAATAGATGAATTTGGCATATGAATGTCACCTAGTGGTTCAGCAGGTGTCATTTTACCGTTACCGTCCATTTTTTCTACCCATAAAGCATCTAATCCACGAACGTATGGAATTTGAGCAAAGTTATATTCAGGAGCTGGAGAAGAAATTGCCCACTCAAGTGTACGACCTACACCCCAAGCATCGCCTTCTGCTTTTTCTCCTTTAACAGCTGTGTAAATTACATTGATTAATAACACGATTGTTGCAACACCCATGAAGGCTGCACCAACTGAACTGATTAAGTTTCCTGTTTCTAAACCTTGTCCTGGTAAATATGTAAAGTAACGACGAGGCATACCCATTAATCCTAAGAAATGCTGGATAAAGAATGTTAAATGGAAACCAATAAAGAATAAAATGAAAGTTAGAATTCCTAATTTTTCATTTAAGATTTTACCAAACATTTTTGGCCACCAGTAATGTGCACCAGCGAATAAACCGAATACTACCCCACCTACGATTACGTAATGGAAGTGAGCTACTACGAAATAACTATCATGGAACTGATAGTCAGCAGGAGCTGCAGCATTCATAATACCAGTTACTCCACCTAAAACGAATGAAGGAATAAAAGCAACTGACCAAAGCATTGCTGTTGTGAAACGTACTTGACCGCCCCAAATTGTTAATAACCAGTTAAAGATCTTAACACCAGTTGGAACAGCGATTGCCATTGTTGCTACTGCGAAGATCGCATTTGCAACTGCACCAAGTCCATCAGTGAACATATGGTGAGCCCATACCATGAAACCTAAGAAACCGATTAATACTGTTGCGAATACCATTGAAGAATATCCGAATAAGCGTTTCTTAGAGAATGCTGGAATGATATCTGAGAAGATACCAAAGGCCGGTAAAACAAGAATATATACTTCCGGATGTCCGAAGATCCAGAATAAATGTTCAAAGATCATTGAGTTACCACCTAATGAAGCGTCAAAGAACGCTGTACCAAATAGGCGATCGAACATTAATAATGCTAAACCAATTGTTAATGCTGGGAAAGCGAATAAAATTAATGCTGATGTTACAAATACTGTCCAAGTAAATAGTGGCATACGCATATAAGTCATACCAGGAGCTCGCATGTTTATAATTGTTGCTAAGAAGTTAATACCCCCAGCTAATGTACCAATACCTGAAACCTGTAGACCTAGTAAATAGAAGTCTACACCATGAGATTTACTAGCTAAAGCTAATGTTGCGTATGAAGTCCAACCTGCATCAGGCGCTCCACCTAAAAACCAACTTAAGTTTAAGAAAATTCCACCGAAGAAGAATAACCAAAAACCTAAAGCATTTAAGAACGGGAATGCTACGTCACGTGCACCAATTTGTAAAGGCACGATCGCGTTAAAGAATGCAAATATTAACGGCATTGCCGCTAAGAAAATCATTGTTGTACCATGCATTGTTAATACTTGGTTATATGCATCACCTACTAAAAAGGTGTTGTCAGGAATTGCTAATTGTAATCGAATAAATAACGCTTCCATTCCACCAACTAAGAAGAATAGACCACCTGCTATTAAATACAGGATCGCAATTTTCTTATGGTCGACTGTCGTTAAATAGTCCCATATAAGTGGTTTCTTATGCCCTACAGAACTCACAGTATTACCCCCTTTGCTTCATATCCATCCATTATTTTGCAATTTTTAAGCTTAGTAAGTAAGCAGATAAAGCATCAATCTCTTCATCAGATAAGTCACCATATTTACCTGTCATTAGGTTACCTGGCTTCATTGATTCAGGATCTTTTAACCATGCTTTTAAGTTTTTTTCGTTGTTATCTTTAATACCAGCAACCATTTCACGGTCACCGAAATTAGCTAAGTTTGGTGCAAGACGTGCAGCTGGTGGTCTTGTGTCATTTGCATCAGCAGCATGACAACCGATACAGCTTTGTTGGAAGATTTTTTCTCCCTCGCTAGCATCTGCAGTTACAGCTTGACCTTTTTGATCTTTCATCGAAACTAACCATTGATCATACTCTTCTTGACTAACAGCTTTTACTTTAAATTGCATTAAAGAATGTGAAGGACCACAAAATTCTGCACAAAAACCATTATATGTACCTTCTTTATCTGCTGATAACCACATTCTGTTTGTGCCTTCAACGTTTGTATCAATTTTACCTGCTAATGATGGTACCCAGAATGAGTGTTTAATATCTTCACCTTTTAAGTTTAAGATTACTTTTTTACCAACTGGGATAATCATGTCCTGAGACGTGACAATTTTTGATTTTGGATACTCAAATTCCCACCAGAAAAGATGAGCGTTTACATTGACAACAATTGCATCTTTCTTTTTCTCATCTTTTGCGATTTGCTTTTCATCAGAAAGCTTAAAAGTTTGTGATACAGTTGGAACTGCTAAAATGATAAGTAAGATAACAGGAATAATAGTCCAAAGAAGCTCTAAAGTATGACTACCTTCAACTTGTTTTGGAATAACATCTTTTTCTCCTTTACGATGACGGAACTTAACGACAACATAAAGGAAAAGTACTGTTACAACAGCAACAACAAATACCATAATAATAGTACTTAGCTTCATAAGCTCGTACTGCATTTCTGCTACTTCACCTTGAGGTATCAATGTAGATTGATTTGGATTACCAACACATCCACTCAATATCACTGCTATCAAGGAAATTAGCGAGACTAATCGCCAATGTTTCATAAGTATACTTCCCCCTCTTTCAATTTAAAGTGTTTCATTCTTATTTGAAAATAAGATTAAACAAACGATAAAATTTTCCCCCGTAATACCCCTAACTAAAACGAAATTGTAAACACAATCATTGACATGAATAGAAGTGTTAAATAATTTATCGAGTAAATAAACATTAGTTTTGAGAACTTTTGATCGTTCTTTTGTTTATAACAATAAATTCCTAATACTATCCATCCTATATTCAATATTGTTGCAAAAATAATAAATGGTAAACCTAGATCTTGCATGTAAAATGGCAGAGGTAATAAACAAAGTACCCAGATCATCACTTGACGTTTCGTCATTTCAAATCCGTACACCACTGGTAACATAGGGATACCTGCTCTTTTGTATTCTTCAGAGCGACGCATTGCTAATGCTAAAAAATGTGGTGGTTGCCAAATAAACATGATTAAAAACAGCATCCAAGCAATAAAATGCAAATCTGCATCAATCGCTGCCCATCCAATTAATGGGGGTGCTGCACCAGATATACTACCTACTACTGTGTTTAACGTGTAATTACGTTTCGTCCAAAGAGTGTATAGTACGATATATGTAAATGCACCAATAAATGCATATACAACAGCCATTAAAGTAGTAAAAGCCATAAAAGTAAAACCAACGATTAGTAACATAATTCCAATTGAAATTGTAACACTTGGTTTGATATTCCCTGTTACAGTTGGCCTATTTTTGGTTCTTTCCATGTATGGATCAATATCTCGATCAATATAGTTATTGATTACACAAGAACCTGCAATGATTAACGATGAACCTATAATTGTTAAAATTGCTTTTGGTAAAGTATCTAATATATCTAATCCATTTAATTGGATAGCTAACCAAATTCCTGTAAACGTTGTCAGTATATTAGAATTCACGATCCCTATTTTCATTAAAGAAAGTAAATCTTTCTTTAGTGAAGAAGAAGGATGATCCATTTCCCTATCATTAGAAACATTATTTGCTAATTGTTCCAAGTCAATCCTCCTCTTTTCAACAAAACTTCATATTTCATTAAGCGAATATAATTTTGTTTAATTATAATTAAATTTTAACCTATTTCTATTAAACTAAATCAAATGAAATATTTGTGATAAATATATGAACAAATTGTGTACGTTTCAAAAAAATTTTAACGTAAACAGTCTAGCTTTTCAATACTAAATACTATTTAATTATAAAATTAATTATTTCTATATTTTAAAATTGAATACATCCTATGTGTAGAAAAAACAAATATTATGTCTAAAATGAAAGGTTATCTTTGAATTTTATGTCGTAATCTTATATGATATAGAAGTATTATTAGCAGAATAATTTTTTTAATAGATAAATTTTAACAATTATTATTATTTTATAAAAGTGGGTGTATATACTTTGCTACGTGTTTTAAAAGGGGTTTCATTATTGACCTCATTCGTACTTCTTATTGTTTTACTGGGTGGGGCACTCGTAACAAAGACAAATTCTGGACTTGGATGCGGAAAATCTTGGCCATTATGTAAAGGTCAAATCATTCCTGATAATTTAACAATTGAAACAGTAATTGAATTATCACATAGAGCAGCATCTGGTCTTGCAGGAATGTCAGTATTATTATTAGCGGTGCTTGCTTGGATTATTATTCCACATAAAAGAGAAACGAAATTTTTAGCAATCATCTCATGTGTTTTTTTAGTTGCACAAGCATTAATTGGAGCTGCAGCAGTTGTTTGGGGACAAGTTCCTGCAGTTAAAGCAATTCATTTTGGAATCTCATTAATCTGTTTCGCTGCTGTTGTTATGTTAACATTACTAATTTTTGAACGTGATAGAAATTATCAAAAAGATACGTTTTTTGTTGGAAAAACAATGAAAATTCATACGTACGGACTATGGATTTACTCATATTTAGTCGTTTATACAGGTGCACTTGTAAGGCATGAGAATGCAAGTTTGGTTTGTCCAAGCTGGCCAATGTGTAGTAAAGCCAATAACGGATTCCCTACTCAATTTCATGAATGGGTACAGATGGGTCATCGCATAGCGGCATTCATTTTATTCCTTTGGGTCATCATCGCCTTTATTCATGCTTATAAAAACTATCGAAAAGAACGTGGAATATATGTAGGATGGCTCGTATCAGCAATTATTGTTACTTTACAAGTTATTTGTGGCGCATTCATCATTTTAACAAACTTAAACATTTATGTCGCGTTAACACATGCCATTTTAATTTCTTGCTTATTTGCGATTTTGAGCTTCCAATGTCTACTAAGTGCTAGAAGTAAAAAATCAAATTCCCAATTACAACAAAATAAAGTGATTTCATAAAAAAAGGTATTTCCTCAGCTAAACACTGAAGAAATACCTTTTTATTATTTTTGTCCTAATTCAATTAATAAGTCTCCTGTTGAAATACTCTCACCAGATGTAATAAATAAATCTCTTACTACTCCAGTAAATGGAGATTGTACAGTTGTTTCCATCTTCATTGCCTCAGTAATCGCTAATGTTTGTCCTTTTTCAACAACATCACCTTTTTTAACTAAAACATTTAATACTGTTCCTGGCATTGTCGCATTAATATGGTTTGGATTGCTAGAATCGCCTTTTCTTTTTTGAACAACGGTTGACTTAATAGAATAATCTTTCACCACTATTTCACGTGGCTGACCATTTAATTCAAAATAGATCACTCTTGTTGCATCAGGTTGTGCTTGTCCAATCGATACTAATTTCACAATCAATGTTTTTCCACGTTCAATATCAACTTTAATTTCTTCATCTAATTTCATTCCATAGAAGAATGAAGGTGTATCTAACACTGAAAGGTCACCATAACTATCAAAATTGTTTTGATAATCCATAAATACTTTCGGATATAAGCAATAAGATAAAATATCAAAATTGGTAACTTGTCGTTTTAATGTACGGTATAAATATTCTTCCACATCTTTAAAATCGATCGGTTTTAACGTCTCGCCAGCTCTTTCTGTCAAAGGCTGTTTCCCTTTTAAGATGACACGCTGTAGGCTCTTAGGGAACCCTCCATGTGGCTGACCTAACTGTCCTTCAAAGAATTCTACTACTGAATCTGGGAAATCAATTCCGTCACCTTTTTCATAGATATCATCTTCAACAAGATTATTTTGTACCATAAATAATGCCATATCACCTACTACTTTAGATGAAGGTGTTACTTTCACAACATCACCAAATAGTTGGTTTACACGACCATACATATCTTTTACGGCTTCAAAACGATCCCCTAACCCTACTGCTTTTGCTTGTTGTTTTAAATTAGAGTATTGTCCACCTGGCATTTCATGCTGGTACACCTCTGTGTGCGGTGACACCATTCCGCTTTCAAAACTACTATAATATTTACGTACGCCTTCCCAATACGTAGATAATTGTTCTAATCCATTAATATTTAAATTAGTTTCAAAGTCTGAACCTTGAAGTGCATAATATAAACTGTTTACACTTGGTTGTGATGTTAAGCCTGACATACTACCAATTGCAACATCGACTACATCAATACCAGCCTCTATTGCTTTTACATATGTGTATAAACCATTTCCACTCGTATCGTGAGTATGAAGATGGATTGGTAAGTCTACCGTCGCCTTCAGCTCGCTAATTAACGCATAAGCCGCTTGTGGCTTTAAGAGACCTGCCATATCCTTAATCGCTAATATATGCGCACCTGCTGATTCTAAATCCTTAGCAAGCTCTTTGTAATAAGCTAAGTTATATTTCGTTCTAGATGGATCTAAAATATCACCTGTGTAACAAATAGAAGCTTCTGCTAATTTGCCATTATCGCGAACAGCATCAATAGCAACCTCCATACCCTTTATCCAGTTTAAGCTATCGAAAATACGGAACACATCAATTCCTGCTTGTGCTGATGCTTCAATAAACTTTTTCACTAAATTGTCAGGATAATTTTTATAACCAACAGCATTTGAGCCACGTAATAACATTTGGAATAAGATATTTGGTACTTGCTGTCTTAAAGTTAATAATCTTTCCCATGGGTCTTCATTTAAGAATCGGTATGCTACATCAAACGTTGCGCCTCCCCACATTTCCATTGAGAAAAGATTCGGTAACAATTTTGATGTTTGCTCTGCCACAGCTTGTAGGTCTTTCGAACGGATTCTAGTTGCCAAAAGTGATTGATGTGCATCTCTAAAAGTTGTATCAGTAAACAAAACATTTGGCTGATTTTTTAACCACTTTGAAAATTCATCTGGACCAAGTTCATCTAATAATTGCTTTGTCCCTTTATCTGCAATCTGGATATCACTTACATTTGGAATAATGACATCTTCAAATGCTGGTTTTTCTGAAGACGAAATACCTGGGAACCCATTTACAGTTACATTTCCAATATAATTCAATAATTTTGTCCCACGGTCTCTTCGTTTTGCAAATACGAATAATTCAGGTGATGAGTCAACAAATGACGTATTATATTCACCAGATAAGAAATCATTGTGTTGCATAACATTTTCTAAAAATGGAATATTTGTCTTAATTCCACGAATACGGAACTCTTTCAAGTTTCTATTTAATTTTGCTACAGCACCTTCAAATGTCAGTGCATGAGTCGTAACTTTAACCAATAACGAATCATAGTAAGGTGTAATAACAGCTCCTTGGAAGCTATTCCCCGTATCTAAACGTACACCAAAACCACCACCAGAACGGTAAGCCATGATTTTTCCAGTGTCTGGCATAAAATTATTTAATGGATCTTCTGTTGTTACACGCGCTTGAATTGCAAAACCAATTCTAGGAATATCATTTTGTAATGGAATTCCTACTTTTTCATTATGTAAACTATTACCTTGTGCAATTAGAATTTGAGTTTGTACAATATCGATTCCTGTGATCATCTCAGTGATCGTATGCTCAACTTGAACACGTGGATTTACTTCTATAAAATAAAAATCATTTCCAGAAACTAAAAATTCAACTGTCCCTGCATTAACATACTCAACATCTTTCATTAATTGAACTGCCGCTTCACAAATACGCTGTCTTAATTCTTCAGTGATTGATGTACACGGAGCAACTTCAACTAATTTTTGATGTCTACGTTGAATTGAGCAGTCTCTTTCATACAAATGAATGATATTACCTTGGTGGTCACCTAAAATCTGAACTTCGATATGTTTAGGATTTTCAATATATTTTTCTACGTAAACCTCATCATTACCGAATGCAGCTTTTGCTTCTGATTTTGCTCGATCAAAAGCTTCTTTTAAACCAGAGCTATTACGGACAATTCGCATACCTCTTCCACCGCCGCCAAGAGCAGCTTTAATAATGATTGGGAATCCATAAGTTTCTCCAAATTCTACAACATCCTGAAGCGTTTCAACTGGACCATTACTTCCTGGTATAATTGGAAGCTTAGCTTTTAACGCTTCATGCTTTGCTTTAATTTTGTCTCCAAAAATATCTAAGTGTTTTGAATGAGGACCAATGAAAATAATGCCCTCTTCTTCACATCTTTGAGCAAATTTAATGTTTTCAGATAAGAAACCATACCCAGGGTGGACAGCATCTACATTATTTTTCTTTGCAATTTCAATAATCCCTTCAATATCAAGGTAAGCATCAATTGGTTTTTTACCTTTTCCAACGATATATGCTTCATCCGCTTTATAACGGTGATATGACCCTTCATCTTCCTTTGAATAAATACCTACGGTGCGAATACCTAACTCAGTACATGCTCGAAATACACGAATAGCGATTTCGCCACGGTTAGCAACTAAAACTTTTTTAATTTGTTTCGTATAAGTCATAATAATGCCTCCTGTATTCATGAAAGATAAATGATTAAAAATGAAATGTAATCTATGATTGCATTAAGAAACAGATTATAACGTTTCTTTATTCATTTTATTGCGAATGGAAATATTCATTAACATACCTACCATTGATAACATCACCATCATTGACGTACCGCCATAACTTACAAATGGTAAAGGTACACCTGTCAATGGGATTAGCGATGTAACACCACCGATATTTACAAATGTTTGAATAGCAATCAATGCACAAATTCCTGTTGCCAATAATGAATCAAATGAATCATTTGATTGATGTGCAATTAGTAAACCACGCCAAACAATTAAAAATATACAAATGATGACAATGATAACGCCAATCAAACCTGTTTCTTCTCCAATTATGGCTAATATAAAGTCAGTATGTGGTTCTGGTAAGTAACCTAACTTTTGAATACTTTTACCTAATCCCACTCCAGTAAAACCGCCATTGGCAAAAGCAATTAACGAATTGACTATTTGAAAACCAATATCTTGTGCATAATCAAATGGATTTCGAAATGCTAGAAATCGATTAACTTGTACATCTGTTAGTCCAACACCAAAACTTACACAAAAACTTACTAAAGGATATAAAACGATAATTCCTGCAGTAAACAAAAGAATTAGTCTTTTTACAATAAACCCACTACAAAATGAAACAACAGCACAAGTTGCAATAATTAAAATGGCCGTACCTGTATCTGGTTGCATACGTAATAAAATGACGTATAACATAATGATTAACCAAGGAGCAAATAACATCTTCCAATTCCTTGTAATCCCTTTTTGTCTTTTTGAGTACCAACCCGCTAGTAAAATGATCGAACTCAATTTTATTAATTCAGCAGGTTGTATCCCAAACACCCAACTTTTGGCATTATTAACCACTTGTCCAAACGCTAATACAGCTATTAATAACCCTAAACTAATTAGTAGATTTAATAATAAAATAATTCTTTTTTTAAAGATTGTTGAGGGTATTAACGTTAATAAAACAAAAGCACCCATACCAACTTCAAATGCAAGCAGCTGTTTACGAAAAAAATGATCACTTGCCCAATTTTCACTTTGATAGCGAATGGTTGGTAATGCCGAGCTAGCACTATATACCATAATTAATCCAAATAAACATAAAATTAGTAATGGAACAATAATCATATAGTCCATATTTTTTAAATATTTTTTTAACATTGCTAATCATCCCTGCTTCAATTCTTTATACATTATGTATTCAACTATTTTGGGAAATTCCCTTTATAAATATCAATATTGTAACATAGATTCATAGATTAATTCCTTATGCAATTAAAATAAAACAAAAAAGCTCAAACAAAGTATTGTTTGAGCTTTTGGATCATACTAACTATTTATTTTTTTGATTAGTAAAAGCATCATGCAAAGCAGATAATTGACGTTCTAGTTCTGATAGAAGCTCTTTACCTTGCTCAACTTCAATTAATCCAAGTCGAGATGCAAAATCGATTTCTCTCGATAAACCGAACATTTGAGTATCTAAAACCTCTTCATATAGAGGGCATTGTGGCATTGTTAAATGATCAAGTTGTACATTTATAAGTTTTAAAATTTTTTCAGCATCTTTTTTTAATAATTCGAATGCTTTATCTTTGTAATCCGTTACAGCATCAGACCTCAATTTTCTCCCTCCGCTTCCGTACAAGCTATACTTCTTAATATTATAGTTCTTTTAAAGAAAAATCAACTTAAAAACGTCATTATTATAATATGTAAAATGCATTCAAGTTCATGTTGACTATTATTTACAAAAATCACTTCAATTTAATTGTATTAAAGTATTTCCTATTATGAAACATTTTAACTATTATAAAATGTAAGTTCTATTCATTATACTCTATAATTCAATTTTTCATATCAATATTTTTAAGGTAAACAGTTTTCTATATCAATACATTGCTTTACTCTTAGAATTAGTCGTAAACTATATATATAATTTAAACTCCGGGGGAGACAACAAATGAGTGATGTATTTTTAATTACTGGTGAGGTCGAGCACCCACTAACAATTGATCCAAGTGTATGGATCTTTGATGAAAGAAAAATTGAACTTGAGCTTATTTTTAAAGGGAACATTGAAACGGAAAACGCTATTGAAAAATACACGAAGAGTGTTTCAAAACATTGGGATCGAGAAATTATTGAAGGAGCAAAAGTAGATACTAGTATCCCATTTGCTCAAACAAAGAAAGAATGGCTTGAAAAAACGTATGTTATGCCATTTTCATATTTTATCGATAATAGTAAACCCAAATCTCGAGAACAGAACGTTACGATTCAGACAGAAAAATCAACGATTACATTACCGTTTGAAACTGTTTACGAATCATATTTAGCATTTTCTAACAACGGAAAAAGAATTATTGAAGAAGGTCCAGTTCATTTATATTTTAAAGATGGTTCAAATAAAGATACACCGATTACATCAATACAAAAAATAATTTTCTAACAAAAACATCCTACGAATTTGTAGGATGTTTTTTACAATGACTAATTTGAAAGATTTACTGCACCATTACTTATTTACAATAAATCTGCTGCTAATTGAGCAATCGATGATCTCTCTCCTTTAACGAGCTTCACGTGACCACTTATTTTCTGATCTTTAAATTTTTCAACAACATAAGTCAAACCATTGTTATATTCATCTAAATACGGGTGATCAATTTGTTCTGGATCTCCCATTAAGACAATTTTACTCTTATCCCCTACTCGAGTTAATATCGTTTTTACCTCGTGTCTAGTTAAATTTTGGGCCTCATCAATAATGATAAATTGCTCTGGAATACTTCTACCCCTTATATAAGTTAGTGCCTCTACCTCAATAGAACCCATACCAGCTAATATTGCATCAAGTTCCCCAGGTTTTTTCGTATTAAACAAGTATTCAAGATTATCATAAATTGGTTGCATCCAAGGTCTTAGCTTTTCATCCTTCTCACCAGGTAAATAACCTAAGTCCTTCCCGACAGGAACAATTGGTCTTGCAACTAATAATTTTTTATAGTTTTGTAAATCTTCTGTTTGCATAAGACCCGCTGCTAAAGCTAATAAAGTTTTGCCAGTCCCTGCTTTCCCAATTAATGTTACAAGTGGAATATCATCTCGTAACAGTAGTTCTAACGCCATTGATTGTTGTGCGTTCCTTGGACGAATGCCCCAAATATGATCATTAGAAAAAACGAATTTTTTAATTTTTGTACCTGATTGGTCTACAATACCAAGCGCTGAGCTTGAACCTCCTAAAGCATCTTTCAAAACAACAAATTGATTTGGATAAAAAGGATGGTTCGCAACGTCAGATACTGGTAATTCAGTTTTTTCATAAAACTTATTTAGTAGCTCCGTATTTATGTAGTACTCTAGATAGCCAGTATATATATGGTCAACCTCTACCACTCGATCACTTAAGTAATCTTCCGCCAATAAGTTTAATGCATCAGCTTTGACACGCACCAAAGTGTCTTTACTAACTAATATAACTGTTTTGCCATCAACTTTTGCTTCTTCTTCGAGAGATAAATTCTTCGCGACTGCTAAAATTCGATTATCATTTGTTTTTTCAACAAATATTTCTTGTAACTGCTGAAACGAACGATGATTTAGTTCAATTCTAAACGTACCACCATTTTCAAGAGGAATACTTTCATGTAATTTCCCTAGTTCTCGAAAGCTATCGATTAATTTGGAAACATACCTAGCATTGCGACCTACTTCATCCATATATCTCTTCTTTGAATCTACCTCTTCTAATACAACAGCAGGTACAACTACATCATTGTCATCAAATGAAAAGATTGCTAGTGGATCTTGCAATAGTACATTGGTGTCGAGAACGTATATTTTACTCAATCCTTAACCTCCTGACTCAAATAACACAGAATAAAATATTTGAATTAAATTCTAAGTGCAAGTTTTAAAAACAGTTAGGTTACTAGTGAAGTATGGACGAACCGTTTATATATTATATGAATTTCTCTCTACTTTAGAATACGTTTTATCATGCCATCAAACTTCAAGCGTTCTTAAGCCATTTAAAACAGCATCATCTAATTTCTTTGCAGCTCTTTCATCATACGTTTTTGCATATTGTGGTTCTGTAATAATTTTCGAACCATAAAATAAAATATTTTTCACTTCATTAATTTTGACTTCAATACATGCTAATTTCAACGGAATAGTAGGCATTTGCTTTGTTAACACTTTTGCATCACCTAAAATGTTATAGACGGTTTCATTCGAAAATAAGCTAAATGAAACAGTTCTATTTGCCTCAACATTTGAAACAACTAATGAACGTTGATCGATCGCAAATCGAATTGTTTTCTCATCTAAAGCAATAAACCATGAAATTGCATTCATAACAGGAATGCTTTTCTCACTACTAATTGTACTTAATAAGACAATTTTTTCTTTATTACAGTCTTCAAGTAAAACTGGTGACAATTCTTTTTCGATACTGTTTGCCATCACTGTTTCATCTCCTTCAAATAAAGAGTATACTAAGATAATTCAAAGTTTATATAAAAACTTCCTGCTTATTAATTTGATTTATAAAAATATATTCTAAAACCTGTTATAATTATGTTAACTTAAGTTACAGATATAAGGAGAGAAACTTTACATGAGAGTTAAATGTATGATCTGTGATAAATCAGAATCAATTAGTGATGAATCACCAATCGCTAAAAAACTACGCAATCGACCAATCCATACATACACTTGTTCTGAATGCTATGACAGGATTACGATAAAAACAGAGCAAAGAATTGCTACTGGAAAATTCCGTTTTCAAAAACCAATAAAAGATAATGACGAATGGTAATAACAAACGCAAAATAAAAAAGCCTAGAATTCTTTCTAGGCTTTTGGTATTTACAGTGATCGCTAGGAACTGCAACAAGAAAAAATGAGTTTCCAAAGAGCAGTAGTATTAATATTTTTCAGGATTCACTTTTACTTGATCTAAAAAACAATCGATCATTTCAATTGGAAAACGAGTCGTTCGATCCTTTTCACCTTGAGTGAATGAGATTAAGTAGAAATCCTCCATTACTTCAATTTTAATATTGGAAACTTTATGATCCTCTTTTAAAATTGTATCAAACATTTCATACGTCTCTTTTGCTGCTTCATCAGATGGTCTTCCATCATATATCACTTTTATTGTTAACCAGTTATATAAAGCATCCTGAACAGAATTCATCCTAAAATCCCACTTTCTATTAACAAATTAACTATGTAGTTGCATTATTTTTTTTAGATTGATGTAATCGTATTTTATAAATCCCTAAAACAAATACACTTGCAAGCAATGCCTCTACAATTGGAATTCGAAGTGCTAAAAATGTTAAGAATGTA
Organism: Gottfriedia sp. ABJ_BB2_2; assembly: GCF_055484705.1. Lineage (NCBI taxonomy): Bacteria > Bacillati > Bacillota > Bacilli > Caryophanales > Bacillaceae > Gottfriedia > Gottfriedia sp. ABJ_BB2_2. The sequence continues at coordinate 981,772 of NZ_JBVFKR010000001.1, forward strand.
CAACCTACACATAGTAATACATAAGTGATTAACATTTTTATGATACTAAGTTTTTTCGCAAAACCTAAGTGATAGACCGCTATACTTAATACAATAATTAATCCATATAAAATCCACATCGACAATTGAAAATCTTCATTCGTTATCTTTATTATATTTCTAATAACAAACTCTAACTTGTCTAATTCATTTGGAGCCAATTTCGTTATCCCCCTAAACGTTAATAAAAAACCGACTAATATGTTAGTCGGTTTTTATTATATCATAATTATTTTAAATAATTTATTCTTACTCTGCGAATTTTTTCTTTTTCGCTACACGCTCACGCTCATTCTTATCAAGAATCTTTTTACGTAAACGAATTGATGTAGGTGTTACTTCACAGTACTCATCATCATTTAAGTATTCTAATGATTCTTCCAGCGTCATGATACGTGGTTTTTTCATTGTAGTTGTTTGATCTTTATTTGCTGAACGAATGTTTGTTGCTTGCTTAACCTTAACAACGTTTACTGATAAGTCATTTTCACGGTTGTGTTCACCAACAATCATTCCATCATATACTTCTGTACCAACTTCAAGGAAGATTACACCACGGTCTTCTAAGCCCATGATACCATAAGTTGAAGCTTTACCAGTTTCCATAGAAACTAATACACCTTGACGACGTCCACCAACTTGACCTTGGATTGCAGGTTGATAACTATCAAATGTATGGTTAATAATACCATAGCCACGAGTTAATGTTAAAAACTCTGTTGTATAACCAATTAAGCCACGAGCTGGTACCATAAATGTTAAACGAACTTGACCGCTACCATTATTAACCATGTCGCGCATTTCACCTTTACGAGCACCCATTGATTCCATAATTGAACCAGTGTACTCCTCAGGAACATCAATTTGAACATGCTCAACAGGCTCACATTTTACGCCATCAATATCACGAATGATAACTTCTGGTTTAGAAACCTGTAACTCATAACCTTCACGACGCATGTTTTCAATTAAGATTGATAAGTGAAGCTCTCCACGTCCACTAACAATCCAAACATCAGGTGAATCAGTGTTTTCAACACGTAAACTTACGTCTGTTTGAAGTTCTTGTAATAATCTTTCTTCAATTTTACGAGAAGTTACAAACTTACCTTCGCGACCAGCAAATGGTGAGTTATTTACTAAGAACGTCATTTGAAGAGTTGGCTCGTCAATACGTAAGATTGGAAGTGCATCTTGGTATTCTGCAGGACAAACTGTTTCACCAACGTTGATATCTTCCATACCAGAAACTGCTACTAAATCTCCAGCTTGAGCTTCTTCAATTTCAATACGTTTTAATCCGATAAATCCAAACATTTTTGTAATACGGAATTGTTTTACTGATCCATCAAGTTTCATTAAGGCAACTGATTGACCAACTTTCATTGTTCCACGGAAAATACGACCAATACCAATACGACCAACATAATCATTATAATCTAATAATGTAACTTGGAATTGTAATGGCTCTTCACTATTATCAATTGGAGCTGGAATGTGCTCAATAATTGTATCAAATAATGCATTCATGTTTCCTTCTTGTTTCGCTGGATCTGAATCTAAGCTTGAAGTACCGTTGATCGCTGAAGCGAATACAACTGGGAATTCTAATTGATCTTCATCAGCACCTAATTCAATAAATAGATCGATAACTTCATCTACTACTTCATTTGGGCGAGCAAAGTCACGGTCAATTTTATTTACAACAACGATTGGTGTTAAATGCTGTTCTAATGCTTTTTTCAGTACGAAACGTGTTTGAGGCATACATCCTTCATATGCATCAACTACTAATAGTACACCATCAACCATTTTCATGATACGTTCTACTTCTCCACCAAAGTCAGCGTGACCTGGAGTATCCATGATGTTGATACGTTTACCTTCATATTGAATTGCAGTGTTTTTCGCTAAAATCGTAATACCACGTTCACGCTCTATATCGTTAGAGTCCATTGCACGTTCGTTAACATTTTCGTTAGAACGGAATGTACCAGATTGTTTTAATAGTTCATCAACTAAAGTTGTTTTACCATGGTCAACGTGCGCAATAATAGCAATATTGCGTAAATCTTCTCTTTTTTTCAAAATATATTCACTCCTAAAATGTTTCCACATCTATTTTCATTATTAACTAAAACATTATAGCACATGCATGACATAATTTTTCAACTAAATGTTTTTAATCCTATATAAAATTAATATAAAAATTTCGTAAATATTGTTTTTTTCAAATTTACATACATATATACTTTAAGTAAAATAAGAATAGGAACAGGAGGTTTCATCATGTCGAGCATTAAATATCGTCTATTATTTGTAGCACTATTATCTGTCATTTTCTTAATTCTTGTTGGTATTTTATTAGCAGAAAAAAGCGTTATTGGAGCTATTATCGCACTTATTGCTTCGATTTTTTCAGTAGGATATGGATTTATTTTACGCGCTAAATTAAAAAGAGAAGGTAAGCTTTAAAACTTACCTTCCTTTTTTTCAGGAAGAAATTCTATATAATTGGTCAACAACTCATTTTGTATCGACGGGTTACTGACTAAAACTGAACTATTTTTTAAAATCGAAAGTTCTTCATTCGTAAGAGTCGTACAAATACCGCCGAGCTCTTCTACAATTATTTTCCCTGCCGCAAAATCCCATGGCGATAATCTAGGGGTAATATATGCATCTATCCTACCTGTTGCTACATAAACCATCTCAAGTGCTGCTGAACCATAAGAACGACTACCCCTTATTTTTTTTACTAATAATCCTAGTTTTTCATGATTTAAATATCGATTTTTTGTCAACCAAATCGCATTGACTGCTACAATCGCCTCTTCTATGACGATATTTTTTAATGGGCTTATTTTTTGATCATTTAGATAAGCACCTTCACCGTTTTTTGCAAAATATAATTCGTTATGTATTACATCAAATATAAAGCCCATTTTCCCAATTCCATTCTCATAAATCCCTAATGAAATTGCAAAGTTCCGTTTTTGATGAACAAAGTTCATCGTCCCATCAATTGGATCTAATATCCAGACGATACCGTTTACATTTTTTAGATCTTCACCTTTTCCTTCTTCACCGAGAAGGGAATGATGAGGAAATTCTTTTTTTATGTTCTCGAAGAAATATTTTTGAATTTCTTCATCTTTATTTGTTACTAAGTCATTTTCATTTGATTTTGTATTAATAGTAATGGAGTCATATAAGGAACTTTTAATATCTTTCGTGGCATTAATCAGAAGGTTTCTTGCAAATTGCTCTATTTTTGTCCAATCTTCTTTCATTTTAAACACTCCAATGTCTACATCTAAACTGATAAAATATCTTCTGTTTATCAGTTTACCAATAATATCCTAAAAAAACCTAATGAAATGATTTTATTATAAAAATGAGGAACTTTTTTGGAGGGTGGGCATACGATACATCGTTGGGCTAATGAAATGTGTGCACAGAAAAACGAACCTATTTAAAGGTTCGGTAATTTAATACTCGCTAAGCTTCTAAACGAATTAATTCTAATCTTAGTACTTCTAATTTTTTCTTAGATTCAATCATAGCTTCATTGTCGTTAATAGTCATTGCATCGAATAATGTTGCTAATTCATAATCTAATTCTAATCTAAGTACAGGAATTCTTTTCTCAGCATCAGTTCTTTTTAACGCATTAATCACTTGTCTCATTATTATCCCTCCATAGAATATAAGTTGGCAAAACAAAATGTGTTCAGTTTAATTAACAAAATTTTCTGATTTTTATTTTGCTACTAATATATGTTATTTGAGCTTATAATGTAACTATTTTATAGTGAAACATTCTACCCATTTGTTTGTGGACAATCATGGTATACTATTTAAAGACTATATACTAGGGGGTCCAAAATGAATCAACCATTTTTTACAGAAAGCGATTTTAACATCTTCACAACTGACTCATCCTTAGAAACTAGAATGGATGCTATTAAAAGTGAAATTCAACCAAAATTCAAGGAAATTGAACAAGAAATCCTTCCTTTTTTAAACAACTCAACTGATGAAGAATTCTTCAGTCATATTGCCAAACACGCACGTCGTACAGTTAATGCTCCAAAAGACACTTGGATCGCATTTGCAACGAATAAACGAGGATATAAAATGCTACCTCATTTTCAGTTTGGGCTTTGGGGCACGCATCTTTTTGTTCTTTTTGGCGTTATTTACGAAAGTCCAAATAAACAAAAGATTGCAACAAATTTTGATAAAAATAAAAACAAACTATTTAAGCTAATACCTAAAAACTTTGTTATTTCCTATGACCACATGAAGCCTGATGTTCATCAAAGAAGTAAAATGAAAAAAGATGACTTCCAACAAGGAATTCAAAGATTCCATGATGTAAAAAAAGCTGAGTACCTTTGTGGCATTACAATTCCAAAAGATGAAGCCATTACGATTTCAAAAGAAAATCTCATTCAAACAATTAAAGATACTTATAACACTTTACTTCCTTTATACGAAATCAGTATAAAATGAATAAATTTTTATAAGTGTTGTTTAATTATACATATGTCAAAAACAAAAGTCTATGCCCAATCTATTCACATTTTTCGACAGACCGAAAAGTGGAGGCGACTGCTCTGCTCCGACATGCATAAGACAAGGACTATAAAAGTTGCATTTTAACTTTAATAGGCATTGGCTTATGACTCGAGGGGCAAGGAGCCGAAACTAGACATCCCAAATGTGGAGGCGACTGTTCAGCTCCGACAAGCATAAGACAAAAACCAATAAAGGTGCTTTTTACCTTTAATGGGGTTTGGCTTATGACTCGAGGAGCTAGGAGCCGGAACTAGACATCACGAAATGTGGAGGCGACTGTTTAGCTC